>JBGTCV010000152.1:0-63844 GCA_041748655.1 Promineifilaceae bacterium (SeqCode) | reverse complement strand
GGCCAACTTCATCACCAGCTTCTTCCCCGAAGGCTCAGAATATGGCATCGATTACGACTTCTTCTACCTGCCCCCAGTGGATGAGGCTTACGGACGGCCGTTCCTCGTTGCTGGTGACCTGGTTGCCATGTTCAACGACCGCCCTGAAGTACGCGCCCTCATGGAGTACTTCACCACTCCACAATCTGTCAGTGGTTGGTTGGAGGGGGGTGGCGCTATCGCCGCTCACCAGACAGCCACCCGTGACCTGTACGGTTCTGACCTGGATTACGGCGTTTCCTTGCTGGTCGCCGACGCTACCAGCTTCCGCTTCGACGGCTCTGACCTGATGCCCGGCGAAGTTGGCGCTGGCTCCTTCTGGGAGCAAATCTCCAGCTACGTCGCTGGGTCCATCGACCTGGATACGGCCCTGGAAGAGATTGACGCTTCCTGGCCACGATAAGATTCGTTTAGATAGGTGATTAGATAAGGCGTCGGCCGTGCGGTCGACGCCTTTTTAACAACCCGGTGTGTGCGCCCAGGCTGGGTATTGGGCGTGGCGTCGTCAGTAATATTCAGAAGAGGAGGAAATTTATGGACTATCCGAGTGGGGTAAAAGACTCAGCTCAATCGCCAGTGGTCGCAATACTGGCTTTTATAGGTCGTGTGCTGCTGGCAGTTGCTATCCCAGCAGTCGCTTTCTACGTGCTGTACCAGGGGTTTCTTTTTCTACGAGACAGCAACGCCTCAAGAGAAGTCATCACCCTGGTAGCCATTGTATGGGGTGTAGGGGGTGTTGCGGGGCTCTATTGGGTTTTTAACAACCTGGTTGAAAGATTACCAGCTCTATGGACAGCCCGGCTCCAACCCTTCGTGTTTGTAGGGCCAGCGATGGCCATTCTGGCCTGGTACCTGGCAATCCCTACCTTAAGAACGCTCTGGATTAGCCTGTTCGGCCGAACAGGTCCAGCACAGGATTTGTCTATTTTTGAAAATTTGGCCAGCGACAGGTTTGTGGGTTTAGCCAATTATGCGGCCGTTTTCACCGAGCGCTTAATGGTGGAAGCATTCCGCAACAACCTGATGTGGATTATTTTCGGCAGCACCTTCTCTGTTGCCTTCGGTCTCATTATCGCCGTTTTAGCAGACCGCAGCAGCTTTGAAAAGACAGCCAAATCGCTTATCTTTTTACCAATGGCCATCTCCTTCGTTGGTGCCAGCATCATTTGGAACTTCATCTATGAATTCCGGCCGGTAGAACAACCCCAAATTGGTTTATTAAACGCAATCCTGGTTTCGTTCGGCGGCACGCCCCAAGCTTGGGCCCAATGGGTAGCCATTGCACCCTGGAACAATCTATTTCTGATTGTTATTGTGGTTTGGCTGCAAGCCGGCTTTGCAATGGTGCTCTTTTCTGCCGCGCTCAAAGGCATACCGGATGAACTTATGGAAGCCAGCCGGGTAGACGGAGCCAATGAGTTCCAGATATTCTTCAAAATCATGATTCCCTACATTCAAGGCACAATCATCACCGTCTGGACAACCGTTGTTATCTTTACCTTAAAGATATTTGACGTGGTTTGGGTTATGACCGGCGGGCAGTTTGGGACGCATGTCATTGCTACCCAGTTCTACAGGCAGTCGTTTACAAACCGCAACGCAGGTTTTGGTTCTGCAATTGCCATTGTGCTGCTCATCGCAGTTATTCCGGTGATGATTTATAACCTGAAGCAGTTCAGAGAACAGGAGGCTTTCTAACATGGGTAGCGCAAGTAGACAACGACGTTTAAGTAAACTTTTTGTAAATGGTGCACTGCTTTTGCTTATCATCATCTGGACTGTTCCCACGATGGGCATCTTTGTCTCCTCCTTTCGCCACCGAGATGACATTGCCAATACAGGTTGGTGGAACATACTACCCCATCGAGAATGGCAGCCAGTTGCTGTATTAGACCCCAGAGAACTAGGGCTTGATCCGGACAGCGTGATGCAAATAGAAGGGGCTTCTGGAACTTTTGAGGAGTTCCGGGCAGGCGTGCAAACGCCAGATGGTAAGCAGATTACCTGGATTGGCAACAAACGCATCGGCCGGGTTGAAGTGCAAGAACGAGTTTGGGCCGTCGACTGGGACTTTTCTTTAGACAACTACCGGCAGGTTTTGGGTGGCCAAAGTTTTGAATTCACCAGACCGGACGGCACCGTATCGGTTGTGCCCGGCGACAACATGACCCGCGCCTTCTTGAACAGTCTGGCGGTAGCGATTCCTTCCACCGTCATTCCTATTCTTATAGCCGCCTTTGCCGCTTACGCCTTTGCCTGGATGAAGTTTCCTGGCCGGCGCTGGATGTTTATCATGGTGGTGGCTTTGTTGGTGGTACCCTTGCAAATTGCCCTGCTGCCCATATTACGTGATTACACACGGTTACAGCTCAACGGTACATTTCTGGCCATTTGGCTGGCCCATACCGGCTTTGGCCTGGCTTTGGCCATCTATTTACTTTACAACTACATCAGTACTCTACCCCGCGAAACGCTGGAGTCGGCTTTTATTGATGGGGCTTCCCACTTCACAGTTTTTGTCCGGCTGGTTTTGCCGCTTTCGGTGCCTGCTTTGGCCTCGTTTGCCATCTTCCAATTCTTGTGGGTGTGGAATGATTATCTGGTGGCGCTCATCTTCCTGGGTGGCAATCCTGAGTTTGAGCTGGTAACGCAGCGTATGGCGGCCATTGTTGGCTCACGCGGCAGTGAATGGCATTTGCTGACGGCCGGGGCGTTTGTATCAATGGTTTTACCACTGACAGTATTTTTCTCCTTGCAGCGTTACTTTGTGCGCGGCTTGTTGGCAGGTTCAGTGAAAGGATAACCTTTGCCCGCTGGCAATTGGCTTTTTAAGATGCGTGATGCGTAAAACGTGACCGGCTGGTCTGGCTTTTGCGCATCACGTTTCACGTTCTACGGAGCATTTATGACGAGACTACAATTCCCCGATGGCTTTATCTGGGGCACGGCAACTTCCGCATATCAAATTGAGGGGGCCTGGGATGAAGACGGCCGTTCCCCCTCACACTGGGACACCTTTGCCCACACCCCCGGCAACACCCGCAACGGCGAAAGCGGCAACGTGGCCTGCGACCATTACCACCGCTGGCCTGAAGATGTAGACCTCATGGCCTCGCTGGGAATTCAGGCGTACCGCTTTTCTGTCAGTTGGCCGCGCATTTTGCCCAATGGGGGCACCCAGGTGAATGAAAAAGGGTTGGATCATTATGATCGGTTGGTGGATGGGCTGCTGGCGAAGGGGATACGACCGTTCCTCACCCTCTACCATTGGGAACTACCCCAAACCTTGCAAGACGCTGGCGGCTGGCCCGAACGCGCCACCGTAGACCATTTTGTGGCTCTGGCCGATGTGGTAAGCCGTCGTTTGGGCGACCGCGTTCACAACTGGATTACCCACAACGAGCCGTGGTGTACCAGTATGCTCAGCCACCAAATTGGGCTGCACGCTCCCGGCTGGCAAGATTGGCCCGCCGCGCTGGCCGCCGCTCACCACGTACTGCTTTCCCACGGTCTGGCCGTACCCGTCATTCGGGCCAACGCGCCAGGGGCCGAAGTGGGCATCGCCCCCAACTACGAACCCGCCTACCCCCTCAACCACACCCCCGAAGATCTAGAGGCCGCCCGCATTTGGGATGGCTACTTCATCCGTTGGTTCAACGACCCGCTCTTTGGGCGGCATTATCCTGCCGATATGGTCGCCTACTACAAAGAGAAAGGGTATCTGCCCCACGGGCTGGATTATGTGCAGGCTGGCGATATGGCAACCATTGCCGTCCCCATCGATTTTATTGGCGTCAACAACTACACCCGCCAGGTTGTGAGTGGGCAGGTGTCGCTGGATGAGTTCCAAACGGCCGCTTCCCCCAACCCCCACGCCACCTACACCGAGATGAACTGGGAAGTGTATCCCGATGGCCTTTACGACCTGCTCAACCGGCTCCATTTTGATTATCAGGCCCCAAAAATTTACGTTACAGAAAATGGGTGCAGCTACAGTGACGGGCCAGATGAAAACGGCCGTATCCACGACACCCGCCGCATCAACTACCTGCGCAGCTACACGGCAGGCGTGCACCGCGCCATCGGCAATGGCGTGCCCGTCGCCGGTTACTTCATCTGGTCATTTATGGACAATTTCGAGTGGTCTCTGGGCTACTCCCAGCGCTTTGGCATCGTCCATGTGGATTACCAAACCCAGCAGCGCCTGCCCAAAGACAGCGCCTATTGGTACAAGGATGTGATTGAACGTAATCAGGTAATTAGGTAATTACCCAATTACCCAATTACCCAATTTCTCAATTACCCACTCCCCCCAAGGAGCTTAACCCCATGAACAACACCCACTGGTACAAAACGGCCGTCTTCTACGAACTCTATCTTCGCGCCTACCAGGACAGCAACGGCGACGGCAACGGCGACTTTCGCGGGGCCATTCAGCGGCTGGACCACATCAAATCCCTCGGCGCCACCTGCATCTGGATTTTGCCCATCAACCCCTCCCCGCTTAAAGATGATGGCTACGACGTCGCCGACTACACCGGCATTCACTCCGACTATGGCACCATGGACGACTTCCGCGCCTTCGTAGACGCCGCCCACCAACGCGGCCTGCGCGTCGTCATCGACCTGGTAATGAACCACACCTCCGACCAGCACCCCTGGTTCCAGGCCGCCCGCCAGGACAAAAACTCCTCCTACCGCGACTACTACGTCTGGAGCGACACCGGCACCGAATACCCCGACGCCCGCGTCATCTTCCTGGACACCGAAACCTCCAACTGGACCTACGACGACGCAGCCGGGCAATACTTCTGGCACCGCTTCTACAGCAGCCAGCCAGACCTCAACTACGACAATCCCGCCGTGCATGAAGAGATGTTCAACGCCGCCCGCTACTGGCTGGACACCGGCATCGACGGCTTCCGCGTAGACGCCATCCCCTACCTGTACGAACGCGAAGGCAGTAACTGCGAAAATCTGCCCGAAACTCACGCCTTCTTGCGCAAATTCCGCCGCCTGGTCGATACCGAATATCCAGGCCGCCTGCTCATTGCCGAGGCCAACCAGTGGCCCGAAGAGCTGCTGCCCTACTTCGGCACCGAAGCCGAGCCAGAATTCCAGGTCTGCTTCCACTTTCCCATCATGCCCCGCCTTTACCAATCGCTCAAGGCGGGCGACAAAACGCCCATCGAAGCAATTTGGGCCCGCACTCCAGACATCCCCAAAGATGCCCAATGGATGACCTTTTTGCGCAACCATGACGAGCTGACGCTGGAAATGGTGACGGAAGCGGTGCGGCAGTGGATGTGGAAAAAGTACGCCCCAGACCCCCGCATGAAGCTCAACCAGGGCATTCGGCGGCGGCTGGCTCCTCTGCTGGACAACGACAAGGCGAAATGGTTCTTGATGCACGCCCTCTTTTTGTCGCTGCCCGGCACGCCGATTATTTATTACGGGGACGAGATTGGCATGGGCGACAACATCTGGCTGCCAGACCGGCATGGCTGCCGCACCCCCATGCAGTGGAGCAGTGACCGTCACGGGGGCTTCTCTACAGCTAAAGAAACCTACTTCCCCGCCAACAGCGACGCCGTATTTGGTTTCCAAAAAGTCAACGTCGCTGCCCAGGAAGATGATCCAACCTCCTACCTGGCACTGACTCGCTTCCTGATCAAAACTCGGCAGGCCACGCTCACGCTGGCGGATGGCACCTTTGATTTTGTAGAGACGGGCAACACGGCCGTTCTTGCCTTTCGCCGCACCCTGCCCAACCAGGAGACTACCCTCTGCCTCTTCAACCTGAGCGACCAGCCGCAAACCGCCCAGCTCGATTTGCCCGAAACGTTCACCGATTTGCTTGCCGCAAATCCCGCCTTCAACTATCAATTAGCCGCAGATGGGCAGATGGTGGAACTACGGCCGTTTGCCGCCCATTGGCTTGTTTAATTATGTGATACACTTTTGACATGAGCTTAAACATCCCTCCCGAAAAAATGGCCGAATATCGAGCCACCTATAAGAAGCGGCAGGAAGCTGATCGTAAAAAGCTGGATGAGCGGTTCGAACGTGCCTGGGAAACAGCCCGGCACGGGGCAGAACGCCTGCGCTCCGATTTTCAGGCAGAGAAAGTTGTCGTGTTTGGCTCACTCACAAACCGTGAACTGTTCCACATCCGTTCCGATATTGATTTGGCTGTTTGGGGCTTGTCCGATGATCTCCATTGGCGTGCCTTAGGGTTAATGCTTGATTTATCGCCAGAGTTCACTGTTGATCTAGTATCGTTTGTGGATGCTTCTGACTCACTTCGTGAAGCGATTGAAACGGAAGGAGTCGAGCTATGAGTAGCAACCCACTTGCCCTAGCAGCACGTATTTCCAGACATTTGTCTGACATTGAAAAAGTCGTTAACCATTGTGAAAATATTTACCAAAAAGCGACCCAAAATGAAAATCAAATTTATTTTGAAGCAATCGCTCTCAATTTGCACGGTTTTTATATGGGCTCTGAACGTATTTTTGAAGATATCGCCCGCACGTTAGATAAAAACATGCCTTCCGGCTATGATTGGCATCATCTTCTTTTGCAGCAGATGTCATTAGATTTACAACCTATTCGCCCACCAATTATTCAAGAAAAAACCTATCAATGGTTAAATGAATATCGTAGATTCCGGCATGTGGTGCGCCACGGCTACAAAATTCATTTAAAAATTAATAAGGTTGAAGTGTTGGCTGAAGCATTGCGCGACTGTTTTACGGCCGTTCAACAAGACCTAAATAACTTCATTCAGTTTCTCCACCAATTAGCTAATGATTGAATTAACCAGTCACCCTAATACTACAACGAGATTTCGGCTAAAGAAGATGAAATCGGACACAGATGAACACAGATTAACACAGATTTTTAGCGACTTTTAGGCCAAAATCTGTGTTTATCTGTGAAAATCTGTGTCCCATTCATCAAAGTCTCGTTGTAGTACTAAGTAATTGAGGAATTCTCACCAAATTACCCAATTACCCAATTACCCAATTACTCAATTACCCAATTACTCAATTACCTTCTTAAAACATGATCGCGACCTCAGTACAAAAACAGATCAAACAACAAGTTTCCCAAGATCCCGCCTTTGCCAGGCTGTACAAATACCGGCAAAACCAGTTTTTTCAGCGGCTGGAAGTGTATTGGGATGATTTGATACGGCCGTTACACCACCTCTACGGTCATCTCGACAACTTTGAACCCTGGCTGGCCGACACCATCACCCGCATCGGCCGCGCCTACGCCCAACGCCCCAACGATCTGCACTTGCTCGACGAAAAGCGGCTGCTCCAACCAGACTGGTACCAAAAACCAGAGATGCTTGGCTACGTCGCCTACACTGACCGCTTTGCCGGCGACCTCAATGGCGTCGCCGACAAAATCGATTACCTCAACGAACTGGGCATTACCTACCTGCACCTGATGCCTCTGCTCAAGCCCCGCCCCACCGCCAACGACGGTGGCTACGCCGTCATGGATTACCGGCAGGTGAACCCCAAACTGGGCAGCATGGCTGATTTAGCCAACCTGGCCAGCCAGCTGCGCCAAAATAACATCAGCCTCTGCATTGACCTGGTGTGCAACCACACCGCCAAGGAACATGAGTGGGCGCTCAAAGCCCGCGCCGGAGACCCTGATTACCAGAACTATTACCTCATGTTCCCTGACCGCACCCAGCCCGACGCCTACGAGCAAACCCTGCGCGAAGTCTTCCCAGACTTCAAGGCGGGCAACTTTACCCACTATGACGAGATGGACCGCTGGGTCTGGACCACCTTCAACGAATACCAGTGGGATTTGAACTACCAAAATCCGGCCGTCTTTACCGAAATGCTGGAAATTATGCTTTACCTGGCCAACCAGGGGGTA
The DNA here is from genome assembly GCA_041748655.1 of Promineifilaceae bacterium (SeqCode). Taxonomy (GTDB): domain Bacteria; phylum Chloroflexota; class Anaerolineae; order Promineifilales; family Promineifilaceae; genus Leptofilum. The sequence continues at coordinate 55,897 of JBGTCV010000152.1, read as the reverse complement.
GAAATTTTGCGGCTGGATGCCGTCGCCTTCATGTGGAAGCGGCTGGGCACCGACTGCGAAAATCAGCCGGAAGCCCACCTGCTGCTGCAAGCGTTTCGCGCCCTCAGCCGCCTGGCCGCCCCCGGCCTGCTGCTCAAGGCCGAGGCGATCGTCTCGCCGCCGCAGCTCATTCCCTACCTGGGGCGCGGCGTGGCGGCCAACAAGGAGTGCCACATCGCCTATCACAACGTGCTGATGGTGGTCCTATGGAGCTGCCTGGCGGAGCGTAAAGCGGTGCTGGCCACCAAAGCGCTGCAAAATATGCTGCCCATCCCGTCTGGCACTAGCTGGGTCACCTACATGCGCTGCCACGACGACATCGGCTGGGCCATCACCGAGGAGGATGCGGCACAGGTGGGGCTGGATGGCTACGCCCATCGCGCCTTCCTGAGCGATTTTTACACCGGGCGCTCTCCGGGCACCTTTGCCGCAGGCACCACCTTCCAATTTAATCCCAAAAACAACGACCGGCGGGTGAATGGCTCGTTGGCATCGCTGGCGGGACTGGAAACGGCCGTTACCAACGCCACCTGGTCTGAAGTAGAAATGGCCATCCGCCGCATCCTGCTGCTGCACAACCTCATCTTTGCCTACGGCGGCATCCCGCTGCTCTACATGGGCGACGAGATTGGCCAGCTCAACGACCACAGCTACCTGGATGACCCCGACCTGGCCAACGACAGCCGCTGGATTCATCGGCCGTTTATGGATTGGGCCAAAGCGGCCGAACGGCACGACCCACAAACGATCACAGGGCGCATTTACTTGGGTTTATGTCAACTAATCGAGGTGCGGAAACGAACAGCGGTGCTTCATGCGGAAACGGCCGTTACCCCTATCTGGACCCACAACGACTACGTTCTCGGCCTGCTGCGCGACAACCCACGCGGGCGGCTGCTCATCCTCGCCAACGTCACCGAGCAGCCCCAAACCGTAGCCCGCGACCGCCTGCAGCAGCTCGGTTTCCACGGCCTGCTGCACAACCGCCTCACCGAGCAGCCCATCAACATGTGGCACGATCTCACCCTGGAACCATACCAGGCCGTCTGGCTGCAGCAAGCATCGTGAGGTAATTAAGTAATTGAGTAATCTGGTAATTTTTGCCAACCAATTACTCAATTACTCAATTACCCAGTTACCTAATTACCCAACTCAGGAGGACACCCATGACACTTTACGGCGGAATCGAAGCGGGCGGTACCAAATTTGTCTGCGCCGTGGGCACTGGCCCCGGCGACATTCAGGCCGAAGTGCGCTTCCCCACCACCCAACCAGCCGAAACCATCCAGCAAGCGATCAACTTCTTCCAGGCGCAAATCGCCGAGCGTGGCCCTTTGGCGGCCATCGGCATCGCCTCCTTTGGCCCGCTGGACCCACATCCCGATTCGCCCGCCTTTGGCCACATCACCACCACGCCCAAGCCCGGCTGGGCCAACGCCGATCTGGCTGGACCCATCCAGCGCACCTTCAACCTGCCCATCGGCTTCGACACCGACGTGAACGGCGCAGCCCTCAGCGAAGGGCGCTGGGGCGCGGCGCAGGGGCTGGACACCTTCATCTACTTCACGATTGGCACCGGCATTGGCGGCGGTGCGCTGGTAAACGGCCGCCTCCTCCACGGCCTGCTTCATCCAGAAATGGGCCATATCACCCTGCCCCACAACTGGGAGCAAGACCCGTACCACGGCAAATGCCCCTACCACGGCGACTGCTTCGAAGGGATGGCCGCTGGCCCCGCCATCGAAGCCCGCTGGGAGACCAAAGGGCAGCATCTGACACCCGATCATCCAGCCTGGGAACTGGAAGCACATTACATCGCCCAGGCGCTGCGCACCTTCATCTGCACCCTGTCGCCCCAGCGCATCATCCTGGGCGGCGGCGTGATGGATCAGCCGCAGCTGTTCCCGCTGGTGCGCCAAAAAACGTTGGAAACACTCAATGGCTACGTGCAATCGCCTGCCATTTTAGACAACATCGACAGCTACATCGTGCCCCCGGCCCTGGGCAACCAGGCTGGCGTACTGGGCGCTTTTGCGTTGGGGATGATGGCGGAAAACGGCCGTTAACCCCATCCAGCAGCAAATTAGCCCGAATTTTACGAGGGAAACGGCCGTTTCCCCATTAACCACCCACCATTAACCTGCCATTTGTGATTGGGTGTGTTTCATTTCAATTGAAACAATATAGCCATGTCATTCCGAGCGGAGTCTTCGGAGCGAGGAATCTTTGGTGCCGGTCAAGCAATCTGCTCTGGCAACTGAAAGATTCCTCCCGTTGGTCGGAATGACAAGTTAAGGTTCAACTCATTTGAAACACACCCTTTGCGATTTCATGATTTAGTGTCATAATAAACTTAACTGTTCCGAATGTTGTCCCATAACCAAGCGGGTCCCATACCCCGGTCGCCTGCTCAAAATCACGGGGTCTTGTTCCCAAAAAGATAACTGCCTGCCCATGCGTTTTCCAGTCGCCTGGGCGCCAAAGATAGTAGTACCATCATGGCACAAAACAAACGCCCTTTCAGCTCATGGTCTCCCACCAAAGTCATTCGCGATCTATTTGGCTTTCCCGAAGTTAAAAACGGAGAGCCTATTTCGCCCGACCGCGCCGAATACCTGAAAGACCTTATCTTTCAGCATCGCAACTTCGACGTGAAAGGTGTAGCCGCCCCCGGCGAAGCCACCCTGGATCTGGCTCAGGTGTTTGTCGATGTGGGCTTGGCACTGGCCAGTCAAAAAGCATCTGCCAACCCCATCCCCACCCTGCGCAAAACCGCGCAAGAGGAAAGACATTCCATCTGGCGCTTTTTGCTGCGCCAGCGCAACCACCCTCAAAACCTGGTGCTGCTCGGCGCGCCCGGCACAGGCAAAACTACCCTGCTCAAACATATCACCCTGACGCTGGCCGCCCCCAGCCAGGACGCCCCACGCCTGGCCAAAACGCCCATCTTTTTGTATTTGCGAGACCTGGCCAACCAGATTCAGCAAAACCCACACTACAGCCTGAAGCAAGCGGTGCAAAAGATGTTAACCGGCCGTAAGGTAACCGCGTCGCTGGATTGGCTTGCGGCGGAGCTGGCCAACGGCCGTTGCCTCATCATGTTAGACGGCCTGGACGAAGTAGCCAACCTGGAACTGCGCCAGCGGGTGGCTGCCTGGACGCAGCGCCAGATTCAGCAGCAGCCCAACAACCAGTTCATCATCACCTCACGGCCGTTTGGTTACGAAAGCAACCCCCTGCCAGAAACATTGCTGCTGGAAGTGAAGCCGTTCACCCTGGAACAGGTACGCCAGTTTGTGGAAAACTGGTACCTGGCCAACGAAATCAAAACCCAGCAGCGCGATGACACAGGCGTGCGGCGCGACGCCACCGAGCGTGCCACGGACCTGCTAAACCGGCTGCACCAGACGCCTGCCCTGCTAGAAATGGGCATCAACCCGCTGCTGCTCACCATGATTGCCACCATTCACCGCTACCGCAACAGCCTGCCAGACCAGCGCGTCGCCCTCTACCATGAAATCTGCGAGGTATTTTTGGGCAAGCGGCAGCAGGCACGCGGTATCCATGACGAACTGACCCCCTCTCAAAAGAAGCGAGTGCTGCAAGCGCTGGCCTACGAAATGATGCGCCGCAACCAGCGTAACATCCCCCAGGCCGACGCCGCCGACATCATCGACCCGGCCCTGAAGCGGGTACACCCGCAAACCGCCAGCCGCGATTTTCTGGAGATGATTGTCCAGACCAGCGGCCTGCTCATCGAACATACCATTGGCGTCTACAGCTTTGCTCACCTGACGTTTCAGGAATATTTAACGGCCGTTCACTTCAAAGACCAACAGCTGGAAAAAGTGCTGCTGGACCACGTTGAGGAATCATGGTGGCACGAAACCATCCGACTCTACGCCGCTCAGGCCAACGCCACCAACATCATCCGCGCCTGCGTCATGCGCGAAACTGCCTCCATCCCCGCCCTCACCCTGGCCGTAGAATGCCTAGATGAAGCGCTGGAAGTGGAAGATGATTTCCGCAAAATCCCGGCCGAGCTGGTGCGCAGCATCGAAGACGACAATCCGGAAATCCGTCGCATTGGGGCCGAAGTGCTGCTGCAACTGCGCCTGCGCAACATGGTACGGCTGGATGAAAGCACCTACGCCGACAGTTCATTGGTTACCCAGGCAGAATACCAGCTGTTTCTAGATGAAATGCGGGCCAAAGGCAGCTACCGACAGCCCGATCATTGGACGGAGATGCAGTTTAGCAGCGGGTCAGGGCAAATGCCGGTGGCTGGCGTACGGCCGTCTGACGCCCAGGCCTTTTGTAACTGGCTCACCGAACGGGATCCCGGCCCCTGGCGCTTTCGCCTGCCCACCGCTCAGGAAAAAACCAGCACACCACTCAATGGCACCGCCACCGAGCCAAATGACGACGCCCTCGGCTACTGGTTCTTTAAAGATGGCCGGTTCGATCTGGCACCCTCCCCAATGTTGGCCGACGATGTTGCCCTGGTTCAGGCGCTGCAATGGCAAATTGAGCAAAAGCTGCTCAACGACCGGCTCATCCTGCCACAGCTGGATGGAAATCTCCCGGCTGCCAAGCGCCTGCGCCAAATCATTCTGAAGCGGGCCAAAGACAGGGCCTATTCCTTGCTCGACCTGGATCGACGGCTGCCGTTTAGCCAGGACAGTGTGGCAGAAATCGGCCGTTTCTTCAGCCTGGTACAAGATCGCAACGCCGAAGGCTTTGCCACCGACATGGAGCAAGCCCTCATCACCGCCAAAACGTATGTGGATAATCCCAATCTGGCTTTTGAGCGCGGCCCCATTTTGGAAGAGATTATCAGCTTGGGTAATCAACTGCTGGCCTCTATGGATGGTTTGCCATTCTCCCCAACCATCATTCGGCTAATGCATGAATTAATGCGCGATTTAGGTCGCGCCCGGGACCAGTTGGTGACGGTGCGGCAAAGCCTGCAATCTGAGTTTCACTCCCATCGGGAATTGGTTCGCCACATCAACAATGCCATCAGTTCTGCCCAAAAATTGCTAAACGAGCTAAGCAACAGCCGGGCCAACGCCCGCATTCGGCTGCGCATCAATGCCCTGCACCGCAGTCTGGAACTGTTGCAGCGCTACTCGGATACGGCCGTTGCCCAACAAAGCCGCTCCAGACACCACCTCCTGCAACTGCTCAACATTCTGATCGATTTGTACGTGGATATGGCCATTCTGGACAGCCGCAGCAGCCAGCAAATTACCGCCCTGGAAGGCATCCGCATTATTCGCGAATCTGCCGCACTTTAAAGGATGGAGCTGATTGACTGACAAAACTTATCTAACCGCTTCGGTTCACCTGGCCAATCTCATGAAACCCGAAAGTGCGACATTTGTTATTTCTGTTAGCTGGCAACCATTTTTCTATCACATTTTTGTCAGGTTAAGCCTCTGACTTGTCCCTAAAATAAACTTACAGCAAGATGGTTGTAATCCTGGCTGGAGAACGAACCTTCATCCGCTGCAACATTTCATCCTTGGTCCATTTAAGTATTGCACAACGACAAAACCTATTCGGTTGTCCTTGACATTGACCCATTGCCTGCGGCTGTGTAGGGGGGCTCAGAAATTATGAACATAACCTACTCAAACCATAAAGGTTTACAAGCGCCCGTCTACAAAAACGATTGTTTACAGGCGATTTTTCAGGCTGTGCGGGCCGGGCGCTGTGCGCGTGTTTTAGGGCCGCGCTTCCGTTCTAAAAGCGCTTTAATGCTGGCAGCTGCCCAAATGCTTCAGGAACATGGCACGCATTCTGTTCATTATGTCAATATGCGGGATCTGCCCCATTTGCGGGAAGCCAGCTTCATGGTGAAGCTCTCTACCGATTTGCTGCTGCTGAGCGAAGCAGAGTTGTTTGGCGGACTGTACAGCTGGTTACAGCGAGAACTATTCCCGATGGATACGCCGCTTCATCTAGAATTGATGCAAACGGCGCGTGAGTTCCGCGAAGCAATCGAAATGATGGTGCGGCGGCTGGATAGGCCGCTGGTGCTGTTTATTGATAATTTGAACGCCGCGCCACCCAATGTAGTGCTTTCCTTGCTCAATTCATTGGCCGATTTGTATACGGCCGTTACCCAACACAGCGGTCCCCAATTTCAGGCCGTCATCGGGGGTGCGCTGGACCTGCAACAAAACGACAGCATTCCCCTCACGCGCTTTTTGTCCGTATCTGAACTGGTGTGGATTCATGACTTGGATGCTCAGGAGCAGCAGGCGTTTGGCCTGGCTGCCTGCCATCATGCCGATGTGAAAGCCGCGCCCCACAGCCTGGAAACCCTGTTCAAGCAGACAGGCGGCGATCTGCTGCTTATCGAGCGTATTCTGGGCACTTGTTTGAAGCAGATGGATCGACGCGGCCAGAACGAGCTAACCGCCCCCAGGATATCTGAAGCTATCGACACCTTCCTGAACAATCCGCTCAACGCCAAAGTAGAAGACATTTTGCGCCAGGTAGAAGGGGACACCAATCTGCTGCACTGCACCTTGTTGATGTTGGAGCGTGGCTCGATACCCGTTAATCAGATACCGATGTCTGGTGAAAACTTCCCCAATGTGCTGGACCTGTGCGGTATTTTTCAGCGCGAAGGCGACCGTTACCAACTCAAGAATGATATTTGGGGTCAGCTGCTGCAAAAGCATTTAAATTCGGCGCGGGTGGGTGGTTTTTATGCGGTAAACGGCCGTTGGCGGCACGCCTTTGAATATTTAGGCAAGGCGCTGAATGAAGGACAAACCCATATAAAACCTGCTTTATTTACGGCCGTTCTCAACGCCATGCACGCCAGCGAAAACGCCCCAGGCGCCTTCAACAATCTGGCCAAAGGCTTGATCGCCGCCTTCCCGGAAAGCGATCTGCACCTTTACGCCTGGCAAGAAGGCAAACTCACCCCCTTCTTCCCCACCCCCAATAATCTCGGCGAGCAAATTCAGCTGGAAAACCCACACGGCTCGGAAATGCAGGCCCTCAACGGCACAGATTACACCATTGCCCCAGTTAAAAATGAGATTCGCCTCTTGATTCCGCTGCGCAGCGAGCTGAAGCCGGGGAAACCGGTCGGTTTGGTCTCGTTGGGCAAGCTGGTTTCGCGGTATTCCCCCTACCAGCGACGGGATGAAGTGATGCAGCTGGTAGCCTTTTTACAACAGGCGGCCCAGGTCATTGAAGAGCGTGCCCAATATGCCGATATGCTCTATGCAGCCGAGGAACGTGTCACCAGGCTGAACCGGCTGAACGGGATGCTGACCCAAATGCTGCACCATCGCGAATGGCCCGAAGCCCGCATTTTGCAGCTGGCGCTCACCGGCATCACCTCACCCTATGGCCTGGACCTGAACCGGGCCGTGCTTTTTCTACTGAATGAGAACGAACAATGCCTGACGGTCCCTTTTGCCATTGGCCAGCTAACGCAGCAAAATGCAGAGCTGGAGCGGCAGCTTTGGCTGCAGCACGTGCCCGAAACAGCCCTGACAGAAACGGCCGTTGTTCACCCCGCCAACTCCCCCCTGCAAACCATCTTAAACCGGCTGAATTTGCCGCTGAATCCCCCCGTGCCCGACCTGCTGCTGCACCAGCTTAAAACTAAAGAAGCGTTGTTTAGCAGCAGCCAACTGCCCCGGCAAGGGCTGCCCCCTGGCTTTGCAAACGCCATAGGCGCTGCCGATGAGTTTGCCCTGGTACCGCTAACCACCGGCGAACAAACCTTTGGCATTCTTTATATAGACAATAAATTTTCCCCCCAGGCGGCCATCACGCAGGAGCAGTTTGAACTGCTGCAAACGTTTGTGAATCAGGTAGCGCTGGTGCTGGAAAACGCCCGGGCACTGGTCGTGGAACGACAGCGCACCAACAGCTGGTTGCAGCTGCTGGAAATCGAAGAGACGCTGAACAACCAGGTAACGCAATCCGTAGGCGAGCTGCTGGAAACGGTTGTGACATCGGCCAAAGAGTTGTTTCAGGCAGACAGCGTCGTGGTCTACCCTTTCCAACCCATCACCGAGGATGCCCTGCACCGGTACGAACCCAGGGATGTAACGGCCGTTGGCACCCGTACCCTGGTTGCACCCACAGACAAACCCCGCCCTGCCCAGGGCATGGCAGCCATGATCTTGCAGCAAGGCCATGTTTCGGTGCCAGATGTGCAAACGGCCGTTGCCCCCAAACTACGCCTTTGTCTAGACACCAGCACCTTCCTCTCCCGCGAGGGCATCCGCGCCTTCATTAGCATTCGGCTTGGCTCGGCCGCCGCGCCCACCGGGCTGCTCTACCTGAACTGGCTGCACCCGCACCAGCTTACCGCCGAGCAAAAAACCGTGCTAGAGGTGTTTGCCAACTTCGTGGCCATTGCCCTGCCCGGCGCACGCAGCTACCAGCAAATTCAACACAATCTCTCCCGACGCAATCTGGAGCTCAAAGGGCTAGACCAGGTCTTTAGCGCCGCTTACTTCCGCTCCGATGAGGTGATCGAAAACAGCATCCTGCTGGCGCTGCGCCGCGCTCAGGAATATACCAACGCCCCCCGTGTCTTTCTCATCCGCGATGAGCCAAGAGGGGCCTGGAGCGTCTACCAGCTGCTATCGACAGGCAAGATGCATCCCCGTCATATTGATGCGCTGCCGGGCGGTCTCATTGAAAAAGCGTATGTTCAGGCCAAAAGCCAAATTATTACCAATGCCGGGCGGCCAGAAACAGGCAATTTTAGCGCCCGCTTTTTCCCGGAATCCCGCTGCGGTCTAGCCGTTCCGGTGCGGGTAACGGGCAACACCCTCGCCGTTTTATATCTGGAAAGCGCCGAGCGGCACGGTTTGACCAAAGAGCATAAACATTATTTGGAAAAATTGGCCGGACGTCTGGCCATGAATCTGGAACAAGTAGACCGGCACCGGGCGCTGCAAGAGCTGCGCAACCTGTCGCAGCGGCTGGCCGATGAAGCCAATCTGGAACAATTATTGGCCGCAATCATCACCCAGGCATTAAACGCCATGCAGGCGGTAGATGCCATCGCGGTGTACCATCAGAGTCCACAAACGGATGAATATATTGTGACCTCGGTTTCCAGCAGCCAGCAAACGGCCGTTTCTACCCCACTCGCCAACAAACCAGCCCGCATGGTAGAGGTGGCCTGGCAAATGCCCAAAAGCCGATTTTTCACCAATTTGGCCCGCCTGCCAGCCCTGCGCTACGCTTTTCCTCAGGCAAATCAATATCAGTCAACGGCCGTATTCCCTCTGGAGGTTGGTCAAAACCGCGTTGGCTGCATGTTTTTTGGCTATAAATTCCAAAACCAGTTCGGCGAAGCCGACCGGGGCACGCTGGCACTGTTTGCCCAACTGGCCGCCCTGGCTATCTTACGCGCCCGCCTGCAAACCGAAGCCGAACAGCGTCAGCAGCGGCTGGCCACAGTCTCCCACATCACCCCCATCATCAGCGCCAGCGTTGAGGTTGATCTCATCTTCCGCAATCTGATCCAGGAAATCCTGGCCGCATTCCCCAAAGCCAATAACGCCTGCATCGTGGAATATCTGCCAGACAAAAATGAGGTTGCCATCACCGCCAACACGCAGCCATTCTACCGGGTCGATGTCCCCTTGCTGGAACAGGAGACGTTCCGCACCCGGCTGGACAAGCGGCGCGGCATCGCCGGGCGGGTTCTGGCAACCGGCGAGCCAAGCAACGTGCTCGATGTCAGCCAGGATATCGATTATATTCGCGCTGTGCCTACAACCCAGTCAGAAATTGCGGTGCCTATCATTGTTGATGATCTGGTGAGCTTTATTCTGGTGGTAGAAAGCGACCAAAAAGCAGCTTTCACCATTGATGACCAGGAAATATTGGTGACGTTAACCAAACATACAGCCCTGGCGCTCAAAAACGCCAAACAGTTCCAGCACGCGCGGGCCGTCGAGCTAACCAGGCAAACCGCCATGATGGCCACCGGCCTGATTCATGACATCAACAACGCCGTGGCCACTTTCCCCGATTTAGTAGACGAAATTGTTTACAAACATCAAAACAACCGCGATATTTCTGCACCACTGGCCAATCTACAAAAAAGCGCCAAGGTGACGGATAAGATAAGCGGCCGTTTAAAAGATTTCCTCTTTGCCGGCGGGTATCAACCCGAATTGAACGATGTGGCCACGCTCGTCCAAAACGCCATCGATTTAAGCAAGCCGCAAAAACCGCCTCATGTCACCATTCAGAAAGAGATCGCCCCGGAAATGCCCAAAGTAAAGGCCGACAGCCTCTGGATAGAACTCCTGCTAAAAAACCTGTTTGTAAATGCCTTCACCGCCATCCCTGGCAACAGAGACGGCCTCGTGACAATTTCGGCCGAGGCGGATGAATCTTATATGCATCTATACGTACAAGATAATGGCAACGGTATCGCCAAAGAGCTGCAAACAGAAGTATTCAAGTTTGGCACATCTACAAAAGATAACACCCTGCACAAAATGCATGGCGTTGGGCTGTTTCATTGCCAGCTCATTGCACAAGTTCATAATGGATCGCTTAAACTAAAAAGTGATGGCGCAGGTTGTATTTTTACGCTCAGCTTGCCGCTGCAAACCAGCACGGAGCCTACCGCACAGGAGGGATTGGTTGATGCTTGATCAAACCTATCATCAATTACGCATTTTGCTCGTGGAGGATGATGAGAACAGTTACGATCCCATCATTCGCTGGCTGAAGGAAGAAAAGTTTATTGTGCGCCTGGCAACTTCATTTGTCGAAGCCAGGTCAGCCTTGGAAACAGACCATTTCCATCTGGCAATTATTGATATTCGGCTGGTGGATGAAGACCCTGAAAACACGGAAGGATTACAGCTGCTGGAAGATATTGAGCGTCTGCAATTGCGGAACGTCATGCCCACAATTGTGATTACAGCCCATCATCAATATGCTTTAAAAGCATGGGACTTAAAGGCAGATCGGTTAGTCATCAAGGAAGCGGGCTATTTAAGAAAGCTGGTTAATATTGTTAAAGAATTACAAAAAGAAAAAGTTAGCATCAATTTTAATCTGGAGTATGTCAGTGATTCGCTGACGGTGCTGGAAGATGTGGCGGAAGATGTGAACTGGTCGATGGCAGAACGGCCGTCTACCAAACTCCTCGCCCCGCAGGTACGCGATCTATTTGGCAAGCTGTTTGTAGACGCCCGCAGCCTGTACGTGAGCAAGCTTAAAGCAGGTCTGACGGGTGCCGCCGTGGTGCGGGTGCAGCCCACCTGGAACGGCGGACTGGGGCGCTCTTACGTGGCTAAAGTCGGCCGAAAAGACAAAGTAGAAACCGAACGCCGCCATTACGAAGCCAATGTTAAACATTTTCTCACCGCCAACAGCGTAACCCAGGCCGACGTACATTACTCGCGCCACCTGGGCACCCTGCTCTACACCTTTGCCGAAAGCCAGGGCGTCGCGCTAAAAGAGTTCGATGAATTTTATCATCGCAGCGAGGCAAGCCAGATTGTGGCCAGCCTGCACGAGCTGTTCAATCAGACATACCATTACTGGTTCGACAGTCCAGACCGCACGCTGGCAGATTTGCCCTCGCTATATTACGAAGCATTTCAGCTGGACAGCAAAAAGTTAATCGGCCGTATTCAAGTCGTCCTGCCAGAATTAGACCCAGACGCCAAATATATTCAGCTCACGCCCGGCAAAGAGAAGGTGCTCAATCCCGTTGCCTGGTTGGAAGCGCACAAGCAAGAATGTGTCATTCAGGTAAACAAATGCATTACCCACGGCGATCTTACCGGACGCAACATCATGGTAGATGAAGCTGGCAAATGTTGGCTTATTGATTTTTACCGCACCTACAAAAGCCATATTTTGCGCGACTTTGTCATTCTGGAGACAGACGTGAAGTATCGGCTTATGTCTTTACTGAGCCTGACCGACTTTTTGCACCTGGAAGAGGCGCTGCTGGAAGCCGACCGGCACAGCCAACCGCCTATTTTGTCCCCCTCATTCTCTAGAGATGCCCGCAAAGCGGCTGAGGTTATTTTTGTCCTGCGGCAGATGGCCCATAAATACGCCAGCAGCTTCAACACCAAATATCATGACGCCCGGAAGGAGTATCTGCTCAGCCAGCTAATGGGCACGCTCAACGTGGTACGACTGCGCCACATTTCGGAGAATCGCAAGCTGCAAGCGCTGCATTCTGCGGTGATGTTGTGTGAGGAGCTGGACATGCTGGCGGGACGGCCGTCTACCAACCGCGTCGTCGATATGTACCGGGAACCAGTGCCGGTAAGCCAGGCCACCTTTGCCGAAGACAGCAGCTTTTTTGCCCCAGCCCTGATGACCGCCACGGCACAGCAGCGCTTTTTAGCGGAAAATGTAGCCAAAAAGAATGTCATCTTGTTTATTGGTTCGGCCGTTCCCCGCAATGCCGACTGGCCCAACAACCATCTGCTGGCACAGCAGCTGATGAAAGAAGTGGATATTTCCGCTGCCGTTACCGACAAGCCCACCAAGCTGTTTGCCTTTTACATCAACCGAACGGGCAGCCGCGAACAGTTGATCCAAAAACATCTGGAATATTTCTCGCCGGGGAAACGGCCGTCTCTCTACCGTGCCGCCGCCAAACTACCCTGGCACACAGTTTACACCACCAACCAGCACACTTATCTGGAGCAAGCCTACCAGGAAAAAGGGGACCCCATCGCCATTCAGCTGGAAGCCAGCGGCACCGACTGTAATCAGGAAACCATACACATCCACAAGCTTTTTGGCTCTATCAACGTGAAAGGTGCCGACGCCGATCGCCTGCCCATTACCGAGTATGATCACCGCGAACAAAAGACGATTAGTCGGGTAACTCAACTTTGGCAGCAGCTGGCAACGGCCGTTCAAAACGGCACCTTCTTGCTCATGCTCTGCCCCTCCGAAGATGAGCTCATGGCCGCCTACCAATATTGCCAGCCCGCCAGCGCCAACGGTCTTGTCTGGCTAGCCGGCGGCGATATTTCCGAAGAAGAACAAGATGTCTACCGCAATCTGGACTTCCGCGTGCTGCCAGACTCGCCAGGGCAGCTGCTCAAAGTGCTCTTCACCCTCACCAACTACGAAGGCCAGACAATCCCCGGTTTGCCACAAGATTAATCGTCAAGGAGTAATCATCAATGACCCCTACCACCCAACGACCCGGTTTCCGCCAAAGTGAAACAGAAAAACTGTTCAAATGGATGCAGGCTGGTGAATCCGCCTCCATTATCGGTATCAGCGGCGTAGGCAAATCTAACCTGTTCAACCATATCCGCGACCCGTATACCCAGGCCCACTTTTTGGGCGAGCTAGACGTCAACACCATTATTGTGCGAGCCAATTTTCATTACCTTCCAGACTACACCAACCGCAGTATTTACAGCCTCATCCTGGAACAGCTGGAACTGCTGGAAGGGGACGCCGACCGCCTGGGATTAACCCATAAAGATATAGAGCAAATCAGCCAATACCATGAAATGCTGCTAGACGCCAAAGAAGATACCCTCAAAGTGCAGCGCTACTTCAAGCTGGCCTTGCGCGTGCTGCTGGCCCAATCCAGCCGCCGCCTTGTCTTTCTGTTCGACCAGTTTGACGATGTCTACCAGGAAGCGGAAGAACGTTTCTTTGCCAATCTGCGCGGCCTGCGCGAAGCATACAAATACCGTATCTCCTATCTGGTTTTCACCCGCGACATGCTGCCCAACCTTATCCATATGGACAAGGCGCGGGAAGAGTTTTACGAGCTGCTGGCCTCCAACATCATGGGGCTGAAGCCGTACACCAAAAATGATGCCATGTCGGTGCTGGAACGGGTTGCCAGGCGGAACAAATTTCCGCTCACAGATGAACTAAAGGAGTGCCTGTATGAGCTGGCAAGCGGCCATGCAGGGCTGCTGCGTGCCGCGCTGCTGGGGACCATTGAGCAGCAGCTGAGGAGTCAGCTTTACCAGAAAGAAGCCGCCACCAGGCTACTGCAAATTTCGGGGGTAGAAATGGAGTGCGAAAAGCTGTGGCGCAGCTTGAGCCTGCATGAGCAGCGGACTTTGATGGCCAAAGCCCAATCGTTTGACTCCGCGATGGATACCGCTGTGGTAAACCAACTGCAAATTAAAGGGGTGATGCGTGAGGGGGATACGGCCGTCATCTTCTCCCCCATCTTCGCCCTCTTTGTAGCCGAACAGGAAGCCGTATGGGATCAGCCACTGTTCTTCGATGAACCCTCCCGGCAAATCTGGGTGCTGGGCAACCCCGCCCCGCGCCTTACCCAGCTAGAATACCGCCTCTTCCAGCAGCTGCACGAGCAAGAAGGGGAAGTGGTGGAAAAAGATACCCTCATTGCCGCTGGCTGGCCCAGCGCCCAGGGTGGCGTTTCCGATGAAGCCCTCATCGCCGCCATCGCCCGCCTGCGCAAAAAGATCGAGCCGGACTCCAAAAATCCTCGCTTTCTGCACAATGTCCACAACCAGGGATATATGCTTGAGGCGTAACGGCCGTTCAACCCCAAAGAAGAGATTGGAGCTAGAGATTAGAAATTGATCAATCTCCAATCTCCAGTCTCTACTCTCCACCTTCCAAATCCCCCCCATTTGTCAGTTCACTGTTAGCCTCCCGTTCGTTTCCTGTCAGCAACAAAATCTACAATACGGTAGGATAAAGGCAGGCTTGCCAGCAAAGCCAGACAGCCGCCACGTTGGCAAGGTTGTGTCTACTGCGTATTGGAACGGTTAATTGTATTGGTACAAAAAGGAGAGGCTCAACATGTTAACATTATCATATAGTGCGCTGTTTGGCTTGCTGCTGGCCGCCTTTATCCTGGGGCTTATCTCTCCCTTCTTTCTCATCTTCTACCTCATCTTCAACGACAAGCTGCGTTAAGTTTGTCATCGTTATCACAAACCGTGCGGCCGATGTTAGATTGATGTCAGGAAAATAAAAGAAAGACCCATTACACTGGTAACAAGCAAGACAAAACAAAGAATTTCAACCGGGAGGTAAAGACATGACTGTCTATTTGGACCTTTCCATTATCATAATTGTAGCGCTCATGATGATTATTGCCGGGATGATGATTGGCGTTGCCATGAATCGCCCCCGCTAACAAAAGCTTATTTAAGTCGCGTCAGCCGTGGCGCTGGGGTAATAAGGGGTTTGGGGGTTCTGAGTTGCAAGTTCTCTAGCCAGAAGAAAAACGGGATGGTCAAAAACCATCCCGTTTTTCTTTGCTATTTATTTGGTGCAGCTGGCTGCCAAATTAGTTGCGGCGGCCACCGGAGAGGAGCAAAACGTAATAAATCAAAGTGCCAATGGCGGAAACGGCCGCTGCCACATAAGTCCACGCGGCTGCGCCTAAAACTTTGTTCACGCCATCAATCTCATCACCAATTAAGATGCTGTTACTTACCAGCAGCCGTTTGGCTCTAGCACTGGCGTCGAACTCCACCGGCAGCGTCACCAGTGTAAACAGCACCGCCGCCGCAAACATAATCACCCCAACCCAGGCCAGAGTGGTAAAGTTGAGCAGCAGGCCGCCAATAAAAAGCCAGGGCGCAAGTGAGCTACCAAACTGGGCTGCTGGCACCAGGGCGCTGCGGATTTGCAATGGAAAGTAACCACCGGCATCTTGCAATGCGTGCCCCATCTCGTGAGCCGCTACACCAGCAGCGGCAATGCTGGGCGTCCGGTATACATCTGGGCTAAGCCGCAGCACTTTACTACGCGGATCGTAATGATCGCTCAAAAAACCTTGCGTCTCTTCCACAGCGACATCATGCAAGCCTTGCGCATCCAAAAGCTGACGCGCCACCTGCGCTCCCGTCACATTGCGTGCCGTGCGCACCTTGGCGTATTTGTTAAAATTACGCTTCACGCGAGCCTGGGCATACATGCCCAGTAAAAGCCCTGGCAGAGCAAAAAGCAAGAAAAGCGGATCAAAAAACATTGTTCTACCTCGTTTTTATTGTTGAATGTAGGCAGGGGCAACGGCCGTTTTCATTTGCCTCCGTTTCTTTAACCCTACCATGAACAAAAATCCGGCCGTGCCGGTAAATACCATGAACCAAAAAGAAAAAAGTGGAATTGTTAGCATCATCATATCCTGATTATTTGTACAGCTAAATGGTTGTGCAGCAATTAGCTAAGATTGTGGCATATTAGCACAGGTTTCGTCAATGTTTGGATGGCGTTTCCAATACATATCTTACAAATCAGCCGGATAAATTACGCAAAGATGAGAGATGCCCTTACAATATTGTCGCTTATGAAAATTAATTGGGGACACTTGACATTTTTCGGCAGACTCAATGATGATGGGATGGAACGATGACAGAGCAGTTTGATTTACCGAAACAACTGGGGGATGGCCTTGTTTTACGCTGGGGCACGCCAGCCGACGCAGACGCATTAGGCACATTTAACGTGCGCATTCATAGTGATGACCCTGAAAAGCCAGAAACGTGGCTGGCTCTCTGGACCGAAGATTTGATGCGTGGCGATCATCCCACTACCAAGGCCAGCGACTTCACGCTGGTGGTGGATGAAAACGCAGGCGGCAAAATTGTTTCCAGCCTGAACCTGATCTCGCAAACGTGGCTGTACGACGAGATTCCGTTTGGCGTGGGGCGACCAGAGTTGGTAGGCACCGACTCCGATTACCGGCGGCGCGGGCTGGTACGGGCGCAGTTTGAAGCCGTTCACGCCAAAAGCGCTGCACGGGGCGAGCTGGTGCAGGCGATCACCGGGATTCCCTGGTATTACCGCCAGTTTGGTTACGGCATGGCGCTAGATTTGGGCGGCGGACGGGACTTTTTGTGGGATCGCCCCGGCAATAACAAAGCGGTAGAAGAAGAAGCGTACCAAATTCGCCCGGCTGTTGAGGCAGATTGGCCCATTTTGCAAACGCTGTACCAGGCGCACAACCGGGGCAGCCTGGTGAGCCGCCTGCGGGATGAAGCCACCTGGCGGTACGAGCTGACGATTCCCCATCCTAAATCGATGTATGCTCGCAGCTTTTTTGTGGTGGAAACGGCCGTTGCCACCCCCCAACCCATCGCCTACGTAGAGTACAGACAGTTTGGCAAAAGCTACACCATTCGCGAACTGGGCGTGCTGCCGGGCAACTCCTGGCGAGCGGTGGGGCTGTTCCTCAGCCGCCACTGCAAAAAGCTGGCCGATGTGCTGCTTGAGCAAGAAGAAAAACGGCTGCGCGGCCTCTATTTTGGGTTGGGCCAGGGTCATCCCATTTATGAAGCATTAGGCTCCCAGTTGGAAGAACAGCGACGGCCGTACGCCTGGTACATCCGCGTGCCAGACTTGCCCGCTTTTCTGCGCCACATCGCCCCCGCATTGGAAAAACGGCTGGCCGAATCTGTTCTGGCCGGGCACAGCGGCACCAGCCGGGTCAATCTATACCAACAGCAGCTCACCCTGGTCTTTGAGAAGGGTAAGCTTAAAGAGGTTGGCACCTACCAGGCCAAAGTGGTGGATGATGGTGATATTCATCTGCCCGGCACCACCTTTTTGCACCTCATCTTTGGCCATGCCACGCTGGACGCGCTCAACGCAGTACAGGCTGATTGTTATTCCAGAGATGCGGAAACGGCCGTTTTATTCAACATTTTGTTTCCGAAACGGCCGTCGTGGGTGGTTCCTATGGGCTAAGAGTTGCTTTAGCGAATAACTACCAGATCTTCTGTTACAAACTGTCTCGTATTGCCCGTCTCTGTACCGCCTGCTATCTGACTGATGACAGCCCGAACCTGCATTCCCTGGGCAAAACGGGAAACTCCCACAATCTCGCCGTCATCATACAGAATCTCCGGTAGGGGCTGGGCACGAACCCGATAGGTTCGGCCAGAGGGAGTCGAGAGAACAAATTCCGGAGATGATTGCGGCGTCAGGTTCATGCTGGAAATAGTTCCTTCGATGACAAAATCGCCATCAGGGATCGTTTGCGGATTTAAAGGCAAGCCCGTGGCTTCATCAAGCGTGTACTCTTCTTGTTCAGCGTCGCCACCTGAACCACAAGCAGCCAAAAACAAAACCAAAGCCATTATTAAAAACTTGCGCAACACATTCATGCTAATCCTCCATAGAAGCTAAAATAGAAGCTAAAACCCATTTTTAAATATGGTAACACAGACTGGCAACGTAAACGGCAATTTTTGACCCTGACCATAGGTTTCCCAGAGCAGCAGCAACCATACACGCTATAAACCATAGTTTATCCAGGCATACAAACGCCTATAAGTGATAAAATTCCAGTTTAAGCTGGCAAATTATCATCATCGGAAAATTCAGAACATCATGACAAACCGTATCAACAACCCGATTGAACCTTTTTTAGCTTACCAAAACACATTTATTTTGGATGGCGGGCTGGCCACCGAGTTGGAAGCACGCGGCCATAATTTGGACGATCCGCTCTGGTCCGCCAGGATTTTGCTGGAGCGGCCAGAAGCGATTCGCGAGGTACACAGCGATTATTTGCAGGCTGGGGCAGACTGCATCATCAGCGCCAGCTACCAGGCAAGCCTGCCGGGCCTGATGGCTCGTGGCCGCAGCGAAGCAGAAGCGGCCGTTTTAATTCACTTCTCGGTGCAGTTGGCCATCGAGGCGCGGGACCAGTTTTGGGGGATTATGGCCAATCGACAGCAGCGGTTACGGCCGTTAGTTGCTGCCAGCGTCGGGCCATACGGGGCATATCTGGCCGATGGCTCTGAATACACCGGTGACTACGACCTGGACGAAGCAGGCTTGCTGGCCTGGCATCGCCCGCGTTGGGAGATTCTGGCCCAAAGCGGAGCCGACTTGCTGGCCTGCGAAACCATCCCGTCGCTGGCCGAGGCGCGAGCGCTGCGCCAGCTGCTGCTGGAAACGCCTCACAGCCCCGCCTGGATGAGTTTTGCCTGTAAAGATGGTGCCCACATCAGCGACGGCACGCCGCTGGCTGAGTGCGCCCGGATGCTCAACGACGTGCCCAATCTAGTGGCGGTGGGCATTAACTGCACCCCACCCCGCTTTTTGCCGGAGTTGATTACGGCCGTACAGTCCAACACCAACAAACACATCATCGTCTATCCCAACTCCGGCGAGCGTTACGACGCAGAGACAAACCAGTGGCTGGGCCAATCCGACCCATCCGAGTTTGGCACGATTAGCCGGGAATGGCGCAAGATGGGCGCACTGTTGGTCGGTGGCTGCTGCCGCACGGGTCCAGAGCACATACGGCAAATTCGGGACCGGACGAGGCCGGTGGTCGGTAATCAGTGATCAGTAATCGGTAATCAGTTTAGCCTGGGGCTGAAGTCCCAGGACTCAGTAATCAGTGAATGGTGAGCAATCTCCAATCTCCAGTCTCCGGTCTCAAAAAGGATTGCTATGAACAACTTCCAAACCAACCTGAAACAGCTTTCCCCTGGCATGGTGGCTGTTGTCGGCGTGCCGTCGGATGAAAATTCATCTTTTTTGCGGGGACCAGCGCAGGCACCGGGGCAGATTCGGCAGGTGCTGCACAGCGGCGCAGCCAACCTGTGCGCCGAAAACGGGCACAATTTAGGCCAGGAGCCGCGCCTGCTTGATGTGGGGGATATGCCGCTGGGGCTTGGCACTTGGCAGGCGGATGGCTCACCAGCCATCACCAGGCATATCGCCAGCCTGCTGGAAAAAGATGCCCGGGTCCTGTCGCTGGGCGGCGACCACGCTGTCACCTTCCCCATCGTGCAGGCCTTTGCGGCAAGGTACCCCAACCTCACCATTTTGCACATCGACGCCCATCCGGATTTGTACGATGAATTTGAAGGCAGCCGCGTCTCACACGCCTGCCCGTTTGCCCGAATTATGGAAGCGGGTCTGGCGCGGCGGCTGGTGCAGGTGGGCATTCGCACGCTAAACGCCCACCAACAAGACCAGGCAGAAAAGTTCGGCGTGGAAATTATTCAGATGACAGATTGGCAGCCTGGGCTGGACTTAAATTTAGAAGGGCCACTTTACCTGTCACTGGATTTAGACGGGCTGGACCCGGCGTTTGCGCCCGGCGTGTCGCATCACGAGCCGGGCGGCCTCACCACGCGGGAGGTCATCGACCTGATTCAGGCGATTGACGTGCCGCTGGTGGGGGCCGATATTGTGGAGCTGAATCCGGCGCGTGATTTGGTGGGGATGACAACGGCCGTTGCCGCCAAACTGCTCAAGGAAATTGTGGAGAAATTACTGTCGTAGCCGCGGATTCTTTCCCCGTTGAGGGAGCACGGAAAGAATCCGCGGCTACGACTTTATCGCACTACAAACGGCAGATACACTTGCTCAGATAGATTTGCCAGGAGGCCTAGCGGTGTCTCTTCTGAAGTCGTGTTGTAAAAACGGCCGATATTCGGAAAAACCGCCGCCAAATCCCCTGGCGCCACGCCAAACCAGAGCGCCATCTCGGCAAAATATTCGTCGCAAGAGGTGGTTGGGATGAGCCGCCCGCGTCCTGTATCCAGTGGATTGTTGGCGTACAGCGCTGGATATTCGCCATAAACGTGACGGCCCAGCACAGAACCACCCATCACCATATGGTTACCGCCCCAGGCGTGGTCTGAACCTTGCCCGTTGGAGGTGAGCGTCCGGCCGAAATCGCTGGCGGTGAAGGTGGTGACATCATTTTGCACCCCCAGTTCCGCGAGCGCGTCCTGGAACTCCTTCAGCCCCTTGCTCACCACAGAAAGCATCGCCATCTGGTTGTTCAGCACCTCATCGTGATGGTCCCAGCCGCCCAGCATCACAAAAAAGGTTTGCCGACGGAAACCCAGCGCCTGCCGGGCTGCAATCGTTTTGGCCACCATCGCCAGGCTGTCTGAGAAGTAGTTGTCGGAAAACTGTGTGGCAAACAGGGGCACACTCTGGATGGCGCTGGCAAACAGCTCCGAGCCGTCCATGGCCGAGCGGGTGGCGTTGGCAAAGGTCTGGTCGAACATATTTTGGTAGGCCAAATCCAGCATCGACTCGATGGCGGCGTTTTGCAATATGTGGCGCGACCACCAGATGTCGTTGTGGCCGTGAATCTGCACCGCCCCATTACCCCAGGGCACAGCGCTGTACTCTGTGAGCGTGGTGCCGGTCTGGAACAGATTGGTCCCCGCCAGGGAGATATTCATGGAGATGACGTCGCTGTCGTTGAGGGATTTAAGCAGATCGGCCGTGCGCCCGCCCCAGCCAAAGCCGGTGCGCTTGTCTGGCACGGAGGTTTGCCAATGCATAATCTGGTCGCTGTGGGAATACAGCCCCAAGGGCAGCTTGGTCAGGCCCGATTCAATACCCGCCAGGGTGGTTGGTTCCACCAGGGTGCCCACATTGGCCACAAAGGCAAGTTGCCCGGCGTTATACAGTTGGGCCACCTCTGGCATAGACGGGTGAACGCCGTACTGCTGACCAGCCCCGTCTGTACCATCCAGCGGCAGAAGGCTCCCCTGCGGCAGCGCCAGGTCGGCGCGAATGTCGGCGTATTCGCTGTAGCTCTCGCTGCTGCGCGGCACGAGCATGTTGAACGAATCATTACCGCCTGCCAGGAAGATGCAAACCAGTGCCTTGTAATCGCTGCCGCCCGCCAGGGCATTGGCGGAAAGGGGGGATATGGGCAGCTGTTGGGCAGCGGCCGTATTGGTCATGCGCAGGTTCATCAGGGTAGAAAAGAGGGAGGCCGAGCCAACGGCCGCACAGCTGGCGCTGCCTAGAAATTGTCGTCGATTCATTTTGAATGGCATCTTAAATTCTCCAATTTGGTGGTTAAAGTGTAATTGCGTAATTGGGTAATTACGTAATTACTCAATTACGCAATTACTTCTATACCTGCACCGCGTACTCTGGGCAGCTCATGAATAAAAAGATGGCCAGTTTGACCACGTCTATTGGGTTGGCTCCGTCGTCTTTGTAGCCGGAAACGGCCGTTTCCACAATTCCCCGCATCTCCGCCGACATCGTGCCAGAGGTCAGCACCAGGTCCAGGTAATCGATCAGAGCGGGGATATTGTTTACCAGCGTTACCTCATAGCTCAAATCGGGCTGCGGCTGGTCCAGGTCGTAGGTCTGCCCCTTGATTTCGGTATCCTCTGAGGGCAAATCGATGACGAAGCCCCACCACAGCCGCGAATACCAGAAGTTGATCGTGGAAATGGCGGTGTAGCTGTTGAGCAGCTGGAATTCCGGGCCGGTGAGGCCGTTGGCGCTCAGCGCGCCGGGCGGGCTGTAGCCGGGCGAGAAAAAGTTGAAAACGCTGGGGGCGTTAAACATGAACTGGCGCAGGTCGTTTTCCACATTCCAGCCCGCGTCCCAGAATTTGCCCTGTGGATTTTCATAGTGGAAGGCGCGCACCAGCTGGGTAAAGCGGAAAAACGGCTCGCGCAGCTTGCCGTGTGCCGGGTTGGTGATATGCACGGGGTTGCGGGCCTCATCATCCAGCAAAATGGCTTTGATGACGGCCTGCATATCGCCGCGCACGCCGGAGCCGTTGTTGTTGAAAACGGCCGTTACCCGCCCCACATATCCCGGCGATGGATTCGACTTCACCAGCCGCTGAATAAGCTGCTTGCTAATGAACGGTCCCACGTTGGGATGATTAAACAGATGGTCCAGCGCCTGGTTCACGTCCTGCATACCGGTTTGGCCGCCGGGCACTATGGTGCCGTTGAGCAATGTTTTGGGGCCGGGTTCATGCTCTTCATTCCACATTTTTAGGGGGCGAACGGCCGTATACGGATTCAGCCAGCCGCTGGTAAAGTCAGGCGTCCACGTGACATGGGGATCGCCGTCAAAATCGAACTGCAAGCCGGTGAAAATCTTGGCAAAGCCGGTGACGTGGCTGTTGTCGTAGGTAGGAATCGGCTCATTGTTGCTGTCGAGGATGAACGAGCCATCGTTGTTGAGCAAAAAGAGGCCAATGGTGAACAGCTGCATAATTTCGCGGGCGTAATTTTCATCCGGGAAGCGGTTCGCGGCGATACTGGTTTTGCGGTTACCGGCGTGGCTGAGGTAACTGCCCATCAGCGGATGCAGCGTCACGTCTTGCAGCAAATCACGAAAGTTACCGAAGGCGTTGCGCAGCAGCATGTCGTACCAGTCGGCCGCGCCGTTGGCCACGCCATAAATCGCGTCCGTCTCGGTAGAAATGACGAAGATTTCGCTCAGCGCCAGGGCGATGCGCTGCCGTAGCAGGTCAGAGCCGTAGAGCGTAGTTTGCCATAGGGCGTAGCGAAACAGCTCACGCCACGGGCTTTCATCGCCAATTTTGGCCACGTCGTACAGCTCATCGTACAAATAATCGAGGAGTTGGCTTTGGGGGAGGGCAAACTGGGCATCGATCCATGGCTCGATGCCCATCGTGGCCACCTGCTGAATAAGGGCATAATCTGCCCCCAACGTGGCCTGGGCCAAAAAGCGGGAAGCGGCTTGCTCGGCATTGAGGCTGCTGCTGCGGGAGACGGCTCCGGCGCCCTGCAAGGCAAAATCGGGCGGGTTGAATAGTTGACGGAAGAAACCCCGTCGGCTCGTTGAAGCCATGCTTATTTGCTCCTTTTGCTTTTCAGCAACGCTGCCTATGCAACACAGCCCTACGCAAAACTTCACGAACTACGGAGGATTCATTATTCAAATTTGGATCGATTGGTCGCATTTGGCAGAGGGGACTCCTTCTTTACGGGTTTCTGCTTACTGCGATTGGCTGATGAAGCCAATGTTGTTGTGTTGCTGAACAGTCATTTGGCCATGTTATTTGAAACATGGGGTAGGCAAACTAATTTTTAGCAGATTAACGGGTTCTAACAAAATTTTCAGCGTGACTTTAGTACCAACCAAATTGATACCGGTTGAAACCGGCATCTGATCGAAAACCTGGGCATGAATGCCCAGGCTATAAGCTGGTCTAGCAGACAAGGTATTAATCAAAAAGCAGGCACAGGTTGTCGAAGGGCAGGCTGGTGCCGACGTATTCTTGTCCGGCGGCCATAATTTTGTAGGCGTAGGGCTGGCCGATGAGCGGGTTGGGATAAACGGCCGTACACAACAAACGGCCGTCTTCCACCGCACAGCTCGCCTCTTGCCACGCCCCAGCCAAATAGGCAAGCACGGCAACGTCAGCCAGCGGCGTGCCGGCTGGCACGGTCGCCTCATAAATCACCGGGTAGGGCTGGGGGGCAGCGGCACAGCCTGCCGCCCCTAAATCGGTGAGCAGCAAATTGCTTTGCTGGCTCACCTTGAGCGCGGGAAAGGGCACGCCGCTGCTGGTGTCTGGCTGCGGAACGGCCTCCAGGGTGCGAAAATCTACCTGGGCACAGCCCGTCTCGTCTCGGCCAACGCTAAAGCTGGCGCTGAGGCTGTTGGCACCTGTCAGGCTCAGGCTGTGTTCCAGGCTGTTTTGGCGCAGGGTGATCTGGCTGGGGCGCAGGGTGTAGCTGATGACCCCATTTTCCACAAACATGGGGCCAAGCCCCGCCAGTCCGGTTACATCGAGGGTGTAGCTGCCAATCTGGTTGAGGGGCAGCTCGTAATGGTGGCAGTTGGCGGCGTCTGCCTGGGTGCAGCTGACGGTTTGGGCACCACCTGGGCGGGAAACGGCCGTTACCTCCACCTCACTGCTGTCCGATACAATCTCTACGGCCAGGCTGGTGAGCTGATCAGGCGGGCAAACGGCCAACGCCATAGGCAGGGCGACTGTTTGCTCGGCCAGCTGGCAGCTCTCGTCGCCAGGTTCTGGTACCACAACGGCCGTTTCCGCTGGCATGTAGCCCGGTTTTTCCAGCCGAATCTGGTAGGTGCCTGGCCCTTCCTGAAAGAGTGCCCGTTCGTTGACGCTTTCCGGGAAGGTTTGCCAGGGGCCATCATCCAGCCGGTAGCGCACGTTGACCAACCGTTGGGGCTGGTTGTTTTCGTTGAGGATGTTGAGAGAAACGGCCGTTTGCCCCGCAAAATCACAAGGCATTGCCACCACGTCACCGCGCCCGCCGCAAGCCGCGCCAACTGCTCCCAAAATAAGCAGCACCCAAAGCCAGACTGTTCGATTGCCCATCACCTTTTCACCTTACCTGTTTGTATGATGGGCAATTGTACAAACAACCGGGTCAGGAATGGTAGGAATTGCTAAGATCTCAACACATTGCTGGCCACTTCCTGGGTGGCGGCATTAAAGATGGCCAAAATCTGCTTGGCAATGCCGGTCCAGCCAAAGTTGCGCCGGGCAAAACGTGCTCCTTCCACCGAAAGCTGGTGTGCCAGATCGGGGTAAAGCATGGGAATGGACAGCATAGTACCGTACTCCAACGGCCGATTTGGGTCCGCGTACAGGGCATGTTTGCCATAATCGATCAGCTCAAACAGGCCACCGTGTACCGTGATGACGGTTGGCGTGCCGCAGCTCATCGCCTCAATGGCCACCATGCCAAACGGCTCATACCGGGACGACATGGAAAAAACGGCCGCTGCCCGATAATAATCCGCCAGGTCCGCCTCCTCGATAAACTGAATCCACTGAATGCGCTCACCGATGCCCAGCTCATCGGCTAGCTGCTTCAGCGTGGCCACCCCGGCATCATCCTGGGCCGACCCTTCGCCACCCACAGCCGCAACCAGCCGCGCTTCTGGCACCAGCTCAAACAGCGTGGGCAGCGCTTGAATCAACAAATCATACCCCTTGTTGTGCGCCATCCGCCCCAGTGTCAGCACATCATGCGCCCGCAAATCATACTCCTGCTGCAAATCCTTTATTTCGGCCTGGCGAATAGGGGAAAAGCGCCGCTCATCCATGCCGGGCGGCACAACCGTCATGCGCTGGCTCAACAAATCGTACGCGCTTTTTAGCAGCTCCGCCTGTGGCTCTGTCGTGGCAATGACATGATCGCACATCTGGTAAACCAAAAACTCTTTGCGAATGCGTTCCTTAAAGCGGTAAGTAGCCTCCATTTCCGCTTCGCTGAGATCTAAGCCCATGTTTTGCTGCTTCCACCAGCCCAGTGAGTGCGGCGTATGCACGTGCAAAATCTCCAGCTCCTCAGCGATTTTTTGCCCGGCCCAGCCCGCATCCCAATAATGGGAGTAGATCACATCGTAGCGCAAGTTGCGTGCCCGAATGGCGGAAAGCAAGTTGGTGACAAAGTTGCCAATATGATCGTGCATATCCTCTTTGCGAATAAATTCTGAACCGCCAAAAGGAATCCGCCAAACGCGCAGATTTTCGTTGATGTTGTCATATTCTGGCTGGCCTTCAAAGCGTCGGGTAACTAAATCGACCCGACGGCCGAGTCGGCTAAACCGTTTGGCCAGCTCCAAGACATAAACCACCTGTCCACCTGTATCGGGCTTGCCAAGCTCCGGTTCGGCTGCAACATAGCCATGCAGCGAAATCATTAAAATATTGTTCATCGACTGCTCGAACATATCCATTTAAACAGTATCTCCTTTTTTATCTCGTTAGAAATTTAGGGGATAACAGCCCGTGATGTGTGAGAAATTCACGTTTCACGTTTCACGCCCAACCCCACAAAATCCTGAAGGCCCTTTTTTCTACGCAATCAGGTGCAGGGCGTGGCAGGCGTGAATAAATTCAGCCGCCGACCACGCCTGAAACGCTTTACCCATGGGGCGACCGGTACGGCCGTGTGCCCATTCGTTAAATTCCCACTCATCGAGAATACCTAGCTTGTTTAGTTCTGCCAGACGGTACAGCTCCTGCAGAGCCATATCCCGCAGCCCCAATTTGTTAATAAACCGCACCCAGTGCCCACCAACAAACGGCCAAATGCCGCCGTTGTGGTAGTGATGGGGCAAATTGAGCAGGTTGACAGTGTAATAGGACCGCCAATCTTTATCCCCTGAGGTAACGGCCGGATACAAATTGGCAATGGGGTACGGTTCATTGACACCTACACCCCACATAAAACGGAAAGTTTGGCCTGCCTGCTTGGCATCGACCACATCGTGTAAAAAGGCCAGCAGATTGCCCAGCGTGTCGCAGCGCCAGCTAAAGTCGAACGGGGTGATTTGGGCAATGAGGTAACGGGCGTCCCCCAGGGAAAATTGTTGTTCGGCAAAGGAGATAGGGTAATTGATGTCGTGCTGGGTAGTTGGCCAAAAATTGAGCCGAATTTCTCGCTTGATCACCCTGGCCCAGCGGAAATAATCGCCAGCGCGCAGCTCGTCGCCCAGCATTTGCAGTAAACGGCCGAAACAAACATTACACCGATACCACAAAACCTCATCGTACAAAACGTTGTAGCTGCGGCCAAACAGATCGGTCCAGTCGCCCGCTTCGGGAATTTCCAGCAGGGCGTCGTTGTTGCTGTCGTGAGCAGCCAGCCAATCCATCACCTCTTGCAACGACCCGATGTAATGACGCAAAAATTCATGGTCTCTGGTGTGGGAGACGTAAGCAAAAAAGGCAATAATCACCCATAAACCGCTGTCTACCGAGGCGATGCCGCCCACGCCAGAGTAATCGGGCCGTCCATCCTCAAGGCGGACGTTAGCCGGAATCTGGCCGTTGGGAGAAATGTTGTCGAGCAAGGTGATCAACGTTTGCCGCTGGCATTGGTGGATTGCCTCGTCCTGGCTGGCCAGGCTCAGCGAACCGAGAATGGTTATCGCCCCGTCCCGCGCCCAGACGCTGCGGTAGTTTTCATCGGTGCCGATAACCTCGTTGTCTTCCAGAGAGCAGGCGGAAAAGCCCAGCGGGGTGATGTTGCGCTTAAGCGCTTCAATCGCTTTGTGGTAGCCTAACCGAATGAAGGCGAGCTGTTCTGGCGACAAATGTTCAATCTCTTCGCCGCTGGAGGTGCGGAGGGTTTCATAGAGGATCTGCGGATCAGACGGCCGTTCCGCCATTTCCACCGTCTGCAATAACCCAAAATGTTTCAGCCCCACCAGCACCCCTTCCGCGCAAATCTCATGCGAGGGGGCTTTGTACAGCGTCATCCCTTCGGTCTGGGCAATCAGCTCCGGCTGGGCGTTCCCCGGAATGATGCCCCGCACCCCCTTCAGGCGAAACATGGCGCTGTCGTTGCCGCTGTCCCCGGCCACCAGCACCGCTTTCGCCGGAATTTCCAAATAGTTCAGCAGCCAGCGCAGCGCGTTACCCTTGTTGGCCCACTTCGGCAAAATGTCTAGATGGCGTCCGCTGGAATAAACCAGATGGGGTTCCAGCCCCGTCTCGTCCAGGGCGGTTTGCAAACTTTCCAGCTGTTCTGGCGTGGCGTCATCCCAATACCAGCTCGATTTATAAGCGTTTTGGTAATGCTTTGGCTGTTTCTCCAGAGGTAACTCGCTCGCGTTGAGAACCTGCTCCACTGCTTCCAGATTCCAACCCTCCTCCAAAATCTCCGTAAACTGCTTCAGCACCGTCCCCGAGGCCATCTCGTACACCGAGGTGCCCACGCCGCTGATGATGAAATCTGGCTGGGGCAGCTTGCCCAGGGCCAACAGCTGCAACACATCATCCAGCAAACGGCCGGTGTTGTAACAGAGCAACGGCCGTTTCTCTCCCATTCCCTGCTCCCATACAAGCTTAAACTGTCTGGTTGTCTCTTCATCCCCCAACAACGTGCCATCCAAATCGGAGGCAAAAACACGAATATCTGATAAATCCAAAATATCTCCTTTTTTATCCAAGTGGTGCGTGATGCGTAAAACGTGAAACGTGAAGACCCACATCATTTTGCGTTGCACTGTTGTGTTGGTTTTGCTTTGCTAAGCGGGATTGCAAAAAAGTGCGGGAAGGCTGTTCGATGGCCCCAATAAATTTTCTGGTTACCAGCAGTATAGGCAGATTTGTGGTTTGAAGCAATAAAGGGGGGTGGGGAAACGGCCGTTCCCTGGCTCCCCACCGCCGATAATTACCCCTTCGCCGTGACGCCGCGCAGCGGCATGTTGAACTTCGAAAATAAAAAAACGGAACACAGAGTTACACAGAGAAGACACAGAGTTACACAGAAAAATCAGGAGAAATCTGTCCGCAATCTGCGCCAATCTGCGAAATCTGTTGATTTTCATTCATGGTGTTGAGCTTGCGCTCCTTTGAAATTAACGCGGAGGCGCGGAGACGCAGAGAAAAAAGCCTCTGTGCCTCTGGGTTAAATTTAATTCATCGTGGTGCGCTGCGGCGCATGGTGTCTCCTCTGAGTTAGAAAGATTCCTCGGAGGATACTTCGTAAGACCTCAGCACAGGCTCTCGGAATGACATTGAAGCACTTTGTAAGCGCCTAAAACGGGAAAATGAACGGCAGCAGCAGCGCCGTCGCCGCCAGCGTCAGGAAGATCAGCGGGATGCCCACTTTGGCGTAATCGCTGAAGCGATAATTCCCGGCCCCCATCACCAGCGTATTGGTCGGCGAAGCGACGGGGGAAGCAAAAGCCATCGAAGCAGCAATGGCCACGGCCATTAAAAAGGCGTGCGGCTGAATGCCCAGCGTTTGGGCCGCCGCCAGAGCAATCGGGGCAATCACCACGGTGGTGGCTGTGTTAGACAACACCTGGGTAAAAATTGTGGTCAGTAAAAAGAGGCCAATCATCACGGCTCGCGGCCCAATCTCCCCCAAAGTATCTACAAAGCCAACGGCGATCAGGTCTACCAGACCCACCTTTTGCAATGCGGTGCTCATCGGCAGCATCCCGGCGATTAGGACAATGCTTTTCCAGTCGATGGCGTCGTACGCTTTGTCCATGGTAAGGCAGCCAGTGAGCACCACCAGCAGCGCCGCCACCATAGAGGCGATCACCAGCGGCACCACTTCACCCACCATCAGCACCAACATGGCCAGCATGATGGCCGCCGCCCAGCGGGCTTTGCCAGGCGTGGGCCGGTTAATTTCCGACTCTGGCTCGCCCATCACCACAAAGTCCCGCCGAAAATCGCGCAGGCGCGAGATGTCGTGCCAGCGCCCCTGCACCACCAACGTATCGCCAAATTGAAGCCGGGTTGTCTTGAGATCAAGATTTTTACCATCGCCGGGTCGGCTAATGGCCAAAACGGTGAGGCGGTAGGTGGTGCCAAAGCGCGTTTCGGCCAGGGTTTTGCCCAGCAGGTTAGAGCGGGGTGGCAGCAGCAGCTCGGCTACCCCCACCTCGCGGCTCAACAACGACTTGGCGTCTTTGGGTTTGGGCGGCTGCACGGCCAGGTTCCACTGAATGGCGGCCTGGTTAACGGCCGTATCTTCACCCTGCACAATCAATGAATCATTCCGTTGAATGAGCACCTCTTTGTCAGGCAGCAGTGCCTCATCGTGGAGTTGGGTATGGTTACGGCCGTTTTCCAGCAGCGCCGTCATCTGCGGAGGGCGCATAATTTTCAGCACGGTCACGCCAAACTGCTCTCGCAGGCCAGACTCGAACACATTGCGGCCAATCAGCTCAGAGCCGCGCCGCACCCGCAGCCGCAGCAAATTTTCCGGCAGGCGGTAGACGTCCACAATCTCTTTGGGGGTGGCAACCAGCTGTTTTTCCACCGTCACCTTACGGTCGGGCAAGATGCGCCGCCCGACAAACACCATGAAGGTGATCCCAATAACTGCCAGCACCAACCCCATCGGCGTATAGCTAAAAAAGGAAAAGGGCTGGTAGCCTGCATCCCTCAGCACGTCGCTGACAATAATGTTGGGCGGCGTACCGATGAGCGTCATTGCCCCGCCCAGCAGCGAGCCAAAAGCCAGCGGAATCAGCAGCTTGGAGGGGCTGATTTTGGTGCTGGTAGCCAGGCTAATAATGGCGGGCAGCAGCACGGCCACGGTGCCCGTATCGCTCATAAAGCCAGACATCAGGGTAACGGCCAACATGATGACCAGCACCAGCCGCCATTCGCTGTCACCCGCAATGGTGAGGATGCGTCGGCCAATGGCTCCGGCCAGGCCGGTGTGCAGCACCGCCCCACCGATAACAAACAGAGAGGCAATGGTGAGAACGGCCGTACTGGAAAAGCCCGCCAGCGCCTCCCCCGTCGTCAATACGCCGGTAAGCATCAGCGCCAGCAGCACGCCCACCGCCACCACGTCCACCCGCAGCCACTCTGTAACAAACAAGACAATCGCTGTTACCAGAATCCCCAGTACCAGCCACATTTCAAGTGTCATAATTTTCCTCGTTAATGATAATCTGTAATTGGTAATCCGTATCCGGTAATCCGTATCCGGTAATGTCGCAAAGCGACCGCTTTGCGGAAGGTGATCGGAAAACCAATGTTGGATCACATTATACCAATCGCCAATTACCAAACACCCGTCATCCTACCCAAATCGGCAGGGAATAACATGTGAAGATTGTCACAAACTGGCTGTGAATCTTGGCAAGGGGTGTTGAGGATGAACGGCCGTTTCCTGCCAAGGTTTGTTAAAATTCCGAGGAATAATTTGACAAACGTGGTGGTTTTTCATCTGCGCGAACGCATTTGTTGGGGTTTGATGTGAAACCCTTCGGCAGCCTCAGGGCAGGCTGTGATGCGTGAAACGTGATGCCTCTCTGGTCACGTTTCACGCATCACAGCTGGTCAACCCCCTGAGTTCCTAAAGAGCCAAAGTTATTTGTGAACGCCTACTTTGGCATTCATTGAAAATGCAGGCACCAACTCTAGGCCCTTGTTTATACCTGTACACGCTTTTCCGAGGAGGAAGGCATTGTCACAGTACGGCCGTTTACCGTTGTTTTGCCCGTTTCAATGAGTGCTTTGAAACGCATCAAATCCTCATCCATTTTTGTCTTTGGATCGCTGCCTAAGAGAGTAACAACGCTGTGCGCCACAGCGCCCACTGGTGGGTTGTAGCTCATTCGCACCTGAACTTGAGTGCCGCCTTCATCGTCGGCCGTAAAATGAATGGTTCCAGCGTTAGCCACGGTCGCGCCTGGTTCACTACGCCAGGACAGCAACTTGTTTTCCTCTTGCCGGGAAATCACTGCGTTCCAGCTGACGGATACGCCACCTGGTCCTGCGACTTCCCAGTAGGAACGGCCGTTGCCCAGGTTTCGCACTTCACGAATGTTACTCATAAACTGAGGGAAGTTTTCAAAGTTAGACCAAAACGTATAAACCTCTTCTACAGGAGCATCGACATGAATGGTTTTTTGCACATCTACTGCTCGGCGTCCCACGTCAACGCCCACCAATTGCTTCACTCGTTTATTGCTAACAGCGCGAACCAGCAAGCCCAAGCCAAAGAGATTCAAGAACGTTCCCAATGCCCCACCACGGCTGGTTCCCGCAAGCATCATCACGCTGCCCGAGGTGCCGGCCAGAAGGCGTTTAGTCGGATGCCAGATCGTAGGAGTCTTAGCTGGCGGTACTTTGCCACCCTGTAAACCAGGAATATTGTCCGGCTGTTTATGGCTCGTCAGCTCATTCCGCACTTCTGCCACGCCTGGGGTCTCGGCAACGGCCTTTATTAGCCCCTCCAATTCATGGGCCAAAATATCACCGCGCAGGGTAACCTTCCCTTCACTATCGGCACTCACCTCGATAGAGCCAGGATGAGAAACATGGCGCCCCATTCGGGCACGCACCCGCCCCACCAAAACATTATCCAGAACGTCACCGCCGAACAGTTTCAACCGGCTTTCTGCCAGCACGCCGACGGCACGGTTGCGCAGGTCACGGGCAGTAGGTTTTACTGCACCGCCCGCCCGATGCATGATGTGAATAAGCTGATCACGGGCCAAAGCACGCCGTCTTTTACCCTGTTGGGAATCTAAGAGATAGGACAGGGCGGCACCTATACTGGTGCCACCGGCGAATGTTATAATCTTACTCATGACTGTCGCTCCTTCAAAAGTGTAAGGCGATTTGGTAAATCACCTTACCAAACTAATTCGTTCATCTGCAAAAAGCATAGTCTTCCTATTTAGCAAGATTAAAGGAACGAAGCGGCTGCGGAATCTATCCAGGATACAAACGATAGATATAAAATTGGTACGATACAGCAAAATCAAAATCTTTTATTACCCCCTGCACCTTGGCCACCGATACCAGATTTACCGAACTGCCAGTTTGCTCAAACTCCTTCACATTTTTCAGCGTCGTCCGGGCAATGTTTTCCAGCGTTTTGCCCGTGAAAAAACCTTGATGCCCGGTAATTAGCACGTTGGGCATGGTGAGCAAGCGGGCAAACACCAGTTACGTTTCCAAAATGCGCCAGCCGCGCTGCACGGCCGTTTCCCTTAAAAACTTATCCGGGTGAACGGCAACGGCCGTTTCCGCCAACTCCAGCATGGGAATATCCCGCACCGTATCGCCATACGCCGCCAGTAACCGACCCGGCAGCTGTTGCAGCTGGGCCACCTTCGGCTGCCCTACGTTCAGCTGCCCGATGATCTCGCCAGTGAAACGGCCGTCTACAAACTCCAGCGGCGTGCCAATGCACTCCGCCTGCACCATCTGGGCAAACGGCCGTAAAATCGGTTCAAACATGCCAGAGACGATGATGACGCGACGGCCGTTTGCCTGATGCGCCACCAACTCATCCACTACCACCACCCGCCGCTGCGGCCAAAACGTGTGCCCCACCACCCAGGCCGCCATCTCATCCAGCTGCTCCGGCGAATAACCCGCAAACAACCGCAGCACATCTAAAATCCAGCGCTCCTTAAAAGCCCGTTCGTCACGCAGCAGGCCAAAGCGAAACGCCAGCACCGGCAGCAAATTTTTGCGGAAAAAGCGGCGAAACTTGTCCCCTTCGCCGTGTGCCATCAAATAATCGCGCATCCCTTCCCAGGCCACACCTGCCGTCAATGTCCCCTCCAAATCAAAAGCCACAATTTCTGGTTTATCCATACCACACGTCCTATAAAATCGTTTATTTGACCCTGTTTCAGGCCCAAAAGAGTGTATTGCAAACTTCCTCAGACGCAAGCGACAGCCAACTAGCTTTCATTTGTGACATTTATCACAAATAAACCAGAAAGATCGCAATCGGCAAGGAATCAATCGTTGCTATGATTTAGGTAAGCTGTAACTGGCGAAATTGATACCTTTATTATAAGCTAGGGTTATTAAAGATCGAAAAAGATGCACGAATTAGCTATCACAGAGCATATCTTGAATCTTGCCTTGCACCATGCCAGGGAAGCTAACGCTCGTCAGGTCACCGACCTGCATCTGCAAATCGGCACTCTCTCTACCATCATCGATGACTCCGTGCAATTTTATTGGGACATCGTCAGCCAGGGCAGCTTGTGTCAGGGCGCTACGCTTCACTTTCACCGCACTCCCGCCCGATTCCGCTGCCAAAAATGCGACCAGGAATACACCCTTGCCAACGAACTGACCGCCTGTCCCCATTGTGACGGCATTCAGGTTCAACTGGTGTCTGGGCAAGAGTTCCAGCTCACATCCATTGATATTGAAACTTAACTTAAAAAGAAAAAGCCACAGAGATATAGAGAGTGAAAAGAAATTGACTCTGTAATACTCTGTGGCCAAAGTTTTAGAAAGATAACCAAAAGGAGATTGCATGTTAGCGAACCCCAAGCAACTCAACCCGCCAAGCGAAGACAAGCGTTGGCGCATTGTGCAGGCAACCATGCGCCGCAACGGCTTCCGGCGCAGCGCTCTCATCGAGACGCTGCACACCGTACAGGAATCATTCGGTTTTCTGGATGAAGAGTCCCTGGAATATGTGGCAGCTTCTCTGCACGCACCGTTGAGCCAGGTGTATGGCGTTTCTACGTTTTACCACCTGTTCAGCCTGAAACCGGCGGGCAAGCACAGCTGCGTAATCTGCACCGGCACCGCCTGCTACATCAAAGGCGGCCCTAAACTGCTGGCCCAAATCGAAAAAACTTACGCCATCAAACCGGGTGAAACCACGGCTGATGAAGAGCTTTCACTGCTCACGGCCCGCTGCGTAGGCGCTTGTGGTCTGGCTCCTGTAGCCGTGTTCGATGGCGAGGTGCTAGGCAATCAGGACCCCGAAAAGACGTTGGCAACCCTGCGGAGGTGGGCAGACGATGCATGAACGATTTGAATCAATTACAAGAAAAGAAAAAGCGACTGCGGCCAGGATGGAACATACCATTCAGGTTTGTGTCGCAGCCAGCTGCCTTTCCTCCCAAAGCGATAAGGTTTTGGAAGCTTTACAGGCTGAAATTGTGGCTGGGGAGCACAAGGGCTGCCAGGCCAAGGGTGTCGGCTGCATGGGACTTTGCTCGCGCGGCCCGCTGGTATCTGTAACCCACAAAGATGCCAGTTTAGATGAAACGCTTTACCAGGACATAACCGCAGAAGATGCTAAAGTCCTGGTGGAAGCAATCAGCCAGGGCCAGCAGGTGGAGAAGCTAGTTTGTCCCACCGATGTGCCGTTTTTCCAACGACAAACCAAGATTGTGCTGGAAAACAGCGGCCGTATCGACCCAGAGCGCATTGAGGAATATATAGCGGCTGGAGGGTATGCGGCGTTATTAACGGCCGTTACCGAAATGACCCCCAGTGACGTGATCGAGGAAGTGCTGCGCAGCGGCTTACGCGGGCGCGGCGGCGGCGGCTACCCTACCGGCCTTAAATGGACCACCGTGGCCAAAGCCGATGCCACCCAGCGCAAATACGTCATCTGCAACGCCGACGAGGGCGATCCCGGTGCCTTCATGGATCGCTCCGTGCTAGAAAGCGACCCTCACCGCGTGCTGGAAGGGATGATCCTGGCGGGCTATGCCATCGGCGCGCGCCGTGGCTACGTCTACGTACGCGGCGAATATCCGCTTGCTGTGGCTCGCCTGAAAAAAGCGCTCAACCAGGCGCGGCGGTTGGGGGTGTTAGGCGACGGCATCTGCGGCACCACCTTCGATTTCCAGATCGACATTCGGCTGGGAGCCGGGGCATTTGTTTGTGGTGAAGAAACCGCGCTTATTGCCTCGGTTGAAGGCAAGCGGGGGCAACCTCGCCCACGCCCACCCTACCCGGCCGAGTTTGGCCTATGGGGCGAACCAACGCTCATCAACAATGTAGAAACATTTGCCAATATTGCGCCGATTGTGCGTAATGGCGGCGATTGGTACGCCAGCATGGGCACAGAGAAGAGCAAAGGCACTAAAGTATTCGCCCTGGCGGGCAGCATCGTCAATACTGGCCTCATCGAAGTGCCCATGGGCATTCCCCTCCGCGAAATTGTGTTTGAGATTGGCGGCGGCATCCCCGACGGGCAGCAGGTGAAGGCCGTGCAAACCGGCGGGCCATCCGGCGGCTGCATTCCGGCTGACTATTTTGACACGCCGGTCGATTATGAATCGCTGGTAAAGTTAGGTTCCATTATGGGGTCAGGCGGCATGATTGTGATGGATGAAACGTCCAACATGGTGGATGTAGCGCGCTACTTTATGGAATTTTGCAAGACGGAGTCGTGCGGCAAATGTGTGCCTTGCCGGGTGGGTACGGTGCATATGTATAATTTGCTAGACAAGATTTACCAGGGCAAAGCGACCAGCCACGATCTGAGCTTGCTGGAAAACCTGTGTTCGATGGTGCGCGAGACGAGCCTGTGCGGCCTGGGCCAAACGGCGCCCAATCCGGTAAACAGCACGCTGCGCTACTTCCGCCAGGAGTATACAGACCTGCTGCTTGATCATGTGGAATTGGAAACGGCCGCTTCGGCAAGCTCAACATCGTTGGGCAGCTCAGCACAAGCCGTTTCCACCCCAGAGGTGCAATCATGAGACGTTCCCGCATCATAACCTTCAAAATTAACGGGCAAGATATTGGGGCTCGCGAAGACGAAACCATTCTGGAGCTGGCCCGCGAAAACGGCATCTCCATTCCCACCCTCTGCTACCTGGAAGGCGTCTCCGCCTACGGGGGCTGCCGCCTCTGCATGGTCGAGATCAAAGGCTCCAACCGCCTCTTCCCCGCCTGCATGACCTACCCGGATGAAGGAATGGAGATCACCACCAATTCCGAACGGTTGCAGGTCTACCGCAAACAAACCGTGGAGCTGCTCTTCTCCGAGCGCAACCACGTTTGCGCCGTTTGCGTTTCCAACGGCAGCTGTGAACTGCAAGACAAGGCGTACAAGCTGGGCATGACTCACGTCAACGTGCCCTACCTCAACCCCAACCTGCCAGTGGATGCCAGCCATCCCTTCTTCGGGTTGGATCACAATCGCTGCATCATGTGTACCCGCTGCGTGCGCGTCTGTGACGAGATAGAAGGTGCCCACACCTGGGACATCATGGGGCGCGGTGCAGATGCCCGCATCGTAGCCGATCTCAACCAGCCGTGGGGTGAATCCAAAAGCTGTACCAGCTGCGGCAAATGTGTCCAGGTCTGCCCCACCGGTGCTCTGTTTGAAAAAGGCACATCGGTTGCCGAAATGAGCAAAAAACATGAATTTCTGCCCTACCTGCGCCTGATGCGTGAAGGGCGCGACGGAGGTGAAGAATGAGCAAAGCAAAAATGGCCACCGTTTGGCTGGATGGCTGTTCCGGCTGCCATATGTCTTTTTTAGACATCGACGAACGGCTGATTGCCGTGGCGGAACTGGCCGATCTGGTCTACAGCCCGCTGGTAGACGCCAAACAGTTCCCCGACATGGTGGATGTAACCCTGGTGGAAGGGGCCGTCAGCAACGAGGATGATTACGAAAAAATCCAGAAGGTGCGGGCCCATACCAAAATTTTGGTCTCCCTGGGCGACTGCGCCGTGACGGCTAACGTACCGGGGATGCGCAATCCGTTCAAGACAGAAGCGCTGCTCAACCGCGCCTACCTGGAAAATGCCGATGAAAATCAGCACATTCCGGTGAAGGTGATTCCGCCGCTGCGCGAGATGTCGGTGCCGGTTCACCATGTGGTGAAGGTGGATGTGTTTGTACCCGGCTGCCCACCTTCGGCTGACACCATTTTTTATACGGTGACGGAGCTGCTGGCGGGGCGTATACCGGATTTAACCGACAAGACACGGTTTGGCGCATGAAAAGGTAATTGGGTAATTAAGTAACTAAGTAATTGAAAAGCTAATCAATTACACAATTACTCGATTACTCAATTACTCACGAGAGGAAACTTTTTGATGAGTAAAACAATCACAATTGACCCCGTGACCCGTATTGAGGGGCACAGCAAAATAACTATTCAGCTGGATGACCAGGGGAAAGTGGCCGACGCCCGGTTCCATGTCACCCAGTTTCGCGGTTTTGAGAAGATGACAGAGGGACGGCCGTTTTACGAAATGCCCGCCCTCACCGCCAGAATCTGTGGCATTTGCCCCGTCAGCCACCTGATGGCCTCCGCCAAAGCAGGTGACGCCTTGCTGGCGGTACAGATTCCAGAAACGGCCGCAAACCTGCGCCGCATCATGAATCTGGCCCAAATCATCCAATCCCACGCGCTCAGCTTCTTCCACCTGTCCTCGCCCGACTTCGTCATGGGCTTCGACGCCGATCCGGTTGAGCGCAACATTTTTGGCGTGATGCAAAAGTACCCCGACCTGGCCAAAGACGGCATCGCCCTGCGCAAGTTTGGGCAGTCGATCATCGAGCTGCTGGGCGGCAAGCGGATTCATCCCGCCTGGGTGGTACCTGGCGGCGTCAGTTCCCCCCTGACCGAAGATCATCACCGCACCATTATGAGCTTCATCCCAGACGCGCTGGAGCGCATCTCGCGCACCCTGGCCTGGTACAAAGAGATTTTTGGGAATTTCGACGCTGAAATTCGCAGCTTTGCCAACTTCCCCACCCTGTTCATGGGGCTGGTAGACGCCAACGGCGAGCTCTCCCTCTACGATGGCAAGCTGCGCATTGTAGATGCCGTGGGCAACATTGTGGCCGACCAGTTGGACCCGAATCGCTACAAGGATTTCATGGGCGAAGCGGTAGAGCCAGACTCTTATCTGAAGTCTCCCTACTACAAGCCGATGGGCTACCCGGAAGGCATTTACCGGGTGGGACCGCTGGCGCGGATGAACATCATCTCCCGCTGTGGTACGCCGCTGGCCGACCAGGAGTGGGCTGAGTTCCGCATGTTGCAGCGAGGCGCAGTATTGAGCTCCTTCCAATACCATTACGCCCGGCTAATTGAAATTTTGTACTGCACCGAGCGCCTGGAGCAGCTGCTAAACCACCCAGACATTCTGAGCCAGCACGTGCGGGCTCACGCCAACCCCAACGCCTTTGAAGGGATTGGTACCTCGGAAGCGCCGCGCGGCACGCTGATGCACCATTACAAAATCGACGAAAACGGACTCATCAAATGGGTGAACCTGATTATTGCCACTGGCCACAACAATCTGGCAATGAACCGGGGCGTTTTGCAGGTAGCCCGTCAATTCATCCGCTCAACCAAAATTGAAGAGCCGATGCTGAATCGCGTCGAAGCGGTCATCCGCACCTTCGACCCCTGCCTGAGCTGTTCGACGCACGCCATAGGCCAGATGGCGCTGGATGTGCGGCTAATCGGGTCGGATGGGGAGTTGTTGGATGAGGTGAGGCGGGGGTGATCGGTGATCAGTAATCGGTGATCGGTAATCGGTGAAACGTAGGGGCGAGGCAGGTGGCAACCATCTTTGTCAAAAAAGGGGGTCACCCCCCACCTGCCTCGCCCTCTTCTAACCAACAGATGACAAATAAGACGGTTGTTATTGGCATTGGCAATCCGCTGCGGGGGGATGATGGCGCGGGTTGGGCGGTGGTTGAGGCATTGGCGGCTGTGGCGGCTGGCTGGGGAATTACGGCCGTTGCCACCCACCAGCTTCTGCCGGAACTACTGGACGACCTTCACACAGCGCGGGCCGTCATCTTTGTCGATGCCAGCGTAAACGGCGAACCAGGCAGTGTGGCGGTAACGGCCGTCCAGCCCTCGCCAGACGGTCCGGCTTCCAGCCACCAGATCGGCCCGGCGGTGCTGCTGGCGATGGGGGTGGAGTTATACGGCCGTATGCCCCCCGCCCACCTCATCACCATCACCGGGCAGGATTTTGGCTTCCACGAACAGCTCACCCCAGCCGTGCAGCCAGCCATCGCCGAAGCCGTCTGCCAAATCGAGAAAATTATTCAGGCAAAGGAAGTTGCTAAATGACCAAAACCATTACGATTGTTGAAGATATACTCAGCGCCAACGACCAGCTGGCGGCCCAAAATCGGGCCGTGCTGGACGCCCACGGCGTGTTTGGTCTGAACATCATGGCCTCGCCCGGTTCTGGCAAAACCAGCACCATCCTGCGCACCATTGAGAGCGTGGCCAACACGCTGCGCATCGGCGTGGTGGAAGGGGACACCGCCGCCGTCACCATCGACGCTGACAAAATAGCGGCAGCTGGCTGCCCGGCGGTACAGATCAACACCGGCGGCAATTGCCATCTGGACGCCGTCATGCTGGCCAGAGCGCTGCCCCAGCTGCCCCTGGCCGAGCTTGACCTGCTGATTGTGGAAAATGTGGGGAATCTTATTTGCCCGGCGGCGTTTAACCTGGGCACGCACGCCAACGTGGTCATTGCCAGCATCCCGGAAGGAGACGACAAGCCGTACAAATACCCCAACATTTATCGCGGCATTGATGCGTTGATTTTGAACAAGGTGGATTTACGGCCGTATATCGACTTCGATCAGGAATACTTCGAGCGCGGCATCCGGCTGCTGAACCCCACTGTCACCTTCTTCCCTATTTCCTGCCAAACGGGCGAAGGTATCGAGGCATGGGCCAGTTGGCTGCGGGCCAAAGTAAAATAACTTGTTTCACCGCAAAGGACGCAGAGGACGCAAAGAAAAAAGTTTGCGCTCTTGGCGTCCTTTGCCGTTTATTTTCTGGTGAACTCAGCTCTGTTTTAACCTGTAGTTGGTGGAAGCATTTGGTGAGCACCTGCCTGGATCAGGCCGGGCACGGTTGTGAGGATGATAGCGGCCCCTCGTGCAATTTGCTGCTGGGCTGCAACCTGGCTGCCAGCGGTGATGCCCACCCACAAGCCTGCCTGTCGAATCATGCGAATGGCGTCATCGATCCGCTTCTGCACATCGGGATGGTTGGCGCTGTCGGCGTAGCCCATGCTCAGTGCCAAATCACGCGGGCCAATGACAAAGCCATCGAGGCCGGGAACGGCCGTTAATTCCGGCAAACGCTCCAGCAGCGCAATCTCTTCAAACTGAGGCAAAATCAAAATCTGCTCATTAGCGGCAGCAATGTAAGCGGCCTGCTCGGTGGGCGTACCCAGCATGTAGCTGGCGCTGCGCCCCGGGCCAAAGCCGCGCGTGCCTGCGGGTGGGTATTTGATTCCCTGAACGAACTGTTGGAGGTGAACGGCCGTTGATAAGCCCGGCATCATAATCCCCATCATCCCCGCATCCAGATATTGCAGCACCAGCTTCATATCGAACTGCCCTACCCGCACCAGCGGCGTCACATCCACCACATCGCAGGCACGGGCCACGTTAACGGCCTCGGCGGGGGTGAGGGGGCCATGTTCGGCATCCAGCATGTAAAAATCGAAGCCCACCAGGCCAATTAGTTCAGCCAGGTATGGGTCTGGGCTGGAAGAAAGGACGCCGTAGACGGGTAAATTTTGCTTGAGTTTGGTTTTGGTTTTATTTTCGCGCATGGGGAATCGTAACGTAGGCTGACGGGTGTGGCAAGGATGGGGAGAGGGGAAACGGCCGTATGGTTTTGCGAGCGCAGGCTGGGGCGAAAGGATAAAAATTCACCTGTAAAAATCGGGCTTTTTCATGCCCCCCAAAACCGGCAAAATTTTGACAGTTTCCCTAACATTTGATATTATCTCCGTCGCTCAACAAGGGGGCGTGGTGTAGTGGTTAACACGTCGGCCTGTCAAGCCGAAGATCGCGGGTTCGATCCCCGTCGCTCCCGCACGTGACAAACGATGGGTCAACTGAGAATTCAGTTGGCTGTGCTGGCAACCTTTCTCATCCGTGCTAAAAACTGGGTAATAAACCTGACCTTAGGCAGCTTCAGTTGACAACTGACGGCTAATCTCGGAGGCTGAGTTAGGTGGCAACGAGAAAAACCTGGTTTTCAAGCAGAAAAGGCAGGGAGGGAAGGTAAACTGGCCGCAAGCAGGCAAGCGAAATCAGGCATTCAACCTGGTTGACACCTTTAACCTTTGACTAGAGACCTCAAATCGAGGTGCTGCTAATGGGCAGCGCCAGCGTAAGCGTAGCTGTGATGCAGACCCGACAAGATGGGCGTCGAAATCACCTTCCCTTGAACCTGATTGGATTTCGGCAATTTTCGGGGCACAAACCAAGTGGGAATTTGTTGTTTGATGCCTTGATGGGGGCGCTGTTGATTGTAATAGGCGACATATTCTGTGACGATGCGGCGTAATTGAGACTCGCGAAAGATGAGGAACTTATCTAAACTCTCCCGCTTTAAGCTGCCGAAGAAACGCTCACAGATGGCATTGGCTCGAGGAGATTTAAGGGGCGTCAGCAACTCCTTGATGCCACTGCTTCGCGCCACCGTCGAGAACTGTTTGCCGAACTTCTTGTCATTATCACGGATGAGGAATCTTGGTTTGCGGTTCCAGGGAGTGGCTTCTCTGAGTTGTTGTGCCACCCAGGCATCGGTAGGGTGTCGAGTCACAGCCGAATGAACAATCTCACGCGAATGGTGAGCGATGATGACAAAGGTGTATATAGGCCGGAAGAGGAGGTCGTGAGAGACGGTGAAATCACAGGCCCAGACCTCTCGAGCGTGGTTTTTTAGAAAGGTTGACCAACTCTGGCCGCCCGTAGTCCGACGAGCTTGTTTCATATATTTCTGAACCGTGGGTTTGCCCACCGCGATACCCAGTTTGAGGAGCTCACCCACAATTTTCTCAGCGCCCCAGAGATGATTCTCTCTGGCCATTTGTTTGATGAGCGCAATAGTCTCTCGAGGAGTAAATGGTTCACGGTTCTTAGCTTTGGAGATGCGTCTCCAGTAACGCTTGAACATATCTCGATGCCAACGCAGGATGGTATCAGGCTGAACAATGTGCAAAGCCGACTGCCAGAAGTTGGTGAAACGAGCCAGAAGGGTCAAACGAGTCCGGTCACCGTTGGTAAATTGCGGACGTTTGACCGAGCGTTTGAGGACGATAAGCTGCTGGCGGAGCATGGTGTTCTCGACAAGGAGGTCGGTTTTGGAGCGAGACAAATCGGTGATGGCACCGACTGCGAGGGTGATATTGGCCGGTTTGGTCCATCGTTTGACTGTTTCTTTGACCCGATTGAACAGATTCTTACAGGCATTCCAGATTTGAGAAAACATGATGATATAAACTCCATTGAGGTAGATTTAAGATGGAGCCGGATGGTAATAGAAATGCTCGGATTTGGCACGATTTTTGCCTGCTTTTAGAACGGATGTACAAGGTTGCCAGGACAGCAGCCAGGAGAGTAAAATGGTGGATGCCCACCTTTATCAACTACATAACTGGATATTGAGGCGTGTGGTGTGGGTCACGCTCGTCCTTGTTTAATTGCAAAACCAGGGACACTGTCCAAAGACAGGAATATAAGGGGTGATTGTCAATGAAAACCAATAAAGACAGGGAAGATTTTCCTGTTGTTTGCGTAGGCGGTTCGGCTGGTGGCCTCAATGCTTATATCCGTTTACTACGGGAGCTGCCGTCCGATATGGGTGTTGCTATCGTTATCGTCAATCACCTGAGAACTGTAGCCACCATGCTCCATGAGATTCTCCCGCAGCACACCTCAATGCCGGTTGAACTGATCACGGAAAAATTAGACGTCCAGCCCAACCATGTATTCATCATCCCGGAAAAGCGTGATTTGCATGTACTTGATGGTGAGTTTCGCCTAAAACCGATATCTAAGCCCAGAGGTTGGCCCGACGTGATTACTGTGTTTCTGCGTTCCCTGACAGAGCACTGGGACGGTAAACTTATCGCTGTCATTGTCTCCGGCTATGATGGCGACGGGGCAGACGCGCTTTGCGGCATAAAGGAAGTGGGGGGAGTTACCATCGCGCAGAAACTCGACACAGCCACGCAGCCGGATATGCCCGCGAGCGCGATTGCAAGCGGGTGTGTAGATTTCATTCTTTCACCTGAGAATATTGCTAAACAAATTGTACTAATTGCGCACGGAAGTGAATAGTGGATAGGTATAAAGTAATGAGATCAGGTGCGTTTAGAAAAAAGTGGGGCGTATGGTGCAAAAACTACGATCGCGGGCTACTACTCGACTGAAAATGGATCCTCCGAATGCGATGAAAAGTGATTTTATCATCGCTTGGGATGCAGACCGATTGTGAGCTCGTTCTCTCGAGCAGATGGGCTCGGGTGCAATTTTTGAACGATACGAGCACGCCTAGTTGTGCCGGAACGGCTGCCTCCAAGGATACTGGCCGAACCAACGCGGGAAAGGAAAGTTGAAGAATGATGGAGACATCATCAGCGAAACAAGCAAAAACATCTGTCATGGCCATCAACGGCGGCTCGTCGAGCGTCAAGTTCGCGCTATTTGAGGCCAGCAACTCGCTCCGTCAGATTCTGTCAGGC
Organism: Promineifilaceae bacterium (SeqCode); assembly: GCA_041748655.1. GTDB lineage: Bacteria > Chloroflexota > Anaerolineae > Promineifilales > Promineifilaceae > Leptofilum. The sequence goes on along the minus strand of JBGTCV010000152.1, from coordinate 11,385 downwards.
AGTATTGAGCGGATTAGACTACCGGCTGCCGTGAATGTGTTGAACCACACATGCGAAGAACTGATGATTGCGCTTTTGGAGCGCGGTCCCCCATACCGAAGCGGCCTCCGCCCGCGCAACATGAGAGTTAGCGCCCGTGCAGGCCGCGGTGAGCTTGATTTCTCAAACACGCTCTCGGTCACGCGAGAACTGTAAACAAAAATGAAACCCAAAAAACGAAAGGACAAATATTATGTTAGTTAAAGCCAAAACAGTAAAAGGTTACAAATTGGACAGCCTCGACGGAGAAATAGGGAAGGTCAAAGAATTCTACTTTGATGACAAGCATTGGACGATTCGCTATCTGGTCGCCGACACAGGCAACTGGCTTACGGGCAGGCAGGCGTTGATCTCCCCGTATGCGCTGGCCGACGCGAATAAAGAAGAGCAACACATTGCCGTCGATTTGACCAAAAAACAGATTGAGGACAGCCCGTCCTTGAGTAGTGACAAGCCCGTCTCGCGGCAATTCGAGGAGTCCTACCACGGATACTATGGAATGCCGATGTATTGGGGTGGCCCATACATATGGGGATATTATCCCTACATTATGCGTGACCGCAAGATGTGGAAAGAACTTGCCCATAATGAGAAAGCGTCGTGGGATCCCCATTTGCGCAGCACCCACGACGTGAGTGGACATCACATTCAAGCCTCAGACGGCGAGATTGGTCACGTCGAGGATTTCATCATCGATGACGAGACCTGGACGATCCGTTATCTCATCATCGATACACAGAACTGGTGGCCGGGAAAAAAGGTGCTGGTTTCACCGTTATGGATCGAGAGCGTTAGCTGGAACGATGCAAAAGTCTTCATCAACCTTCTCCGCGAGAACATCAAGCAGTCACCAGAGTATACAGAAGAGTCCCTGCTAAACCGGGATTACGAGACCGAGCTGCATCGCCACTACAATCGCGAAGGATACTGGACTGATGAACCGGCTGCCAAGGAGCATTCTCGTTGAAGCAAGCGCCAGAAATAACGTCCTTGCCCACGTATCATGCTGGACTGTAAATCGCCGGACGTGTAGCTAGCGGAAACGGCGTCTCTGTTTTGCTATCTGATCAAGAAATGGATCGGGCGCATTCTCTATGGCAATGAGTAAATTAGACGTGCTGGTATTCGCTGGTGGCATCGGAGAGAATGCGCCCAAAATCTGCAACGAACTGGATTTTTTAGATCCAGTTAAAAGAAAAATAACGAATAATAAGGAGATCGGCAATTGCCGATGAAATCAAATGCAAACATCTTATAAAAACTTGCCCGGTGACCCTATTTCTCTCTGGCTTGCTACTACCCCTCGAACAAACTACCCGTCATTTCAGGATGGCTTGTCTGTAGATGTAGCCATTATTGGCGGTGGTATTGTGGGGCTCACAGCGGCGACGCTGCTCAAAGAACAAGGGAAAACAGTGGCCGTGCTGGAAGCAACACGCATCGTGGAAGGCGTAACCGGCAATACCACGGCCAAAGTCACCTCCCTGCATAATCTGATTTATGATTATCTGATACAACACTTTGGCGAGGAAAAAGCACGTGCCTACGCGGATGCTAATCAAGTGGCTATCGAGCAAATTGCCACTTTTGTACACGATAAACAGATCGACTGCGATTTTATACGTACATCAGCTTATACGTACACCGAATCCGAGGAAGATGTAGACAAGATCAAGGCAGAGGTAACGGCCGCGCTGAAATTGGGCTTACCTGTCTCTTTCACTGACGAGACACCGTTGCCTTTCCCTGTCAAGGGGGCTGTGCGTTTTAACAACCAAGCCCAATTTCATCCACGGAAATACTTGCTGGCACTCGCTCAAGATATTCCGGGAGCGGGCAGCCATCTCTTCGAAAATACCCGTGTGCTTTCTTATTCAGATGATGAGCCATGTGTGGTAAAGACGGATCAAGGCACAATTAAGGCGCATGATGTCATTGTTGCCAGTCATTTTCCGCTAAATGATAAAGCGCTCTACGCGACGCGCCTTAGAGCGCATCGTTCCTATGTGTTGGCCGCTCGTCTATCAGAGCCAGTGCCGCAAGGCATGTTTATTACCCCTGATTCTTCTCATACGATGCGTTATCAGCCAACGGCCGTTGGTGATTTTCTGTTGGTAGGGGGTGAAGGCCATCCTGTCGGCGAAGGGGGTGATACGGTGGCCCGTTATCAACGGATTGAGCAGTGGGCGCGCACACATTTTGCCGTAGATGACATCGTCTATCGCTGGTCTACTCAAGACAATCAAAGTCTGGACAAACTGCCCTACGTCGGCCGTTATTCGCCTGTGGCTGAACATGTTTATGTGGCAGCTGGATTTGGCGGCTGGGGTATGACAAACAGCACCGCTGCCGGATTGCTGTTGCGAGATCTCATTATGGCCCAGGAAAACGCCTGGGCTGAGGTGTATGACCCCAACCGAATTAATCTGACAAGCGTACCGGAGTTTGTTAAAAATTCAGCCCAGGTAGCAAAACATTTTGTAGGAGACCGTTTGATGGTAGCCAACAGCATTGAGGTAGGAGAAGGCAAAATAGTCCACACAGAAAGCGGTGATGCTGCCATCTACAAAGCAGAAGATGGCAGCATCACCGCTCTTTCCCCGGCTTGTACCCATATGGGCTGCTTTGTGCAGTGGAATCCAGCGGAAAAGAGTTGGGATTGTCCTTGTCATGGTTCACGCTTTGCTGCAGATGGAGAGGTTATTCACGGCCCGGCTCTAAAAGGTTTGGAGAAAATTGATAACTGAAGATTTTTTCCCCATTAAGGGTATTGATCATGTGGAATTTTACGTGGGCAATGCTAAACAAGCGGCATACTTTTACCGCACTGGCTTTGGTTTTGACCTGGTTGCATATAGTGGGCTGGAAACAGGTAGCCGTGATATAGCTTCCTATGTGCTGGAACAGGGCGAAATTAGGCTGGTATTTACCACTACCTGCCCTGGAACCAGACAATGCGGTGAGCGGCCATTGCCATCAGCATGGGGATGGTGTGGCTGTGATTGCCCTGGCCGTGCCTGATGCAGCGGCGGCTTATGCTGAATCTACTAAACGGGGGGCACCGGGGGTTATCGCCCCAACGGCCGTTTCCGATGAGCAAGGAACCCTCCATTATTCAGCTATTCATTGTTTTGGCGATACGCTCATCAAGTTTGTAGATCGTTCTACGTATAGCGGTGCCTTTGCGCCTAGATATGAGGCCAGAAAAGAGAAAAGCAGGGTGGGGAGAAACGGCCGTTTTGCTGGAGCTGGGTTAACCAATATCGACCATATTGTCGGAAACGTCGAACGAGGCGACATGAACAAATGGGTAAACTTCTTCGCGCAAACGATGGGCTTCAACCAGCTCTCCCACTTCGACGATGAAGACATCTCAACCGAATACTCCGCCCTCATGTCTAAAGTGATGCAAAACGGCAACGGCAAAGTTAAATTTCCCATCAACGAACCGGCTGAAGGCAAAAAAAGGTCGCAAATTCAAGAATATCTGGATTACTATCAAAGTCCGGGCGTGCAGCATATCGCCTGTACCACCCACAGCATCATCGACACCGTCACCCGACTCCAAGAGAATGGCATTGAATTTTTGAGCGTGCCTACCAGCTATTACAAAATTCTGGAAGCGCGCGTGGGCAAAATTAATGAGCCAATAGACAAATTAGCGGAACTAGGCATTTTGGTAGACCGTGATGAAGAAGGCTATCTGCTGCAAATCTTCACCAAACCGGTAGAAGATCGGCCCACCGTCTTCTACGAGATCATCGAACGCCACGGCTCTCAGGGCTTTGGCAAAGGCAATTTCAAGGCTCTCTTCGAAGCCATCGAGCGCGAACAAAACCTGCGCGGCAATTTATAATATCTCAGACACGCTGCCTATTTTAGGAGTATCATACTATGCTTTCAGCCCTGACTCGTTTCACACGGCCTCACACCATCATTGCTACCACCATTCAGGTACTAGCGCTATTCCTGATTGCAGGCGGCAGCCAGACCCTTTCCCCAGCAAAAAGCCTGGGGCCAGTAATGCTAACCCTTCTCACCTGCCTTGCGCTAAATATTTATATTGTCGGTCTAAACCAAATCACTGATGTAGAAATCGACCGCATCAACAAGCCGCGTCTGCCCTTGGCGTCATTAGAAATGTCTATGCACCAAGGGTGGGTAGTGGTGGCACTGATGGGCTTCATAGCATTAGCAGGCGGCCTGCTCGCTGGCGCTTATCTCCTGACAACGGTTGTTATCATTATGGTCATCGGCACTATTTACTCGATACCGCCCCTGCGGCTGAAACGTTTTTCATTGTGGGCAGCTATTAGTATTGCTCTGGCGCGGGGTGTCATTGCCAATGTGGGCGTGGCTCTGCACTATAACACTATTTTTGGTGGACTGGTGAATTTTTCACCAGCGACCCTGGCAGTTATGGCTGCCTTTTTCTTTGGCTTTGGCTTGGTAATTGCCATCTACAAAGACATCCCCGATCTCATTGGTGATGAGCGACATGGTATTCAAACATTCACCGTGAAGCTAGGGGCTAAGCGAGCTTTCAATCTAGGGCGTCTTATTTTGACGCTGGGCTACGTGGGCGTGATGGCGGTGGCTGTTTCTCAACTGCCGCACCCGGACGGTGTGCTATTGTTGGTCGCGCAGATGGTGGCGCTGGCTCTGTTTTGGCTGGTTAGCTGGCGCGTTGATCCGCGCCAAAAAAGTTCTATTGCTCATTTTTATCTCTTTATATGGCTCTTGTTTTATTCGCAATATATCATTCTCAGCATGTATCAAGTGAGCAAAGGCTGGGCCTAAACCATGAGCCAATCAGCCTCTCTTTCCCCGCCTGTTTCGTTACTCAAGCATATCAGCTACTTCGTTCGTTTAGGACGGCCGTTACACTTGGCAGGTGGTTTTGTCTTTAATAGCTTGGGCATATCTATAGCTGTTTTTCTGGGGGCGACTGTGAACTGGATGGCAGCATTTTGGTGTCAGCTTGCTATCACCGCCACGCAGTTAATGACCCATTACAGCAATGACTATTTCGACCAGGATGCCGATGCCGTGGCTGTTACACCTACCCGTTGGTCTAGTGGCAGCCGCGTTTTACCAGAGGGATTGGTGCAGCCGCGCCTGGCGTTGGTGGCGGCCATGGGCAGTGGTGGTATTGCCTTGGTCGCCATAGCCATGCTGCTTAAGATGGGCCGTGACCCCCTACTCACCCTTTTTTTATGGTTGCTGGCGTTCTTTCTGGCCTGGAATTATAGCGGGCCGCCGTTGTGGCTAAATCGGCGCGGCTGGGGCGAGTTGACGGCCGCGCTGCTGGTGCCGGGATTAACCACGCTGCTTGGTTTTCAGGTACAACGGGGTCAAATAGCCTTATTGCCGCTGTTGGCGGTAGTGCCTTTGTGCTGTTTTCAGTTTGCCATGTTACTGAGTGTTAATTTCCCCGATGCAGCGGGCGATGTTTTAGTAAACAAGCGCACGCTGGTGGTAATTTATGGCCCCAAACGAACCTCAACTTTATTTCTGGCGGCGTTGACATTTCCTTATCTGGTGCTGCCGTTGCTGGTGGGGTTGGGTTTGCCTTCGGCAGTTGCTTTCGTTATTTTGCTGACGCTGCCCATCGCTGCTAGACAGGGATGGCACGTTTATCAGGGGGCGGCCACGGATCCGGCTCGTTGGGAAGGGTTGGCTTTTTGGAGCATTACCTTATTGATGACGACGGCTTTGTTGGAAACGGCCGTTTTTGGGTTCTGTTGCAAATAATTGAGCTAACTTTTAGTAGGAGGTTATTTATTAACCGTCAAACATCTAAAATCGCGTTTGCAAAATCTCTAAAGCGGCAGATCTTCTGGTTCTTTCTATTCCTCTGTCTGGCAATTTTTGCCATCCCCACCCATGCCCAAGACGGGCCCGAGGCAACGCCAACGGCCGTTCCCAGCGAAGTACCTATCGAAGCGCCAGACCGGGTAGATGTGCAGCCAGTTGCCCGTGACGAAGAAATTCGTAACCGGCTCCAAAACATCCTCGACGCCACTGGCTGGTTTATATCCCCCGACGTGAGCGTGCAAAACGGGGTTGTCTTTCTGGCGGGCCAGACTGATTCTGAGGAGTTCAAGCAGTGGGCCGGTACTTTGGCTCGCAATACCCAGGACGTGGCGGCTGTTGTGAACCAGATCACCATCTTGGAACCATCAATCTGGGATTTTGAGCCGGCATTGACCGGACTGCGCGAACAGGGGCGCAGCATTGTGCGCGTTCTGCCCCTTATGGCCTTCAGCTTGCTCGTCCTGATCGTTGCGTCCCTTTTCGCTAAATTAACCGTTACTTTGTTCCGTCACCTCCTGCCTCGCCGACTCCCCAACAAGCTGTTGGTCAACGTCATTGCCCGCAGTGTGGGGGGAGGCGTGTTTCTGCTGGGCTTATACGTCGTCTTTCAAATAGCCGGGTTAACCCGCATTGCCATGACCGTTATCGGCGGCACAGGATTGCTGGGCCTGATTTTGGGTATTGCCTTCCGTGACATCACCGAAAACTTCCTGTCCAGCATTTTTCTCAGCATACAAAACCCCTTCCTCACCGGCGATCTGGTGGAAATTGATGGCACGACGGGTTACGTACAGCTTATGACCACCCGCGCCACCATCATGATGACCCTGAATGGCAACCACGTCCAGATTCCCAACGCCACCGTCTACAAGAGCAAAATCCTCAATTACACCAGCAATCCCAATCGCCGGGTAGAGTTTACGGTGGGCATTGGTTATGACGATACGATTTCAATGGCTCAGGAAGTGATCATGCGCCTGCTGGCAGAACATCCGGCGGTCTTGGCGGATCCGGAGCCGTTGGTTTTAGTAGGAAATCTGGGCAGTGCTACGGTTGATTTGCAAATATACTTCTGGACGGATGGTAGCCAGTACAGTTGGCAGAAGGTGAGGTCGTCGGTGATCCGTCTGGTGAAGCGGGCTTTTCAAGATGCCCACATCTCCATGCCAGACGAATCGCGGGAATTGATCTTCCCGCAAGGGATGACTGTACGTTTGATTGAACCAGGGGATGCCGACACAACGCCGGAAGGCAAAGCGCTACAAGAACCGGAAACTTTCTCGACAGAGGCCGAGGGCGGTTTACGAAGCGAGGCTGGTGAAATCGAATCGCAGGCACGCCAATCCCGCACGCCGGAAGAGGGAGAAAATCTGCTGGATGCGACCGACTAACGGCTGGCAGGCTTCCCTACAAAACACCCAATGTGCAAAATCGTTCAGAAAAAGTTTTATTTATACAGCTTTGGAAATACCAGAAATGAAGACCTTCACCAACTTTTTTAGAGATGCTCAAGGTCGAATCGTGATTGCCCAATGGCCTAATTATCCTCTTTGGATAGCCATTGTTTGTTTTTTTCTAACCCGTCTATCCATAATCGGTTTTTGGGGTCTGATTATTTCTTTGCTTTATTGGTCTTTTTTGGAGATTGTTTCTGGTGTAAACAGTTGGCGGCGCTTTTTGGGTTTCGTTGTTGCCTTGAGCCAATTTCTCAAACTCCTGAAACTGCTACTTCCGACCTTGTAAGCGACTTTCTGATGGAAGGTCATTGAATAGTAAACGGCAGTAGGCATTCAGGCCAACACAAAACTACCTAATGGATATACGCTGAAGATATCAGCAAAATGTAGGGGAATAAATGAAAACAAAGCTACTCAATTATTGGGAGATCGTCCGTTCCAGTTACTGGTTTTTACCGACCTTGATGACCGGACTGGCGATCGGGCTGTCTTTCCTGACAGTTGCCCTCGACCATTTTGCAGTGTCAGAGCGTCCTGAACTGCTGGTGTGGGTTTATACCGGTGGGGCGGATGGTGTCCGAACCCTTCTTTCCACGCTGGCCGGTTCGATGATTACGATGGCCAGTGTCACCTTTTCCATCACAATCGTGGCCTTGTCTTTGGCTTCCTCACAATTTGGACCGCGCTTGCTTATTAACTTTATGCGGGATACCGGTAATCAGGTGGTTTTGGGGACATTTATTGCCACCTTTGTCTACAGTCTGTTGGTGTTGCGCACGGTTCGGAGTGTTGATGAAATTGCATTTGTGCCCCATATCTCAGTCACCGTGGCCGTTTTTCTGGCGTTAGCCAGTATGGGTTTATTTATTTACTTTATTCATCACGTGTCGATTTCCATTCAGGTTGAGCATGTCATTGCCTCAATTGAGCGGGAGTTGAACACGGCCATTGACCGGCTGTTTCCGGATAAAAAAAGCTATCTGGCATTTGAATATGAATTGAGAAATGAAGATGATGTGCCGGAGGATTTTGACCAGGCTGCCGAGCCGGTTACCGCCATGCACAGTGGTTATCTACAGTCCATTAATAACGAGGGCCTAATGAAGCTGGCGATAGAGCACGATCTCCTGATTCGTCTCGAACACCGTCCGGGGAACTTCATCGCTTCAGGTAGTGATCTGGTTAAGGTTTGGCCCAACGAACGTTTTGAGGAGGGGCTTAGCGAAAAGATCAATGATGCTTTCATTTTGGGAGCGCAGCGTCTGCGCATACAAAATGTAGAATTTGCCATCGACCAGCTAGTGGAGATCGCCTTGCGGGCGCTTTCGCCTGGCATCAATGATCCGTTTACCGCTATGGCTTGCGTTGATCGTCTGGGTGTGGCGCTGGCTCACCTGGCCGAGCGGCAGATTCCCTCCGGCTACCGTTACGATGACGAGAACACACTACGTCTGATAGCGGACTCGGTCACGTTCGAGGGTTTAGTTGAGACATCATTTAATCAGATCCGGCAATATGGCCGTTCGAGCGTAGCGGTAACCATCCGGTTGCTAGAAACAATTGCCGTGATTGCCGCTCATACGCACACGCAAACGGAGCGGGAAGCTCTGCGACAGCAAGCCAAGATGATCAAACAGGGAAGCGACGAAGCCATACCGGAGGAACATGACCGCCAGGATGTTGAAGAAAGCTATCAGATAGTCGACAGAATACTGGAGCAGTCCTGAGACTCCTACTGAAGCCCAAAATCTTGCTATTGTGTAGTTCAAAGTTGTCCCCAGTTTGCTCGATTCGGCACTACTTTTTCTCTACGTTCGCCAACAACATCCTAACTTTATCGAAGAACCAAGTTTTTGGGTTCAGCATCCAGCACTATCCCCCAACTGGCGGAGCTAAATCTCCGCTAGTCAGCCGATGTGAGTAAAGCGTATTCGCCGTAATATTTGCAGATAGGCTACAAATTCTTTACCTGCATACAAATACAGGATGGATGAACATTTCCCGCTTGGTTTTTACTGGACGCGACCTTCCGGCGGCTTGTTCCTCTGGGTAACGTTACCGGAGTGGTAGACGCGGCAGATTTGCCAGACACACTTACATTAATAAACTAATGAGCAACTAACCCTCATGACTAAAAAAGAGAAAGAAAAACAACCCACTCGTGATGATAAAGCTGGAATAACTGAAGTCGTCTCATTTGATATCGGCACAGAAGGAGAAACACCTGTTGAGCTGGATGCGGAAACCACGGCTGACTTACTCCATGATGCCCGGGAAGAAAACTATGTCGAGGAAATCGGCCGTTATACCCACGATCTTGCCATTCAGGAAAGCCTGGCAGAACGGCAAGACCTCAATAATGGGCAGGAACAGATGCTCGATCGGCTAGAAGAGCATCACGCCACCTCGCCCACCCTGTCCGGAGGCGATGTGGATGCTGCCTGGGAGGACGCCAACGTCGGGGAAGAAACGGTCGGCGGCATGAACCCCACTCCCGATCAAGATATGGTGGAAGAGATTGGCGAAGCGTTTGGCATTACCTACGCAGAAGACGAACCTCTGAGAACCGGCGAAAAACTAGCAGAACGGGATGAGCATCGCTGGCAACTAGACCCCGAATCAGTGGAAGAAGAGTAAAAGGAATTTCCCAATTGCGCACCGCTATCTTTTCTGATGTTCATGGCAATCTAACTGCCCGTAACGTGTAAAAACTAGGATCGTGGCTGTCGACTCGAGAGAAAACAGGCCAGTGATGCCTTTGTCGGACACTTTGATACAATCCTGCTTCACCTCATTTGGAGCATGATTTGTTTATGGGCTGGTTCATTCTCGCACACATTTTTTCAACTATATTGTCGTTGATTCAAGTTGGCCGTTTATCAGATAAAGACAAAGACCTGGAAGTTATCATTTTACGTCACCAGCTGGCGGTGATGACGCGGTTACATGGCAAACCTGTCAAACCAAACCGGGCGGAAAAGCTGACCCTGGCAGTACTGACGAAGAAGCTCAGGCACTCGAAAAACCAGTCTACCAATCAATTGCAGCGTGTTATTCGGATTGTACAACCAGACACCGTCCTTCGTTGGCACCGGGAATTGGTGCGGCGGAAATGGAGCTTTCCGCAGAAAAACAAAGGCGGGCGACTCCGAATTCATCAGGAAAAAGAAAGTCTAATTGTGCGACTGGCGAAGGAGAACCTCCGCTGGGGCTATGGCAAAATCGAGGGTGAGCTGCTCAAGTTAGGCTATAAGGTGTCGCTCAGTACGGTGCGCAATGTACTTGACCGAAATGGCATTGTGCCCGCGCCAGTTCGCTACGGTTCCATCGGTTGGAAAACAATGATGAACCATTATAAAGAGCAGCTATTAGCTTGTGATTTCTTTACAATCGAACCATTTTTCTACGAACAGTTTATGTTCTGGTTTTTATTGAATTGGGTACCAGAAGGGTTCATTTAGCAGGTATCACCAGCCATCCCGATGGTCAATGGGTGGCTCAACAAGCCAGACAACTCGTTTGGCAGTTTGAGGAGTCCAACACCAGTTTTCGCTGCTTAATCAGGGATAATGATAAGAAGTATACGGAAGCGTTTGATACCGTTTTCGAATCACAGCAAACGCGCATTGTTCCCACGCCGATTCGAGCACCGAATGCCAACGACTATGCTTCATGTTGCACCTCTATGGAACGATTCGGCATGACCTCACGTGGGCGGGGCCGAGAACTAAGTTTACACCCAAGTTGCTTGGTTGGCACAGCATCCCCGATTGGCAGTTCATACAGATATTCTGGCTTTTCCGAATAGGCGTAAGCCGTCAGTAATCCAGCAGCACGCCATTGCTTGATGGTGCTCGTGCACACCCCCAGCTTGGCTGCCATCTCCACGACCGTCAAGAGACCTTTGGTCCGTAAACGAGTGAAGCAATCTGGCAGTTCGTACACTTTACGCAGCCGGGCCACGATCCGGGCGCTGAACGGCGCGCCCATGCCGGAGCGAAAGCCACGCCGGTTGAGGATGACGGACACCTGATGGTCAGTATGGTCATCGAGCAGCCGGTCAATCTCGGCA
>JBGTCV010000151.1:0-23471 GCA_041748655.1 Promineifilaceae bacterium (SeqCode) | reverse complement strand
GCATCACCAGCGGTTTTGTTGAAGGAATGAACAACAAGATTCGGCTAATCAAGCGCCTTGCTTTTGGCTTGCCATCTTTTGCTCATTTCAGAGCGAGAATTCTGTGGGTCTGCGGTTGACCACAGAATTCCTCAGAGAACCTATTTTTGAAGGAGCCTGAATGATCAGCCACGCCACCGTTTTGGGCCGCGCTCACCGCCTGAGGCAGCACAACTGCCAGGATTTTGCCGCCACCGCCAGCCCCGCCCCGCACATCGCCATCGGCCTGGTGTGTGATGGCTGCGGCAGCAAATTTGTGGGCAACGGTCAAACTTACCCTTCCCACAACGAAACCGGAGCCAACCTGCTGGGCCAGTTCGCCCTCGACTTTCTCAGCCACAAATTGGCCGATTTGCCCGCCCCCATCTGCCCAGAAACCGTAGAAAACGTGCTGTCCGATTTGCATCTGGCGGCGCTCACTTTTTTGCACCACCTCACCGCTCACTTTCCCGAACCGACCCGCCGCCAGTTTATTGCCACCCGGCTGCTCACCACCCTCGTTGGCTTTGTGCGGGTGCCGGAAACAGCCGTGTTTTTCTGGCAGGGTGATGGCTTTCTCGTGGCCGATGGCGCGATTTGCCAGCTGGACAGCCACAACCAGCCCGACTATCTCGCCTACCATCTGCTCCAGCCCCGGCCCGAGGAGACCAACTTCCAGCTCGCCTTCGTCCCGCAGCCAGACACGCTGCATTGGCTGGCCGTGGCCACCGACGGCTGGTCGGCTAATTTACTAGGCCAACTGGCCGAACCGCGCCCGCCGCTCGCCTTGCAGCGCTGGCTCAACCTCCAGGCCCAACAGCGCGGCCAATTTGACGACGACGGCGCAGTCGCCATCTGGCACAGATGTGAAAATCTTTGACGCAAAGGACACAAAGAATTTGAAGGCGCAAAGGGACATTTTTCTTTTCTAAATCTTTACGCCTTCGCGCCTTTGCGTCAAAGTTCTTGCGGCAAAAGAGAAGACAATCATGGCCCAAATCATCACCATCCAAAAGCAAAAATACCAGCTAGACGCCGCCGACCTGATCCAGTCGGGCGGTGAGGGGATGGTGTTTGGGCTGGGCAATACGGCCGTCAAGCTCTACCACCACCCCACACCCGCCCATCAAGCCAAGCTGCACCATTGGTTTGCCAAACGCTGGCAATTACCCGCCGACGTTCTGGCCCCTTGCGCCCCCGTCCACAACCAAACCGGCCAGACCATCGGCCTGCAAATGGCCCGCCTGCCCGCCCACGCCCACCCGCTCAAGCGGCTCAGCCTGCCCAACTTTTGGCAGCAGCACGCCCTGCACACCCGCCAAATCGTGCCGCTTTTTCTGCGGCTGCACCAGACGCTCAGCCGCCTGCACCAGCTGCACATCGTCGTGGGCGACCTGAACGAGACCAATATTTTCTTCACGCCGCCGGGCCAAAATCCAGCCCAACTGTTCTGGATCGATGTGGACAGCTATCAGTTCGGTTCTTTTCCCTGCCCGGTGGCGATGCCCGCCTTCCTGGACCCAACGCTGTACCATGTGGCCAATTTTGGCGAACGGCCGTACTTCACCCCCCTCACCGACTGGTACGCCTACACTGTGCTGCTGGTGAAAAGTTTGCTTCAGGTGCATCCCTACGGCGGCGTGCACCGGCAGCACAAATCGCTCCGGGCACGCGCCACGGCGGACATCTCCATTCTTGACGGCAGCGTCACCCTGCCGCCCAACGCCCGCCCTCCAGAAACATTGTCCGACGACCTGCTCCATTACCTGCACGGCACGTTTACGCAAGGTGAGCGACGGCCGTTTCCCGCCCAACTCCTCCAGCAATACGCCCAAAATTTACACACCTGCCCCCACTGCGGCCTCGATTTTCCGGCCAACCGGCCCGGCTGCCCGGCGTGCAGCCATCCTACCCCCGCGCCCAGCCCGCCCGCCGCTGCCACCGGCCCGCGCACCCTGCTGCGGGTGGATGGCTACATCGAGGCGGTGTTTGGGCAGCCAAACGGCCGTCTGCTCATCATCTACCGGCAAGGGGCGCAGTACCGGCTGGTGCGGGCAGGCGTTGGCGGCACGCTAAGCGATGAGGCGCTGTTCAGCGGTACTCCCGGCTACCGCTTTGGCGCGTTCACCCGGCCCGATGGCCACGATTTCCTGGTTGTGAATCCGCCCCAGCGCCCCCAACTGCTGCTGCTAGACATTCACGCCGCCCAACCCCAGCAGGTGACGCTGCTGGAAACGGCGCTGTTTCGGGATACGGCCGTTTTTGCCACCACGCCCAACTATCTTTACCGCATCAGCGGCGGCTGGATCATGCGCGGTACGGTACAGCGGGGCAGCTATCTGGAAGAGGCAGTAGGCACCGCCCACCGCGCACAAACGCAGCTGTTTGGCTCGCCATTCAGCAACAGCGTGGCGGGCTTCCACCGAATTTTCACCGAACATCGCTTCTTTATCATCGCGCCAGACGGTACGGAACGACCGTTTCCGGTCATCCTGCCCCCCGGCTGCCACCTCACCCAGGCGGCCATTACGTTTGCTCCCCACCAGGTTGGCGTGGTGCAGCAGGTGGCGGGGAACGGCCGTTTTCAGACAAACGTGCAGGTATTCAACCCAAAGGCACAGTGGCAGCACAGCTGGGATATGGATGAAGCGGGCTGGGAAACGGCCGTAAACCATTTCCCTTTCACCCAACAACCATTTCCCCAACCGCTCACCCCCAGCGACAAGCTCCATTTCCATCCCGCAGGCTGGCTCATCCAGCGGCCCCAGCAGCTTCACCTCCTGCCCCACAGCCGCTAACCCCCCATTTCCCCGGAAACTTCGAAGTTTCCAGGGAAATTTGATTTTGATGTTATAATCGGGGCATACAGTCAAGCGGCCGGGAAACGGCCGTATCAAGATCAAGTCCTCTGAAAAATATCACGCAAAGGCGCGAAGGTGGAAAATATCCAAAAAGGAAAATCTACGTAATCTGCGTAATCTGCGGTTTTTCAGCAAAAACTAGGAGAGTTTGAATGGCTAAACAATGGCAATCACAACCCGCAATGCAAATTGACCCCAAAAAAAGTTACACAGTCTCAATGGCTACCAACAAAGGCACCATCGACATTGAGCTGTTTGCCGAACATGCCCCCGTCACCGTGAACAATTTTGTCTTTCTGGCCCGCGAAGGCTTTTATGACGGCGTCTCTTTTCACCGCGTCATCAGCAACTTTGTCATCCAGGGCGGCGACCCCACCGGCACCGGCAGCGGCGGCCCTGGCTACCGCTTCCAGGATGAGTTCAAGGGTAATCCGCACAAACACGGCACGGGCTACCTCTCCATGGCCAACGCCGGCCCCGGCACCAACGGCTCTCAATTTTTCATCACCCATTCGCCGCAGCCCCACCTGGACGGCCGTCACACCGTTTTTGGCAAAGTCACCAGCGGCATGGACGTGGTAAACGCCATCCGCCAGGGCGATAAAATGACCAGCGTCACCGTCGCCGAAGCGTAACTATCGCTGCTGCAACAGATCAAAAAAAGGCCAGAGGGTTATCCTCTGGCCTTTTATTTTTAGACAAATCTCTGTGTGCTATGTGGCGGAAACCGCTATTTGGGCAAGATACGCACTTTGCGCTGGTTGCCTTCGCCTGAGCTTTGGGTATACACTTCACCATTATCGCGCAGCGTCATATGAATGATGCGCCGTTCGTGAGGCGGCATTGGTTCCAGACTCACCGGACTGCGGCGGCTAACCGCCTTTTTAGCCATCCGCTCCGCCAAACGGGCCAGCGCCTGCTCGCGACGTCGGCGATACCCCTCCACATCCACCACGAAGGAAGCGCGCTGCTGCATCTGGTTACCCACCATCAGCCGGGCCAAATATTGGATAGCGTTCAACGTTTCACCGCGCGGCCCAATAAGAACGCCCAAATCTTCGCCTTCCACTTCAATCACGTTGACCTTGCGCCCGGTTAAATCATCTGGCTCGGAAATAGAGACATTTAATTCGGCAGTCACGCCCATCTTTGTCAGCAGCGTCGTCATCATTTCCAGAGCCATCGTTTTTTCTTCGGGATCAGCTTCGGTCACTGCCACATCGCTGCCGTTGGTGGGGGGGGAAACGGCCGTTTCCCTCTTAAGCGCCGGTTTAGGTGCCAGTTTGGGGGTTGGTTTAGCCGCTGGTTTTGCCACAGGCAGTGCTGGCTTTGGCTTGGGCTCCGGCTTGGGCATTGGCGGGGGCTTGGGGGCCGACAAAGCCGTTAACCGCACCACCGCATTCCGACTGCCTATCCCTAATAAACCACGGCTCCCCTCATCAATGACATCAATAATTACATCAGCCCGACCCAAGCCCAGCTTTTGCAAACCGGCTTCAATCGCCTTCTCAACATCCGCCCCCCGGGCTTCAATCTCACGTTTATTTGTCATACAAACAAAAACCCCTTTACTCTCGCTAACTTCAGCTTACCGCTTGGCCGACCGACGTTTCCGTTTCGATTGGCTGCGGCTTTTACTACTGCTACTTTGTCCAGACTCGCTCCCAATTGCTTTTACAGTGGGCACTGGTTCGCTTTTGGTTATTTCGGCTTCAGGAATCCCGACATCGCCATTCATACCCATCGTCTTCAGCGACTTCTCCCTGGCCAGCGCTTCTTTCTCTGCTTCCATGATGCGCCGGGTATACAACCCCTGGGCAATACCAATCACATTGGACAACACAAAATAAATCGATAAGCCAGACTGGAACGACAGAGCGAAAAAGCCAAACATAATTGGCATTGTGTACTGCATCGATTGGGTCATAGCGGCCGTTGGATCGTCCGCCTGGGCCTTGCCACCACCCTTTTTATTTTTGTCATCGTCCTTCTTGGCTGGCGTGGGCGAGGTAAACTTGGTCTGCACAAACATCGTCACAAAAACCAAAATGGGTAGAATATAGGATGGATCGGGCTGGCCCAAATTCATCCACAGAAAATTGCTTTCAATAGGCAGTAAATTGGTCAAATCAATACCGGCATAGACGCGCTGCGTCAGCTCAAACAACGTTTGCGGTGTTGTGTCTAAAACCAGGCGCAGCACCTGGAACAAGCCAAACAAAATAGGCATCGTGGCCACTAAGGGCAAACAACCGCTTAAACTCTCTGCCGGGTTATATCCAATTTTCTGGAACTCTTCCTGCATTTTCTGCGGATTATCTTTATATTTTTGCTGAATCGCCCGAATTTGAGGCTGCATTTCTTGTGTCTTCACCATGCTACGCTGCTGTTTCAGATTCAACGGCAGCATAAGAATACGGGTGAAAATGGTAAACACAGTCAGGGCAAGAATAAAATTATTCCCCAAAATAGCATAAAGCCACAACAAGGCATTGGTGATCGGGTTAATGATTAATAAATCCCACATAAGGTGATTAAGTCCTATTTAAGGCGATGTACATGCTTCAGCCTGCACACCGCTACTTACAATGTATCGCAAATAGCCAATCAACCAGCACCTATTTTGGTGGCTGGTAACTCCAGCTAAGCCGACCTGTTTCCAATTCATACCCTTGCAGAACACCGGCATCGCTTTGCATAGCCACCACAACCACCTCGCCCACAATAACCGGAGTAGAAAAGAGCGGGGCGGGGGTGGTTATTTGCCATAGTTCCTTACCTGTGGCGGCATCCATAGCCACAAGCAAGCCTTCTTCGCTTTCTGTATTGCCCAGGGAAGCAAAGTAGACGACCCCATTCTGCACAACTGGGCTGGCCTGAATAGACCCCTTAATTCGCAGCGGCGGATTTTGGATCACGCCAGCGACTACGTTCATGCTGTGGACGTTACTCTCCCAGACCATATCACCTGTAGCAGCGTTCACAGCAAAAACATTGCCACTGCTGTCGCCAAAATAAAGGGTGTTATTTGCCAGAGCAGGCGCACTCCACACCCAATCGCTGGCCTCAACAGACCAGGCTTCCTCACCGCTGTCTATATCAAAGGCATGAACTTGCCGATCGTAGCTGGCAGCATACACCAAATTTACCTCTGGGTTCACTACAGGCTGTGCCGACATCGCCCCGGTTAACTTTACCGACCATTTTTCACTACCATCTTCGGCATTGATGGCGTAAAGAGAGCGATCCAGCGAGGCAATAAACAAGGTTCCCTCATAATAGGTTGGCTGTGCCCAAATGGAAAATCCAGTTGGAAAGCGCCAAATTTCTGTCCCAGTTTCGGCTTCAAGCGCCAGCAGAAAATTATCTGCGGTAGCGACATACGCCACTTCGCCCACCTGCAAAGGAGCGGCTACAATGCGATCTTTGGCCAGATCGTTTCTAGCCCATACCGTTTGCACGGCATTATCACTGACATCCAGGCCATAAATGGAAACGACTGTTTGCGGGGAGAAGAGCCCTTGGGGAGCGCCATAGTCACCAATAACAACACGGCCGTTTGCCACGGAAGGCGGCGCGTAAAAGAAAAGCGAACCATTCTCAGGACGGTAAGACCAGAGCAGCCGCTGTGAGTCGGCCTCAATACCAAACACACCGGGACCATAGGCCACGTACAGGTTTTCACCATCGGTAGACATGCCAGGCCAACTCCCTGCCCCAGCAACCCCGGCGCACGACGTTAAAACAAAGGTCGCCAGCAGTAGTACAAGTATCATGGGCCGAGAAAACGGCCGTTTTGCAATGAACAAAGTATGCCTCCGCAAAAGCAATGCCAATGATTGCCGTAAAAAGTGTATCTACTAAAACTTACGAGAAAAAGTTCAACTTTTGGCCATCCAATTGACCCATCAACCAGAAAAAAGTTGAACTTCTGGCTTAGTAGCTACTAAAAAGTTTAAATTATGGAACCGGATCGTAACCGCCTGGATTCAGAGGATGACAACGGCCAATGCGCTTTAGCGCCAGCCAGCCGCCTTTTCTAAATCCATATTTTTCTATAGCTTCATAACCATAATGGGAACAGGTGGGGTAAAAACGACAGCTAGGCGGTGTAACCCGGGAAAGTGTGCGTTGGTACAAACGAATCAGAAATAAAGCGATTTTCTTCATCTCAACATCATACAACATCTGAAGAAAATTTTATTAGATTTGCCCAAATTTTCTTCGGTTTAAATAATCCACTCATTTGGATCGTGCTCAACATAGAAAACTCACGCTTCTGTACGTGGCGAAACAGTTAATAGTTTTGACCGTTCCAATAACTGCAAAACGGCCGTTTCTACCTCAGCATATGAAGCCTGAGGCAGCAGCGGCCGTGCTATCCACACACAATCCCAACCCGGTTGAATTTTGTCTAGGTGCAAACGAACCGCTTCACGCAATAAACGCCTGGCCCGGTTCCGCACTACAGCCTTACCCACTCGCCGACTGGCAATAAAGGCAAACCTGCTCACCTCAACGCTTCCCTGCCTGACCAGCAGTATTGCCAGCGGATGGCGCCAGCTGCGCCCCTGCTGCTGTACAACAGCCAGATCGGCGGCATGGTTTAGGCGATGCGGTTGTGGCAGCATACATCAGACAACCGGAGTTACTATTTACCCCCGCCAAAACGTTTCACAGAACGGTAGGCCGTTGCCGAAGAGCCATTCCAGTTGATACGCTTGACGTGGTCATTCATTTCTACCGTCAGCTTGTGACGCCCTTTGGCGCGACGGCTCTTCAAAACTTCACGACCACCCTTGGTCTGCATACGCTGGCGAAAACCATGGACCCGTTTCCGACGGCGGATTTTTGGTTGATAAGTACGCTTTACCATAATAATTCTCCTAAAAAAACCAGGGCCTGTAGCCCTGAACTTGATATCTATTGGTTTTAACGGCCGTTTTTACCCACTTTTTTGTCATAAATAGCATGAACGGCCGTAATTTTCCATCTTGTAAACGACGGAAAATTATACCCAAGCCGCATAGGGCGGTCAAATAAATGAGCAGGCAATAAAATGGTTACGAAACCCGCTGAATATTAGCCCCCAACGCCTGAAGCTTCTCCTCAATCTGTTCATAGCCGCGATCAATTTGCTGAATATTGTGAATGGTGCTGGTTCCGGTGGCGCATAACGCCGCCAAAATCATCGCCATCCCGGCGCGGATATCCGGGCTGGGCACCCCGTGCGGGCTGGCGTTCAGCGTGTTGCCGCCCAGAATCATTACCCGGTGCGGATCGCACAGCACAATCCGCGCCCCCATGAATGTGAGATTATCCACAAAAAAGAAACGGCTCTCATACATCCAGTCGTGCAGCAGTACAGACCCTTCCGACTGTGTGGCAATGACCACAGCAATGCTCATCAGGTCTGGCGGAAAACCAGGCCAGGGCATCGGCTTGATTTCTGGAATGCGACCGCCCAGCGCTGGCTTGATTTTCATGGCCTGATTGGCAGGCACCACGATATCGTTGCCATCGTCCAGCCAATGGACGCCCAACTTTTCATAGACAATGCGAATCATGCCCAAATTTTCCGGCTGGGCGTCTTCAATGCGAATCTCGCTGCCAGTAACGGCCGCTGCGCCAATAAAGCTGCCCACTTCCATAAAGTCCGAGCCAATGCGAAATTCGCCGCCATGCAGCCGATCGACGCCCTGAATCGTCAGCCGGTTGCTGCCGATCCCTTCAATTTTTGCCCCCAGCTGGTTGAGAAAGTTGCACAAATCGCGCACGTGCGGTTCGCAGGCGGCATTGTCGATGATGGTTTCACCTTTAGCCAGTACGGCAGCCATCACGCTGTTCTCGGTCGCGGTGACGCTGGCTTCGGGAAGCAGCAAATAACCTGCGCCTTTTAGCCCGTCGGCGTTCATGTGGAATAAGCCGCGTTCTTTCATTTCAACGGCCGTTCCCAACGCCTCCAACGCCCGAATGTGGGTATCCAACGGCCGTCCGCCAATGACATCCCCGCCCGGCAAGGGCAGCGTCACCTGCCCCATCCGCGCCAGCATCGGCCCGGAAAACACAAACGAAGCCCGAATTTTGCTGGCCAGGGTGCTGTCTAGATCCGTTTTATTAATGTTTGCCGCATGAATGCGCCAGCTACCGCCACCCAAATCCGTAAGCTCTACCCCCAAATCTGCCAATAATTCGAACGTAAATAGTATGTCCTGAATTTTGGGAATATTGTGCAGCACAATAGGCTCATCGCTGAGCAAGCAGGCGGGCAGCAGCTTGAGCGCCGCGTTTTTGTTGCCGCTCACTTTTACCGTACCGCTCAGGCGATGGCCACCTTCAATTACAAACCGTTCCATAATTATTTCCTTTTTTGCCTTTCTCCTTGCTTCCATGTAAAGGGTGCCTGAATTCTAACGGGCAGCCCATTGGCGTACAAATCAGGATCATCAATGCTCACCGCCAGCTTAACCACCCTTTTCTTGTCCCAAGGCAAACCAGTCGGTACACTTTGCCCATGCCAATGATAACCTTACCCCATGCCCAGCTTTTTTACGCCCAGTATCAACCCAAAGACGCCCACCAAACATTGCTGCTGCTTCATGGTGCAGGTGGATCGCATCTTACCTGGCCTGCGGCGCTGCGCCGTTTACCACAAACGGCCGTTTACGCCCTCGATCTCGCCGGGCACGGCCGTTCCACCCCACCTGGTTACCGAACCATCGCAGCGTATGCCCGGGACGTGCTTGATTTTATTGATGCTTTGGCGCTTGAAAATGTGGTTGTGCTGGGGCATTCTATGGGAGGCGCGATTGCCCAACAGGTGGGGCTGGCTCAGTCACCAGCCGTGGCGGGTTTGGTTTTGCTGGGAGCCGGGGCCAAACTGCGCGTTGCCCCAGCTTTCATAGCTGCCATTCAGGCAGATTACGAAGAGGCTGTTGATATGCTCAACCAGTTTTATTGGGGAATTAAGCCAGACGCCGTGCTCATCACTGCCAACCGTGATAGCATGTTGGCCTGTTCAGCCGAAGTGATGCTGGGCGATCTTATCGCCTGCAACCAGTTCGATTTGCGAGAGCGCCTGTTGGAAATCAACCAACCCGCGCTGGTCATCAGCAGTGGCCAGGACCAGATGACGCCACCCAGGTTGGGCCAGTTCCTGGCAGAGCAGCTGCCCCAGGCAGAATTTGCCCTCATTGAGCCAGCCGGGCACATGATGATGCTGGAATTTCCAAAGCAGGTGGCTCAGTTGGTTTCCGCTTTCATGAAAAAAATAGATGGCGCGCTTTAGAAAAGGGCCGTTTCGCTTCAAGGTTTGGGGTGAGCGTTGAAAAACTCCCAAATTAAGGCAGAGGCCGAAATTGTTTCTGTAGGCTTGTCAGAACCTGGCCAGCCTGAGCCACCACCTGGCCAGGCGTGTCCCCCTTCAATGATTGTGTAGAGTTCAACGGCCGTACCGACCTCACAGCCCGCCCAAACTTCATATTTAATATCGTCAAACGAGCTTGTCTGCGGCTGGGAGCCACACCCATTCGCAGCAACCCAGAACGCAACGGAATCCTGTACCGAAGTAAACGCAACATCCACCAGAGAGGCTGGGCCATTGCCACCATCGTAGAGAATATGCTGGTCAGCTGTACCGTGAAACTCGATGATCGAAACGGGCTGCACAGGCTGGCAAGGTGAGACGTTCAATGTTCCCGCCACTGGCGCCACGGCCGCAAAAATATCGGCCGCTTCGCAGGCCAACCGCTGGCTCAACAGCCCCCCGTTAGAAAGGCCAGCGGCAAAAATACGCTTGTGATCGATCTCTACCTGGGATTCCAGCTGTGAGACAATAGCCCGCACAAAACCAACGTCATCGACATTTTCTTCCTGCGCATACGCACAACAATCACCACCATTCCACGTCAGTAATTTGTCATCGCTCAAGCGGCCCGTACCGTTTGGGTAGACCAAAACAAACCCATTTTGGTCGGCAATGTCATTGAAACCGCTCATTATGATGGCGCTCCGCGCATTCCCCGTTCCCCCATGAAAAACCAAAACAAGCGGCACTGGCTGTTCCCAATTTACAGAATCAGGCACGTACAAGATATAACTGCGTTCAAGGTCGTCGTGGGTTAGGGTTTGGCTCGTTTTACCCGGCGGCAAGCTGGACGATCCATTTGGAGCAGACCCGCTGGTGCGACGGCAAGTCAACATCGCTAAAAAAAGTAGACTCAAAGCAATTAACAGAGTATGGGTTGTCTTCATAAGTATCCACTCTGGATAGAGGTTCAAAATGAAAAATAGCCATTTGAAATGAATCGCACAAATTCAAATGGCTACTTAATTTCTTGGGCAGAGCGCGCTGTTTGATGGAAACGGCCGTTTCCATCGAGCCAAATCCGCGCCGTAGCTTAACTCAAAGCAACGTGTCGCCTGGACAAAACCCCGGCCACCGTTTGCATCAGTTCATCGGCCGTAAACGGCTTCGGCAATGAGCCATCGGCCAGGCTGCGTAAGCCAACAACCAGCTCATTGTTGCTGGCACCGCTGGAAATGGCAATGATCGGAATCGATTTAGTCTCATCGGTCTGGCGAAGCCGCTGAGCAGCGGCAAAGCCATCCAAAACGGGCATTTCGGCATCCATCAACACCACATCAGGCCGTTCCGACTGGGCCAGGGCCAGGCCATCTGCCCCGTTTTCTGCCTGCAATACCCGCGCAGCAGGGTAGGCCATCATCAAAAAATCGGTAACGACCATGCGTACGGCCGTATTATCATCCACCACTAAAACCGCTTTCATCTTCTCACTCCTTTTACAACTAAAGACAGCTATCAAATAAATCGTTTGGCTAATTGTCTATAGTATGTGGGAAGAAACGGCCGTTTGCTGTGTAGCATCCCGCAGCCTGTCCGATCAGGCTGCTACAGGCCAGCTGTTGGGTAATCACACAACCCAAACGTAGCCCAATTTACAGGCAACTTCTGGCGAATTGCCTAGCCAGACCAATTTTGCAGCGCCTGGCGCAGCCGGGGCACAATGGCCTGAACCGCCCGTCCCCGATGGCTGATCTGATGTTTTTGCGCAGCAGGCAGCTGAGCCATCGTTTGGTTAAACGGGGGCAGGAAAAAAACCGGATCGTAGCCAAAGCCATTATCACCGACGGGGGCCTGCGCAATCAAGCCTTCACAAACCCCCTCAGACTCGCCCAGGATAGTGCCATCCGGCGCGGCCAGCACAATAACGCAGCGAAAGCGGGCAGTGCGCTGCGGGGGCGGCACCTTTTCCATATCGGCAAGTAATTTTTGGTAACGTTGAACGGCCGTTAACCCCTCTCCCCCATATCTTGCCGTATACACACCCGGCGCACCGTACAGCGCATCTACCTCCAGGCCCGAATCATCCGCTAGCGTCAGCAGGCCCGTCTCGGCAGCATAGGTGCGCGCCTTTAGCACGCTGTTTTCCCGAAACGTGCTGCCCGTTTCCTCAACGTCCTGCAACACGCCCACATCATCCAGGCTAAGCCATTCAATGGCCAAATCTTGCAGCATGTCGGCAAACTCAGCCACCTTACCCTGGTTATGCGTAGCCACCAAAAGTCTTGTCATCGCCACACTCCTGCACTCATTAAAAAACAGATGAACCTTTTTCTTGTTTCTATAAGCCTATGTTATACTCCTTTACTAATCTTTATTCGATGGGAGGGATCCAATGACAACTAAACACCCTTCTCGACTGCGCTTTAACTTTGGTTTCTTTCTGGAAGCCAACTTGGGCACCAGTCGCACAATTGAACTGAACTACCCCACCATTGCGGTGGAGGATTTAACTTTAAGCCCGCTGACAGGCACATTCACGGCCACGCGCACCTCTGAAGGTGTTTACCTGAGCGGCCCGCTTCATACCACCCTGACGGGGCAATGCGTGCGCTGTTTAGAAGCGGCCACCATGCCTATTACCATCCACCTAGGCAATCTATTTTACTATCCGCCGCAGACTGCCCCCGAAGGCGAATACGCCATCGGCGACGATGGGTTTATCGACCTGGCCCCACTGGTGCGGGAGCTGGCCGTACTGGAAACACCCATCCAGCCCATTTGTCGGCCCGACTGCCAGGGATTGTGCGTTGAGTGTGGCCAAAACCTGAATGAGGGCGATTGCGGCTGTGAATCAGATCCAATCAACCCTCACCTGAGCGCCCTACAGCAGCTTTTAGATCCATCCGATAATTAATAAATGGGTCCATTGAAAAAACCACAGATTTCGCAGATTTCGCAGATTTTTCTCTCTGGATTACTCTGCGGCTTTGCGCTTCTGCGCGAGCTTTTGGCAGTAGACTCAATACATTAGGTTTCACATTCTTAAAAATTGACCATCACTTGTTTGGAAGTGCGGGTCAACTTGACGATTCTGTATCCCTGAAAAGAAATAAATAACTATGTTTTTTGATCAAGCTAAGATTTATATTCGCAGCGGTAATGGCGGCGATGGCATGTTGAGCTTCCGTCGGGAAAAGCATGTGCCGTATGGTGGGCCAGATGGCGGCGATGGTGGCAACGGTGGAGATATTGTGTTCACCGGCAATCGTCACCTTAACAGCCTGATGCGGTTTAACCGCCAGGCCCATTTCAAGGCAGACCACGGCACGCATGGCGGTACGCAAAGACGCAACGGCAAGCGTGGCGAAACGCTGCGGGTTGAGGTGCCAGCTGGCACCGTCATTCGTGATGCAGAGACGGGCGCAATCCTGGCCGACATCACTTCTGAAGAGCAAGAGATATTGGTGTTAAAGGGGGGCCAGGGTGGCCGTGGCAATACGCATTTCACCAGCAGCGTGAACCAGGCCCCGCGCATTGCCGAGCGGGGCGAACCAGGCGCGGAGCTGTGGGTGACCCTGGAGCTAAAGCTGATTGCCGATGTGGGGATTGTGGGCGTGCCCAATGCGGGCAAATCGACGCTGCTTTCGGTGATTAGCGGAGCCAGCCCGAAGGTGGCCAACTATCCATTTACCACCTTGCAGCCCAATTTGGGCGTGGTAGAGCTGGACGATTTTGAGACGTTTGTGGTGGCGGATATTCCGGGTCTGATTGAAGGGGCCGCGAGTGGCGTGGGCTTGGGGCATGATTTTTTGCGGCATGTGGAACGGACGCGAGTGTTAATTCATCTGTTGGATGGCGCAGCCAAAGAGCCGCTGGAAGATTGGGCTATGATTAACCAGGAGTTGGCGCTGTATGATATTGCGCTAGAAAAACGGCCGCAGCTGGTTGTTCTCAACAAGATGGATTTACCCGACGCCATTGCCTGGGAACCACTCATCGAGGAAGCGGTGAAAAAAGCGGGGTACCCATTCACAGCCATCTCGGCGGTAACGGGGGAAAATGTGCGGCAAATGCTGTACCGGGTGCGGCACATATTGGATGAAGCGCCATCCGCCAAAACGCGCCACGAGGATGAAATCGCCGTGATTCGGGCGGCCAATGAAGAAGGCTTCACAATTGAGCGGGAAGGTGAAGGCTGGCGGGTGCGCGGTAAACAGATTGAGCGTGTAGCGGCCATGACTTATTTTGAATTTGATACCACGCTGCTGCGATTCCAGAAAATTTTGGAGTCGATGGGTATCTCGAAAGCTTTAGAAAAAGCGGGGATTGCTGTGGGGGACATTGTTTACATCGGTGAAGAAGAGCTGGAGTGGGGTGAGTAACGGAGAGAGGATTGGGTTATTGGGGGGTACGTTTGATCCGCCGCATTGGGGGCATTTGTGGCTGGCGGAGCTGGCGCGGGTGCAGCTGGGGTTAGAAAAGGTGTTGTTTTTACCGGTCGGCGAGCCACCCCATAAGGCGGGCAGGCATATTACGGCCGTTTCCCACCGCAGCCACATGGTCTCCCTGGCCATCCAAAATAATCCCCACTTTGTGTTAGACACAACCGATTGCAACCGACCGCCACCGCACAGCACGGTCTCACTGCTGCCGCTGCTGCGGCAGGCATACCCTACGGCACGGTTCTGGCTGCTGCTGGGCGGGGATTCCCTGAACGATTTGCCAACCTGGATAGAACCACAGCGCTTGATCTCGCTTTGCAGAGTCGCAGCGCTGCCCCGCCCAGGCGTAGAATTCGAGTGGGGGCGTTTGGAAACGGCCGTTCCTGGCATTCATACGGCCGTAGACATCTTATCTGGCCCTACCCTGTCGCTTTCAGCCACGGCAATTCGGGCATGGATCAAAGCGGGGCACGCGGCTCACTATTTGCTGCCAACGGCCGTTTCAACCTACATTCAGCAGCATCAACTGTACTCATCTGAGAAGCATGAGCCTATAATTCAGGAATCGATTAGCAATAAAAATTAGAAAGCAAGCTGTTACTCGTCGCTCTCTGTGGCTGTTTCAGAAAGATTCTCAACCGCTTGTTCATCCTCGGCTGCGGCTTCTGGGGCAAAGCGCTTCATTTGCGGCACAGATACCTTAATCACCTTGCGACAGTTGATACATTCCACCGTGTGATATTTTTGCCGTTTTTCCTCGGCTTTGGCCACGGCATCTGCCAGATAATCCCGGCTCAGGTTAAACGATTGACGGCAATAACTACAACGAACGTTCATAAAATAGTCTCCCTGTTAATTAAATGGCCTCATTGTAAAGCCTTTGTGGGGGATGGCAAGCAAACATCAGGTGCGGGAACGGTATTGCCAGCTCACTTCGCCGTAATCCATACGGCCGTTTCCCCCCAACCCCATCACCCAGCGCAGCCAGTTGGGCATCAGCGCAAAAAGAACAAACAAAATGGCCAGATACCCTGGCACGTTGACCACAGCCCGGCGACGGCGCAGGCCGCGAATGATAGCGCGGGCTACATGGAGCGGCGTAATATAGGGTACCCAATCTCCCCAACGAGGCATTTTGGTAGAGGATACCTGCTGGCGAAAAAAATGGGTGCCAGCCACCGCCGCCGGACGCACCAGCATGAGGTGGATATTGGTTTGAGCTATCTCCATTTGCAAAATCTGGGTGTAGGCGTCTACGGCCGCTTTCATAGCGCAATAACCCGCCATCGATGGGGTAATAAACAGCCGCCCGGCAGAAGAGCCAATGTTCACCAGATGGCCACCCCCCGCCTGCCGCATCAGGGGCAGCACGGCCTGGGTGGCGTAAATCAAACCAAGGTAGCCCACCTGCATCATTTTTTCCACGTCGGTGGTGGGCAATTTTTCGGCCGGCTCCCAACGAACATAGACGGCATTGTTAACCAGAATATCAATGCGCCCGGTTTGCAAAAATATGGCCATTATCCAGTCCGTCACCGCTGCTTTATCAGACACATCACAGTTGGCAAATTGAATTTGAGTGGCCCAGGGAGAAACGGCCGTTTCCGCCCGCGCCTGATCCAGATATGCGTCAGAAATATCGCACACAAATACCTGCGCCCCATGATCTGCCAGGGCCAATGCAATAGCCCAACCAATTCCCTGCGCCCCACCCGTCACCAGAGCTACCTGACCCGCTAAAAATTTATCCGTCATTTGTTTTCCCCTGTAGCAGCAAATAGGATTATTTTACTAAAAATACCAAAAAACACGCCAGCAATTCCAATTATGATGTAGGGGCGGGACGGCGCGGGATGGTCTTGGGAAAAACAAATGGCCTCACTGCCGAGCCGTCTCGCCCCAGACCCAGTATAGGGCGAGACGGGCGGGATGGAAGGCCGTCAGTTTAGCCCACATCTTGGCCCGCCCGTCCCGCCCCTACCGCATAAATTCCATAATTGGAATTGCTGAACACGCCATGCCGCTGCGTTTTTCTAGAAAACTCATGTATAGTTGGCTTTTTTAGGAACGTACAACAATATCCTTGAAACGGAAAACGGCACACATGACAATACCCACTCCAGAACTATCGGGCACAGCCTTAGTAATAGATGATCAGGAACCTATTTTATCTGTGGCCGAAGATATATTGACGGCAACGGGCATGTCTGTGCTGCTGGCACAAAGCGGCACAGCAGGCATTAGACTGTTCCAGGAGCACCACCAAACAATTGACCTGGTTCTACTCGATATGAAAATGCCAGATATGAACGGGGATGAGGTTTTTGCGCATTTACAGGCAATAGACCCTACGGTACGGGTAATTATTGCCACCGGGTTTGATGAACAAGGGACAATGGCATATTTTGCCAACCCCGAGGCCGTACGTTTTATCCAGAAACCGTATCAGTTTAGGGCCTTAATCGAGAAAATTGCTTCAACGCTGGCTGAAAAGCGTTAGCGGCTGCCGCTTACCAGGAAAATTTATAGCGCACTCCATCTGGCGTTTTTTGCTCCTGCCAACCGAACTGTTTTAAGTTGACCTCTGCCCGCTGCCCAAAGCTGGTCAATTTTTCGGCCAGGGTTGTTTGGGCATAGTGGGCAGCTTCCGTAAAAAGCTGTGCCGGGGGCACTCCGATTTTTTGGGCGCAGTGATAATACACCGCCAGACTAACATCCAAATTACGCCTGGGGGGAATGGTGTAGTTGGCAATGATAGCCCCCACCAGCCCTCTAAACAGCCAGTCACGGCTCCCTGAATCGCGATTTAGAGAGTCGTGACTGTTTTGCCGCACGGCGATGGTGGCCGCGCGATGGCCGTAAATGCCAAACAGGGAGCGGTGTTCGGGCAGCATGGTTTGCTGAAACTGGTCTCGCTCAACGGCCGTTCCCCGCAAAAATCGGCCTACAATCACCCGCAAACGTTCATCTGTGGTTGATGGGATGGGTTCTGCATAATAGATGACCACTTTCAGGCCAGACAGGTAGTGCCGGGTCTCATCGGTAAAGGTGCGGAAGGCGTTGCCATTTTTCATCATTTGTCCCTCCAACGATTTTATCCCCCAATTGTAGCCTGATTTTAACGCGGACTCCAAAATGGCATCAGCCCTTCGGCCAAAAACCGCTTTTGCCCGGTGGTAATGTTGATGATGAAAATTTGGTTACGGCCGTCTTCAACCATCGGCAGCACCAGCGCATCGCTGTTGGGCGACCAGAGGCGATGGCTGAGCCCATACTGATCAAAGAAGGGCAAAAACTGGGTGGCAAAGGTAAACGTTGGCACAAAATCAAACAGTAAACGCCCTTCCCCCATCGTGACATCATACACCAGCAGGCGCAGGCGGGGCAGGTTTCGCTGCTGGCCGGGCTTGCTGGGGGCGCTTTTATCTGCCTGAGCGTTGATATCCCCTTCGCCACTGCGGCCCACGCTAATGGCAGCCAGGTAACGGCCGTCTGGCGACCAGAAAAAAGCAGCAATGGGTTCCTGGCTGAGCAGCTCAACTTCGCCCGTGGCGGCATCCAGCAGCCGCAGCGGCCCTATAAAACTGCGGCTGGCCGGGTCGTTGCTGTTGGTGAAGGCGAGCTGGCTGGCTGTGGGGCTCCAGGCCAGGGCCACCAGACCAGCATGGCGCTGTTGGGTCACGTTGTCTGATTGGGTATCGACTACCACCAGGCGGCTGTTGGGGCCGGTGATCTCTTCGGCATAGGCCAGGTAACGGCCGTCTGCAGAGATGCCCGGCACCTGAAAAAAGCCAGGTTCCGCCAGCGAATCACCCGTGCCGTCACCATCGGCGGCAATCAGCTCCAAACGAGATTCTGCCCCAGAAAAACCGCTGTGAATGAACATCTGGCGGCTGTCGGCGGTCCACTGCCAGTAAAGCGGACCGCCAGTGGTGAGCAGCCGGCTGTCGGCGGAACCATCTGCCTGCACCAGATGCAGCCCCATGCCGTCTGGGTGATTGGTCAGAAAGCTAACCTGGCTGCTGTCTGGCGACCAGTAAAGATAGAAAGGGCCATTGCGCCGGTCGGCATACAGGGCGCTGGGGGACGTTTCGGTTTCATCATCGGCCAAAACAAACAGACCCGCACCGCTTTGATCTGTCCCAATAGCGGCTACGAAACGGCCGTCTGGCGACCAGGCCGGGAATTGAAACCGCTGCTGGGCATCGGTGAGCTGCCGTTCATTGCTGCCGTCTGGAGCCAGGGAGACAATCTGCCCTCGTCCGTTGACGTAGACAATGCGGTTAATGGCAGCCTCAGCTGGTACAGCCTGGCTGAGAAGTTCTTCAGGTATTTCGGTGGGCTGGTTGGGAACGGCCGTTGTCAGCACAATGGGGTCAGGCGTCACCGGCTGCGGCTCCGGCTGATCCCGAAAGAACAAAAACCAGATCGCACCGCTGGCAGACGTGCCAACAAGCGCCAAAATAAGCAGCAGCGTTAAAATAATACGGCAGCCGCTGGGGCGTTTGGGTTCTGGCATTGTTACCAGTGGATCGTTTGGATCATTTTCGGGATCATACGCATTCATGGGCTACCTCATTGCTGCCGACCTGCTACCGGGCGAATTCCCAGAAATGCTCGAAATCTGTGTCGGCCGGTGGTGGTGAACAGGCAAAATCAGATGGTGGTGTCTTGGACGTGTGGTCCATAATTTCCTTATGTTTATGATAGCTTACCAGCTGTGCGGCGCTGCTTTATTTTAATCTAATGCCAACATTGGGCAGGAAAAGTGTGAGGATGGAAACGGCCGTTCGTGATAAAATCCGTACCCATGAAACAACAAACCATTCACACCAAAAATCCGCAGACAATACCTGAAGATGTCCGCTCCCCTTTTATTCGCCGGGCAGGCACCATTTTGGCCGTTTCCTACCCAGTTTTAGCCCTTTCAACCGGTTTTCGTGCCGTTTATCAGCTGTTCCTCAAGGAAGATGTTGTTAACAGCCTGGGGCCGATCCTAAGCGCCGTGGCGGCGCTTTGTTACCTGACGGCAACAGTTGGCTTTGCCTATCGTCGGCGCTGGGCGTGGTGGCTCTCTGTTTTGGTTCTTGGCTTTGAATCATTGATGACCGTCATAGTAGGAACCATCAGCGTCATCAACCCGGAGCTGATTGGCGGCACCGTTTGGCGCTGGTTTGGCATCGATTATGGCTTTTTTCCCCTGATTCAGCCGCTGCTGGGGTTAGCCTGGCTGTTCCATCCAGAAACCTTGCAATCGTACGGCATCCGCCAACCCACCGAGGCGGCGTCAGCGGCTGAATAAAGCCAACTACAAATGGGTCCCATGTTCGGCATGAATGAAGCGACGGGTGCCCGTTTCTGAACGAATGAGCAGGGAATAGGTAGAGGCGTAATTACCCCAAAACTGCATGGCACGCAGCAAGGCGCTGTTGGTAATGCTGGTCGCTGCAAAAAAAATCTGTTTGCTGCTAACCAGTTCAGAGCAGGTCATAATACGGCTTTCATCCAGGCCCGCACGGCGGATGTTTTCCCGTTCTACTGCACTTTGGGGGCGCAGCCGGGCCAGCATCGCCCCGCCGGATGCCTTCACGGCACAGGCCGCCAATACCCCCTGAGACACGCCACCAATACCCATGAGTACATCCACATCTGTATCGGCCGTGGCGGCGATGAGCGCCCCTTCGGCATCCCCCTCGTCGCGAAGCATGACGCGGGCACCGCTGGTACGAATTTCGGTGATCAAATCCTGGTTGCGAGGGCGATCCAGCACGATCACCGATAAATCGCGGACGGATTTCTTTTTTTGGCGGGCGATGAGGGCCAGGGTCCAGGCGGCGGGGGCGTCCATACATTGGGGTACCAGGGCAGCGGCGGCTTTACGGTCTACCACAATTTTGTCCATGTAAACGGCGGGCACGGGTGACCAAACGGTGCCGCGAGGGGCAATGCCCACCACGGAGATCGCACCAGGCTTGCCCCGAATGAGCAAATTGGTGCCGTCGATGGGGTCTACCAGCACATCAACCTCTGGGCCGTTACCGCTGCCGACGGCCTGGCCACTGCACAAGGGCGAATCATCTCCCAGACGGCTTTCTTCACCGACGACGATACGGCCGTTCATCGCCAACGAATTCAGCGCATCAGCCATGGCCCGGGTGGCCGCCCGATGCGCATTGGCAAAATCACCGGAGCCCACCCAATGCCCCGCCGCCAGCGCCGTCGTCTCCGTCACCCGCACCAAATCCAACCCAATATTCCGCGACAGTTCCTCATCAAAAATTTCTTTCATCGTTCGTTTCCCAACCTAGCCAGGTCTACCTTCTGCCTTCTTCCTTCCACTTTACTCAAAACTCCAGCGCCTCCAGCAGCCCGGCGGCGCTCCAGGCCAACATGCCACCCTGTAAAATTTGCACATTCATGCAGCCAATATGCTGTAAAGCGGCTGCGGCCCGTCGGCTGCGCCGCCCGCTGCGGCAGACCAGCACAATTTGCTTATCGGCGGGCAGCTTTACTTCAGCCGATAAGAGCTTGGGCAGCGGGATCAGTTTAGATTCGGCAATATGCCCCTGACTGTATTCGCGAGGTTCGCGCACATCGATGATGTAGGGACGGCCGTCGAAGCCGCTGCCAGGCACTGGATGCAGCCAGGACCACAATTCAAGCGGTGCTATCGTCATAATGTGGTGGGCTTCTATTTCGCTCATCAGGGGAATATTGGTCAGGACATTCCGCTTGGGTAAATTCTGGCATTCGCGGAAGGCACGAATGGGGCATTCATAAATACAAACGGCCGGATCAAGCTGCTTGTTGAAAATCAGGCCAATGGCTTCATCTTCGCCAAGAATGTGATCTTTACCCAAAAACGATTCAAATTGAGAAGAGAGCATCATCTGCTCTACGCGGCGATTGGTACCGACCATGAACAGATCGCCACCCCGTTCCCGGTAAGAACGGACCAGGCTTTCCAGCATGTGAATACCGCTAAAATCGCAGGTATTGACATGGTCTAACCGCAGCAGCAAATAGCGCTGGTCGGGATGGGCATCGGCGTAGCTAGTAATGAACTCTTCTACGTAATTGACCGCACCAAAATAGAGATCGCCATATACCTCGATGATGGCCAACTGCGGACAAGGATCTTTATCCGGTCGATAAATAAAATGGCTGAATTTGTCATCGGGCAGCACGGCCTGAATACGGGGGGTGCTGGTGCGCCAGATGTACAGCCCCAGCGAGAAGATGATGCCTAAAAGCACCGCAAATTCAATCTCCAGAAAGAGGGTGCCAACCAGCGTAGTCACCATAATGGCAGCATCCCCTGGGTGGCTGCGCCAGATTCTGCTAATTTCTTCCCGATCAATCATACCGTAGGCGGTAATGATCAACACGCCAGAAAGGGCAGTAATTGGCAGGTAAGCCGCCAAAGGGGCCAGGGTAAACATGGCAATCAACATGAAAATGCCAGAAAAGATGGCCGCCATCGGGGTTTTGGCACCAGCTTTGAAATTTACGGCCGTCCGTGAAAACGAACCAGCTCCAGCATAGCCTGAAAACAAGCCCATCAATATATTGGCCATCCCCTGCCCCACAAATTCCTGGTTGCTGTCTAGCCGCTGCGCCGTTTGTGTCGATATCGAACGGGCAATGGCGGCTGTTTCTACCAATCCAATCGCCCCCACAGCCAAAGCCCCGGCCGACAAGCGGCTAATCAGTTCCAGGTTCAGCAAAGGTAAATCAGCTAAAGGGGGCAGGGTGGCAGACAGCTGGCCAATTACCGCTACATTTTGCTCATCCAACCGCAGCAGAAACACCGCCAGCGATGCCACAACCATTGTCAACAGGGGAATCGGCAGCCGGGTATTAAGTCGCCGTAAAATTAGAATGAGCAGCATAGTTCCTACACCAACTACGGCCGTTGGCCTATGTATGTTGGCAAATTGAAGAACGACATCCTTCAAGGTGCCTATGGTGCCAGACCCCCTATCTGATAAGCCCAACAGTGGATGCAGCTGCTTAATGGCAATTAAAACCCCTGCACCGCTGGCAAAGCCCACAATAACAGAATGAGAGACAAAGTTCACCAACATACCCAACCGCACCAGGCCCATCCCCAGCTGAAAAGTACCCACCATCACCGCCATGACGCCAGCAGCCACAACGTATTGAGAAGTGCCAGGCGCCACAACGGTAGCCAGCGAACTGGCAATGAGCAGTGAAATAGCATTAGCGGGGCCAGTGTGCATCTGGTCAGAGGAACCCCACAGCGAGCCAACAATCGCCCCAATGATAGCTGCATACAGACCCATTTGTGGCGGCAGCTCAGCAATCAGGGTAAAAGCAATAGATTGCGGCAGCAGAATAACGGCGACGGTTAAACCCGCGATGAGATCGGGTCGCAGATTGACGCTGTCGTAGTTGCGAAACAGGTAAATGGGGCGTTTGAGATAATGGACAGCCGGAGCAACCGTCTGCTGCACGTTAACTCTGGCTCCCAGCTTGGCAAACATGGAAAGGGTCTCCTTCAAAGACAGTTATTCTTTGCGGGTGGCCAGTGACGGCCGCTGGCCGCCCGCAACAATTCTCATTTATTTTAAGCGAGGTATTGACTAACTGAGTGTACGTCGGGTAGAAACGGCCGTCAACCCAAATTCGGCAATTCTCAATCTGGGCTTGGGTCAAAATAAAACGGCTTTTCTTTCCAAATTTGGTTCTCTGAGGAATTCTGTGGTCAACCGCAGACCCACAGAATTCTCGCTCTGAAATGAGCAAAAGATGGCAAGCCAAAAGCAAGGCGCTTGATTAGCCGAATCTTGTTGTTCATTCCTTCAACAAAACCGCTGGTGA
>JBGTCV010000150.1:0-37403 GCA_041748655.1 Promineifilaceae bacterium (SeqCode) | reverse complement strand
GGGGGGCGGGTTTTTTACACTTTTGGGGGTTGGGACACCCCCAAAAAGTGAAAAAACCCCAAAAAGTCCCCCGCACGAGGTGCGAAGCACCCTCGTGCAGGCTAGAAGCGTTAGCGACACAACGTATCGTGGCGAAAAAATTTGGAAAGGAAAGCCTTTTTATTTTGACCCAAGCCCAGATTGAGAATCGCTGAATTTTTTTTGCAGCCTCAGCGGGTTTAATTTGTTATGAGATATCCAGGTGAGGCTAAGTGTGATTCTGTTTTGTCTGGTATAATGAGGGTTGTTAATATTTATCATGGGTAACTTGTGATGATTGTCATGGTATGTGATAAGATGCAGGTGGTTTAATAGCTGGATTGTCTGGGAAGTCACGTCTTTAATGCTGTAATTTAGCCAGATTTCTGTGATTTTCTGAAATTCGATTAATTCAAGACAATCTATAAAGGAGATTTGAACAAAATGGCAACTTTAGGTGTTCCAGAACTTCTGATTATTCTGGCAGTTGTGCTGCTGGTTTTTGGTGTCGGCCGTATTAGTCGTATTGGTTCTGAATTAGGTAAAGGTATCAGCGCCTTCCGTGAAGGGGTGCGCGAGGCTAAAAAAGAAGAAGAAAACTCAACAAATGACGTTGAAGTTTGATTTTTTTGTGAGTATAGAGTGGTATGGATAGCTTTTTTGGTATTGGGCTCCCGGAGCTAATCCTCATTTTAATAGTGGCCGGTATTGTGATGGGGCCAGAGCGCATTGGGCAGACGGCTCGCTGGTTAGGCCGCACGACATCACAGCTGCAAAAAATATCGCGTACGTTTGTGCGTCAGCTGAACCAGGAGCTGGATAGTTCTGTGGATGGTCAGGTGATCAAAGAGACCATGCAGGAGCTGAAGCAGCTGCGCAAGGAGCTGACCGATTTACGGACTGAAGTGACCCAAACGACAAGCAGTGCAACGCGGGCGGGGCAGAAAGCGTTTGATGAGATCAATAACAGTATTAAACCGCCAAGTTTAAAACCGCCCACGCTTTCTCCATCTCCCATCAATGAAGCGACAACAAACGGTCAATCAAAAGCGGCTGAGGATGAAACGGAGGGTAGGGCATCAACGGTCGTTCCTCCTCTTCCTAAACTGCTAGATATCCCAGACGATCCTGAATAATGGCCAAAGTAAATTCCCCTTCTGATCCTCTCGCCAACGACGATGAAACGCCTGATTCTGGTGGCTTAACGCTTTTAGGTCATTTGAATGAGCTGCGTATTCGGTTGACCTACATAGCTGTGGCACTGTTAATTACCACTGTACTTAGCTTCGCCTTTGCTGAGCCGATGCTGCAATATATGCTGGGTCCCTATGCCAGAAGTATTGAAGGCGTGGTGGAACTCCAAACGTTGCAGCCAACAGAAGGGATCGAGACGTTTTTTAAAGTTTCGCTTTTGTCTGGAGCGGTATTTGCCATGCCGATCATTTTGTACCAGTTTTGGCAGTTTGTGGTGCCAGGGCTAACGCGGGATGAAAAGCGGTATGTCTATATCTTTTTACCCAGCGCCTTGCTGCTGTTTTTATTAGGTTTTCTGTTTGCCTGGTTTGTGCTGATTCCAGCGGCCGTTTTCTTTTTGGCTAATTTTCTGGGCGAGATATTCAGAACAGAGTGGACCCCCAGCGGTTACATTGGCTTTGTACTGCGCATGTTGTTCTGGATTGGCGTAGCTTTTGAGATGCCCGTCGTGGTTTATTTCATCGCCAGGGTGGGGGTGGTTACGGCGCAAACCTTGCGTGAGCAGTGGCGCTTTGCCGTCGTGGGCATTGCCGTTTTGGCGGCTGTCATTACCCCCTCTGTTGACCCTGTTACCATGCTGCTAACGATGGCTCCCTTACTGGTTTTGTATGTGATGAGCATTGGGCTGGCGGTAATAGGGCAGCGCCAATTTGAACGATCGGTTGCCGTTGAGTAGCCTTCGAATTTTCCCGGAAAATCTAAAATTCATCTTGAATTTTGATCTCAATTTTTTGCGCTCGCTGGCCGAGTAGGTAGGCCGCAACCCAGCCCCCTATAAAGCCAAAGAGATGCGTTTGCCAGGAGATATCGCCTCCCTGCGGTAAAACGCCCCAAATAATTCCGCTGTAAAGTAACAAAACCACGGCAGCAATGGCGATTGAGCGGCAGCTGCGCTCGAAATAAGCTGACAGGAGCAAAAAGCCAAAATAGCCAAAAATTAGACCGCTGGCCCCTAGATGCACCGAGAATGGTGGGCCAATAAGCCAGGCCCCCAAACCACCAATCAGCGCTATAATGAACGTGATTGTGAAAAAATCGCGAAGCGGCCGAGAAAACATCACGATGCTGCCTAAAATGAGAATGGGGCCTGTGTTGGCAATGAGATGTTGAAAGCTGCCGTGTAAAAAAGGCGCCCACAAAATGCCCCACAAACCCATTACTGTTCGTGGACGCACCCCAAAGCCATCCAGATTACCCCCAAAAAGCAGCTGATCTACAATTTCAATAAGCCAAAGCAGCAGAACAAAGCCGCCAATAATGGCAAATGCTGTTCTGAGCGATAGCTTGACATCTTGTCGTTCTTGCATTTGTATTCTCAACTCCTTGCAGAGTTTGTCAGTAAAATTGTGCCGTAGGTTAAATGAATTCGCTGCGCAGCACAGCCACCGCCACCAGCCCTAAAATGAGCAAGCCTGCGGCCAGCGCCGTAAAAATGCCGACGATAGTTGGCGAATCGTCGTTGGCTGGGGAGGAAACGGCCGTTTCGGGCACCGCTTCCGGGGTGGTTGTCAGGTTATTGGTTTGGTTGATAGAAACAGCTGTCGAAACGGCCGTTGCCGTTTGAGTAGGCACAGGCAAGGTGGGCGTGGCGGGCAGCGGTGTTTCTGTCGGCGGCAGCGTGGGCGGCGGGGTCGGTTCTGCCTGACGCACCAGCAGCTGATCGCCCGGCTGTAGCAAGACGTTCTGATCAATATTGTTATACGCCAGCAGTGCATCCAGCGTCAGGCCATACGTCAGAGCAATTTCCCACAGCGTTTGGCCGAAGCGCACCGAATGATACAAAATGGGGGTTGGCGTGGGTGGCGGCGCTTCATCTGGAGCCAACCGTACCCGAATGAGCGCACCCGGCTGCAAAATGGCGTCCTCTGGCAAACTGTTGAGCCACAAAATATCCCCCAGCTTCACGTTATACTGCACGGCAATCGACCAGAGCGATTGCCCTTCCAGCACGGTGTGCCTGGTGGGAGGTGTGGGGGTGGGTGGCGGTGCTTGCCCCTCAGCCAGCCGGATGGTGATCCTGTCGCCCGGCCTCACGATGGCGTTGGCGGGCAGGCTGTTGAACAGCAGCAGGTCAGACAGGGCGATTTCGTAATGGGCGGCCAAAGACCAGAGCGCCTGGCCTTCTTGCACCGTGTGCACAATGGAGCCATCTTCGCCCGGCTGGGCCAGGGTGATGGGTGTGATGTACAGCGGCGCGGGGCTGGTATCGGCTGCCGGGGGTGGCGGGGCATCAGAAGGTTGGCCAACAACCAGAACGTAAAAATTGTCTGTACCGTTGCTGGCAAAGCCAGTGCCAGCTTCCTGGTAGCGGCTGGTGATGAGGGTATTGTAATGGACAGGGCTGCTCACCCACCAGGTCAACCCCCTGGGGGCAGTCAGGCCGGTGCCGCCGACAATATTTTCTGTGATGCGCCCCACATAGCCCGCCGCATTGGCCCGGCTTTGCGGCGTAGAGCCGCCCGCGCCCAAATGGCTGGAAAAGACGGTATTGGCCGCCATATAGTTGGCCTGACTTTGGGCCGCCGCCGCCAGAGCGCTGCTGTATTGAAACGGGGTCAGCCCGTTATTGGCGCGAAACTGGTTCACTTCCTGAAAAATAGCGGAGGCAGATTGAGCCTGAACGGCCATTGTCTCCCCCACGACCAAAAAGAGGCAAAATAAAATGCCAACTATCCATTTTTTGTTCATAACAGAACTATATCAACGGAAACGGCGGCGACCAAATTTAGGTGGGCAGCGGCCGTTTAAAAACTAACAAAACCCTAACAGTAAGCGTTCAGGTGCGACGCACTTTTTCCAGAGTAATGCGGAACAACGATGTCGTTTGTAAGTGCGTCGCACCTCTACAAAAAAAGCCCCTGGCAGCGCCAGAGGCTTAATGATCCATCGTAAATTGTGACTCGGCTACTTTTCGTACATCGACTCAATTTCTTCAGAGAAATTGTCGTTGATGATGCGTCGCTTGATCTTTAATGTAGGCGTGAGTTCACCATCTTCTACCGTGAAGTCTCGTGGCAGCACGCGGAAATCACGCACATGCTCTACCCGGGCAAACAAAGAGTTGACGTGCTCATCAATCTCTTTTTGCAAATGCGCCAGCAGGGTTGGATGTTCATGCATCGCTTTCCCTTCCAGGCCATGCTTTTGGGCGAAAGCGGTTGCTGCTTCCGGATCCAGCGTGAGCAAGGCTGTCAGGTAGCGGCGCTGTTCACCAATAACCACGGCCTGTGACACCATATCTAGATTCTTCAGAGCAGCTTCGATGTTCTTTGGCGCAATGTTTTTACCGCCGGAGGTGATGATAATCTCCTTCTTGCGCCCTACAATGCTCAGGAAGCCATCTTCATCGAATGCGCCAAGGTCACCAGAATGGAGCCAGCCATCAACCAGATCGTTGGCTGTAGCTGCCGGGTCTTTAAAATAGCCCAAGAACACATTGGCGCCTTTCACCAGGATTTCGCCATCTGGTCCCAATTTGACTTCTGTGCCAGGCCACGCTTGCCCAACCGAGCCGATTTTGATTGCGCCCGGTCGGTTTGTGGTCGTTGGGCCGCAATCTTCAGATTGGCCGTACAGTTCCAGGATGGGTAAATCCAGACTGGCAAGATAGTGTAAAATATCTGCCGAAATGGGTGCAGCGGAGACAATGAGGATGCGTGCTTCGTCAAGCCCTAACGCCTCTTTGACTTTTGACAGGACGAGCTTATTGGCAATTTTGTGTTGCAGCGCCAACAAACCACCCGGTTCTTGCCCCTTGTTTTGTAATGCGTTGACGCGTGTGCCGACGCTGCGAGCCCAGGCGGCAATCTTGGCCTTGGCACCCGTGGCTTGTGAAAGCTGGGCAGATACGCCAGCCTGGAAGCGTTCATAAATGCGGGGTACGCCAAAGAAGACGGTCGGTTTTACCTCTTTCAGGTTGCGGTTGAGGTGGTCTTGGGGCGAATATTCTGCGTAATAGACCTGATAAGCGGCTGTAATGGCAGCATGAATGGAGAACATTTGCTCAGCGATATGGGACAGCGGTAAATAGGAGATCGTTCTGTCGGAAGGTTGTAAATCGATCAGCTTTTGGGCATTTAGGGCAGTGGTGGACAGATTTTTGTGGGAGAGCATGACCCCTTTGGGCGGGCCAGTTGTGCCAGAGGTATAAATGAGGGTAGCCAGCTGTTCATCTGTTAGAGCCGCCATGCGAGCATCGATGACGCTTTCGTCTACGCTGTCCCCCTTGGCCATGAAAGCTTCCCAGGAAAGAGTCATCTCATCGTCAATCTCTGTGCCTTTCATGAGGATCATGTATTTCAGGCAGGGGACGTCATCCCGAACTTCCCGTATTTTTTCCCACTGGAATTTGTTTTCAACCAGGATAACGCTGGATTCAGAATTTTCGACGATGTATTTCGACTCAGGTGCAGAGTTTGTGGTGTAGATACCGGCGGGCGCCCCACCTATCATCATACAGGCCAGGTCAAAAATGACCCATTCTGGGCGATTGAAGCCCAAGATGGTTGCATTTTCGCCAGGTTGTACACCCAGGGCAACCAAAGCGCGTGCGGCTTGCCGTACCTGGTTGGTGTACTCTTTCCAGGATGTGGGGACCCAGGCGCTGCCAACTTTTTCATAATAGGCTGGTGCGTTAGGGCGGATACGGCCGTTTTCATGCAGTCGGTGGAGAATAGTGTCCGTCATCAAATGCCTCCTCTTCCTTAGACATTGACTGACCAGCAAGGCCCGACTAAACAGGTATTGTGACCGGCTAGGCTACAAGTTGTATAGATAGGGAGTCTAGTCAGCTTATAAATTTGCAAAATATATTTTGGGGTCTTCTCTCTCAATTCTTGCTCTAATTTTTATCATAATTGCGCAGGTTCCGCAATGAATTGGCCTGATGTTCGGCTGATTTGGTTCAATTGCTGAACAAAAATCTTCTTTTTCTGTTCTCTGGGGTCTGGTTTAGCGAACCATCATGTACAGGCTAAGGCCAACGTAATAGACTAAATATAACAATGACGCCCACAGCATCCATGGCTGAAAGGCTGGATATTGCAGCCAGACAGTCAGGCACAAAAGCCCCCAAACAGTTGTAAGCGCCAGGGTTAATTTTTGGTAGCG
Organism: Promineifilaceae bacterium (SeqCode); assembly: GCA_041748655.1. Classification (GTDB taxonomy): domain Bacteria; phylum Chloroflexota; class Anaerolineae; order Promineifilales; family Promineifilaceae; genus Leptofilum. The sequence goes on along the minus strand of JBGTCV010000150.1, from coordinate 31,022 downwards.
CACCATGCGGGATGGATAGAGATATCTGATGGGGACAAAAACTAAAATGGTTAACGTGGCGATGACCCAAAAATTTAGCCACGGGTTGGTGTTGAACATGAACAGGTAAAACACAACCACATTCCAGTAGGATGGGAACCCTTTGAAAGAGTGATCATCGGTTTTGGCATCTTCCTGACAAAACTGAAAGGCAGAAGCCAGCACAACCATAGCTACCCCGGCAATAGTGACAGAGGCTGGCAGCAGATTGGCTTCATACAAAAAGATGGCTGGTACAATGACATAGGTCTGATAATCGATGATATTGTCCAGTAGTGCGCCATCGAAGCCGGGCAGCACCCCTTTTACCTTGAAGCGACGCGCCAGCGTGCCGTCGAGGCTGTCTACCAGCGCAGCCAGACCAAGCCAGAAGAAAGCGGCCTGCCATTGGTGCTGTACAGTCGCCATGATGGCCAACAGACCCCACAACGCCCCTGTTGCTGTGAATAGGTGAACACCCCAGGCTATTACCAACGGCCGTTCAACTTGTAGGTTGAGATTCATTCTTGACATAATTATTCCTGCGGCTTACTCGAAGTAGATTGCTAAACTTTAAGTGATGAACTGATGTAAGTCAATAAATCTGTTCGACTATGGTGGCTTCACCTTGACCGACGCCAACACAGAGGGTTGCCAGGCCATATTTCACGGCGCTGCCCGTCTGGGTGCGGCGGTTCATTTCGTGTAGCAATGTGATAAGGATGCGTGCGCCAGAACAGCCCAGGGGATGCCCCAGAGCAATCGCCCCGCCATTGACGTTGGTGATTTCCTGGCTGAGGCCCAGCTCATGCAGCACGGCCAAAGCCTGCACCGCAAACGCTTCGTTCAGTTCAGCCAGATCGATTTCGTCCAGGCCGATGCCTGCCCGCTGGAGCGCTTTGCGCGTCGCGTTGACCGGCCCCAACCCCATGACGCGGGGGTCTACCCCGGCGGCGGCCGAAGAGACCCAGCGGGCCATCGGTTTTAGCCCCAGCGCTTCGGCCTTGCTGGCAGACATGAGCAGCAGGGCGCATGCGCCGTCGTTGAGGCCGCTGGCGTTCCCGGCAGTGACGGTGCCATTTTTACGGAAGGCGGGGCGCAGCTTGGCCAGGGTTTCCATGGAGGTACCCAGCAGATAGCCATCGTCGGTTTTTTTGATGCGGGGGTGTTCGTCGGTATCAACCAAAATGGGGTCGCCGCGCCGCTGGGGGATAGGTACGGGAACGATTTCGGCCTGGAAACGGCCGTTATTAATGGCCTCACACGCCCGCCGCTGACTTTCCAGGGCAAAGGCGTCTTGCGCCTCGCGGCTGATTTCTCCCCCTTCAACCTGCCCGGCGCAGCTCATTTCGTAGATGTTTTCGGCCGTTTCGCCCATTGCTTCCAGCGGGAAGATGGCGGCCATTTTGGGGTTGGGGTAGCGCCAGCCCAGCGTAGTGTCGTAGCCGGTGATATTGCCCGATGGCCCCCACGCCTGCGAATTTTTGGGGAACGAGTACGGGGCGCGGCTCATGCTTTCTACGCCACCGGCAATGTAAACATCCCCTTCACCGCATTTGATGGCGCGGGCAGCCTGGTTGACGGCATTCAGCCCACTGGCGCAGAGTCGGTTGAAGGTAACGGCCGCTACCGAATCAGGCAGCCCGGCCAGCAGCGCAGACATCCGGGCGACGTTGCGATTGTCTTCCCCGGCCTGGTTGGCGCAGCCAAAATAGACCTCTTCAATTTCGTGGGGATCAATCCCCGTGCGCTCTACCAGCTCCCGAATAACCAGCGCCCCCATATCGTCGGGGCGAACATTGGCCAGTGCCCCCGCATGTCGGCCAATAGGGGTGCGCACCCCGGTTACAATGACAACTTCGTTCATCCAAAATTCTCCCTGTATCAGCAATTGGTCTTGGCGGTGCGAGGCAGTGGCCAAACGGTTCCAGCCCATTGAAATACTTGCGGCCACTGCCTTGCACCTGCAAGCAGCAATTATAACCTAACCTGGGCCAGCCAGAACCAAACTGGTGGCAAACTGGCGGGCAGATGAATAGTAGATTGGTAATTCGGCCGTTTCCCTCTAAAATTGGCGCATGAGCAACTGGGAAACTATTGTGGGACATGGCTGGGCGGTGGAGATGTTGGCCAATGGGTTGGTAAATGACCGTCTGGGTCATGCGTATCTCATTACCGGGCCAGAGCAGGTGGGTAAAACAACCCTGGCGCGCACCTTTGCCCAGGCGTTGAACTGTGAAGCGGCGGAAGCGGAACGGCCGTGTGGTCACTGCCGCCCCTGCAAACTCATCGCCGCCGACCGGCACCCCGACGTGAAATTTGTTGCGCCAGAAGTGAGCGGACGGGGCAAGCTGACGCTGAAAATTGAAGCGATTCGTCAATTGCAGCAAGATTTGAACCTGTCGGCCTACGAAGCGCGGTACAAAGTTGCCATCATGGAGCGGTTTGATGCGGCGACGATTGGGGCGGCCAACGCCTTCCTGAAGACGCTGGAGGAGCCGCCGGGCAAGGTGGTTTTGCTGCTCACCGCTACGGATGCGGACATGATGCTGCCGACGATTTCTTCCCGCTGCCGAACGTTGAATTTACGGCCGTTACCCGCCGATCTCATCGAGCAAAGTTTGGCCACCCGCTGGCAGGTTCCGGCGGAAAAGGCAACCCTGCTGGCTCATCTGGCAGACGGCCGTTTGGGCTGGGCCGTTCAGGCGGCCAAAGACAGCACCATTTTGCAGGCGCGGGCCGAACAGCTGGCACAGCTGCATGAAGCGCTGGGCGGGCGGCGCGTTTTGCGCTTTGCCCTGGCCGACAAGCTGGCGCGCAAGCCAGAGACCCTGCCCGATCTGCTCAAAACATGGCTCAGCTGGTGGCGCGACCTCACTCTGCTGAACCAGCGGCGCGGCCAGCCCATCAGCCTCATTTTAACTAATGTAGATGAACTCCCCCGCCTGGAACCCCTGGCTGCCGCCTGGAGCGAGCAGCAAATCATCCACAGCCTGAACCAGACAAATGAAGCGCTCTGGCAGCTGGAGCGCAATGCCAACACCCGGTTGGTTATAGAAAATTTGCTGCTGGTTTACCCAATTCCCGAACCTGGTTGAGCTTTTTAGTGGAAAGTGACTGACCCTTCCGCGTAAATCCGTGGCCGGAACCATTTCCCCTGGTCACAGCCAAAGCATGACCCGGCGCATGACTTCCGGCACATTTGGCAACGGCCGTTCTCCGCTAAACTCCCTACAGATTCAGAAAAGTAACGACAACCCAAGTGGCGCGGCATGAACAGATCTCCCTCTGCGCCTCTGCGTTGAATTTTTTATAGGAGAAACCGATGCCACCTATTGTTGAAGTCAAAGATTTACGCAAACAGTACAATCCGCCTGAGGGGGTTACGGCCGTTCAGAGCGTCTCTTTTGCCATCCGGCAGGGGGAAATTTTTAGTTTGCTGGGGCCAAACGGCGCTGGCAAAAGCACCACGATTTCCATGCTCAGCGGCCTGCTGGCCCCCACCAGCGGCGACGCCGTCATCGACGGCCACTCCATCAGCCAAAACGGCAAACAGGTGAAGCAGGTCATCGGCGTTGTGCCGCAGGAGATTGCCCTGTACGACAGCATCAGCGCCCGCGAAAATCTCGATTTTTGGGGCAAGATGTATGGTTTGTCGGGGCAAAAGTTGCAGGAGCGGGTAACGGCCGTTCTCGAAATCGCGGGCCTCACCGACCGGGCCAACGAAAAGATAGAAACCTTCTCCGGCGGCATGAAGCGGCGGATCAACATTGCCGTCGGGCTGCTGCACAACCCCAAAGTGCTGTACATGGATGAGCCAACCGTGGGCATCGACCCGCAAAGCCGCCGTCGCATTCTGGACACGGTGAAGGAGCTAAACGCGCAGGGGCTGACCGTGCTCTACACCACCCACTACATGGAAGAGGCGGAAGAACTCAGCGACCGGATCGGCATTATCGACCACGGCAAGCTGATTGCCGTAGGCACCCAGGCTGAATTAACCGCCACGGTGGGCCAGTACGATACGGTGCGGCTGGACATCGGTGAAACGGCCGAAATGAACGGCAGCCTGGTCACCGACCTGGCCGCGCTGCCCGGCGTGCATCAGGCGGATGGCGAAGCAGAACACGTCATCGTCCAGGCCAAAGAAGCCAACGCCGTGCTGCCCCGCATCCTGCAAACGGTGAATGAACACGGCCGTTCCATCCGCCGCCTGGAAATTCAAGAGCCCAACCTGGAAGCGGTCTTTTTACATCTGACGGGTCGCGCTTTGAGAGATTGATTTGTTTGCAACGTCCGCCAGGGGCTGAAGCCCAGGCCGTTTACGGCTGGGCGGATTAGCGAAGCGAGAAATATCATGAAAATTTGGACAATTGCCTGGAAAGATACCCTGATCCGTTTTCTGGATCGCAACGCGCTGATTTTGATGCTGCTGGCTCCGCTGGTGCTCTCTGCCATCATCGGTTCCGCCTTTGGCGGCTTCATTCGCGGCAGCGACCCGGTGCCTTTCGACGCCATCCCCGTGCTGGTTGTCAACAAAGACGACGGCGTGCAGGGCGAACAATTTATTGAGATTTTAACCAGCGACGATCTGGCTGACCTGCTGGCGGTTACTGAAATGAGCGATCTGGCTGCGGCCCGTGAGCAGGTGCAGGCGGGTGACGCACGGGCGGCGATTTTGATTCCCGCCACGTTTAGCGCTTCGGTAGAGGGTGGGGCGGATGGCTCTTCGACAGACTCAGAGGCAACCGTTTCCCAAATCCAGTTCTACGCCGACCCCGGCGCTACGCTCACGCCCAACATCGTGCGCGGCGTGGTGACCCAGGTGGTCAACGGCTTCAACACTGCTGCCATCTCCATCGATGTCACCGTTAACCAGCTCACTGAAGCTGCGCCCACGCTTGGCCCGGCCATGGCTGGCCTGGGCACCGCCCTGAACGCTGAGCTGGAGAGCCAAATCGGCCCAAACCAACCCAGCCTTACTCTGAATGCTGTTTCCGTGGGTGAGCAGGCAGAAACGGCCGATATCAGCCCCTTTGCCTTCTTTGCCCCCAGCATGGGCATTCTCTTCCTCATGTTTTCCATGGTGGATGGCACCCGCTCCATTCTGGAAGAGCAGCAGGGTGGCACGCTGGACCGCCTGGTTAGCACCCCCACCAGCCATCTGGAAATTTTGCTGGGCAAGATTGGCGGCGTTTTTCTGACCGGCGCGCTGCAATTTGTCGTTTTCGTCATCGCCTCCTCGCTCATTTTTAGCCTGAGCTGGGGCAGCTCCCCCGTGGGGCTGGCGCTGATGGTATTCGTGGTCGTGCTGGCCTTCACCAGCCTGGGCGCGTTTATTGCCGCCTTTGCCCGCGATGCCAACCAGGCCAACATCATTGGCTCGGTCATTACCCTGACGTTTGCCGCGCTGGGAGGCAACTTTGTCCCGGCGCAAAGCTTCCCGCCCTACCTGGAGCAGCTGAGCAAGATCACCATCAACCGCTGGGCGCTGGACGGCTTTGCTGACCTGACGCTGCTCGGTTTGGGACTCAGTGATGTGCTGCTGGAAGCGGGCGTTTTGCTCGGCCTGAGCATGGTGCTGATTGGTCTGGCGCTGTGGCAGTTTCAGCGGCGGTTGGCGCGATAATTACTCGGAGAAAATCATGTTCAAAAATGCATTAGACGTTACCAAATTGTATCTAAAAATCACTTACAGCGCCCGGGGCGTGTTGATTTCGCAATTGATTATGCCGCTGGTGTTTATCTTTTTGATTGGGCAGGCGATTGGTGGTTTTGGCCCCAGTGGCAGCAGCAGCACCAGCGTCACCTGGACGCTGGCGGTGGCCAACGAGGACGTGGGAGGCCTGGGTGCGGCACTGGTTGAAAATCTGGCGGCGGATCCTACACTGGAGATTTTAGCCGTAACGGCCGTTTCCCTCCCCGCAGCAGTCGAAAATGAAGAAGCGGCAGCGGGTCTGCTCATCCCCGCTAACTTTAGCGACGAACTACAAGCTGGCCGCAGCCTGGCGATCGATTTTTTCAGCCACCCGGCCAATGTGCAGCAGGTGCAGCCGGTGGAGCAGGCCGTCCTCGGTGCCGTTAGCCAGCTGCGCGGCTCGGTTGCCTCGGCAACCATCTCCCGCGATGTGGCGGCGGAGCTTGGGTTGTTTGAGCAGGGGGTGGACGCGGTGGATTATTTTGAGACGGCCGTTTCTACCGCCCAAATCGCCTGGCAAACTCCTCCCATCGCCATGCAGGTAAATGAGGATGAAATTAACGTGGACAGCAGCACCATTATCCCGCAGGGGCTCAACCAATCCTCCCCCGGCATGATGGCGATGTTTGCCACCTTCAGCATGATTGGTGGGGCGGCGCTGCTAATTCAGGAGCGGCAAAGCGGTACGCTGCGCCGCTTGCTGGTGATGCCCATCCACAAGGGGAGCATTTTGCTGGGCAAAATGCTGGGCATTTTGCTTTCAGGCGTGCTGCAAATGAGTCTGCTCATCGTTGTCTCCGCCCTCTTTTTTGACGTGCCCTGGGGCAACAGCCCCACCGCGCTTGTTGTCATGGTGCTCGCTTTTGCCCTGGCCATCACCAGCCTGAGCATGATGATGGCGGCGCTGACCAAAACGCTGGCCCAGGCCAACGCCCTGGGCACGGTGATCGTACTTTCCATTTCGGCGCTGGGCGGGGCGTGGTGGCCGCTGGAGATCGTGCCGGGCTGGATGCAAACAGTCGGCCGTTTTTCGCCCATGTCGTGGGCAATGGCTGGCTTTCAGGATATTATCACGCGCGGTTTGGGCGTAACGGCCGTTTTGCCAGAGGCCGGTGTGCTGCTTGCCTTTTCTGCGGTGTTCTTGTTTGTTGGCATCTGGCGTTTTCAATATGAATAGATAATTGAATGGGCGCAGCGTGCTGCGCCCCTACCGGTGAAACTCTCTTATGAACCCTTCCGATTTCCTCAACTTCGCCCTCGACGCTGCCTGGCAGGCAGGGCGCGTGACGTTAGGCCACTTCCAGACGGGGGTGGCGGTGCGGCGCAAGGCGGACAATACACCGCTGACGATTGCCGATCAGCAGGCAGAGCAAAAGCTGCGCCAGCTCATCGAGCAGTATTGGCCGGAGCATAACATTGTGGGGGAGGAGTACGGCCGTACCCAACACAACTCCCCTTACACCTGGGTCTGCGACCCCATCGACGGCACCAAATCGTTCATGTGCGGCGTGCCGCTGTATGCCAATCTGGTGGCGCTGCTGTATGAAAACGAGCCGATTGTGGGCGTGATTAACCTGCCCGCGCTGAACGAGATGGTGTATGCGGTAAAAGGCGGGGGCTGCTTTTGGAACGGCCGTCCCGCCCACGTCTCCAGCACCCAAACCCTGGCCGATGCGGTGGTGTTGCGCAGCGAGTTGGAGAATCAGGCACGATACGGCCGTCAGGCGGCGTGGCAAAAATTGGTAGACGCCAGCTACGTGCAGCGCACCTGGGGCGACGCCTATGGTTACTCGCTGGTGGCCACCGGCCGGGCCGACGTGATGCTGGACCCCATCATGGCGCTGTGGGACATCGCCCCCTTGCAGGTAATTCTGGAAGAGGCGGGCGGCACGCTCACCGACTGGAAAGGTGAAGCAACCATTCATCATGAGGAGTGTATCGCCACCAATAAGCATTTGTTAACGGCCGTTTTGGATTTGGTGCAATAACAACCGCCCCGCACCCGTACCCCTACGGACAACCGGTTATGAATCAATATTTACCCCAAACGATTGATCCCCAGGACGTGGCGGCCACCATTGGCCTGATTTCCGACACGCATATGCCGCAGCGCTGGGCGCAGTTGCCAACGGCCGTTTCCCAAATCTTCGCCAACGTAAATATGATTTTCCACGCCGGTGACGTGGGCGAGCTGTGGGTGCTGGACGAGCTGAGCCAGATTGCCCCCGTCGTCGCCGTACATGGCAACGATGACAGCGAAGATGCCGGGCGGGAGCTGCCGTATCAGCAAATCGTGACGGTGGCGGGGCAGCGGCTGCTGCTCTGGCACAGCCATTACCCCAATCGGGTGGACGAGCTGCACGCCCGGCGCAGCGGCAATCTGCGTGAGGGGCTGCTGCGCAACATCGCCCGCGCCAGGTCGGCTGGGGCGCGGCTGGTCCATTTTGGGCATTGGCATCTGCCGCTGGTTTTTGAACACGATGGGATTGTGGCGGTGAATGCGGGGGCGATTGCTTCCGGCAATCCGTTCCAGCAGCAGACGATCCAGACGGTGGCGCTGCTCTTTTTGCTGCTCGACGGCCGTTTTCACATCAGCCACATCAACCTGGCCGAACCGGAACGGCCGTACATCCCCCAGACAGATATTGATGCCAACTTTGAGGAGAATTTTTTGGTTTACGGCCGTTCCATCCTCGCCCCCGACCTGGAACCGCTGAGAAAAGTGGACTTGAGAGAAATTTACCGCACTGACCCTGGCGCGTTCCTGGATGCCTTCCTGCCGCTGGCCCATCGGGTCTGGTCTGGTGAAAAAGCCCACGTCGAATTGGCCGACCTGCTCCCCGCCATCCAATCAGCCGACATCAAAGAAGCCAGCCGCCAAAAGCTGTTCGCTCTTCTAAACAATTCTCCAGCCTGAAGCCCTCGCCTAATTGATCTGTTGGCTGGTGCGAATGCGGGAGATGCCGCCGCTGCCTTCTGCGCTGCGACCGCCGCCAAAGCCTCGAAAGTATGGCTCGGCGAGCAGCTGGGCGCGGTAGGCGGCGAACAGGGTGCCGGGCAGGCAGGTGAGCAGGGGGGAGAAACATTCGCGGGTGGGAACGGCCGTTTCCCACAAAAAATCGACGTCAGGATGGGCTGCCAGCTGGCTGCCCTTTGGCGCGATGACCGCCACGCGCCGCCCAATCGCTTTGGCCGCTGTAACCAACTCCAGCGTTCGCCCCTCGTCCCAGCCGCCTGCACCGATGAAGGTGGTGGGAGTAGCCACCTGCCGCCCAAAATATTGCAGATGCGCCCACTCTTCGGTGTCTTGAGCAACGGCCGTATCCCCACTCGCTTCCAAAACCTTAGCTGCACAAAACAGCGCCGTGCCGTAATTGGGTCCCGCGCCACAAAAGACAAACTGATCGGCGTCGTGCCACGCTTCGGCCGCTTGCAGGGCCGGTTTGTCGCTGAGGGCGATGGTTTGGGCCATTAATTCGGCCGTGTGGGCCAGCTCGCGGCGCAGTTTGTTGGCCGTCGCCTTGGCCAGATGGCCACGGTGTTCGCCCAGCTGGATGGCGCACAGGTAAAGCGCCAGCTGGGACGCCACAAAGCTGCGGGTGCCGGGCACAACCATGCCTTGCAGTTCGGCGGGGAGGGGAGGAACGGCCATTTCCAGCACAAATTCCGCCGCCTGAGCCAGTGGGCCAGTGGGATTGCCCGTCAGGGCTACGGCGGTGGCCCCCGCTTTGCGGGCCAGAGCTAACGCCTCCACGGTGCGGCTTACGCCACCGCTCACGGAGACAGCCAGCACCAGATTGGTCCCTCGCCCCGTTTCTGGCAAAAAACCGACGGCGTAGCGGGCGAACTGCATCGCCGTCATTGGTTCGCAGGGCAGGCCAGCCAGCTGCTCGAAGGCGAGTTCTGTGTTTAGGGGGGCGTGGTGGCTGTCGCCGCAGCCGGTGGTGAAGACCCGCTCAATTTTTTGGCTGAGGCCGGGGGTGAGAGCGTGGCGAACGGCCGTAACCAGGTCATCAATCAGCGTCTGTAGCAGGTCGGGTAAGGTATCTATTTGTTGGTGAAGAGGGGAACGTTTCATAAATTTTTCATATTGCTTGTAACGACTCTTGTAAGCTTGTGGATGGAAGATGATAGGACTTCAGTCATGTTATGTTGGTTTCACGCCAGCAAAAAAACGCTCAATAAGTTGGTGTGAGACCGTGCAACGCGAGACTTGGTGAAGTTGCGCATTTTTCTGAGCGATGATTTTGCTGAATGAAGGGTGATTCTACCACGGGATTAATGGAGCTGGTTAAGAAGATGAAAACACAATCCAGCTAGATGGTGATGGCATTTCCCGCGTGCTGCGCCTTGAGGGGGGGGCGGTGGTAACGCTGGAAAATATTGTGATCACAAATGGCAGCGCTGCGGATGGGGGCGGCATTACGGTTCTGGGTGGGTCACGGTTAACCTTGGTTGAGAGCGAAATTTCAGGAAACAGCGCCAGCAATAATGGGGGTGGCATTTATCTGGGCAGCGGCGGCCAACGGCACAGCGGTGGCGGGAGCAGATTATACGGCCGCTTCCGGCACGCTCACCTTCAATCCGGGGCAGACCAGCCGGACGCTGCCGGTGTCTGTGTTGGGTGATTTAATGGATGAAGAAAACGAAACCTTTTTGGTGACCTTGAGCAATCCAAAAAATGCCGCGCTCGGTATCAAAAGCCAGGGTATTGGCACTATTGAGGACAACGATCCGCCGCCGGTGGTAAATATTAACTCCGTCACTGTGACCGAGGGAGATACCGCTTCCCAGATTATGCAGTTTACGGTTAGCCTTTCCGTGCCAAGCGGTAAGACCGTTACCGTGAACTACGCTACCGCTAACCAAACGGCCGTTGCCGGGCAGGATTACATGTCCCGGTCGGGCTCACTCATCTTTTCTCCCGGGCAAACCAGCCGAACAATTTCCATCACGATTCTGGGGGATTTGCTGCCGGAGACCACGGAAACGTTTGCGGTCAATCTCAGCCAGCCGGTGAATGCCACGCTGGGGGTTTCTAAGGGAATTGGCACTATTTTGGATAATGATGCCGTTACCACGCTGTATTTACCGGTGGTGATACGGCCGTAATCAACCCTATTTGGTGCTTTCCACGCGCTGCCAGAGGGTGGTCAACGGCCGTTTCTTAACCCGCACCTGCCAAAAAACCAGCGCCCACAGATGCAGGCGCGCGGTAAACAGGTTGAGCGTCCACCAAAATTCGCGCGGGGTGCGGGCAAATTTCAGGGCCAGCAGCGTGCCTTGCTGTGCTTCCAATTTGGCGGAGCGCATGGAGTAAGGGGAATTGCGCACATAATTTTGCGCATAGCCACCAGCAGAACGCACCTTTTGCCGCAGCCAGTCGGCATAGCTGGTGGGGTATTTCACAATAACAGCCGCTTCCGGCGCGTACCGAATCTTGAACCCCTGCTCTGCAATGCGGTGAGAGATCACCGCATCTTCTGCCAGGGCATCTTCCGGGATGGGGGGGATGAGGGCGCGGCGGGCGGCAAACAGGTAGCCGGAACAGAGCAAAAAATCGCCTGCGCTGTCCCGCTTTTGCCGGGTTTGGTGCGCCGCTTCGACGAGCAGGTGAGACCAGTAACCCAGTTTGGTGGTGCGCGGACTGCTGGAAAACGGCCGTCCCGTCACCGCCCCTACGTTTTCATCGGCAAAGGGAGCCAGCAGGGCGTCCAGCGCACCCTCACCAATAACTACGTCCCCGTCGCTAAAGATGACAATGTCGCCCTGAGCAGCTTGCAAGCCCAGGTTAAGCGCGGCGGGCTTGCCGCGCCGATCTGGCTCTGGAATGTGGCGAATGAAGGGATGAATTTGGCCCAGACGGTGAACAACGGCCGTTGTCTCCGCATCGGGACAAACCACCAGCAGCTCGCTGCCCGGCGGCAGCTGGGGCAAAAAAGCCTCAATCGCCCGGCCAACGGTAGCCGCTTCGCGGTAGGCGGTCAGGATAACAGAAACCATCATCACCTTAGCCTGGGGATTTATCCCCGGTTTTTAAATCGTGACGTTTTTGGTGCCTTCTGGCGCTTCCACCGAGCTGTAGACCACCGCAACCCCCTTGACCCGACCCGCCATCCCTTCCAGGGCGGCGATAACGGCCATAAAAAAGATGTTGACGCCGATAGCCATCGAGAGCGCCAGACCGAGATAGCCGAAGACGGTGGTGGCTGGTCCGGCCAGGCTGTTGATCAGCAGCCCCATCCAGCCCAGCAGCGACAAGACCAGCCCAGCCACGACCATTGTCCATAAAAAGGCAGGCCAGGCACGGCGGTCGGAGCGGCTGGGCATCATGCCGTTGGCAATGGCAAAGAGCAGGTAGAGCCAGAGGAGAAAGTCGGGCGTTTGGAACACCTGCCCCAGCGCCACGGAGAGTACCTCGATTTGCCCAGATTGAATGGCGGCGGCCAGTTCCGTAACGCCAAAGACCCGAAAACCGATGAGAAGAATAACGGCCGTTCCCGCAATCAACGGCGCACCCCCAATCAAACTTTCCCGGATTGGCCCCAGGGTGCGCCCTTTGAAATATTCCACATACCCTAGCTGCACCGTGCCATCCGGCTGCATTTTGGGGATCACCGAGAAAGAGCCGGTGCGCACACCCAAAAAAGTAGCCGCCAGCCAATGGCTGAGCTCATGCAAAAAGACACCGGGCAGCAGCACAATGGCGTACAAAATCACCGCACGCTCCGGTTTGCCCATCAGCAGCAGCGACAGGCCGTGCAGGTGGGTGTGAATCCAGCGCTGCATAATCAACAGAATGATCAGGGCAAAAGCAACCCAGAAAAAGGGCATGATGGCATTGCTCATAACGGTTTCTCCATCGTTAGTTTTCAGATTGGACCAATCTCAAAGATTGGTCCAATCTTTCCTGCCACTCAGCTTGCGGCGTTTTTCACCAGCTCGACAAAGCTGGCCTTCAGGCTGGCGCCACCCACCAACGCGCCGTCGATGTCTGGTTGTGCCATGTATTCAGCGATGTTGTTCTCGTTGGCGCTGCCGCCGTACTGGATGCGCACTTTTTGGGCGGTTTCCTCGCCAAACATCTCGGCGATGGGGCCGCGCACGCTCAGGCCAATGATGCTGCCCGCCTGGGCGGCGCTGGCCGATTTGCCAGTGCCGATGGCCCAAATCGGCTCATAGGCGATGACGAGGCTGGCGACTTGTTCGGCCGTGAGGCCAGCCAGCGCGGCTCGCACCTGCCCGCTGACAAACGTTTGGGTTTCGCCCGCTTCATTTTGTGCCAGAGTTTCCCCCACGCAGATGATGGGGGTGAGGCCGTGGGCCAGGGCGGCTTTCGCTTTTTGGTTGACGCCTTCGTCGGTTTCGGCAAAAAATTCGCGCCGTTCGGAATGGCCGATGATGACGTATTGGCAGAATGGGGTGAGCATGTTGGGGGCGCATTCGCCGGTATAAGCGCCGTTTTCAGCGTAGTGCATATTTTGCGCGCCAACGCCGATGTCGGTGGCTTGCAGCGCTTCAAACACGCCGGGGATGGCAATGAAAGGCGGGCAGACGACTTTATCGACGCCTTTTATTTGGCTCAGACCATTGCGAATTTCACGAACGAAGTCTACGGCTTCAACGGCCGTTTTATTCATTTTCCAGTTGCCAGCAATAATTGGGGTACGCATGATGCTCCTTTATCATATCAAGTGAGAAGCGCAACACAGAGCTGCGCAATGAAGCCACAGAGTGACACAGGGGGCTGAGAGAGTTTGCTTATTTTCTCCATGGTCCGCAGTTGTTTGGTAAGAATTACGACGGTAATTCTACGTTATTTTCCACAATTCGGGTAGCCAGCCGGAATCAATCGGGCCAGGTGCAGCTTGTGGTGTGGAATGGGAAACGGCCGTTACCAGCCAAGGTGTTGTAGAATACGATAGCTTTACAAATTCAACGCCCCATTGTCATTCCGACGACTCTTCGAGGAGGAATCTCTTCACGGGTCGAGTCGAAAGATTCCTCGCTCCGCAGACTCTGCTCGGAATGACAATTTCGTTGGTAACGGACTAAAAGAGGGTCAACCAGATGGATAACGATGATTTTGTCTATAAGTCCCAGGACGTTAACTATCTCGGCTTTCTGGAGGCGCAGCTGCGGGACATGACCGGCGTAGACACGCTGGCATATGAGCTGATCCAAAATGCCGACGACGTACAGGGCGATGACGGCCGTTTCCCCGCCACGACCCTCTCATTTGACGTCACCAACGATGCCCTCATTGTCAGCAGCGACGGCCGTTTTCGGCCGGTGGATTTTCAGCGGCTGCAAAGCATCGCTGGTGGCGGCAAGCGGGAAGAAACCGGCGTCACTGGCGCCTTCGGCCTCGGCTTTCTGGCTGTCTACCAGATCACCGACGCCCCGGAAATCTTTTCCGACGGCCGTCACTGGATTATCCAGCCCGACGCCCCAGCAGAGCAGCGCATTGTCGAGCGGCCGGCAGAAACCAGCGGAACACGCTTCCGCCTGCCCTGGGCCTTTGACCCGGCCTCCACCGTGCGCCGCACCCTGCGCCTCGAAGCGGTGCGGCCCCAGCAGATGGACGCCTTTGCTCAACAGATAGGGGAAGCAGCTGCCCTCGCCGCCCTCTTTCTGCAGCGGCTGCAGCGGCTGGAAGTCAGGCACAACGGCACTATCATACGACGCATCGAACGGCGCCGCGACGGCGACCGGCTGCTGCTTACAGACGAAAGCGGATCGACCGCCTCCAGCGGACCCACTGCCGAATGGCTGCTGCTGGGCAGCGATTTTGCCGCCGCCGCCCAGCTGCTGCGCCAGCAATATCCGTGGCAAATCGAAGAGCGGCGGCACAGCAGCGTACAGCTAGCCATCCCCGTTACCGGCACGCTGCGCAGCGGCCGCCTCTACGCCGTGCTGCCCACCGCCGATGCCACGCCGCTGGCCCTGCACCTCAACGCCGACTTTTTTCCCACCACCGATCGCAAGCGCGTTCACTTCGCCAGCGGTTACCAGGCTGGGTGGAACCGGGCCGCCGTCACGGCTGCAGCGGCCAGCCTGGCCAACAATCTGGACACGCTGCCGAACCGGCTGACGCCAACCGGCCTGTGGCATCTGTTGCAAAGTGCCGCCGAGAGCGCCCGCCTGGCGGAGCGGGGTGACCTGCCTGACGTTTTTGCCGCCTTCTGGCAGGCGCTCACACCGCTTCTGCCGGAAACGCCTGTCTTTTACACGGCTGCTGGTGAGTGGTTGCGTCCCGCAGACGGGCGCTTACTTCCTCCGGCAGCGGCCGTTTCCACAGAAGCAACCGTTCCCCTGCTGCACGCCCTGCAAATTCCGGTCCTACACCCTGATCTGGCCGCCTACGCCCCGCTCCTGCGCCAGATGGGCACGTCGTCTATTACCGTCAGCGACATTGCCGCCGGTCTCCACCGCGCCGGGCTGGTCCGGTCTACACCCCTGCCGGAAGCGCCGCCATTTTTGCGCAGCCTGGACACCTGGCGGCCGCTGTGGGCGCTGCTGGACGCCCTGCTGCGCGGCCTGCCCCCGTCCCAGCGGGAGAGTGCCCTGGCCGACCTAAACCGCTGTGCGGTAGCGCTGTCCGACCGCCTGCGCTTACAACCGCTGACACAGCTCTACCGCGGTCAGCCGGAAGCCCAGGCGCTTTTCCCCGACGCCGCCTGGCTGCACCCGAACCTGCCCGCCGACGGCTTCCCTGGCCGGTACGTGCCCGCCTTTGACGTGCGCCAGGCGGTCACGCTGCTGGCCGACACGCCCCTTGACCGGCTGGAGGAAGCGTGGCGGCAGGGACAGCTGGACGTGCCCCGCCTCTTTCGCTGGTTCGAGACGCAGCAGATTGAGATTTTTGCCGATGATCCCACCCTGGCCGAGGCTATCCGCCGTCTGCCGCTGTGCCCCGTTGAGGGAGAACTACGGCCGTTGGCCGACCTCTTCCTGCCCGGTGGTTTTGCTGATCCGCTCCAGCTGGCTGGCCTTGTTGACATGAACGCCGTCGGCGGCCGGCCTCAATTTTTACGCGACCTGGGCGTTGCAGAGTTGGATTTCGACACCTATCTTCATACCCATCTGCCGCGCGTGCTGGCGCAGCGTCCGGACCTGCCGTCGGACGGTCGTCACCGGCTGCTGCATCTGCTGGCGGCGCGATTGGGCGAATTTCGGGACGACGAAGCGCTGCAAGCGCAGCTCAGCCAACTGCCGCTGATTCCCTGTCTGGACGGTTCTTTTCGCCCAGCGGCGTCAGTTTATCTTTCGCGACAGGTGATGGATCAGCTGGGGTTGCGGGTCCACATTGCCGAACCGGTAGAAAGCTCGGCGCAGCAGGCGCTTTATGAGTGGTTGGGGGTACGCACTGCCCCGGCAGCGGCCGATCTGGTGCAGGCGCTGTTGACTGCCAGCCGGGAATGGGGCACAGTGCCGCTGGACGCCTCAGCCTACACGGCCGTAATTAACTGCTGGCAGGCGCTGGCAGAGAGGATGCAAGCGGCGGAGATTACTGCCGACGCGCTGGCCGCGCTGCGCGGCCAACCGGTGCTGCCAAACGGCCGTTACGTACTGACTTCCCCTGATGTGCTGCTCCTGGCCGACCAGCCTGAGCTGGCAGAGCAGTTTGCCGAATGGGCAGCCTTCTTGCTGCCGCCGGATATTCCGTGGGCAGCGGCGGCAATGGCTGTGGGAGTACGGCCGTTGTCCCAGGTGGTGACCATTGAGGTAGTGGATGGGGCCGAGGCGGTTGTGAATACGGCCGTACAGGCGCGCATCGCTGCCCGCCGCCCGCTGCTGGAACGGCTGCTGCGTGCCGAAGCGACCGCCGGCCATGCGGTACCGGTCGGCGTGTGGCAAAACGTGCCGGTGATGTCGCTGCCCCAACTCCGCGTGCAGGCCCGACTGCGCCTTGGGGCGCAGGTCGTCGCGGCCGCACCGCATGAGGCTGTAGCCAAATGGGTTGACGGCGTCCTATATCTGGCCGAGGGGCAGCAGCCGACGCCGTGGACGGCCGTAGCCCGGGAGTTAGCCCAGGCCGTCGCGCCAGGGCGAAGCGCGCCCGGGCTGGCACTGGGCATTAAAGAGGTGCTGGCGGCGGAAAGCGCGGTAGCGGCAGCAGTTGTTTTGGATGAGCTGGGCTACCGGTAGCCCCAGCTTCAGTTGTCATGCTGAGGTCCTCCGAAGCATCCCGTTCACCTGGAAGGACCAAATCTACTCCTGGGACAGACCAGATTATAGGACAATGGCATCGGCAAAAACCAGCCGGGGGCGAATGCTGGCCTGCCCCACGGTGCTGCCCGGTGTGCCGGGTATATCTGGATTATCGCCTCGCGGTTCGTCTGGCAGCTGAACGGCCGTTTCCCTATCCGCCGCAAATCGTTCATATTCCCGCACCACCACCCGCAGTGGCTGGGGCTGTGGATTGGGCAGGCTCAATGTCAGCTCCCAGACCGTTTCTTCGATAGGCTGGCCAGAAACGGCCGGAATCAGGGTGGGTTGGGTGATGGCCTGCCAGCCCAGCGGGTCCGTTTCATCCGGCACTCGGCCGTCCCGCTCCTCCAGATGCACCAGCATGAGCGTAGGCAGATCGCCAATGCGGGCGCTGGGGCCTTCTACCCGGATGCCCAATGAACCGGCGGCCACGTTGTTTTTGTCGTAGGTGATGCGCCGGTGCGGCACCATCTGCATGAAGTCGGCCAGGACCACGGGCGAAAGCTCCGCCCGCGCCACGGAAATGGGATGGAAGCGGGCCAGTGCCAGCCGCACAAAGGGGAAGTAGGCTTGCCCCGGATCCATCTCGATGTTGGCGTACCAGAGCTGGCGTTCCGTGTCGTAGCCCGGTTCGTACCCGGCCACATGTACCCGTAAGCTCGTCTCTTCCAGCTCGGCCAGCACCAGATTGGTGGCCGTCTCCCGCAGGCTGTCACCAACAAACCGGTTCAGGCTCAGCGGCTCGGTGGGCACGGAGTGCCACAGCGGGTCCATGCCCCACTGGCTGGTATACGGCCGTAACGCCCCCCCCGCTTCCGAATCAAACGCCACGCTGCCAGGCCGGATCACCACCCCCAGCCGCTCGTTGGCTCCGGAGGAAAACCAGGGCCGGTCCAGATAAACGCGCAGCCCGTTGCCGCGCCGCTCCTTGGTAAGGATGCCACCAGCTTCCTGCTCTTCCCAGCGGAAGGTGGGCAGCAGGTAGTGCGGCCTGGGTGCAGCGGGGCGGGAGGAGTTGGGGATGTCGATGGCAGTGGTGACGGGGAGTTCGGTGGGTAACGGCCGTATCAAATTCTGCGGATCGCTGGTGACGGCTGGCGGGAAATATTCGCGAAAGCGCGTCGTGGCGATGGGCCAGTAGGTGACGCGATGATATTTCGTGTCGCCCAGGCTGTGGCGGATGGCGTCGATGGCCAGGTTGTCGTTGGCCGGGTCGGCTGCGCCAATTTCGGCCACGTGCATCTCCTGGCTTTGGGTGACAAAAGCAGGCTGGGAGAGGTCGTCGATGGGATCTTCCCAGCTGGCCCACAAATCTACTTTGTTACTGCTTTTGGCGTCGATACTCATGGCGCCGTTGAGAGTAACGGCCGTATCTCCCAAATCCTTGTCCGCCGGATCGTCCAGCGTGTCAATCTGCGGGATGGCCAGGGGCTGCTGTACGGCGTGAACCAGCGTCAGGGTACGGAACGGCAGGTGCAGCCAGGTGCGTCCCGATTCATACTGTGCCGTCAGCGTGGCCAGATCGGCCGGATTTGCTTCCTGAATCCAGTCCCAGATGCCGGTATTGGCCAGATCGGCGGCGTCGAAGTAGGAGGAAATGCGGACAACGGCCGTTTCCCCCTGAGCCAGCTGTACCGTCAGCACCCGGTTAGGCGCATCCCACTGCGGCTGGGCCGGAGCCGCGCCCGCTTCCAGGCCCGTCAGCCGCAGCCGCACGGCCTGGGGATTGGGCCAGGCGCCGTCGAAGGGAATCTTGTTCACCACCTGCACCGCCGGATCGATAATCTCCTCAAACGAGTTCATCCCTGGCAATCCCAGCAGCAGCACACCGCGCGCGTACGGGTCGGGCAGATAGGCCAGCTCAAACTGCTCGTTGGTTTGCAGCCAGATGGTTTGTTCCGGCGTGGTTACCTCCTGCACGCCGGGAACCAGCTCCAGGTCGCCAGAAACCAGGTTCAGGCGATGGGTCATCGAGCCCGCTTCGCGGCTGGCCAGATCATAGGCGGTCTGATCGTTGGGCATGGCGGGCGTGCCGTCGAACAGGCCGTGGTGTTCGGCCATGCGCTGGGCCGTTTTAGGCGGCACCAGGTGGCGCTCGGTCGATTGGCTCTGGATGGTGGCTGCCGGATCGGTGACCTGGCTGCGCACCACCAGCCGCTCCAGCGATTCACCTTCAATCGGGGCGGTACGCAGCATCAGCGGCGGCGGGCTGACCGGTTCAAAACGGCGATAGCGGGTAACGGCCGTTTTCTCCGTCACGTCCAGGCTGAAGGTGGGGTCTTGCGGGGTGAAGCTGCTGTTCCCGGCCAGATCGACCACGCGGGCGCGCAGCTGGTATTCGGTGCCAAAGCGCAGCCGGGGCAGCGAACCCGGTCTGGCGCGGAAGGTGGTTTCCATTTGGAAGACGGTAACGGCCGTATTATCCACTTCACCCGGAGTCTGATCCGCCAAAATAGTGAGGCCAGGTCGCGGCGCACAGAGGCTCCAGCCATCCCAGGTAAACAGCGATTCATGCACGCGCAGCACGCGAGTGGCTGAGCCGGGAATTGGCTCGGTGGCCCCCATCTGGACAAAACCTTCGTCTTCCAGATTGGCCAAGGTTTCGGGTCCACCGGGCACGTCGGGAAAATGGTAAGTGCCCAGGCGCTGGCAGAGGGAGTGCCAGCCGTTTGACTGGTCATCGAAGACGTCGATGCGGTAACCGCGCACCAGATCCTCCGCGTAAAGCTCGTCGGTGGGCGTAGGCGGCGGGCCGGGTACGGTAACCGGGAGCACGGGCGAGTTGTCGATGGCCACCAGAGCGGCGTTCAGGGCGTACGATTTGTCGAATTTGGCGTGCAGTTCGGCACCTTTTTCCGGCCGGACGATGCTGATACCGGCCGTTTGCAGGGCGGGCAGACCGGTTTCTTCGGGGCTGTTGGCCGGGCGGGTGTTGAAATCGTGCAGAGCGACCAGGTTGGTGGCCGTGTTTTGCAGCTTGATGCCGCTGCCAACGATATCTACCTGGGTCACGGCAAAGAGCGAACTGTCCTGCAGGCGCAGCAGGCCGTTGGCAATTTCGGGGTTAACGGGGCGGGGTTGGGCCTGGAAACGGCCGTCACTCAGCTCGTAACGGGTGCGCGGGCTGTAGTGGGTGGTCGCCATTTGCAGATTCATCGTGGGCACAACTCGTACGGTGCCAGTGACTGCTGGCAAAGCGGCGGTTAAGGTCACTTGTAGATCGATCACCAGGCCAAAGCTGCGCTGTAAGAGGGAGAAGTCGCCCAGATTGGCCACCATTTCGTGGAAATCAAATTTCGTTTCCATCTCTTGTGCGGTAGGCAGCGGTACCGATTGGGTGTTGTACGGCTGGAGGTAGGTGTTGAGCTGGTTGAAAGCGGTGTTGGCGGAGGGCGGCGGTGGGGTATAAACAACTTTCGCCTTTTCCTTGGCCTTTGGCGTCACGACGGGGCCGGCCTGCGGGGCAGCAGCCGGAACGGAAACCGCTTTGCTGGCACCTTGCGGCGCAGCCTGGGCAGCGCTGGTCGGTGCCAGCAGCCCCAGCCAGACGAGCAGCTGGCGCAAAAGCCGCCAGGGCCAGAGCAGACAGCCGACGCAGCCATTACAGCCTTTGCCGTCGCCGGGGACTTCACCGGGTTCGTCCAACACCACGGGACCACGATCGGTGTCGGTGGGCACGTAGGGCGCCTCGGGCTTCACGGCGCGGGCAATGTCGCGAATGGTGGCATCGCCCACGAGCACATCGTTGCCGGGCAGATCGAGCCCTGCGCCGTAGGTGGGGTCGGTGGCGGCCCGCTGGTAGACCCCCTTGATGATTTCGTGCAGCCCGGCGGCGGGGAAGGTTTGCACGGGCACGGCGCGATAATCCTGGAAGATATACGGCCGTACCTCCGTATCACTCTTAAACAGCCCCTGCCATAAATCTGAACGCAGGGAGACGGTGGTGGGAACGGCCGTAAGCGTCGGTCCCCCGACAAACTCCACCTCAAACGTGGCCGTGCCGATGACGGCAGGCCAGTCCAGGAAATCGGGGTATTGGCTCAGAGGCAGCAGCGTTACGTTGGGGTCGTCGGACCAGAGACGCGGGGCTACGTGCACCGATAAGTTTAATACCGTACCTTCAGCCACCGGGCCATCACTGCGGTGTGGTAGCGCTGTCCAGATAATCGTTTGTTTTTCCACAAGATCCTCCACGTGAAACGTGATGCCGGTATCACGCATCACGTTTCACTTTTTTTACGGGTAAGCAGCAAATGCATCGGTGTACTCAACCCAATCGGCCGGGGTAAGCATGTCGCGGAACATCGGGTCAGACCCGGCAAACTCTTTTTCCATGCCGACGCTAACTGAGACGCTGAAGAACAAAATCTCGATTTTCACCGTCAGGCTGGCCTGGCCCCACAGCTTGCCGCCGTGCGGGGTGATGCCCTTGGAGGCGTAAGACAACCCCAGGTAAAACTCCAGCGACACAGTGATGATGCCCAACACTGAGAGCGACCCATAGGCCCGGAAATAGCCCGTCAGAATAAAATCGGCGCCGGTTTTCTGGAAGTAGAAACCGGCCATCATGCTGGCTTCGCCGCTGGCCACGCCCAGGTTGATCGCGGCGCTAACGCCAAATTCCAGAGCGGCTTCAATCATCACCACTCCCTGGCTGCCCACGTCCATGCTAAAAAAGCCGCCGCCGCCAAAAATATAGACGGTGAGGATGAAGGGCTGCTGCCGTTCACAGAAGGCGAAGTGGAAATTCATCGGGTCTTTGCCGAAGGGCAGGAAGAAGCTGGCCCCCAGGCTGACGTTTTGGATGGTCAGGATGCCGATGCCGATGGTGGGGATGCCCAGGCTAAAACCCACTTCCACGCCGGGCGGCGATTGGGAAATTTCCAGGCTGGGCGGATCGCTGAAGCCATCCATGGGAATGAACTCGCTCAGCTGGGCCACAAATTCCAGGATGCCCAGGAACTGAATGCCGCCCAGATTGACCTCTACATCCAGCTTTTTGTCTTTTTCCGCCACAAATTTAGCCGACTGGAAGTCTAACTGCACCAGCTGAAGCTCGGCCGTGGGCAGCAGCAAAATAGAGAAGTGGGTCAATTCACCCATGATGCTAAAGGTGGGGTCGCCGCCATTGAGCGGGGTTTCGAGAACGGCCGTTAACGTAAACGTCGCCCCCGCATTGGGCACAAAGAGGCCGGTATCTACCAGCTTGTCTTTGTCCAGGCTCCAGGTGTATTTGGTGCGCAAAATGTCGCCGTCCCGCTCGGTGGTGAGGCCGGGAATCTGGCTTCCCACGTTGGCCGCATTGTTGAAGATCAGGTCCTTGATAATGTCGCCCAGGCTGATACCGCCAAACAGTTTGACGCTGTTGAGATCAAAAATTTCCAGCGGATTGAACTGGCCATCGGCCATCTTTTGGGCGTCGCCGCCGGTGGGGCCAAAAGCGCGCGAAATGGCGCTGATGCTGATGTCCGGCGCGACCATGCCGCCAACCTTTTCCGTGGCGAAGGTGAGCGCTTCGTCATTGACCAGCCGGGCAAAAATGTCGCCCTTGTTGCCGATGTTCTGGCTTCCGCTGGCGCTGGTGTAGCTGCTGTCCCACTCGATGGTGGCCGGGGCGTTTTTGCCCAGCAGCTGCTTCACGGCGGGAATATCGACCGCGGCCTGGTGCATGGTGGGCAGGAAGTGGGGGAAGGTGTTGCTCTGGGCTTTAGCGCCGAAGATGAGAGCGGCCGTTTCCAGCGAGGTATCCCCTGATTTTTTGTGAGGGGCAAAAGCAACGGACTGGCCGCCCAACGGCCGGTTGCGCCGGGCATCGGTGGTAGCCAGGCTGGTGTAATGGGTGATCACGCTGGCGGGATTGCTGTTGTCGATATTTTGGTTGACGAAGATAAGCGGCGCAGTAAATTCCACCATCCGGCCTTCCCAGTCCAGGGCATTAAGCTGGAACTGAAAATCGACCGCCTGCTGGTTAACGGAAATCATAGGCCAGAAAGCTTCCTGGCCGTGCCCGGCGATGTCGCTGTCTTCGGGATCGTTAAGGCTGGGGGTAACGGCCGTTTCCAGATTCACCGTGCGGAAGGGCAAATCCCGATTGGTGTACGTTTTGCTCGGTTCCCGCACCAGAATGAAAAAGCGCTGGAACAGGTAGGCCACAATGCCCGGCGGGTCGCCCTCGCCCTGGAAGAAAAATTTGCGCTCAGTGACCTTGACCAGGGAAGCGCGGTGGCCAAAGGGGAAGAGGAATCCGGCATATACCACGCGCACGTACTGGTCGCGCCCCATGGTGGCGATATGCCGCCACTGCTCCACGGTAAGCAGCTCCTGGTTGGGCGGGTTGACGGGCGTGGTGGGTGGCTCCCAGTCGCCGCGCAGCCGCAGCCAGGCGCCCAGCGTGGTCAGCATCAGGCGGTCGCTGCGTACCGGGTCTGGCCAAAAGCTGCCGATGTGGTAATTCGAGGTAAGGTGCACCAGCTCGTTGCGGTCGCGTGCGGTGAGCGACATGCGGAAGGGCAGGTTCTGAAAGGGTTGAAGCGTCTGGCTGAAGTCGGGAGACCAGATAGCGCGGAGTTGGGAACGGCCGTCGCCATGGGTAGTGTTCAACCGCGTGTGCCACAGCTCCGTCAGCGCGTCCTGCGTTACTGGCGTCAGGGCATGTTGCCAGCGGGAGAAGTTGTCTGGCGAGAGAATGAGCCGATAGGGCGCTTCGATCGCAGTTTCAGTGGTCTGGGGCAAGCCAATGGTCGGCGGCGTGGGCAGCTTGAGCCAGCGCAGCAGCTGGTCCAGCGGACTGCAACCGGTGTTTGGACCATAGGTCAGCAGCGGTGAGACGTTGAGCGTGAGCTGGGTCAGCGCATCCAGCAGCCCAGTCAGCGAATATTCGATGGCGGTGTTGGCAGGCAGGCGAAAAACCAGGCGGCTGGGGCCAGACAAAATTGAGCGCACACTGCCCGGCGGCGAGGGGAATTCAGAGTTGGGATCGTCGGGGTCTTCAACGCCTTCGGCCGTTTCAAAAAACGCTTCTTCGGTGATATGCTGGGGTTGAAAGTAGACAATCAGGTAGGAGCCAGTTTGCCCTATGATTTGCCCCGGCAGGCTGCCTTGAGGTGGGGTAAAGCCAACGCTGACAAACTGGAAGAGCAGCTCCAGCAGGTCTTCTGGCCGCAGAACGCGGACGACAAAAGTTTGTGGGGGCACTGCATCGTCTCCTTTCGAGGATAAGGATTGTTCAGAGGCGCTGCACACCTTATCCAGGAACAAAATGCCGGGCGCATGTTGACAAAGCAGATTCGGGGGACAAATGTCTGAGGGGGGTTGTGGGGGGATATGGGAGTTTATTGCCGAATCTACGAAGTAGGATAGGGATTTTGTGCGGTTTGTCAATCCTTAACCAGACAACAAGCTTGATTGTGCGCCTGATTAAAGAGAATCTGCGCTGGGCTTATTATGGTATCGAATGGGAGTTGAAGAAACTGGGCTTTGTAGCTTCTCTTACCACTGTCCGCAATGCCCTCGACCGCAACGGTATTCTACCTGCCCCGGTTCGCTATGGTTCGATTGGCTGGAAAACAATGAGTTCGACCTTTATTCTGGAGTTGATGGCTTGTTTCTGGCGTAAAGGAGATAGGGACCAAATTTATCTTCCATCTCTTTTTCCAGCGTCATGCCCAGCTTGAGGGCCACTTGAATGGAGGCATGGTTCTCCGGATAAATCATGCAGATCAGGCGGGAGAGGCCAAGGGTGTTAAAGCCATAATCGGCACATGCCTGCGCCGCTTCGCTGCCCAGCCCCTGTTTCCAAAAAGATTTGTTTATCAAATAGGCCACTTCCACTTCATCGCGCTCTTCAATGGTCCAGGGCAGCAGCCCGCAGCGGCCAATAAACTGGTTAGTCGGCTTGTAGATGGTGGCCCACAGGCCCAGTTCGGGATGTCTTGGGTGGCCTTCAAGAAACCATTCCAGCTCTTCTTTGGTGTCTTCATAGCTCAGGGTACCATCGGGAAAATAGCGCCGGATTTCCTCATCGCGATAAAGTTCGTACAGGGCGTCCAGGTCTTCTGGCACCAGGCGTCTCAGCAGGAGTCGGTCTGTTTGTAGTATTAACATGGGCTTACCTTTGCCAGGTGGTTAGCTGGCTGTTTTTGGGATGGGCCAAGTATAAACGAAAACGGCCGTTTCCCATCCCCTAATTCTCCAACAAAAGCGTCCCAAGTTTGTGCGGCTAAATGGCACGCATACGGTTGTTGCGCTCGCCTCAGATCTCAACCGCGACCATCCCGGTAGCCACGCCAATGCCGTCTACAATAACGGCCGTGCCGCTAACGGTTCCCCTGCCAGCCACAACCGCACTCCCTCCCGAAACGACGACCGGTCCCTGCATCATTTTGTCGATCAACAGTTAGCCGTGATAGAGTTGATACGCGTTTTACAATCGGGCGGCCGCCTGGTCATTGAAGAACCAGATGTGCGTCTCTTTCCGGTTAAGCTGTTGGCCCTGGACGAAAAGGTCGCCCTGATGCGCAGCAAATTTTACACTCCCCAGGCGATAGCCGGCATGGCCGCAGCGCAGGGCGCGCAAGTGACCGTGGAGAGTGACGGCCGTTTCGCCATTTGGGTCATTGGCGATAAGCTGTAGAAGGAAACCAGACCGAGATGAATAACTATTCTTCCCTGGAGACAGCGCTGGCGACACTGCAAGCAAACAAAGAAAAGTGGGCAGCCCTGGCTGTTCCCGAACGAGAAACAATTCTGGCCGGGTCGCTTGCTACACTCGTTCGCCTGGCTGATTCCTGGGTCGCCGCCAGTCTGGCAGCTAAGGGGTTTGAAGCCAGGAGCCTGGCCGAAGCGGAAGAATGGCTGTTCCTGGGCGTGGTGATCCGGGCCATCCGTACGCTGCGTGAGCTGTTCACGGCCGTCCGGCAAAACCAATCGCTTCTTGACGGCCGCATCGCCGAACGAGCGGATGGACAGGTAGTGGTCTGGGTATTTCCGCGCCATTTGTGGGAGCGGCTCTTCCTGCCAGGGGTCAGCGGCGCAGTATGGCTTGAGCCGGGCATCGGCCCGGCCGAGGCGCAGCGCAGCCAGGCAGAACTCTACCGCAAATGGGAATTGAAGCAGCCGGCCGAAGCCAAAGTCGCCCTGGTGCTGAGCGCGGGCAACGCTTCTATGCTGCCGGTTATTGATACGCTGCATAAGCTGTTTGTGGAAAACCAGGTGGTGCTTCTCAAAATAAATCCGGTGAATGGCTATTTGTGGCCGTTCATAGAGGAGATTTTCCAGCCGTTGATTAGCCGGGGATTCCTGCGTATTGTCGAGGGCGATGCGGCGGTGGGCGCGTTCCTTTGCCAGCATCCGGCCGTTGATGTGCTGCACATGACCGGTTCGGCCAGGACGTTTGAGGCCATTACCTTTGGCTCAGGTCCTGAGGGGGAGCAGCGCAAGAAGAAGCGCACGCCTGTACAAACCCGCCCCTTCACTTGTGAATTAGGCAATATCAGCCCGGTGATCATTGTACCGGGACAATGGTCGGCCCGGGAGATAGAGGATCAGGCGGATCAGATCGTGACTTGGCTGGTGGCCAACGCCGGATTTGGCTGCCTGACGCCCCGGCTCATTATCCAGCATCAGGCCTGGCCACAGCGCCAGGCATTGGTGGAGGCGATTGATGCCATCTTGAGCCGGGTAGCCACCCGCCCTGCCTATTATCCGGGCAGCGCCGCAATACACGCCGATTTCCTGGCTGCCCACCCGGAGGCGCGCCAATATGGTCACGTCCAAGATGGCCATCTCCCCTGGACATTTATCCCAGGTGTGGCTGCCGATAACCATGACGACATCTGTTTTCGCCGGGAAGCCTTTGGCGGCATTATGGCTGAAACAGCCTTGCCCGGCGACGATGTGGCCGACTTTCTTGACCGGGCGGTTGATTTTGCCAACGAGAGGTTGTGGGGTAGTCTGAACGCCACACTCATTGTGCATCCCTCGGTGCTGCGAGAGCGGGAAGCGGCGACGGCCGTCGAGCGGGCCATTAGCCGTTTGTGTTACGGAGCGGTAACGGTTAATATGGCCGCGTTTGCCGTTTACTACTTGCAGACGCTTCCCTGGGGCGGTTTCCCCGGCCACCAGATGGACGATATCCAGTCCGGTACCGGCAAAACAGCTAATTTTTTACTGTTACCCCGGCCACAAAAATCAATTCTGCGGTCGCCGTTTAAGAAATGGTTTGATCCCATTCGAGTGACGCATCCAGGCGCTCACGCCTTTGCCCGGCGATTGGCTCTCTTTGAAGCCGCGCCTTCTCTATTGAAGATGCCCAGCTTACTCTGGACGGCGATAAAATAAGGAACAGAAAATGAACGAGCGCATAGTCCGCCTTCTTCTCTTTTTTGTGGGGGCAACCAATTTTTTCCTGGCAGTTGGGTTCTTTTTCCGGACAGAGTGGGCAACCGGCCTCTGGCCGTGGCCGGACGGCCGTCTAACCTACATTTTTATCGCCTCGATGCTGGCGGCGGTTGGCGCGGCCGTGGTGTGGATAGCCGCTGCTCGTGATTGGGCGGCTCTGGCCCCCGGTTCGCTCAATTTACTGGTGATGATGGGCGGCATTGGCGGGTTCTTGTTTTCCCTATCGGCGCAGGCGGATTGGGGTCATTTACGGCCGTTTGCCCTTGCCCTGATCCTTTTGGCCCTGTTTAACCTGCTTCTGTTTTGGATGACACGGAACTATAAGCCTCCTGAACGGCTGCCAACCCCCCGGCTCGTGTTTATCTCTTACATTCTGTTTACGGCCGTTTTACTGTTGGTAGGCGTGGCCCTCATTCGCCAGACGCCGGGCGTTATGCCCTGGCCGCTCAGACCAGAAACGGCGACCATTATCGGCTGGATATTTTTCGCTGACGCCTTTTATTTCCTGTATGCTCTGCTGCGACCGTTGTGGCCCTTTAGCCGCGCCCAGTTGTGGAGCTTTTTGGCTTACGACCTGGTTCTAATTGGCCCGTTGGCCGCTCACATTCTGGCCGTCCAGCCAGAACTATTGGTGAATTTGCTTGTTTACCTTGCCATTCTGGTTTTCAGCGGCGGGCTGGCCATCTATTATCTTTTTCTGCATAAGGCGACCCGCGTGTCCTGGCCGAGCTGGTAGTTGTTTTACAGTAACCGTTCAGCCATTTACGGGTGTAATTTGACAGCCCGGGTTGGCGTGCTGCTGAAGCTCACTTTGTAAGGCTTGAACGTAAAGATGCATAGAGTAAATTATTGCAGAAAACGGCCGTTCATGCGGCGCGTTTAGCGCCCCAATACCGTCATTTGGATCGTGCGGCCTGCTGGCGACGGTAGGGGGCCAACATTATCCAGCACGCCATATGGCAAATAGCTGTGGGGGACAGTTTGAACACCTGTATCTGCAAGATCAACCTATATTTCTCCCTGGCCAAACTCATTCTGGGAATATAGAAAACCCGAAAGATTATGACAAATGACTTGTATTTATATGACATTTGTCATGTAAATTTAAGACAAAGATCACATGACGTGACGCCTACATTTGAATATACTAAGGGTTATCTTATAGGAAATGAGTACTAGCCTACACATTTCCATAGGACAGAGGAAGCTCCGAGAAATTGGGCGGTGCTTTACCGAAGCAGAGGGAACTTGAACGCGTTACTTGAAATTCCGAGAGGAACAACAGGTACGTTCAGGAAACCAAAGCAATACTTTCTAACAACAAAAGTACACTTTCTATTATGAAATGTGCCTATGAAGCTGGAAAGGAAGATCCAAAGGAAGGAGGCGGCGCTACCTAAAAAGTAGCGAATGTCAGAAATCTGGAGGAGGCGGTGAAACAACCAAACGGTTACTTGGGGCTCCTCGCACTTTTTTGGGGGGACTGCGCGCATCTGGCTATGTCAGCTGCGCTTTTTTTATTTCTCCAATTTCCTTCCCTTATTATTTTTTGGCTGAAAAACTTCTGGCCTGAGCAAACCAACAAAGGGCAGATTGCGATATTTACCTCGATAATCAAGCCCATAGCCAACTACAAACCGATCCGGTAGATCAAACCCCTTGTATTTAATTGGTAAATCGATCAGGCGGCGGCGAGGTTTGTTGAACAAGGCACATACCTCTACACTGGCCGGTTCACGAGCATGCAAATTCCGCAGCAGGTAGTTCAAGGTTAATCCGGTATCGATCATATCTTCTACAAAGAGAACATGGCGATCTTTGATGGACTCTTCGAGATCTTTCTCCAGGCGTACCAAACCACGTTCCCGAGTTTCGGCTGAATAGCTGGCAATGGCCAGAAAATCTATCTCTACTGGAATTGTAATGGCGCGCAGCAAGTCAGCCATAAAAGGAAGTACGCCTTTCAATACGCCAACCACTAGCGGGTAACGGCCGTTATAATCATGCGTAATGGCTTGTCCTAATTGCTGCACTTTTGCGGCAATTTCTTCTGCGGTAAAAAGTACCTCGTTGATCCCGTCATTTAACTCACCAAAGGCTTCAGGGGGTAAAAAAGAGGAACTCATGAGGACTCATCTTGTGCTTCTGTGCCAATAATGGGGGCGGCATAGGTATCTAAACCAAACTTGATCATCAAGTTGCGCAAATCATCGCGCTTAAACAACTTGATATTAATCTCTGGATATAATTCTTTCAGTTGGCGAATTTTACGGTTTTTGTGGCGAATGAGTCTGGGGCGCAAGGTTGTCAATTCTACATACAAATCCTGACCAGGAAGATAAAAATCGGGGGAAAAGGCTTTGGTTACATTGCCCAAATCATCCCAGGCCAACGGAAAAGTGCGTGGTTCATATTGCCATTCGATGCCATAATAATCGAGAATACGGGCAAATTCTGCTTCGATCTTATGGGTAAACTGATGATTGGACAAGGTTTCTACGCTCAAATCGTTGCTCCAACAGGACAATGTAAGATGCTTTATCGTTCCAATTATAGCCAAGTAGGGTACGATTGCCACAGGCATAAAGTGGCCGCTCATCATCAAACGTCATTCGCTTAGCCGAAATTCCACAATTTCCCCCCAACCAGCATCACAGATAAAGGCTCACGCATTGATCGAGTTAACGCTGGATGAAGGGAAGATAGACGCTGTACGTTAGCTCTGGCAATGGCGCCCCGTAGGGCATTGCCTTGTACTCATAAGCGCCGATGTCGCAGCGCGCCGCGCCGCTGCCGCCGTCCACGTGGCGCACGTAGCTGCGCTGGTCGGTCAGCAGCTGCGCCCCAAAATTATCGGCGCAGCCGAGCGGGTTGCCGGCGTCAATGGCCGGGCTGCCCTCATTAAGAGTGTGTGTCCGGCCGAAACCGCCACCGTTGGCCAACCGCCCCAGCAGTGGATCGACGCCGTGCAGGTTGCCGGTCGTCACGCCGTTGATCATGCAGCCGGTCGGGGTGCGAATCAAGTTGTAACCGCCGGAGTTGATGGGGCCATAACAATCGCTGTCATCGCCGCCAATGCTTTGCAGCCAGTTATCGGTCAGGAGGCTATTATGCATGTTAACGGTGGGCGTAAAGCCACTTGTTGTATTTACGTAAATACCGCCGCCGGTGTAATTGCCTGCCGAGGTATCGGCAACGTTATTAGCAATGGTTACGTTGTACAGGTTGAGCGTCGTCGGATAGTTGGCGGCGCTCTGGAAAACGTAAATACCGCCGCCATTTCCTCTGGTCTGGTTAACACTGATGGTGCTGTTAATGATGGTCGCTGTGCCATGAAACACAACGATACCGCCGCCAACTGAAGTGGTTGGACCGCCATTACCGCTTACTGTGGTGTTGATCATTGTCAGGTTGCCTGGCCCGGTCCAGATGCCGCCGCCGCCGCCGTTTTGGTGATTGCCGGCAATGACACTGTTGCGCACAATCATTGTGCCACCCCCCTGATTATTCAGAGAAGCGCCATTGTCAAAATTGTTAGTGTAGCTAACGAAGTCGGTTCTTTGGGAATACATGGGGTACACCCAGATTTGGTGGTGATGTAGAATGGCAGTTATTTTCAAAAACGGAGTGAAACCAATGCCTATATCTATCCCTGCCAAAATTAGTTTTCCCCTGGATATTGCTCAGGTTGATG
>JBGTCV010000149.1:0-65890 GCA_041748655.1 Promineifilaceae bacterium (SeqCode) | reverse complement strand
GGGGCAGCAGGCGGCCAAAGCGGCCAGCCAGGCGGCCGCCCACACGGCCGACGGCCTGCGCATTGAAGTGGCGGCCAACATTGGCGGGCCCAATGATGTGGCCGTGGCCCTGAGCTATGGTGCAGAAGGCGTGGGGCTGTTCCGTACCGAATTTTTGTTTTTGGATCGCCAGGAAGCGCCCGGCGAGGCAGAACAGTTTGAAGCGTACCGGCAGGTGGTGGCGGAGTTGGGCCAACGGCCGCTCATCATCCGCACCCTGGATGTGGGGGGAGACAAACCGCTGCCTTACCTGGATTTGGGCCAGGAAGAGAATCCATTTTTAGGCTGGCGGGGCATTCGTTTTTGCCTCGACATGCCGGAGATTTTTATGCCGCAGCTGCGGGCCATCTTGCGGGCCAGCGTGGCGGAGGACGGCAGTCCGGCCAACGTCAAGCTGATGTTCCCCATGATTGGCACGCTAGATGAACTGCGCCGGGCCAAAGCGATGCTGCAAACCGCCCGCGAGCAGCTGACAGCCGAAGGACGGCCGTTCGACCCAAAC
The DNA here is from genome assembly GCA_041748655.1 of Promineifilaceae bacterium (SeqCode). Classification (GTDB taxonomy): domain Bacteria; phylum Chloroflexota; class Anaerolineae; order Promineifilales; family Promineifilaceae; genus Leptofilum. Next base: position 65,349 of record JBGTCV010000149.1, on the reverse strand, counting down.
CTCGCCGTTGGTATTATGATTGAGCTGCCGTCGGCCGTGGCCCTGGCCGATTTATTGGCGGCGGAGGTAGATTTTTTCAGCATTGGCACCAATGATTTGACGCAATATGTGATGGCCGCCGACCGGGGCAACGCCAACGTGGCGGAGCTGGCCCAGGCGCTGCAACCGGCTGTCTTGCGCATGATTCGGCAAACGGCCGTTGCCGCCAAAGCGGCTGGTATCTGGCTGGGGATGTGCGGGGAGCTGGCGGGCAATGTGCTGGCCACGCCGCTGCTGCTGGGCCTGGGCCTGACGGAACTGAGCATGGCCGCGCCATCCATTCCGGCCGTCAAAGCAGCGCTGCGCCGCTGGTCACTGCCGGAGGCGGAAGCGCTGGCAGATGCGGTGCTGAAGCTGGATTTGGTAACGGCCGTTCAGAGCTATTTGGAAGCGGCGCAAAGATAAGCGGTTCATTGCGAATTTAAGGGACGTGTCCCAGTGTCCCAAGTGTAGGACAACACCGTGTTATTGCCCTACAAGATATGCCGATCACCCCACGAATTCCCAAAGAGCCATAAAAGCCCACGTTTTACGAATTTACCAAAAGTTCTTCACAATTCCTGAACAACTTGTTGCTAATCTTTGAATATCAGCAAACAGGACGCTGAAATTTAAACAAGCAATAGCTAAACGTTCGGAGGTAGACAAATGAACACAAATAAATTCGTAAAAATCGGTGGTATTTTGATTGTACTGCTGGCGCTGGCGGCGCTGATTGGCAGCTCACTCTCTTTTGCCCAGGATGAACCGGGTGATTCGGTTACGATTCCAGAAGATGGGTCAGAAAGTGAAGCTGTGACCCCAGGGTTCGGCCGTTTTGCCAACCGGGGACCACGCGGACATCACGGTGGCCTGGTAGACCGGGCAGCGGCGCGTGAGCTGCTGGCCGAGGAGCTGGGTATCACGGTGGAAGATTTGGACGCTGCCCACACGGCCGTAATGGCTGCAGTTCTGGCCGCAGACGGCCGTCCCGACCGTGACGAAGTGCGTGCCCTGACTGCGGCTGAGTTGGGCGTAACGGTCGAGGAACTGGATGTGGCGCAAACGGCCGTTCAGGAAGCCGTGCTGGCTCAGATGTTAGCAGACGGCACCATCACCCAGGAACAGCTCGATGAGATGCTGGCAATGCATGGACTGCGTGGTGTGGCCCAAGACATCTTTAGCCGGGACGATGCCCAGGCCGTGATTGCTGAAGCGCTTGGCCTGACGGTGGAAGAGTTGGCCGCAGCCCGCGAAGACGGCACCCGCATCTGGCAATTGGCCGATGAGCAGGGGGTCGATATGGAAACGTTGATGACGGCCGTTTCCGACGCCCGCACCGCCGCTTTTGCCCAGGCCATTGAAGATGGCGTCATCACCCAGGAGCAGGCCGACCTGCTGCTGAGCCAGCGCGGCCCCCACATGGGTGGCCCAGGTGGCCACGGTGGACGTGGGATGCACGGTGGCCACGGCGGTATGCAGGGTGGCGGCTTTGGTCCCGGTAACGGCAGCTTTGGCGGTGGCAATGGCAACGGCAATGGAAACGGAAACGGCAATGCCTCAGCCAATCCAGGTGCCTAATTAAACGAGTGAGGCGCTGCTGGTCAGCGCATCACTTTGGTTTTATCTGAGCGTGTCATCTACTTGACCTTGTCAAGATGACACGCTTTTTGCCTTGGGGTATAGTGGAGGAAACTATTTTTTGAGGTTGGAAAATGTCTTCAATTGTCATCGCGGCTTTTTATAAATTTGTGGCACTGCCAGATTATGCGGAACGGCAACGGCCGTTGCGCGATTTTTGCCTCTCTCAGGACGTGAAAGGCTCCATTTTGCTGGCGGCTGAAGGGATGAACGGCACCATTGCAGGCAGCCGCAGCGGTATCGACGCCGTGCTGGCCTATTTGCGCCAGGACACCGTCTTTGCCAGCCTCAGCCACAAGGAATCCAGCGCCGATTTTATGCCCTTTGCCCGAATGAAAGTGCGCCTGAAGCAGGAAATTGTCAACCTGGGTAGACCAGACATCACCCCCAACAAGCAGGTGGGGCAGTACGTGCCTGCCGCTGAGTGGAACGCCCTCATTAGCGACCCGGACGTTATTTTGGTAGATACACGCAACGATTTTGAGGTAGAGCTGGGTACGTTCAAAGGGGCGATTAATCCGAAAGTAAACGCTTTTAACCAGTTCCCCGAATTTGTCAGCCAAAACCTGGATCCGCGCCGCCACAAAAAGGTAGCGATGTTTTGCACCGGCGGCATTCGCTGCGAAAAAGCGACCGCCTTCATGTTGGAGCAGGGCTTTGCTGAGGTGTTTCACCTCAAGGACGGCATTTTGAAATATTTAGAAACAGTGCCGCCGGAGGATAGTTTGTGGGAAGGCAACTGCTTTGTTTTTGACGATCGCGTTACGGTGGACCACCAGTTGCAGCCTGACCCGGTTGAGCTGTGCCCGATGTGCAAAACGGCCGTTAAGCCACACCACCGCACCTCGCCTCATTACGAATTTGGCGTCCGCTGCCCCAACTGTGCCGATGGGCTGACAGCGGAGCAAATCGACCGCGCCCGCGAAAAACAGCGGCAGCTAGAACTCACCGCCGCCCGAGAAGTATAAACAGGCCACAGATCACGCAGATTTCGCAGATTTAGAGCCACTAATCTGCGTAATCTATGAAATCTGCGGATAATATTCCGAGAAATTTTCATGAGCAAAACTGTACTTGTCGTTGATGACGAAGCCCGTCTGGTGAACCTGGTAAAGGCGTACCTGGAGCAAGGTGGCTTCCGGGTGGTGACGGCCAAAAACGGCCGTGATGCCCTCTTCCTCGCCCGCCAGGAAAAGCCAGACCTCATTTTGCTGGACATCATGATGCCAGAGATGGACGGTCACGAATTTTTGCGCATCCATCGCCAGGAGCGGCCTACGCCCATCATTCTGCTCACCGCCAAAGTGGCAGAAGAAGACAAAATCATCGGGCTGGAGCTGGGGGCGGATGATTACGTTACCAAGCCGTTTAGCCCGCGCGAGCTGCTGGCGCGGGTGCGCGCCGTGCTGCGCCGGGGCAGCCAGCCAGAGATCAGCAGCGTCCGCCTGCACGCTGCCGATGTTTTGCTGGATTTGGAGCGCTTTTTGGTGGAGGTAGATGGCGAACGGATCGATTTGACCCGCTCTGAATTTGATTTGCTGGCCATTTTGATGGCTGCTCCAGGCCGTGCCTTCTCCCGGCCCGATTTGCTGGACAAGCTGCAAGGCACCGCTTTTGAAGGCTCCGAGCGCACGGTGGACGTGCACATCAAAAATTTGCGGGCCAAAATCGAGCCAAATCCGCGCCAGCCCCGCTATGTGGAAACGGTTTACGGCGTGGGCTACCGTTTTGCCCCTGAGTGAGTGAATCATGCAATCATTGGTTATTAAGCTGAGTCTGGCCTTTTTGCTGGTAAGTCTGGCTGGGATTGCCCTGGTCGCTTTTTTTGCCGGGCGCGTCTCGGCCAGCGAGTTTAATCTTTTTGCCGATGCCCAATCGGACAGCGTGATGCTGAACCAGCTAACCAGCTATTACGAAATCAACGGCAGCTGGGACAACCTGGACCGGATTGGCATTGGGGGTGTGGGGCCAAACAGCGAACAAACACGGCCGTTTGCCGTCGTCAATACCCAGGGGCAGGTGGTGTTGGGCGGCTTGGGCCAGCAAATAGGCAGCCGCTTGCCGCGTGGCTGGCTCAATCGCGGTATTCCCATCGAGGTAGAGGGTAAACAGGTTGGGCAAATTATCTTTGCTGAAAACCGGGGGCACGGCATGGGCCAATTGCCGCGCAATGATTTTTCCCAACGAGTCAATCGGGCTATTTTTTTGGCGGCGGTGGGGGCAACGGCCGTTTCCCTCATTCTTGGCGTAGTGTTGGCTCGCAGCCTGACCCGCCCCATTCAGGAGATTACCCAGGCCACTCAGGCAGTGGCCCACGGCGATCTGACGCAGCAGGTGCCCGTGCGCTCCGACGATGAGCTGGGCAAGCTGGCCACCTCGTTTAACCAGATGAGCGCCGATCTGGCGAAATCCCGCGACCTGCGGCGGCAGATGACGGCCGACATCGCCCACGATTTGCGCACCCCCCTCAGCCTCATTCTGGGCCACGCTGAAGCGCTCAGCGACGGCGTGCTGCCCCCCACACCCGAAACGTTCGAAGTGATCTACGACGAAGCCCGCCGCCTCAACCGGCTGGTGGAAGATTTGCGCCTGCTGTCGCTGGCCGAGGCGGGGGAGCTGCCTCTAGCCAGACGGCCGGTGCCGCCGCGCAGCCTGCTGGAGCGTGCCGTGCTGGCCCATGCCCCCACCGCCCAGCAAAAGCAGATCGAGCTGATGCTGGACGCGCCAGATACGCTGCCAGAGGTGGTGGTAGACCCGGACCGTATGGCCCAGGTGCTGGATAATTTGTTGACCAATGCCCTGCGCTACACGCCGGAAAACGACCGTATCACCCTCGCTGCCCAGCAAAACGGGGCAACCGTTCAGCTTAAAGTGCAAGACAGCGGCCCCGGTATGTCCGCAACCGAACTGGCTCACGTGTTCGACCGCTTTTACCGGGGCGACCGGTCACGCCAGCGGCATGAGGCTGGTTCTGGGTTGGGTTTGGCTATTGCCCGGTCGATTGTGGTGGGGCATAACGGCCGTATCTGGGCTGAAAGCGCACCGGGGCAGGGGGCAACCTTCATCATTGAACTGCCTTTGGCCCGCATTTAGTTTCTTGATATAAAGGGGTATGCAATTTGCATACCCCTTTGCATTATATTGACATAACCCTGTTGGGAGAGCAAATTGAAACAGTCGGAATTAAAAATTTTTTGAGGGGAAATATGGCTGATCAAGTTTTACAACCAATTGAGCAAAAGCAGGTGCTTCTGTATGATGATGAACTGACGGCCGTACGCGCTGCTGATGGTGATGTGTACGTGAGCATTCCGCAAATGTGTAGCAGTCTCGGCCTGGACACCCAGGCTCAGCGCCGTCGTATGGAGCGGCACGAGATCATAGGAGAGGGCATAGGGGTAGCCAATTTGGCTACCCCCGGTGGTCAGCAGGATACCTACGTGCTGCGCGTCGATTTAATCCCGCTGTGGCTTTCTGGTGTGCGTGTAAGCGCCCTGCGGGGAGAGGTACGGCCGAAGCTGGCTCGCTTCCAGCGAGAGGCGGCCAAGGTGCTGTGGCAAGCGTTTCAAGAGGGTAGGTTAACATCAACTCCAGATATTGATGATTTGCTGGACTCCAATTCCCCAGCTGCACAGGCGTACAAAATGGCGATGGCGATGGCAGAACTGGCTCGCAACCAGCTTCAGCTAGAAGCGCGGCTGGCCACACGGCTGGACGATCATGAGACGCGCCTGGAGCAGTTGGAAGCAGCCCTGCCCAGCCCCAAAAGCCACATCACCGAGGATCAGGCGATGCAGATTAGCCAGGCGGTGAAGACGGTGGCGCTGGCGTTGGGCCAGCGCACCAAGCGCAACGAGTTTGGTGCGGTGTACGGGGAGCTGTACCGCAAGTTTGGCATTACCAGCTACAAAATGCTGCCCACCAAAAAGTTTGAGGCGGCCATTAATTTTCTCACGGAGTGGCACCAAAACGTGGCAGGTGATGCGCCGTTCTAACTGGGAAATTAGGTAATTAGGTAACTGGGTAATTGAGTAATTAAAGTACCCAATTACTCAATTACTCCTGCACGGCGAGGTAGAGCGTCTGCTGGGTGGTGACAAAGACGCGGAGGGGCGTTTCGGCAATGGCGAAGTCGTTGATCTGGCTGAACAGCTCTTCGCCGTTGGGGCCGGTGGCGCGGTATTGGGCCAGCACCTGCCCGGTGGGGCGGCTAATTTGCACAATACGGCCGCTTCCCGGATCGGCTACAAAAATCGAGGCATTTAACCCACGCCCCACAATTTTTACAGAAGTGGGCGCAACCAGCGGCGTCTGCAGCCCATTGGCCAGCATGTCAGACTCACTCCATACCAGACGGCTGGAGCGGGTGTCGTAGTAACGCATACGGCCGTCTCGATACAGCAGTACCAACCCCCCATCCTGGCTGAAAATATCAAAATCAATGACCTGGTTTAGCTCCGCGTCCTCGGCAAAAAAGAGGATCCGGTCGTCGGCATTCGCCGTGAAATCGTCGCCGACGGGGAAATATTTCCAGATCACCTGCGCCCCGATGTCCAAAATGTAGAGCCGTTCATTAAACGTGGCGATGGCGATAGGCGCTTGCCATTCGCTGGCCAGGTCGAGCGAGACGCCAAAGACGCTGCCCAGATTGGGCTGGTAGGTTAGCAGCGCCCCGTTGCTGTCTAGCATCGCCAGGCCATCACGGCTGACGGCATTCCCCGCAGGCCGCCAAAACATGTCGATGACGCTGCCGACAACCCGGTTGCCCACCGCTTGCCCGTTAAAGACGCGCACTTGTGGCTCCAGCATCAGCGGATTGAGATAGGTGTCGTCAGTTTCATACTCGTAAACCAATCCATTCCCTTTATCCAGAATAAAGATACCGCCATTGAAGCCATCGCGCAGCGCCACGTGGGTAAGGGCGGTGCCTTCGCTGAATGTGTAATACGGCCGTGCCGCCAGCCGCGTCACATCATCCAGCACGTCCAGCCGCTCGCGGGCGATGGTGCGCAGCCGGGCGACCGTCTCATCTCCGGGGCGCACCTCGGTTTCTGCCTCCACGGCCAGGGCCAGGACGGCGCTGTAATGCTGCCGCGCCAGAACAATGTCGCCGCCCACCTCGTCGGCCAGGCTGATGAGCTGGGCCATCTCGGCGCGAATTTCCGACATACGCTGCACCCGTCCGCGCTCCAGATAAACGCCAGACACAATCACAGCGAGCAAAACGGGGATGAGGACGGCGATGATGACAGGCCAGGTCCAGCTGATGGGTTCTTCTTCTACTTCGGGAACGGCCGTTCTTGGTGGGCGCAGTCGGGAAAGCAAATCAGCCAGCCAGGCGGTGAAGGTAGACAAGCCCAGCGCCGCTTGCGAACCGGCCCGACGGGCAGTTGTTTCCACCTGCTGCCGGTCGATGGCGGGCAGGCTGCGAATGCCGTCTTTGGCAGGAGCTGGCTCACCTGTGCGCACTGGCTGGGGGCGTCGTTCGTCGCTGGTGGGGCTGGGGACGGCTTCCGGGCTGCGGCGTGGCTGCGGTGTGGGGACCACCGTTTGTCCCTGGCGCGGCGTCGGCTGCACCACGTCTGGCAGGTCCAGCAAGGTATGATCGTTGAACTCCAGCAGCAGCAGCCGGGCCGATTCGTCCGCCACAATGTCGATGAGCGTATCCAGCCCTGTTTCGATGTCGGTGTCTACCAGAGCGTCGCTGAAGCTGTCGGTGGGCAGGTGGCTCAGGCGGGGATCGGCCAGCAGCAGCAAATCGCCCGATTGCAGCCGGTGGTGGGCGTAGCGAATATCCAGCCCGCTGGTGCGCCCCAGCGGCGTAATGTGATCGAGTGGGCGAGGCGGCAGCCGCTCGATGCCAAAGTTGTGTCCCAGCAGGGCCAGCGATTCGCCCGCTTGCAGGGTAAACAGCTCACCGTGGCGCAAGACGGCGCAGGTGAGGCCCCCTTCGCGAAAGGTTTCCCGGCTGGCGAGGTTGCGCTGGAGCAGGGCCTGGTTGGCGGCCATAATCGCCCCGCGCAGGGCGGCGGTGAGGCTGCCGCTGGCGGCGTGAAATTTTTGGCTGATCAGGTCGAGTAAATCCTGGGCGAGGACGGCCGTTTCCGCCGCATTCCCGCTCAGGGTAAGGTGGGCAAAAAGATAGTCACGGCTGCGGCTGCGGTGGGCGCGATTGGGGGGTGGCTGGACCAGGATGCCGGGAACGGCCGTTGCTGCGCTTTTCGCAGACTGATTAACCGTTTGCATTACGCCGTCAACGATGTAAAGTTGGCCCGTCACCGCTTGCAGTTCAGACATTGAAATTTGGCTTCCTCATAGGTGAAAAATATAGACATAAGCATAGCACGACTGTTGCCACATGACCAACCATCCTAGAGGTGCGACGCACTTACAAACGACATCGTTGCTGCGCATTATTTTGGAAAAAGTGCGTCGCACCTGAACGCTTACTTTTGGCCTTTATAACCAGATTACTAGCAAAGGAAGGGACAATGCCTCACGCTAATGTAAACACCATTTCGCTTTATTACGAAGAGCAAGGCGCGGGTGAGCCGCTGCTGTTATTGCATGGGCTGGGGTCAGACGGCCGTTCCTGGGCCTATCAGCGCGACCTGCTTGCTGAACAGTTTCGGGTGATTGTGGCAGACGTGCGCGGACACGGCCGTTCCGCCAAACCGCCCGGCCCTTACAGCGTGCCCCAATTCGCCGCCGACATCTTTGCCCTGCTGGCGCATCTACAAATCGATCAGTTTCATCTCGTGGGCTTGTCGATGGGGGGCATGATTGGCTTCCAGATGGCGGTGGATCAGCCGGAGCGGTTCAAAAGCCTCACCGTGATCAACAGCGGGCCGGAGCTGGTGCCCCAAACCTGGCAAGAGCGGTGGCAAATATCGCAGCGGCGGTTGGTGCTGCGCATCTTCTCCATGGAAAAAATTGGCGAATTTATTGGCGGGCGGCTCTTCCCAGAGCCACATCAGGCTGAATACAGGGTGCAGTTTGTGCAGCAGATGCGGGAAAATGATGCCAAAGCGTACCGGGCGGCGACCAACGCGCTCATTGGGTGGAGCGTGCGCCAGCGCTTAAGCCGTCTTCAATGCCCGGTGCTGGTCGTCAGCAGCGACATGGATTACACGCCGGTGGCCAGCAAGGAAGCGTACCTGCGTGAGATACCGACGGCGCAGCTGCACGTGGTGGCTAACTCCCGCCACGCGACGCCCATCGACCAACCGGAGGCGTTGAATACGGCCGTTCTCCAATTCCTCCACACCGTCACCCAAAAACGAGTATAATCTCCCCGATTTTGGGTATTCAGATTGGTTCAATCTCCAAGATTGAACCAATCTCTATCGTAAAAAGGGTTTTGCATGAAAGTAGTCATTGCCGGGGAATCCCCCTTTGTGGAACAGATGGGCCAGCTTTGTACCCAGGCTGGCCACGACGCTGTCCTCTATCTGGTAGAGGATTTTACAGCTGCCCTGCACAGCGGCTATGCCATGCCCGACGCCGCCGGGGTCGATGTAGCCATCGAGCTGCACAACGAATCAGCCGCCGCCAAAGAGGAACTGCTGGCAGCGCTGAGCGCCTTCATTCCACCGGATGCCCTGCTGCTCACTTCCGCCCTGGCGACAAGCACCACGCAGGCCGCCGCCTGGGTACCCAAACCGGGCCGGGTTGTGGGCTTTGGCATGGTTCCGCCGCTGCGGAAAGAGGGTGGCATGTTCGAACTGGCGATGGGGCTGCAAACGGCCGTATCCAGCCTACAAAAAGCGCAGAAATTCATTGAGGGGTTGGGGTATGAAACGGCCGTTGTGGCCGATGGTCCCGGTCTGGTGCGGGCGCGCACCGTCTGCTGCCTCATCAACGAAGCCGCCAGCGCCCTGCTCGAAGGGGTCGCCACCCCCGCCGACATCGATCAGGCGATGAAGCTGGGCACCAACTACCCCTACGGCCCGCTGGAATGGGCCGACTACCTGGGTCTGGACACGGTCTTGGGCGTGATGACCGGCCTGTTCAGCGAATGGGGCGAGGACAGATACCGCCCCTCTCCCTTGTTGAAACGGATGGTATTGGCGGGGAAATACGGCCGTAAATCCGGCGAAGGCTTTTTTAAGTATGAATTATGAATTATGAATTGCGAACGAACTTGCTCATTCACATTTCACAATTCTCTATTCACCATTCACAATTCACATGGCCATAAAATTTTGCCACATCTGCAACAAAGAAGATCGGTTGGGTCACGGCCAAACCAGCAGCCGCGCCCTGGCCAGTGGTATTGTCTGCCCTGTCTGCCACCAGCCCACCTGCGGCAACCATGTGGGTACCGTCCGCTGGCGCTGGCGCAGCAGCGGCGAGGTCGATTCCGCCCAGGTGTGCAAAGAGTGCATCCGCAGCTACAAACACCGCGATTGGGACCGCTACAGCCGCGACTGGATCAGTTGATCTGGAATTTGTCATTCCCGCGCAGGCGGGAATTCATCCGGCTAATAAAGATGGATACCCGCTTTCGCGGGTATGACATCTAGTAAGAACAACAGTTATTTTTGGGGATAGGGCTCCACCCCAGGCCCAATCAACTCTTTGAACAATTCCAGCACCTCTCCCGGTTCGGCGTGGCGGCCAAGCTGCTTTTTAGAGTAAAGCAGCTCATCGTTCACATTGAACTCAAAAGCCCCTTTTGTGCCGGTTATAAATGTAAACGTCTCAATGATGTGCTGGTAATGGGTCAGAATATCATCCGCCACACGGACGGCGCGTGCTGCATAGTTTCAGGGCACGCAATATTCAAGCGTAATCGTGTATTTTTTCTCCATCAGGTTACCTCCAAGGTATAAAAATGCATTCCCAGTTTGCCAGAATCGGGACTCGGTTGAACAAAACGCAAGACGCAATATGAGGATTATTTAGTCAAGTATAGTAAGCTCTGGGAACCTTGACAACAACTCTCAGGTGGGCTACGATCCCGTTCGCTCCCGGGCCTGTAGCTCAGCTGGGAGAGCGCTACAATCGCACTGTAGAGGTCAGGAGTTCGAATCTCCTCAGGTCCACTGCAACGTTGAACCAAATCGTACATTACAAAAAAAGACAAAAAAGCTGTGAACAGGAGTAGTAGGGAACAGTCGTCAGTTATCAGTAAACAGTAATCAGTTGTCTGGTAATGAAGGTAGAGAGTTGTGCCGTTGGCTGGAAGCACAACACAAAAATTTCCGAACTCGCCTGGGAGCTGCACCGGGGAACCGGTGGTCAGTTTTCAGTAATCAGTAAAACAGTTCTGATTACGACCCACTGAACACTGAACACTGATTACTGTTTACTGAATTACTCGGTGACGCCTTGCGCCCGTTACGCGCCAGAGTGGATGGTTTTGACGATTGAATATTTTTGCACAAAGTGTGCAACTGGATTAAAATAGGAAGTCGTCAACTGTGAAATTGACATGGGCCCATAGCTCAGTTGGGAGAGCGCTACAATGGCATTGTAGAGGTCAAGGGTTCGAGCCCCTTTGGGTCCACAAATTAGTAAGGCCATCAAACAGAGTGGTACCGCGGAAGCCCCTTTCGTCTCTGAAAAGACGAGTGGGGCTTTTTGTTTGGCAAAATGCAGGTCAATTTTGCAAAATTGACCTGCTACTCAGGAGAAAGAATATGAGCAATAAATACAACCCGAATGTTGTGGAAGCAAAGTGGCAGAAAAAGTGGGAAGAGACAGGTCTGTACCGTCAAGAGATTGATAAAAGTCGGCCAAAACATTATGCGCTGACGATGCTGCCGTATCCGTCCGGGGATTTGCACATTGGGCATTGGTACGCCATGACGCCTTCTGATGCCCGGGCGCGGTTTATGCGCATGAAGGGGTACAACGTGCTTTTCCCGATGGGCTTCGATGCCTTTGGGCTGCCTGCGGAAAACGCAGCCATCCAGCGCAACATTCACCCATCTACCTGGACTTTTGCCAACATCGAGCGAATGCGCGGCCAGCTGCGCAGCATGGGGGCGATGTTTGACTGGGAGCGCGAAGCGGTCTCGGCCTCTCCGGAATATTATCGCTGGACGCAGTGGTTTTTTAAGAAGCTGATGGAGCTGGGGCTGGCCTACCGTAAAATGGCGGCGGTCGATTTTTGCCCGAACTGCAACACCACGCTGGCCCGTGAGCAGGTGTGGGGGGACGACCGCCACTGCGAGCGGTGCGGTACGCCCGTCATCAAGAAAGATTTGGAGCAGTGGTTCTTCAAGACGACTGATTATGCCGAAGAGCTGCTCGATTTTAGCGGCATTGAGTGGCCTGAGCGGGTCAAGGTGATGCAAACGAACTGGATCGGCCGTTCCACTGGGGCCGATGTTACGTTCCATACCGAGCAGGGCGACCCGATTGAGATTTTTACCACGCGGCCGGATACGCTGTGGGGAGCGACCTTCATGGTGCTGGCCCCGGAGCATCCGCTGGTGGGCAAGATTACCACGGATGAACAACTGACGGCCGTAACCCAATACCGTGAGCAGGCGCAGAAATTGACGGATATTGATCGGGAAACGGCCGATCGCGAAAAAACCGGCGTCTTCACCGGGGCATATGCCATCAACCCGGTTAATGGGGCACGCATTCCCATCTGGATAGCCGATTATGTGCTGATGAGCTACGGCTCCGGGGCAATCATGGCCGTGCCCGCCCACGATGAGCGCGATTTCGCCTTTGCCACCCAGTTTGGCCTGGAAATCATCGAGGTGATTCGGAGGCCGGGGCGTGAGGACAGCGATGGGCCGCTGGAGGAGGCGTACGTTTCCAAGTACGAAGGACAGCTGATTAATTCGGCTGAATTTGACGGCACGCCCGTGACCGAAGCGGTGGGCAAGGTGACGGCCTGGCTGGCAGAAAAAGGGATCGGCCACGAAGCGATCAATTATCGCTTGCGGGATTGGCTGATCAGCCGCCAGCGGTATTGGGGCGCGCCGATTCCGGTGATTTACTGCCCGGAGCACGGCGCGGTGCCCGTGCCGGATGAGGATTTGCCAGTGCTGCTGCCGACTGACGTGGAGTTTATGCCCACCGGGGAAAGCCCGTTGAAGCTGCACGACAAATTTTTGCACACCAGCTGTCCCCTCTGCGGCAAGCCGTCGCTGCGGGAAACGGACACGATGGACACGTTTATGTGCTCCAGCTGGTACCAGTATCGTTACCTCAGTCCGAATGACAGTGAGCATCCGTTCGACCCGGTAGAGGGGGCGTACTGGCTGCCGGTGGACCAGTACACGGGCGGCATTGAGCACGCCACGATGCACCTGATCTATACCCGCTTTTTTACCAAGGCGATGCGGGAAATGGGGCTGGTGACGATCGATGAGCCGATGACGGCGCTGTATAACCAGGGGATGGTGCTGGGCGAGGACGGCGAAAAGATGTCCAAGTCGCGCGGCAACGTGGTGGCCCCGGATGCGCTGGTGCAGAAGTTTGGTGCGGACACGGTGCGGGCGTATCTAATGTTTTTTGCCAAGTGGGACCAGGGCGGGCCGTGGAATTATGACGGTATCAAAGGGCCGCAGCGGCTGCTGAATGATGTCTGGGAGATTGGCACGCACGGCTACGCGCCGGGCCAGGTGGCGGATGGGGCGAATCGCTCTTTGCGCCGCAAAACGCACCAGGTGATCCGCAAGGTGACGCAGGATTTGGAGGGGTTCTCGTTTAACACGGCCGTTGCCGCCATCATGGAACATCGCAACAGCATTTTGGAGGCCAAAAAAGCCAAAACTGTGAGTCTGGACGTCTGGGACGAGGCGGTAGACAGCCTGCTGCTAGTGCTGGCCCCCATCGCCCCGCACATCACCGAGGAGCTGTGGGCGCAGCGCGGGCACGGCTACAGCGTCCACCAGCAGCCGTGGCCGGCCTGGGATGCCGAAGCGGCCAAGGAGGACAGCCTGACGCTGGTGGTGCAGATCAATGGCAAGGTGCGGGATAAAATTGAGGTGGATGCCGGTCAGGATGACGAGACGCTCAAGGCGATTGCCCTGGCCTCAGAGAAGGTGCAGGGCTGGCTGGAGGGCAAACCGCCGCGCCAGGTGTTTGTGGTGAAGGGGCGGTTGGTGAATATTGTGCAGTAGTCAGATCCTAGGGGCGCGACGCACTTACTTTAGCAGTTTTGCTGCACTTTGCACCAGGACAAGTGCGTCGTACCTGTATCGATGCAAATTATTAAATATGCATCTTGTATATCCATAAACTGTATCTTTACCTATGGAATAAAGCTTCATGCTTTTTATACTAACGGTGTAGTACATCAAATACCTCAATTTGCGGGGTGCATTACCGCAATTGCAGGCCGATTTTCCAATTGCTCTTGTGGTCTGTTCTCCTGACCCTATTTCTTCCCTTGAAAGAACCGAATCTGCCTGGATTCGGTTCTTTCAATTTTGGCAGAGTTTAGCTTAATGGAGGAAATCATATGCCATACAAAAACCTTTCCGACTTACCTGAACAAGTACGTGATAATTTACCAAAACACGCCCAGGAAATTTTCCAGGCTGCCTACAACAGCGCCTGGGATCAATACGACAAACCGTCTGAGCGACGTGGTGATGCCAGTCGTGAGGAGACAGCCAGCAAGGTAGCCTGGGCTGCGGTTAAAAAGAAGTATGAAAAATCGGAGAACGGCCGTTGGGTTAAGAAGAAAGAATAGTGTACTCTTTGATTTCACCTGGTACATAAAACTATATACCCATCATTTATATCTGGTGAAATCGTTGTCATTTTCTTAAACCAGCCTTATTTTAGGCGTGGGTTGATGGTTGCACAGCCCGCAGTAGAGGAAAAGCAGCCCCGGCAGGGCGAACAAAGCAAACCAGATGCCTTCCGGGAAACGGCCGCTTGCCGCATACATTACCTTGTAAAAGGCCAGCAAACTCAGTACCGTCACCGCCCCGCCCAGCGTCTCCCACCGCCAGCCCAGCAGCATCCCAACCATAACGCCAATCGGGAAGAAGAGCAGCCCGACCACTTCGGCAAGGGCAAGTTGGCTGGGATGCAGCTCTTCACCGACCAGGAAGAGCAGCAGCAGCGCCACGCTAACCAGGCTGCCCAGCCGGGCCAACCAGCGCAAAATAGCGATCAATTGTTTTGATTTGTGCAGTTGGTTCATTAGAGTTTCTCCCGCCCTGAACCTTGTTTACTTCCCTAAAAATAGCATACGGTGTTTGCAAGCGGAAGGGTAGTGATAAACGGCCGTTTCCCTCCCGCTAAACCTCACCACCCATTCGCCAAAAACGGCCGTTTTGTTCATAATAGCCGCCATGACAAACCCTCCCCTGCCCCACGTTCGCCAACAAATCGAAACCGAACGCCTGCTTATCCGCTGCCCGCAGCCGGGGGATGGCGCAGCTTTGTACCAGGCCGTCGTCGATTCTAAAGCCCACCTTTCGGCCTGGCTCTCCTGGGCCAACTGGCCCAATCTTTCCCTTAAACGGGCCGAAGCGTCTGTGCTGCGCAACCGGGATCGTTACCTGAAGGGGGAGGATATGACGATGTTCATCTTCTTGAAGGGAACCGATACCTTGATTGGCGGCAGCGGCTTGCATAACCCGGACTGGAAAGTGCCCAAATTTGAGATTGGCTATTGGCAGCATGTAGCGCATGGTGGGCACGGCTACATGACAGAAGCCGTCAACGCGATTGCCGAACTCGCTTTCACAGAGTTGGGCGCGAAACGGCTGCACCTGGAATGTTTCCCTCACAATGACCGCAGCATTGCCCTGGCCCAGCGCTGCGGCTTCCAGCTGGAAGCCCGCCTGGCCAACTATCGACGCCACCACCAAACCGACGAACTGCACGATTGGCTCATCTTCGCCCGCTTGCCCTGAGCTAAACGAATGGGTTTTGAATGACAGTTGAAGACCACTTGTCATGCTGAGGTCCCCCGAAGCATCCCCCCCGCTCGAGAATCAACAAAGCCTCGGTTGGGTAACGTTCTAGCCATTGGCCCCTTGCGGGATTCTTCGCTGCGCTCAGAATGACAGTGGAACCTGGTTTGTCATGCTGGGGTCCCTCGAAGCACCCCGCCCGCTCAAGAACCAACAAAGCCTCGGGCAATGCTGCAACTTCAGTTTGGCAGAGACGTAAAGGTTTGCGTCTAAACCTGTGAGTTCCAACAATTTTTGTTGAATAAGGAGTAAAAAACGATGAGTGAAGAAACAATCCCCAGCGTTGAAGAAATCAAAGCGAGATTAAAAATCGAAGTTCCTGTTGAGGAAGAAGAAGTGAGCAAGGCGGACGCGCAAAATCCAGATGTTACCTCGGAACTGCGCGAATTTGGCCGCCAGTTTGCCGACACTATTCGCAGCGCCTGGAACAGTGCCGAACGTCAGCGCCTGGAAACAGAGCTGCGCGACGGCATGCGTTCCTTCGCCGATGAAGTTGACAAGGCCATCCAGGAAATCAAGAAAAGCCCGGCGGCGGACCGTGTAAAAACAGAAGCGGTTCACGTTCGGGAAAAGGTGCAGGGCAGCGATGTGAGCCACAAAGCCCGCGCCGGGGTAGCCCAGGGCCTGCAGAGCCTCAGCGAACAGTTGGCCAAGCTGGCCGAGCGCTTCACGCCTGTGGAGAAGCCAGTGGCTGACGCGGAAGAAGAAAATATAGAGTAATCAGTAAGTCAGTATTCAGCAGACCACTACTTGGAGAACTGGATACTGACTTGCTTTTTGCTGCCCATCCACGAAATTAGCTTACAATTTCGCGCGTTCGTGACTTTTCTGGCGGATAGAGAATTGCTACGGATTCTACTGTCATACCATTTACGTCCTCAATGCGTAGTACAACATCGTTGATTTCCACTGTATACCCTCTGTGTGGTGGTAAGTCAACATGGGCTAACATTAACCCGCCAATACTATCAATAAGATTTTCGTTTTCACCCAGGTTCACAAAGGCTTCTACCTCGTGTAGTTGGGCTGACCCTTTTGCCAGTAAATGACCAGGCGCAATGATGGTTACCGGTTCCTGCAAGTCAACGTCAAATTCATCCCATACTTCACCCACAACTTCTTCAAGTAAATCTTCAAGCGTCACAATTCCGGCTGTGCCGCCATATTCACCGATAACAATGGCCATATGGACACGCTTTTGTTCAAGCGTCGATAATAGTTCATAGGCAGACGCTGATTCTGGCAGAAAAGTAGGTTCAACCATCAAATCATGAAGGTCAAAAGAGGTTCCTTCCAGTTGATGAGCGACAAAATCTTTGAGATGCAGAACGCCAATAATGCGATCAATCGTACCATCGTAAACAGGAAATCTTGAATAGGGAGAGGAGCCAAGTTTCTGGATTAACTCTTCTGCATCGATAGTAATGGGAATTGCATCCACCTTAATGCGTGGTGTCATCATTTGGCGCACACGCAGATCGCTTAAGTCAAAGATATTCTCAAAAATGGCATAGCTTTGCGCGGCAATCAAGCCTCCTACAACGCCTTCCGAGATGATCATTTCTAGTTCGGACGGTGAATGGAGGCGGCTCTTTTCTTCTGGCGGCTTTACACCTACTAACCGCAGAAGCCAGATGCCGATTTGATTGAGTACGGTAATTGGCACGCTAAACAGTGTCTGCATCAAAGACATGGGTCGGGCCAGGGCAAACACCGTACGTTCAGCAAACTGCAAAGCCAACGATTTGGGTATCATCTCGCCGATGACCACGTGAAGATAGGTTATCAGGCTTAAGCCAATGATAAAACTAATCGTATGGGCAGTAGCTCCCTCAATACCAAACCAGTCGTGTAGCGGCTTTTCAAGAAGGTGGGCGATAGCTGGTTCGCCATACATACCTAAACCCAAACTGGCCAAAGTAATGCCCAATTGAGCCGAGGCGATATAGCGATCCACCTGGGCACGATCGTCAAGCGTCTTAAGTAGCCGCTGAGCGGCTGAATTGCCTTCTTGAGCTAGCTGCGTAATGCGAGTCTGGCGTACGCCAATAATGGCAAATTCGGCAGCGACAAACATGCCGTTTAGTAAAACCAGCAGCAAAATAATGATAAAAGGTATGAGGAGTTCCATTTAGTTAGTTCCCTCCGATTGCGAGTTTGCCTCTGGCAACCGGAACAAAACTGTTTCTACTGCTCGGAGGCGCATGGTTTCCACACGCATCTCGACGTTATCTATTTGGACTACATCGCCGACTTGAGGGATACGGTTTAGGTGGTTGATTATGAGTCCGCCTATGGAGTGAACTTGCACATTAGGAAAAGCAGTGCCAAATTTGCTATTAAGGTAACTGATGGGTGTTTCACCACGAATCAAGTAAGTGTTATGGCCTGTCGATTTCAGGAGCGGTTCTTCTGCGCCGTCAAATTCATCGCGCAGCTCTCCAAATAACTCTTCAAGGAGGTCTTCCCAGGTGACCATGCCTTGGGTACCGCCAAACTCATCAAGGATAATAGCCAGATAGTTTTCTTCACGTCTCAGTTGGTTCCATACTTCTTTCAGCGGGGAGAGATGTGGTACGAAAGAAGCTTTGCGCACAATCTGGCGAATGATTCCTTCTCCATTTGTGGCATGGTTTAGACGAAACAAGTCTTTGATGTGTACAAACCCCAATATGTGATCTATATTCTGCTCATAAACCGGAATGCGGGAATGTTGGGCATCAACGGCAAACCGTAGTGCTTTACTAACTTTGGTTTCTGCAGGGATAGTAGCCATTTGGGTACGTGGTACGGCAACTTCCCCAACAGTCATGTCCCCAATGACGAAAGCGTTGTTCAACAGTTTCTGCCCACGGGCATCGAGAAGCCCTCCTTTGTAGCTTTGCTGTATAAGGAATTTTATTTCTTCTGGGGAATGGACGTGTGCGTGCCCACCGCCGTGGTCGAGACCGAAGAGCTTTAGCAAGAAGGTTCCGCTGCCATTGAGAACAACAATCAGGGGCCGGAGGATCCACTCTGCAGACCAGCGCATGGGTGTAACGGTGGCCATAGCAACTCTTTCCGGGTATTGAATTGCCAGTGACTTGGGGACGAGTTCACCCAGGATAACCTGCAATGTTGTAAAAAGGATAAGGATAAGAATCGCGGCAATACTGGTGGCGGTCGCAGGTTCGGCCAAAAAAGGGAGATGTTGAAGCACGGGTTCGATAAGGGGTGCGACTTGCCGCTGCCCGTAGATACCCAAAACGATGCTGGACAATGTAATGCCCACTTGACTGGCAGCGATATAGTTATCTAGTCGGTGTGGGTTTTCAAGAATGGGAAGCAGCGATTTTGCTAAACGGTTTCCCTCTTTAGCTGACTCCTTAATGCGTGTCTTGCGGGCACTTACAGCAGCAAACTCGCCAGCAACAAAAAGGGCGTTAAATCCAATCATTAGCGTGACGATGATTACCATCGCTAGAATTGTTCCAATCATTGCTTTCTCTCCAATCTAAGTACAGCTTTGCAGAAGTATGTTCCAGATTATACAAGGCCCGCTGTACTTTAAGCAGTTTGGCACAGCATCGTTTGATTCGGAACGAATTTACACCAAACTGCACTAAGTGCAGCTTTACAAAAGTAAGTTCCGGGTTATAGAGGGCTCGCTCATGTGCAGCAATAATAGGTGACTATATTACTTGTGGGAGTACGGCCGTTCCCAACTTCTCCAACCCCGCCATATCATCCAGATCGATCCATTGCAGCATGATTCGCTGTACGCCCGCCTCGGCAAACGCTCCCAGCTGATCCACCAATTCATTCCCCGTACCCACAACCAGACCACGCCCCCGCAGCTCATCGGCTGAAACGGTGCGCTGGGCCAGTTTGGCGTCCAGATCGGCCTGACCTTTGCCAAAAACAAGGCCGGTCATGAGGGAGCGGCGCACGTCAGAGGGTTTACGGCCGTTTTCCACCAGCAATTCATCCAATAATTCACACCGTTCGGCAAACGTTTGCGGTGGAATGTAGACGCCGTTCCACTCGCTGGCATATTTGGCGGTGAGGGGCAGCGTGCGCTTTGGGCCGTTGCCGCCAATGAGGATGGGCGGGCCGCCCGGCTGCTGGGGGCGCGGCAGCAATACGGCGTCGTGCAGCTGGTAATACGCCCCGTCAAACTCTAGCGGTTCTTCTTTTTGCAGCAGGTGGCTGATAATTTGCAACCCTTCTTCAAAGCGGGCGAAACGGCCGTCTAAATCCAGCAAATCCCAGCCGTAGTTGTGATGTTCTCGCTCCTGCCAGCCTGCACCGAGACCGAGATGGAGACGGCCGTTTGACAAATCATCCACCGCACTGGCCATCCGGGCCGTCATCGTCGGTTGGCGGAAGGAAACGGGGGAGACCATCGGGCCAAACTCGATGCGGCTGGTGTGGCTGGCCAGCCAGGTGAGCGACACCCACAGCTCCAACGATTCCTTGTCCGGCGGCCCGGCATTCGTGTAATGATCAGACCGGTAGAGGCCGACAAAACCCAACTCTTCCACAGCGCGAGCAATGCGCTGCCAGCGTTCCCACGTCAGACCATTTTGTCCTTCCAGCATAATTGCAACTTCAATCATGATTTTCTCCTTAATTGTAGTGGCTGATTGATAGTGGCTTGTTGCTAGTGGCTAGTTGAGGCTACCAGCCACTAGCAACTAGCCACCAGCCACTAAAACAAAAACGCCCACACTGGGAGTCAGCGTGGGCATTTAAAAAATCATCTCAGATGATGTTTATGCGATTAGTTCATGTGTGGCAAAATCTGGGCCACGATGCGCTCTTTGGGCAGCGCACCAGTGATGCGCTCCACAACCTGACCACCTTTGAACAGCATCAAGGTAGGGATGCCCACGATGCCGTAACGGCCAGGCACCATCGGGTTGTCATCTACGTCCATTTTGCCAACTTTCAGCTTTTCGCCATACTCTTCAGCAATGGCTTTCACCGAGGGGGCGATCATGCGGCAGGGACCACACCAATCGGCCCAAAAATCCACCAGAACGGGCATGTCGGAATCTAAAACTTCGCTTTGAAAGCTGCTATCAGTAATTTCTACAGGGGTTGCCATTTTTTTTTGTTGCTCCTTGCTTTGGTATTAATTCACACCGTAGGCGTGACCATTTCGTTCGTCTTCACTTTAGATGACGTTAGTTAGATAAGGTTACGTGGAAATTTCTTACCAACGAGTTTAACGAAACCGTTTGGGCTGTCAAGCAAAAAAGCCTACAATTGGGGAAGTAATTAGGCAATTGAGTAATTGCTCAGTTCCCCAATTACTCAATTACCCACTTACCCTCAACCAAACAGGGAGTAGCACAATGTTAAAAAGCAACAAATTCCTAATCACGAACGGCCGTATCGTCACCTGGACCGATCCCAATGAGATTCTAGAAAACGGGGCGATCTTGGTGGAAGACGGCCGTATCACCACTATTGGCAATTCAGATGAACTTGTCGCCGCCCATCCCAACCTGGAACAGCTAGACGCAGGCAGCCAACTGGTGATGCCCGGCAACATCTGTGCCCATACCCACTTTTACGGCGCGTTTGCTCGCGGCATGGGTATTCCCGGCCCGCCCCCCAAAGATTTCCCGGACATTTTGGAGCGGCTTTGGTGGCGGCTGGATCGGGCTCTGCTCGATCTGGACACGCAGTACAGCGCTCTGGTTTGCCTGGTGGACGCCATCAAGCATGGCACCACCACCCTGGTAGACCATCACGCCAGCCCCAGCGCCCTCAATAATTCGCTGGACATGATCGCCGATGCGGTAGAAATGGCCGGGGTGCGCGCCGCCCTCTGCTATGAGGTGACAGATCGCAACGGGCCGGAAGAAGCGGAAGCAGGCATCGGCGAAAACGTGCGCTTTTTGCACTCGCTCCAGGAGCGCGGCAGCGAGCTGCTGGCGGGCACCTTTGGCCTGCACGCCTCCCTCTCGCTCAGCGATGAGACGCTGGCCAACTGCGTCGCCGCTGCTGCCAATCTGGGCACCGGCTTCCACATCCACGTTGCCGAGCATGAAGCGGATGAGTACGATTCGCTGCAAAAGTACGGGCAGCGCGTGGTGCCTCGCCTGGCCGAAGCGGGCATTTTGGGACCAAAAAGCATCGTGGCCCATGCGGTACATGTCGATACTGTAGAAAAGAACATCTTGCGCGAGACGGGCAGCTGGGTGACGCATCAGCCGCGCAGCAACATGAATAACGCCGTGGGCGCGGCCGACATTGAAGGGATGCTGCGGCTGGGGATTCCGGTTTGCCTGGGCAACGACGGCTTCAGCAACAACATGTGGGCCGAGTGGAAGATGGCCTACCTGATGCACAAGCAGGTTCACCGCGATCCACGCCGGGCCAACGGCATGGACATCGTGCAGATGGCGATTACCAACAATGTGGCGCTGGCGGAGATGTTCTGGCCTGGGAAGAAAATCGGCCGTTTGGTGGAAGGCGCGGCGGCGGATATCATCTTTGTCGATTACCACGCCACCACGCCGCTGAGTGCGGGCAATCTGCCCTGGCACATCATCTTCGGCTTCGAGAGCAGTTTGGTGACCAGCACGATGGTGGCAGGTAAGCTGCTGATGCACAACCGCCAGCTGCTGACGCTGGACGAGGCAGAAATCACCGAGCGCAGCCGCAAGCTGGCCGCCGAGGTGTGGCAGCGGTACGAGAAGTTGAGTTAGGGATTTTGGCCACAGAGGGCAGAGAGGAAAAAGAGAAGATGTTTGAATTTGCTGATGGTCTGGTACGTTGTCGACGCTGGCTCGGGGGCGAGATTGCCATTCCCAAAGAGAAACTGACCCATCGGCCTTCTGCTTATGGCATCGTAAGGCATGAGGATACAATTTTGTTGATGAATACGGTGGGGATAAACGGCCGTTACTGCCTACCAGGTGGCGGAATTGAACCATGGGAAAGCAATGCTGCAGCCTTGCAGCGTGAGCTGATGGAAGAAGCCGGTGTAAAAGTGGTCGTTGGCTCTCAGGCCTATTTTCAGGAAGATTTTTTCTATTACGATCCCAAAGAAGAAGCCTTTCATGGCCTGCTGTTTTATTATGATTGCACGCCGCTCACTTTTGATTTGCTCCCTGCTGAAGAAGTTGACGATGAATCAGTCACAAGTCCGCAGTGGGTAAAAATCGACACGCTGCACCCAGGAAATTTGCAGCCGCAAGAACAATGGTTGCTAGACTTTTTGAAGATGTAAAAACCTTTGATGACACGTTGTTTCAGCCGGGAGTCCAGGAAAATGGATTCCCGTCTGCGCGGGAATGACACGTGGTTCAAAAACATGGCTGTCATCCATACGTTAGGAGATTGAACATTGAAGATTGCAATTTTAGGCGGAACAGGAAATGAAGGGTTTGGTTTGGGCTACCGCTGGGCGGCGGCTGGACATGAGATCATTATTGGCTCACGGCAGGCGGAGAAGGGGGCGCAGGCGGCCGTTGACATGCTGGAACGTCTGCCGGAAGGCTACATCAGCGGCACAGATAACCTGAGCGCGGCGCAGCAGGCCGAGGTGGTGGTGCTTTCTGTGCCCTACTGGGCGCAGGAAGGGACGCTGGAGAGCGTCAAGCCTGCCCTGGACGGCAAGCTGCTGCTGACGGTGGTTGCTCCCACGGGCGAGAAGGCGGCGCGGGTACACCGGCTGGAAAGCGGGCTGTCTGCGGCGGAAGAGGCGCAAAACCAGTTGGGTGAGGCGACGCGCGTCGTGGCGGCGTTCCAAAATATTGGGGCGCATCATTTGCTGGATTTGGACCATGAAATGGATTGTGACGTGCTGGTGTGTGGCGAAAAGAAGGAAGACAAGGCAGTGGCAATGCAGCTTTGTGCCGATGCCGGATTGAAGGGCGTCAATGCCGGGGCGCTGCAAAATGCGCGGGCGGCGGAGGAGATGACGGCCGTTCTCATCGCCATCAATATTATCCACAAAGTAAAAAGCGCGGGTATTCGGATCACCGGACTGGGTAATTGAGTAATTGGGTAATTGAGTAATTGAGTAATTACTCAATTACTCATGGACAATCTAGCCATGAATAATTTGACGTTAACGGCCGTTCCTCACATCCCTCACATCCAACCCGGCGACAACCTGGCGGAACTGATCTTACACGCCCTGGCCCAGGCCAATATGACGCTGGCTGACGGTGACGTGCTGGCCATTGCCCAGAAAATCGTCTCCAAAGCAGAAGGGCGGTTGGTGCGGTTGGCGGACGTGCAGCCCAGCGAACGTGCTGTGAAAGTGGCTGAAGCAACAGACAAAGACCCCCGCGTGGTAGAGTTGATTCTCCAGGAAAGCGAGGAGATTTCCCGAATGCGGCGCGGTGTGCTGATTGTGCGCCACCGGCTGGGCTTTACCAGCGCCAACGCAGGTATCGACCGCTCCAACGTGGCCCAAAGCGGCGGAGATGAGACGATGCTGCTGCTGCCGCTGGACCCGGATGCGTCGGCAGCGGCGCTGCGCGAGGCGATTCAGGCGGCGCTGGGGGTGCAGGTGGGAGTGGTGATTACGGACAGCCACGGACGGCCGTTTCGTATGGGCACGGTGGGGGTAGCGATTGGCGTAGCGGGCCTGCCTGCCCTGTGGGACCGGCGCGGCGAGCCAGATTTGTACGGCTACCAGCTGCAACACACTGACATCGGCATAGCGGACGAGATTGCGGCGGCGGTTGGTTTGCTCATGGGGCAGGCGTCGGAGGGGATGCCGGTCGTGCTGGTGCAGGGCCTGAATTTACCGTTGGTAGAGGGCAAGGCGACCGATTTGGTACGGCCGAAAGAGATGGATTTATATCGTTAAGCGGTTGATGGCTTTAACCGGTTGTCTCTGCCATATGCGCTGCCGATTTCTTCACCAGCTGCTTCAGCGTCGGCAAATCGACATCTTCCAGTTTGTTGATGTACAGGCACGATTTGCCCGTTTTATATTTGCCCAGACTGCCCATCAACCCGTCATACTCATCAAAACCAGACATGATGTACAGTGTCAGGCTCTGTTTTCTGGGTTTTTAATTCAGCCATTTCACTCTCCTTTGCTGGACAGCGGCGTATAGCCGTTGCCGGTTTCCCCGTCTTTGAGCCATTGCTGGACGTGGTGGATAACGGCCGTTTCCACCCCATCCTCCATTACAAACCAGGTGATTGCCGGGTCGTCTGGCTGGAACCAGTTGGCCTGATGGCGGGCAAAACGATGGGTTTCAAACTTGATTCGCTCAACCGCCTCATCAAGACCCATTTCGCCGTCTAGATAAGCCCACAGCTGCCGGTAGCCCAGGCCGCTCATGCTGGGCAGGGAACGGCCGTAACCCAACCCCCGCAATTTTTCCAGCTCGGCCAGTAATCCTTGATCCATCATCTGGTCCACACGGGTATCGATGCGGGCGTACAGCTCCTCGCGGGGGCGCGTCAGACCAATCTGGCAAATACGGTAAGGGGGCGGGATTTTGCGCTGAAGCTCAGAAATCGGCCGTCCGGTTACCAGCGTCACTTCCAGGGCGCGGATGACGCGGCGCAGGTTGCGCGGATCGTGCTTTTGGGCTGCGTCGGGGTCCAGCAGGGCCAGCCAGCGGGCCAGTTCAGGGCCGGGCAGCTGGGCCAGCGCGGCGCGCAGCCGGGGGTGGGGCGGCACTTCGGGGATGCCCCAGCCTTCTACCACGGCTCTTACATATTGCCCGGTGCCGCCAACGAGGATGGGTAAACGTCCGTTTGCCAGCAGATACTCAATTGTCTGGTAGGCTCGCCGTTGATAATCGCCCAGCGTGATCGTTTCATCCGGGGTACAGAGGTCGATGAGGTGATGCATGGCCTGTGCCTGCTCGGCGGCGGTTGGTTTGGCCGTGCCAATATCCATCCCCCGGTAAAACAGGCGGGAGTCGGCCGAGATGATTTCACCATTTAATTCCTGGGCCAGCTGTAGAGAGAGGGAGGTTTTGCCAACGGCCGTTTGTCCCAGCAGCACCACCAATGATTGATTCACAAGAACCTCTTTTGGCCACAGAGAGCACAGAGAATTCGAGGGAAAACTCTGCGCCCTTTGCGCCCTCTGTGGTGAAATTCCCTTTCACCAGCCTAAAACCGCATCTGGAATATGCTCGCAGCGCAGCAGCTTGCCGCCATTATCCAATTCTACGGCTACTAAATCGAGCCGCCAATCCACGTCCAGATCGTGTTCGCCCAGGTAGATTTGGGCCAGCTGGATGAGCTTGCGGCTTTTGTGGGCCGTCAGACCTTCTTCCGGCGCACCCATGCCCCGCCCTTTGCGGGTTTTTACCTCCACAAAAACCAGCAGCCCGTCGCCAGCCTGGGCAATCAGATCGATTTCTCCCTGTTGGCAGCGCCAGTTGCGGGCCACGATGCGGTAGCCATCGGCTTCCAGCTTGGTGGCGGCGACTTTTTCGCCCCAAGCTCCCAACTTTTTGCGGGATGAGCCATCGTTAGTGGTCATGTGGCGGTCGCTCTGTTTGGTTGGTATGGGCTGGTGAAAACCAGCGGCGGCTGGCTGGGTCTTTCTCATCTGGCCAGAGCATCTTGCCCAACTGGCCCACTACCGGATGTAATTTTTCGGCATCAAACATGCGACGGCCGTGCATCTTTTTCCGCTTCAGGTCGGGGCGATCTTCGTGCAGGCGGTTGTACAGCTCAATAGTGCGCTGGATGGTTTTGTGGATGTCGTACCGTTCGCTTTGGCAGCGGGCGAACTGGCTCATTTGCTGCCGCCGCTCGTCATTGCTGGCCAGGCCAACCAGCGCCGCCGCCAGCCCGCCTATGGGCTTGGTGGTTAGCAGGCCCGATTTACCAGACTCAACCGTATCCACAATGCCGGGTGAGGAGATGGCGACCACGGGCAGACCAGAGGCCATGGCTTCAATGACGGTGAGCGGATGCACTTCGGTGACGGAGGCAGTGGCAAAAAGGTCGGCGGCGGCCAGATAGTTGCTTATTTTTTCATAGGCAACGGGACCGGTGAACAGGACGCTTTTGGCAATGCCCAGCTGGCGAGCCAGTTTTTCCAGCTCTGGTCGGGCAGCGCCCTGGCCCATGATCATCAGATGCAAATTGGGCACCACGTCTTTGGCAATGGCAAACTGTTCAAGCAAGATGTCTATATCTTTTTCAGGCGAGAGGCGGCCGACGTAGGTGACGAGTACGGCCGTTTCTGGCACGTTCAAATCGGTTTTGCTGAGGGGGGCTGTGGGGTGGTGGAACGGCCGTAAATCCACCCCGTTTTCAATCAGTTCGATGGGGCGACGGACGCCAAAATCAAGCATGACCTGGCGCACGCTTTCAGATGGGGTGATGACCACATCGGCATAATCGGTGAATTCTGGCCAGACCTGGCGCATGATGGCGTCGGCGGCGGGCTGGGGCAGGGAGATGAAGGAGCCGGTGTACAGATCGTACCGGGTGTGGTTGGTGTAGACGATGGGGGAACGGCCGTACCGGTGGGCCATTTCGACACTCATAAACAAGTGGTGGCAATGAATAATATCCATCTCTTGCAGCAGCGCCTGCGCTTTGCTGCTGTAGCGCATGCTGATGTAGTAGCCATAATCCCCCAGCATTAGCCCCGGCGAGCGTACTACCCCCAGCTCATCGTTGGGATCCGGGTCGCCCAAGGTAAAAATTGTGACCTCATGCCCGGCTGCTTCCAGATGTTCTTTATACAGTGACACCATGCGAGTCACCCCGTTGATCACGGGTTTATAACAGGCTGTAACCATGCCAATACGCATTTATTTCTTCACCCTTTGTGTGACTGGTTTTAAGATGCGTTGACAAACACCTTTTGAGAAGGAAACGCAACCATAAACAACCAGTGTTGAACGCAAATAACACAGCCTTATTTATACCACTAACTCATTCGTTTACGTAAGGGGGGCGGGCTGGTTGTTAATTGTGGGCCAGCAGCCAGCGGCGCAAATGGGTGAGCCCCAGGGTAAGCGCCCATTGGTCGATGTTTTCCGGGTGGCCACCGAAGGAACGCTGGGTGACAGAAACGCCATTGGGTGAAGCCAGCGTCACCAGAATTTGCACGCCGCCCTGGGTGACGTTGCTGTACACCACCAGGCTGAGGTCGTTTTGAGCCTGGCTGCGCAAGGTATTGGCGGCGCTGCGGCACCATTGGCTCAGGTTGTCGCCTGTGACGCTTTCCAGCTGGAGGGCGGTGGCGAGTTCATGCCAGGTTTTGGCGGTGTGCAGGTTGATATGTTCTGCTGCGCCGGCCAAAGGTGCGATGGTTTCGGCCAGGATGCCGTGGGTGTAACATTCGGCCAGGCTGAGGTGAAGGCTGTTTTTCATGAGGCTGTTCAGGACGACAGTTTCCAGCCGGTCGGCTTCTTCGCCGAAGACGTGATCGCCCAGACGTTGGGAAACGGCCGTATTTAACTGCTGCAACTTTTCCTGCAAGGCTTGTTCTGAGTTGGCTTTGGCCCACAGCCGAATGTTGGTCTGGCCAGCAAACGAGTCGAAGGTAAGGCGGTGGCTGGAGCCAACGGCTAGATCAGCCAGATCTTGCTTAAGGCTGCTTTCCATGACGCCAACGCAGCGCAGCAACCGCCAGCCGGTGTGTGATTCTTTGTTGAGCTGCTGGCGCAAATAGGGCAAAACTTCGGTTTCTAGCAGGTAAGACATTTCTCGTCGGTTGCCGGGCAGGCAGACAATGACGCCATTTTCTTCTTCCAGCATGAGTCCGGTGGAGCCAATATCACTATTGCCGAGGAGGATTGCGTCAGAGATGCCGGGTGGTTCTGGGGAGGGTTGGCGGTGGGTAACGGCCGTAATGGCCTGACGGGTAAAATCATCCTTGCCGCTGCCCAGTCCACCGGTGGCAATGACCACATCGGCGCGGCGCAGCGCTACCTTAAAGGCATCGGCGATCATTTCGGCGTCATCGCCAATGGTGATTTTGCAGGTGAGGCTCACGTTGACTTCCCGCAGACTGCGAGAAATGTAGGCGGCATTTGTGTCGAGGATGTCGCTAACGAGGAGTTCGGTGCCGATGCTGATGATTTCCACTTTCATGTTTACTACTACCGACCATCCTGGAACAGCTGAATATGCCCAATCGCTCCAGGCAGTGCACCGAGAAGAAAAAGAGGATTGCTGGCTCCCGAAAATGACTCAGCTGAAACGGTTGGGCACTGCATTTGGTGTGTTGTATCTGGTTTACTATTCCAGATCCAATGATGCATTTAATTTAGATTGTGACAACATCAATTGGTACTGGCGAATGGTTAAATCTGTGTTGCGGATTTTGAAGGCCAGGTCAGCGGCCAGGTTTTTCATTAATTTGTAACCCAGGTCTGGGTAGGCGTCGCAGAGCTGCATGAGTCGGGCGCGATTGATGCGCAGCAGCAGGGTGTTGGCCTGGCTGGCGCGAATGGTGGCCGAGCGCATTCCTTTGTCTACCAGGGCCACTTCGCCAAAAACCTGGCCCTGTCGCAGCTCGGTGAGAACAACCATTTCGTTTTCCTGCACATCGTCGCTAACGACGGTGGGGTTCATGATGACTTCAACACCACCTCGGGCAATGACGTACAGTTCTGTGGTTTGATCGTTTTCTTTAATGAGAATGTCGCCGGTTTGGTACGTGTTGGCTTCGCATAGGGATGCTACCAGCTCAACCTGCGTTTCAGTGAAGGTATCGAAGATATCTGTTACAGACAAGATGGTGCTGATTGATTGCTGCATAAAGTCCCTTTATTTGCCAACTATGGGCTGCGAGCATTCTAGCATAAAGAAACGGCCGTAGCAATTGAACATCTGGCTGAGCGGCTGAGCCAAAGTGAGCTGAAGCTGTATGTTTTCCCCGTCTTTGCTCTAATTATTATTGACGAATGGCAAATACAAATAAAGCTGTCGATTGGGAATGTCGATGGTGTGGCTTTGGCTGACGGCGAGGCCGGTGTGGTTAACGGCCGTTACCGTCACAACTTTACTGCCACTACTGCTCCACGTCACCGCAATACTATCCTGGAGACCGCCCGTGTTGGTGATGGTGTCGTGGTCGGTAATTTCCCAGGTGTAGGTGACGGGGGTGGTTGTCGTCGTCGGGCTGATGGTGGCGGTGAAGATGTAGCTGGTTTCGGTGTTGCCTTCCGTGGGGCCCGGGATGGCGACGGAAGCTGGAGCAACTGGCAGCTGGCCGCAGCTGGTATCGAACTCCACAAATTCAAGCAGGAGCCAGCCAGTGCTGATGTTATAGCCAATCAATCGGAAAATAGCGAATTGAGAGGTTTGGAAAAGGGCATCTGCTCCCGAATTAGCAACACTATTCCAAATGGGCAAACGCAATGTACGTCCCAGATCGATGTGCGTTTCGAGTTGCTCTCGTACGGCGCTTGAATTGATACTGCCTGTGCTGGCAGCTATCCAATCACCGATTTGCAGCGCCTGGTCTGTGGGATCGCCAGGTTCGATGTAGCCGCGAACGTTGTGTGAAAAACCGGAGCCGGGTACGCTCATTCCGCCATCACCATGATCGGTGTAATCTGTCGCGTCACCGGGCCAGGTAAGGCTGTTGGCCAAAGTTGTGGCGTGGGCAGAAATGCCTGCGTTCCACACCAACCAGCCAAAGTTGCCGTTGCCAAAGCCATTTTGTACGCGATAAACCGTGCCGGATGTCGCGTTGAGCAGCGGGAGGTCATCCCGATGGTCCAGGAAGCTGGCGTAGATTGGCGGGCTGAGAGGATAATTAAAATCGGCCGAATTGGGGTAGGGATTGCTGCCGGTTCCTGGGGGAGTGACGGAACGAGTGCCTTCGTGAATGCCGATCGGGAAGGCTGTACAGCCTGCGGTTGCGTTGCTCGGTAATTCGCCTTGAATGGAAGGAAGCATCCAGGTGTAGGTGTCAGAAAAGCCACCTCTCATCCGCACCATGAGGCGACCCCCGTAAAACGGGGTGCACGCTTCGGCCGTGGGGTTATGCCAATCGCAGCTGCTTAGATCGCCAGGAATGGTGATCTGGTAAGGGGGGGAAATCCATTGGTTATCACAGCTTCCCGACAGACAGCGTGTCGCTTTGGCTATGCCGTCTGGGTCGTTAACCTCCCCATTATTGACAGCAAAGGCCATGGCCCAATCGGTTAAGGCGGGGTCATACCCCAGCGGATCATTGTCATCGGGGGTGAAGGCGATGGTGTCGAAGTAGAAAACCAGGGGTGGCTGAGCCCCGGTGTCGATGTCGAAAGCGCTGATTTGCAGGATTTGCCCTGCTGCTTCTGGGCCGATATATGCCAGGGGGATACCGAGTGGAGAGGTGAAGTTGGAATTTTGGACGAGGGTGTTAACGGCCGTAACCTCCACCCCCTGAGAATCATGTGCCCCTGGATTGTTGAGAATGTGTAAATTGCGGGAATTTACCTCGCTCGGCACTGTATTGACATACGCCGGAGGCCCGGCCCAAATTTCGTAGCCATTTTCCGATGCACCGCTCATTGCCTGGACATCCAGATAGAGATACCGTGCCCCGGTGGCATAATCGACCATCATGTTGGGGACATCGGTGGTGAGATCGATTTCAAAGCTGTCAACGGTGTGGGCGATGGCGGGCACGTCTACGTCGGGATCATCCACTGTGGAAAACGGAACGGCTGCACCGGGTGAGACCCAACGCAGGTCAGTTTGATGATCGCCACTGTCGCGAACGCCATCACCAACCTGGCCAAAATAAGTGACCAACGGAATTTTTTGGATGGTGTTGTCGGCGTTTTCGGCAAAGTAGGAGAGGCTGTACCGCGTTTGGGTATTAAAAGCTGGCGTGTAGGAAGCGGGCGCACCGCAGTTGCCTCCTGGCGTAAGGGGGGGGCGTCGGTTTTCGTCGATGCGAACAAACCAGTAGGGGTTCACCTGGTTTAAATCCAAATTTGGTGCATTATTGACTAAATTAAGTTCATCGGTACGCAGCAGGCAGGGCTGATACCGGTTTACGTCGCCGCCATGCATGCCGCACGTTTTGGAATCAATTGCGCCCAATCCATTGTTGATTGCTGTGAAGGAGCGGTTAATGGTGGCTGTGTTTAAATCTGTATTGATCGAGTCTGGGTCAAACAGTTCCACACGCACCACATCGTGGCTGTAGTTGGGCGGAATGTAGATGCGGTAGGTATAGGTGTAGGGGCCGGGTGCCCAGGTGTTGTTGATGGGGGAGAACGGGTCGCCCATGTGGGTACAGCTGTCTGGGCCTAAAATGGCCTGGTTGGAGGTGGCGATACGGCCGTTTTCCATTGTCCGGCTTGTAATAACCCCTACCGCAGGAAAGATAGGATCAATGGGCGTGGCTTCTTGTGGCGCTGGCGGGGCAGCCTGTAGCCTGCTGTTGTTGGCGTAAATAGTGGCGGTTAAAACAATAAGCAGGCTGGTGATAAACAATGCTTTTTTCATCATAAACCCCTTGAATTGTGGCACAGATCAACAAAAAGAAATCCGCAGCTGTGCAAACTTGAAAGCTTGAACAGCTGCGGCTAAGGTTACAAGATTCGGTTTAGCATGGCAAGTAGTTATATACTGCCGCCAGCTTCGGCCGGTTACGGCCGTTTCCCACCTACCTGTTTAAAATCTCGACACCGGGCGGCTCATCGACACACCGACGACAATCCCAATGATGAGCGCAATTAGCGCAATAATGATAATGGTTGAGAGTTCAATAGCAATCATGCTGCACCTCCTTGTGTCTTACCTTCACAGTACAAACGGGTTACATCTTTAGCTTACCACGTTAAACGGCTGCCAAACTTTCATAAATCTGACATCAGACAAACAAATCAACGATAAAAATAAGGGTCTTTGGGATTTCGTGGGGTTTGGCGTGAAACGTGATGCCTTTCTGGTCACGTTTCACGTTTCACGCATTACGGCTTGTCAGTCCTTCGCTTAGCTTTTACAATGTGTCACGATGAGACAATCAAAGTTGCTTGCCACCCAACTGCAAAGACGTGATCCCAATGCCTGGACGGCGCTGCTGCGCGAGTATATGGAGGTGGAGGATCTGGTCGTTACGGCCGTTTCCGCCAAACCCATCACCCCACGCACAAAAAGCGGCCGTCGCATGACCCGTTACATTCTGGCGCTGGCAGGCCATTCTGATCCCGTTAGCTTCATTGGGCGATATATCGATCCGGTTGAAGCAGCCTTTTACCGCGAATTTGCTCCCCGGCTGCCCTATCTCACCTCAGACTGCCTCTTTCTACACCAGGCCAAACCCAACGAAAGTGGCTGGGCGGTGCTAGATGATGTGCCCAACGATATTACGCCTAACAGGTGGTCGGTTTCAGACATTAATGCCATTGTGGGCAAGTTGGCCCATCTGCATGCCACTTTTATTGACCAGACGGTTGATCTAACCAACGCCGGGTTTTCTTCACTGCTGGACCGCACCCCGTACCAATGGGAATCGCTGGTTGCCGAGCAGTCGGCCTATTTTGAGGAAGGGCCAGCGGCGATATTGTCGGAACATGCTTTGTCGCAGGCGGGGCAGCTGGCACCACTCTTTTTGCAGGCGGCTAACGGGCTGGTGGTCATGCGCGATTTGGGTGGTTGGCCCGGCGTTTTGGGGGAGACGCATTTGACGGCCGTTTCCGATCTGCTAGATGACCCTGTTCCCTTGCTGGAACCCTTGCGCCAACTGCCGCCAACGCTGCTGCATGGCGACCCCAACAACGGCCATTGGCGCGTCTCTGTGTTTGAAGACCAGCGGCTGTCCGGTTGGCAAACGGCCACCGTTGGCCCCGGCATCTGTGATCTCATTAGCTTCATTGAGCAGTTTGGCCTGCTGGAAGATCAAGAAAAAGCGTCTGCGCTCACAACCCGGCCGCTGTGGCCTGTCAATGAAGAAACGATGATCGACAGCTATATGCTGGCGCTGTCTCAACGGCTCGGCAGCCGCGTTAACACGCGGGCGCTGCGGCAGGCGATTCCGGCAGCACGCTGCCTGTATGTGCTGACCAACTGGTTCCCCCATTTTGCTACCTGGTTTGAAGAGATGCCCAACAAATATACCTGGCAAAAAGTGAACCGGATGGGTCCCAGCGAGTTTGTCGATACACCTCTCCACAGCTTTATGCAGCTGCGGCCGTATCTCTCTGGCGTTTTTGAGCGCTTCATTTTGGCCTATCGCGCTCTCTAGCCTTTGCGACGATTGGCAGTTCTCTACGTACAGCTAACGATCTTATTTTTTTGTACCGCTGGAGATGTTGTGACTCAACTGTTTGAAGCTCTTTCTATTGGCTTTGTCATCGTGATTTTGCTGTTGGGCCTGGTGGGCACGTTTATCCCCCTGGTGCCTGGTGTACTGCTGATGTGGCTCACCATCTTGATTTATGCCTGGGGCGAGGGATTTACGGCCGTATCCACCCCATCCTTTATCGTCATCAGCCTCATTGCCCTTGTCACCGGCACTTCAGACATCTGGTTGACTCTGTTTGGTGCTAAAAAAGGGGGCGCATCGGTGCGCTCCATGCTCACCGGCTTACTGGGTGCGGTGATTGGTTCCTTTGTTTTCCCCATCGTGGGTACGATTGTGGGCTACATTGGTGGCGTCCTGTTAGGGGAATATTGGCGGCACGGCGATTGGGAAATTGCTAAAAAAGCCGGGCTGGGCGGGTTGGCTGGTTTTGGCATTGCCAGCCTCATCCAGTTTATCGGCGGCATTTTTATGTTGTTTATCTTTTTGTGGCAGCTGTTTTTTTAAGTGGTGCAAGGCACTGGCCAAACGGTTCCAACCAGTTGAAACGCCTGCGGCCAGTGCCTTGCACCTGAGTAGTTACTATTTGACATAATGACCCAATTACCCAACAACAATTCTTATGGATCTAGCTGAATTTTTCCGCAACTTTGGTCTGATATTGCTCTCGCTGATGGGCCTGGCGCTCATAATGGCGCTGCTGCTGCTGCTGATTGTCTGGCGGCAGGTGAAGCACATCCACATTCCCGCCAATGCCACCTTTACCCAAACGCTCCAGCTCACCCCCTTTCTGGTTGTAGTCATGATCGATTTGCTTGATTTTGCCCTGGACTTTTTAGCCGCGCCCTTCTCCTGGATTATTCTGGACAGGCTGGGGCTAAAGGCGCTGCGCGGCGTTTCCGTTGTAGAAGCGGTGATTCCCTTCACGCAGGCCATCCCCACCATGACCATCGCCTGGGTTTGGGTGCGGCTTTTCCCCGGCACGTTGGTTTAAGAACCTGCCCCAAAAGCCACAGAGAAAAAAGAGATGGTTCCAATGGCCAGCTGGATATTGTAAGCCAGGCCAAATTGGATAAAATTCAGGCATGATGGATTTGAGCTTTGCTGAATGGGTCAAACGGCCGTTTCCCAATCTCCCCCACGCAGCCTTAAGCATGGCCAAAGAGCTGGCCTACCCCCAACTGCAAATCGACCACTATTTGCACCAGCTGGATGAGTTGGCTGAACGTGCCGCCAGCCGGGTGCGGCCGAACGACTCAACGGCCGTTCAGGCCGAGCTGCTCAGTGAGTTCTTGTTTAAGCAGGAGCGGTTTTTGGGAAATACGGCCGTTTACGACGACCCCCGCAACAGTTTTCTGAATGATGTGCTGGAACGCCGCCTGGGCATTCCCATCACCCTGTCGCTGGTTTATCTGGCAGTGGCCGAGCGGCTGCAGCTGCCCGCCTTTGGCGTGGGGCTGCCGGGCCATTTCATTGTGGGGGTAGACGTGCGCGACGATACCCTCTATTTTGATCCGTTTCACGGCGGCGGGCGGCTTTCCGCTGCCGATTGTGCCCGACTGGTGGAGCTGACGGTGGGGTATAAGGGTGAGTTTCAACCGAGTTGGTTAACGGCCGTTTCTCCCCAGGATATTCTCAACCGTATGCTCAACAATTTGCGCCTTATCTATACCCAGCGCCACCAATGGCCCGAAGCCATCGCCGTGGTGGAGCGAATGCGCCACATCCAGCCAGACAACCCCGACCACCTGCGTGAGCTGGGAGTTATTTACTTTCAATCTGGCGCTATGCACCAGGCCGCCAATTTTCTCAATGCTTACCTGGAACAAGAGCCAGACGCCGCCGATGCCTCAACAATTCGGCAGGGGCTGGCCCAGGCGCTGGATGTGTGGGTAAGGCAAAATTAGAGCTAAATAGCCTGGGGCTTTCAGCATAGCCTGGGGCTTTAGCCCCCGGAAAGCTGTTGCAGCCGTCGGGCTGCTTCGTCCAGGGTTTTATCTTCCTTGCAGAAGGCAAACCGGGCCAGCCCGGCACCGTCGGCGGGGTTGTGGTAGAAGGCGCTGGGGGGGATAGCGGCGACGCCAATTTCCTGGGTCAGGTGGCGGCAAAAGGCGACATCATCGGCAAAACCCAGGCTGGAAATATCCACCATGATGAAGTAGGTGCCGCTGGGGACGATGGGATGGAGCCCGGCGCTGCGGAGGGCATCCACCAAAAAATTCCGCTTTCGGGTGTAGAATTGCGTTAGCTCCTCGTAAAATTCAGGTTCGCTGGCAACGGCCGTAACCGCTGCCTCTTGCAAAGGGGCCGCCCCGCAAAACGTCACAAACTGGTGCGCCCGAAAGATTGCTCTGGACAGATCGGCATTGGCCACCTTCCACCCCGTCACGCTAAACGTTTTGCCCAGGCTGGAAATCATTACTGTGCGCTGGGCCATGCCGGGGAAGCTGGCCAGCGGGTGATGGCTTAGCCCGTCATACACCAGATGTTCGTACACTTCGTCCGTCAGGGCAATCACGTCATGCTGCTGGCACAGCGTGGCAATCAGGCCCAGCTCCACTTCATTCAGCACCTTGCCGGTGGGGTTGTGCGGTGAATTGACGATGATGAGCCTGGTTTTGTCAGAAAAAAGGGCGGTTAACGTTTCGGCGTCAATCTCCCAGAGCGGTGGGCGCAAGGTGTAGAAGCGGGGAATACCCCCCGCCATCTGAATAGCTGGCACGTACGAGTCGTAAAACGGCTCAAAAACAATCACCTCCTCTCCTGGATTGACCAGGCCCATAATGGTGGCAAAAATCGCTTCGGTAGCGCCGTGCAGGATGTTTATTTCGGTATCTGGGTCTACTATAAGGCCGTATTGGCGAGACACTTTTTGGGCAACGGCCTGGCGCAGGCTGGCACGGCCGTTTGCCGGAGCATACTGATTCAGATCGGCGCGAATTGCCTCAATGGCCGCCTCTTTTACAAAAGACGGCGCGGCAAAATCCGGGAAGCCCTGCCCCAGGTTCACTGCATTGTGCGCCACGGCCAGTGCCGTCATTTCTGCAAAAATCGAGGTGCCCCAATGCGCCACCCGCTCTGCCATATAGTTCATGCCAAACTCCTTAAAAAATGGAGCGCCAGCACCTTGCTGGCTTGGCCGCCTGGAAGGCAGCGCTCCGTTTTCATGCATGGTGGTGTATACCACTCATGAAGTCTCCTTCAAAAACAGGGCATAGATAAACGCAGAGAAAACCCTGTGAAATCCACGGCCATCTATGAGTCTACCGAAAAAAGCTCGCGCAAAGACGCAAAGTTGCCAGTGTAAAAATCTGCGAAAGCTGCGGGAAGCTGAGTTGTTGTTGAGCGGGGGATTGTGGCAGAGAACGGCCGTCTTCGCAACAAGATCAGGGGGGGAAGGTGAGGCAGGGGCGACCGCGCAAATATTGGGTGCATTCATCCACCGTCAGCGAACGCCGCACCAGCAGGATCGCCCGATCGAATAAATTTGGCACCGTTTCCAATTGGTTGATTCGGGCCGTGCGGTCGGCGCTGGCGGTGGCCAACCGGGTACCGCTGGGATCAAAAACAACCCTATTTACCGCCGAGGTATGCCCCAAAAAGGTGCGGCGCGTTTGCCCGGTGGTTGTATCCCACAGCTTGGTGGTGCGGTCTACGCTGCCGGTGGCCAATCGGCTGCCGTCGGCGTTCAGGGTGGCGCTGAGCACGGGGCCACTGTGCCCGGAAAAGACGCGCAGCGCTTCGCCTGTGGCGGTATTCCACAGGCGAGCGGTACCGTCGCTGCTGGCGGTGGTGAGCAGGCTGCCGTCGCCGCTGAAGGCCACATCGTTTACGGCGCCCTCGTGACCAACCAAGATATGCATAATCTCGCTGGTGACAACGCTCCAGATAACGGCCGTACCGTCCACCGCCGCCGCTGCTACCAGGCTGCCATCCGGACTAAAGCTCACTTTGTTTAGCGCCGCCGTGTAGGGCAGGCGGGTCAGCAGTCGCTTGTTCACCGGGTTCCAAAAGCGCAATATGCCATCATCGGCCACCGTGGCCAGCACGGTGCCCTCTGGGTTGAAGGCCACCCCATTGACCGGGGCAGGATGGTCCATTACCGGCAGCTGAATTTCGTTAGTGGTCAGGTCCCACAGGCGGGCGTTGCGGTCGTCGCTAACCGTGACCAGCAGCCCACCGTCCGGGTGGAAGGCGATGTCATTCACGATGTTGTTGTGATCGGTGAACTGGTTGACCTGTGCGCCGTCTTCTGTGCGCCAGACGCGGGCGGTTTCATCTATGCCGGTGGTGGCCAGGAAACGGCCGTCTGCACTAAAAGCGATGGCCAAAATAGCGGCCGTATGTCCAGA
Organism: Promineifilaceae bacterium (SeqCode); assembly: GCA_041748655.1. Taxonomy (GTDB): domain Bacteria; phylum Chloroflexota; class Anaerolineae; order Promineifilales; family Promineifilaceae; genus Leptofilum. Next base: position 27,238 of record JBGTCV010000149.1, on the reverse strand, counting down.
CAAAATTTGGGGCGAAAGCGCCGCCTCTGTACCCCACAGCCGGGCGGTGCTGTCCTGGCTGGCGGTGACTATCTGGTTTTCGTTGGGATGGAAGGCAACGGCCGTTACCCCACTCGTATGCCCGGAAAGGGTGTACAGCGCCTGCCCCGTGGCCGCGTTCCACACTTTGGCCGTGCCGTCGCTGCTGGCGGTGGCCAGCAGGCTGCCATCTGGGCTGTAGGCCACATCTTCTAGCTGCACGGCGTGCCCCGTAAGCCGGAACACGAAGGAGGCGTTGAGCGCGTTCCAGACGGTGGCGGTGCCGTTGCCGTTGGCGGCCAGCAGGCGGCTGTCGTCTGGGCTGTAGGTGAGGGCGTTGATGACGATGGGCTGATTGTCGCTGCCTAGGAAGGGCTCAATGGAAAAGAGAGAAGCGCCGGTATCCCCGTTCCAGATGATGATACGGCCGTCTACTCCGGCGGAGGCAAACCGACTGCCGCTGCTGTTGATAGCCACGGCCCGAATGGCATTGGTGTGCCCCAGCAGCCGCAGCTGCGACCGGCGGTTGACCACATCCCACAGCCGCATCGCGCCGCTGCTGTAACCTGCCAGCAAACGCTCGCCATTCGGGTGGAAAACAATGTCGTTGACCGCGCCATCCTGCCCGTTGAGCACGGTGATCAGCTCCAGTCGCTCCAGGTTCCACAAAATGATAAAGCCATCATCCCCTGCGGTGGCCAACTGGCTGCTGTCCGGGCTAAAGGCGACGGCATTGACGGGCTGGGCGTGGGCGTTCAGGGAGCCAATCTGCTGCCCGGTGACGATATCCCACAACTTTACGTCGGTGTCTCGGCTGACGGTGGCCAGGAAACGGCCGTCTGGGCTAAATGTCACCGCATTGATTCCTTCTGAATGGCCGGAAAAGATACGCTGAAGCTGGGACGCCTGCATGGCTCGGAACAGCGCTTCTTCGGCCGAGGCTGGCGCGTTGAGGCCGGTGGCCTGGGTCAGGTTGACGGCTTCCAGCGAGAGCAGCAACCCCAGCTGCGGATCGCTGTTGAGCTGGTCTGTGGCGATGCCCGCCAGTTCACGGGCGGCTACGAGGCGGGCCTGGTTTTCCGCTTCCAGGGCGTTTTGCTCAGCGATGACGACAGCGGTGGCCAACTCATTGGCGCTGAAAACGGCCGTTTCCCGGGCCACAATGGCATCCTGGGCGCTCTCTTCCGCCAGGTCTCGCTCCCGGTCGGCGGCAAATTCGGCCGTGGCCCGCAGGCTGGCGTCGGCGCGGGCGGTGGCTTCGGCCGCCACCGAGGTCGCCTGGCTAAACTCCGACGCCCGGCGCAGGGCCACAGCGGTGGCTTCGTTGGCCTGGGCGGTGGCGGCGTTCCCCTGGGCGATCTGGTTGCTGTTTACGGCCGTAAACGCAAAAATCAGCGCCAGCACAATCATCACCACCAACGCCGCCGTGAGCCAGCCCAGCCGGCGGGCAAACCGGGCCTGCGCCGCAGCCTGCTGCCGCTCCAGCCGTTCCTGCTCCACTGTTTGCTGCTTGGCTGCCCGCAGCTTCAGGCTCTCATCAATGAAAAAGCGTTCTTCCCGGTTCAAAAAAGCTGTCCGCTCCGCCAGCCAATTTTCTGCTTCGGCCAGAATGGCGCCGCGCAGCAGGGCGTCGTTATCTTGCTGGCTCATCTGCCATTGGCGCAAAGCGGCCCGCAGCCGTTCCTGCCAGGCCCGAAAGGTACGATCTTCCTCCATCCAGGCCCGCAGCTGCGCCCAGCCCCGGATGAGCGCTTCGTGCACCACTTCCACCGTTTCCTGGCCGCTGGGGGCCAGGCTGGTGACAACCAGGCGAGCATCGGCCAGCTTTTGCACCAGCGCCCAGTTTTGTTCGCCCAGCTCACTGCGCCCCGCCAGGCGGCGGGTGTCTTCTGTGCCCGCGCCGGGGCGCACCATCTGGATGAACACCTGCCGCGCCTGCTGCTGTTCAGCGGGGGAAAGCTGGCCGAACTCTCGGTCGGCGTAGCGGGCCAGCGCCCCCTCAACGCCGCCAATTTCGTCGTATCCTTCGTGAGTCAGGTACCCTTCCCGCGCTTTTTCCCACAGCTCCGTCAGGGCAAACTGGAGCAAGGGCAAGTTGCCCGGTTCGTCTCCCACATCGTCCAAAATACGGGCCACGAGGCCGGTTTCAAACAGCAGGCCAAAGCGGCGGGCCGGGTTGGCAATGGCCTGGCTGAGTTCGCGGCGGGTCATGGGGCCGAGCTTGATGTCGGCGTTTTGCAGGGCATCGGCGAAGGGGCGATGGGTGAGCGCCTGGCTCAAAAAGTCGGTGCGCAGGGTGAGGGCGAAGGTGAACAGATTGAGCTGGCGAAACCGGGCCACATCTAGCGCTTCCAACAGCAGATCCAGGAAGGCGCGGCGCAGTTCGGGGTCGGCGCAGAGGGTGTAGATTTCTTCAAACTGGTCGGAGACGATGAGCAAGCGTTTGGCGGGCTTATGGTTGCCTAAAATTTCTTGCAGCAGGGAGATGAGCTGAATCTGTTTTTGCTGCAGCGCTTCGGCTAGCCTGGTGGTGGCTTGCCGCTGTTCTTCTTCGCGGCCTGCCGGGTTTTGGGCGGTTACGAGGGTGGCGGCCAGGGCGTGAAACGGCTGGGGGCCGGGGCGAAAGGTGAGGATGTGCCAATCCGGGTTTTGGCGCAATTTGGTGACCAATCCGGCAAAGACGACGGAGGATTTGCCGCTGCCGGAAGCGCCGACGATGGCGATAAGGCGCTGCGTCTGTATGGTGTCGAGAAGCTTTTCGGTGAACGCTTCCCGGCCAAAAAAGTTGGCGGCGTCGGCTTCGCCAAAGGCAAAGAGGCCGCGATAGGGGCATTCGTCGGGCATCTTGAAGGTGGGGGCGAGAATGGGGGTGGTGGGGGTGGCTGGAGTGGAAACGGCCGTTGCCAAAGCCTGAATGGGCAGGTGGGCTTGCGGGGAAACGGCCGTGTTCCCCAAAGCGTGATGCAGCGCCTGAACCAGGTTCGCGGCGGTCTGGTACCGATAATCTGGCTCTTTAGCCAGCGCTTTGCCAATGACCTGCTCGACGCCGCTGGGGATATCCTGGTTCATTTCTATCGGTGGCAGCGGCTCATCGATATGCTTTTTGATGATTTCCAGCGGCGTGTTGCCCGTAAAAGGGGTGTGCCCCGTGACCAGTTCATACAAAATAATGCCCAACGAATAAAGATCGGAGCGGTGGTCGGTGGTGAGGGATTGGGCCTGTTCCGGGGCCATGTAGGCGGGCGTTCCGGCGATGAAGCCAGTGAGCGTGTAGCGCGGCACGCCCAACATGCGCACGATGCCAAAATCGGTCAGCACGACCTCACCATCTTGCGTGAACATAATATTGGACGGCTTGACGTCCCGATGGATGATGCCACGGATGTGGGCATAATCCAGGGCGCTGGCCAGGGCGGCAATGATATTGAAAATTTGGGCGGGGCTAAACGGTTTGCTTGCCAGCACGCGGTAATCGAGTTCGGCCTTGAGGGTTGGCCCTTCGATGTATTCCATTACCATGTAATGGCTGTCGCCTTCGGTGTCGTAGTCGAACACCTGGACGATGTTGGGGTGGCGCATTCGGGCGACGGCGGCGGCTTCCCGCTCGAAACGGCCGATAAATTCATCTTCTTCGGCCAGGTGGCTGTGCAGCACCTTGAGGGCGACGTAGCGATCCAGGTTGCCCTGGTACGCTTTGTAGACGCGGGCCATGCCGCCCATGCCGAGGCGATGGTACAGTTTGTATTTGCCGAAGATGCGTCCAGTCAGGTCAGATTGGTTCACAAGATTGTTTAGTTTACGATACAAGGCTGTGGCAGATTGGTTGCAGCTGGCTGGTGCAGTGGTTTGCTATACGCGAATGGCTAGGCAAGTTGAGTTTGTTGCCCGATGCAACTTTGGCTGGGGAGTAAAAATCTGCGAACTTCTATTTTGACTTCGCCCGATTACCGTTATTATACATAGAACTGCAAATTGTTGAAGCACAGATCATGAGGTACGGCCGTTATGCTAACAATATCTTTGGGACAGATGGATGTAAAACTGGGTGATCCGGCTGCCAACTGGGGCACGGTGCAGGCGATGACGGCCGAGGCGGCTCGTCGTGGTTCGGATATAGTTGTTTTCCCGGAACTGTGGTCTACAGGTTATGATTTGGAAAACGCGGCCCGCTACGCCACGCGGACGGATGCGGGACTGTTTGCTCAGGTGGCGACGCTGGCCCAAACGCACCAGATCGCTATTTTGGGCTCTTGTTTGTCGCTGATGGGGGAGGGTGAATTTGGCAATACGGCCGTCTACTTTGATAGAAACGGCCGTTCCCTGGGCGAATACAGCAAGCTCCACCTTTTTCGGCTGATGCAGGAGGAGCAGTTCCTCACCGCCGGGCTGCGGCCAACGCTGATAGAGGCTGAATGGGGCCAGGCGGGGCTGACGATTTGCTACGATTTGCGCTTTCCGGAGCTGTTTCGGCAGTATGCGTTGGCCGGGGCGCAGCTGGTTTTTGTGCCGGCCGAGTGGCCTCATCCGCGCCTGGCCCATTGGCGCACTCTGCTGCGGGCGCGCGCCATCGAAAACCAGATGTTTGTGGTGGCCTGCAACCGCGTGGGCAATAGCAAAAACACAGACTTTTTTGGCCACTCCTGCATTTTGGATCCGTGGGGAGAAGTGGTGATTGAGTTGGGGGAGGGGGAGATGTTGGGAACGGCCGTAATCGATATTGCCCAGGTAGATGCCGTTCGCACTAAAATCCCCGTTTTCGCCGACCGTCGGCAGGAGGTTTATTAGCCGTAGCGCAACAAATTTTTAAACCGGTTCAGTTGTTGGTTTGATGGCAATACCTTCTCGTCGAGCGACATTAAGGATTGGCGTTACCCTATCCACTTGCCACTGCCTTTCGCCACAGGCAATTGGTTCGATTCTGTTATCAATCTCCAAGGTTGTGTGCCAAAGTAAATTGACATCTTCAATTGACACATCGCCGTCAAAGCGTGGCGAGATGACAATCAAATCTATATCGCTCCATTCGTTTGTTTGGCCTGAAGCATATGAGCCAAAAAGAATTACCAGCGATATCGGTAAACCATGTTGCTCTAAAGCGTGAATATATTGCTGAATGTTATCTAAAATTGGTTGTGCAACCATTGCAATGTCCCTTCAATACGAGACCAATAAGCCTGAATTTGGTTTGCATCAGGTAAAGTAACCGGCATTAACGCATAGCGACCTTCGATGTTGTACCGATTCATTTCAGCAAGAAGTTTGTGTTTGTCTTCATCAATTTCCAAATTTGTTATGGCTAACAATCGAGAAAGGTTGTGGATTTTTGGCGGCTCTTGTTTTGTTTGGTGCAAAACGTGTGCCTTTAGCATTTTTTCCAAGGCCAGGTGTGCCCAGAAAAGGGCATGGCGAATGCGGCCGAGTGCCAGCAGTTCATTTGCCACTTCCAATTCTTCCATGGCGCTGTTACGCCAAAAGGCAATTTGTTTTTCAAGATCGTCCATGACAAGCCTTGTAGATGAGTCTAGCAGGAGTAGGTCTGGAATGTCAATTTCGTTCCGAGCTGCCCGGAATCTGTCTCTTATTCCTCTGAGCCTTCTGTGGCAATTTTTCAGGAACGGCCGCGCAGACGATCCAGGAAGGAACGGCCGCTTTCGTTGCTACCCTGCTGAAGTTCCCCTTCCATCCGGGCCAGCCGCGCTTCGGCGGAAGAGGCGCGGGATTGGGCGTTCATCCGGGCCTGCCGCTCTTCAGAGAGCAGCGTATCCAGTTTTTGCATACTTTGCACCTGCACATCCAGCGTTGCTTTTTCTCGCTCCAGCTGTACCCGCGCCTGCCGCTCTTCGGCCAGCTGGGCCGCCATTTCCTGGGCGCGTTCGGCCACAACGGTGAGCGTTGCCAGCCGTCGCTCCAGCTCCAGCCGGGTTTGGCGCTCTTCTTCCAGGGCGGCGGTGGCGTGGCGCACCTGGCGGATTTCCACTTCCATCCCGGCCATTTCGCGCTCCAGCTTTTGGCGGGCGGCGCGTTCTTCTTTGAGCTCGTTGAGAGTGGACTGGTATTGGGAAACGGCCGTTTCCAGCTCAATATTCTGTTTTTCCAGGGCGCGAATTTCTGCCTTGAGGGCAGCCACATCTTCGCTGGGTTGGTTGAACGGCACGGGCATGGTCAGTTGTGGCGGGGTAGGTACGGTTTGGGTTGGGCCGAGTGGTGAGACGGGTTTGTTTTGGGCGCGAACGGCCGTTTCCTGAGCCACCTGTTTGGGATCAAACGTCTCTACATTGCTCAGCGGGTCTGCTGTGTTTTCCGATGGGTCTGCTTTGCTGGATTTCTTAGCCATAATAAACTCTGTCCACCAATGCCTGATAAGCAATTGTTGCCGGGTTCAGGAACTTTGTATCGTATTCAAAGATTGTTTGTTGAAAGGCGGGCGCTTCGGCCACTGCCTGGCTGCGCGGAATCGGCTGGCTTACCATATCGCCATACTGCTCGCGCAGCTCCTCTACCATTTTCTGATCCAGATTTTGCCGTGCTACGTTCAGTGTAGGGACAATGGTGTGAATGCGAATATCAATCCCTCGCGTTTGCGCCTCAAAAATGGAGCTGATGTGCTGTCCAGTGCCTGCCATCGAAAAATAGTCTGGCTTCACCGGCACGATGGCTGAATCGGCAAACTGGTAGACCGCCTGGGTGAAGGTGTCTAGCGCCGGTGGGCAATCCAGCACGATGTAGGTAAATCGCTCCAGGGCTACCGCCAGCCGTTCCTCTAAAATGCGCACCAGACCGTAATTTTTGGTGCTGGGCAGGGCAAACGCCTGGGCGCGTAGAATATCTTTGGCGTGTTCCAAGTTATCAGAAGCGGGCAAAATCCACAAATTGGGGCGGGGAAAGCCTTCGGCGGCCCGGTCGGCGGAGACGACCGCTTCGGTGATGTGGCGCTGCTCCAGCAGCACGTCACCGATGTCTGCCTTGCCCGTGTCGATACCCAAACCACGGGCGCAGTGCCCCTGCGGATCAAAGTCGATGAGCAGAACGTGGCCCATCAGGTAGTAATGGGTGTCTTGATATTGGTATAGATTTTCGGGGTCGGCGATTTTGCCTAAATCTTGCGGGGCCACGCGCCGCATCAGCTTGCGCGAAAGGCCATGTGCCAGGTTGATGGCGGTGGTGGTTTTCGCCACGCCCCCCTTGCGGTTGACGACGGCCAATACTTTGTCTTGCTTACCTGTTTGTTGTGTCATATTTGCTGTAGAAGTCGCTCATTCTAATAATTTGGGGACGATGGCGCCATTTTACCATATGCGGGGGTAGAGGCGAGGGGGAAAAGGGGAGTGAAGAGTGAAGAGTAAGAAGTAAGAAGTGAAAAGTGAATGACCCGTCCTCCCCTATGACCGTGGTGTAAGTGACTTTGTAAATGGCAGGCATTACACTTCTGGGCATGAACGAGGTGAATGCTTCTCAAAATCCATGTCCTAGTTGTGGCAGCCGGTTGGTGTTTTCGGCAGACGGCCGTTTCCGCCAGTGCGAACGGTGCAATCACAAAATCACTGTGGTGCGTCAGAGAGAGACGCCACAGGAGCTCATGCGCCTCCAGCAGTACTCCACGGAGGAGAGCGGCTTTGCCAACGTGCGCACCGCTGGCGTGCGTGAGCTGTTGCATCAGGGTGTGGCTGCCGCCAAGGTAGACAACAAGGACGAGGCGTTTCACTACCTCAGCTGGGTGCTGCGCACCGATTCCAATGAGCAGCAGCAGGCTCAGGCGTGGCTCTGGCTCAGCGAGGTATACGCCGATCTCACGGACAAGCGACACTGTTTGGAGCAAGTGCTGGCCTTTGATCCCACGCATGGGCTGGCGCGGCGGGGGTTGGCGCTGCTAGACGGCCGTTTGCAGGCCAAAGAGATCATCGATCCCAATCAAATCAGCCAGACGGTTAGCGACGAGCCAGAACAGACAAACGCCGAGCAGTTTGTCTGCCCGCAGTGTGCTGGCAAGCTGCAATACGCTGCCGACGGCCGCCAGCTGCGCTGCGGCTTTTGCGGCTATGAGCAGGCGGTTGGTGAGGTCGCCCCCCGGCCGAAAAATAGTCAGTTTGGCGAAGGTGCGTTTGAGCAGGAGTTCAGCACGGCGCTGGCCCAGGCGAAGGGGCATCTGGCCCCGGTGCAGATGCGCACCTTTCAATGCAATGGCTGCGCGGTGGAGTTTGTCCTGGCCCCCGAAGCAATCTCCATGACCTGCCCCTACTGCGATTCGGTCTACGTGACGGAAACGGCCGCTGCCCACGAAATCATGCCGCCTCATGCCGTCATTCCGTTCAGCGTGTCGCATGAGCAGGCTAAAAAGCAGATTTGGGGCTGGTTGAAGCAGGTGGAGGTGGAACGGCCGTCCCTCTCGCCGATCGTTGGCATGTATCTGCCGCTGTGGACCTTCGACGTAGGCGGGGAAATTCGCTGGGGCGGCCAGGTGAAACGAGGGGACAACTGGGTGTCCATTTCCGGCAGCTATCTCGCCTTTAGCGACGATGTGCGCATTCCCGCCAGCGCCAGACTAGACGGCGAACTCACCCAGGGCTTTGCCGCCTTCGACCTGGCCGGCCTGGTGGCCTACGACAGCCGCTACCTGGCCGACTGGCCCGCCGAGCGGCATACCATCCCCCTGGCCGACGCCTCGATTCAGGCGCGGAAGCAGGTGCTGACGGAGTTGCGGCGCAATCCGCAGCGGCTGACGCTGGAAGATGTGCGCAATGTGAAGCTGGGGTCGCTGGGGCTGGTGGTGGAGTCGTTCAAGCTGGCGCTGCTGCCAATTTGGCTGGCGCATTACAAAGTGGATGGGGAGACGTACGATGTTTTGGTAAATGGACAGACGGGTGGGGTGGTGGGGAAACGGCCGTCTCGCGGCGTGCGCGGCTTCTTTGCCCGGCTGTTTGGTTAATCTTACCCACTGTCATGCTGAGAGCCTGTGCTGAGGCTGCCAAAGCATCCTCCGAAGCATCCCGACGCCACACCAATTCCAGAAGGTTTGTCAGACAATGGTGTTCGCCTGCCACGTTGTGCGGGATGCTTCACTTCGTTCAGCATGACAATTCAACATACCCACTCGTTCCACGCTCCGCGTGGAATGAAGATCGGGACGCTCCGGCGTCCCAAGCACGGCGCAGAGCGCCCCGGAGGGCATTCCCACGCGGAGCGTGGGAACGAGGTAATCAGTTGTCATGCTGAGGTCCTCCGAAGCATCCCGACGCCACATCAATTCCAGAAATTTTGTCAGACAAGGGTGTTCGCTTGCCACGTTGTGCGGGATGCTTCACTTCGTTCAGCATGACAATTCAACATACCCACTCGTTCCACGCTCTGCGTGGAATGAAGGTCGGGACGCTCCGGCGTCCCAAGAGCGGCGCAGAGCGCCGGGAACGAGATAAGGTCAGGGGAGCTGGCTGGCGATTTTGGCCCAGCGGAACGCTTCAATTTGATCAGGCTGGTCGAAGAAATATTCTTCCAGGTAAGGTTCAATTTCTAGCTGCCAGATGTCGGGGAGCTGTTCGGCGAGGTTTGGTTCCAGGAAAAAGGTGATGCCGACGAAGTAATGCGGATCGGCAATCTGGCGGTTGAGGCGTTGTAGCAGCCGGATGAGCGGTTCGGCATCGTAGGCGCTGCGGGCATGGAACTGGCGCAGGACGTCGTAGTTGGGCGGCAGGTGGATGAAGGCGAAGCGGCGGCGCAGGGCGTGGTCCACCAGGGCGATGGAGCGATCGGCCGTATTCATGGTACCAAGCAGGCGCACGTTGGCTGGAATGTGGAAGCTGCCGCCGCTGGCCAACGGAATCGCGGCGTCGCGATATTCCAGCAGCATCATCAGTTCGCCAAAAACGGCCGCTAAATTGGCCCGGTTAATCTCATCAATTACCAGCACACAAATGCCCTCATGCTGGCTGGCCCGTTGGCAAAAGTCCAGAAAGCGGCCGGGAATCAGGCTGTAGTGGAGGGTGCCGTGGTCGTCGGTAAACGGCCGTATCCCCTGCACAAAATCTTCGTAGGCATAGGCTGGATGAAACTGTACCATTTCCCAAAAGCCACCTTGCCCCTGGGTGAGATGCTGAGCCAGCTTCTGCGCCAGGAACGTCTTGCCGGTGCCGGGTGGGCCGTACAAAATCGCCTGCCCTTTGCGCTCGATGGCCCGCAGCCAGCGGCTGAGAACAGCTTCGGGCAGGCCGGTCTCGTGGGCGCACTGGTTCAGGCTGTACGGTTGGTGGTAGTCGGCGGCGGTGGGTTCGTGGAAAACGGCCGTTGGCCCAACAGGCGCATACCGAATGGGACTGCTGGCCAGCGATGGTGGCACGTCCAGTTCGATTTGACCCCTCTCATCCAGCCGCCCCGTCTGGTGCTTGCTGATCTGTTCGCAGACCCAGATGAGGCTTTGCACATCCACCATGTCGCGCACGCCGTACTCTGCCAGGGATTCATACAGTGAATTGGCCTGCTGCAAGATCAAAGTGTAGCTGCTGCCGGATGGCTCCACGGTGATGAACAGTTTGGTTTGCGGGACGGGAGGATTGCTGTCGTCGTCTGGCTGGATAAATTTGAGGAACCAGCGGGTGGTGCGCGGCTTCACTAGCAGCTCCTTTTGCGGATGGCAGATGAACAAAAAGTAGGTGGCAAAGGGCCATTTATTAGGCAGGGCGTTGGCGCTGAGGTAGTCGGAGAAGGTTTGCAGGCGGTCGGGGGTGGGGCGGTCGCCGTAGAGCAGGTTGCGCAGCTGAGTGCAGAAGGTCGGTTTGTCGAGGTCGGGGTGGGTGAGAACGGCCGTATCCCCCGAAGACGGCACCGAACGCCACAGCAAATTATTGTCCTGTGCCAGCTTGTTCAGCCGGTCGAGAAATGTGTCGTAAGCCCCATCTGCCAGCAGCTGGTCCAACGCCGTCTGGCTGAGCCAGTTTTGTGCTTTGGTAATGGTGGCCTGCTTGTAAGAAATCTCATCTGCCATGAAATCCGGGTGTGCAAAATCTTCCCAGTCTGGGTAGCGTTGTCGAATAAGCTGAATGAGTTCTTGAACCTGCCAGTTGGGGAGCATAAACACCCGGTTTTCGTAGTTATGTAAAATCTTTGGCTAGTTTAATCAGGAGCGGGCTGGGATGCAAGCTGCATTTTGAATTTAGTTTCTTCCTCAGCGACAATTTGTAATCCTAGTCTTTCGTACAATTTTTGGGCATCGGGATTTGTTTTGAGCACATGCAATGTGAATGTTTTACCAGCTTGCTGCGCCTGATGAATAAGTTCCTGTACAACGGCCGTTCCCCAACCGCGCCCCTGAAATTGTGGCAAAATAGCGATCAGGGCTAGATACAGCTCTTCTTCCTCTTCACAGACAGAAATTGTGCCAATGTCCTGGCCTTGCCACTGCAAAACCTTTCTTTTAGATGGATCGAACTTTTCCTGGAAATAATTCTGCTGCCATACTTCATCCCAACCCCACATTCGGGCAACTGATTCCTTCATCGCTGCTTTGTGCAGCGCGTAAAGAAAATCATAATCATCCGGAGTGGCGGGCCGTTTGGTTAATATGCCAGATCATTGTTCGGCAGAGATGGAAAGGTAAACATTGCTGATAGAAGTGGGATCCGCCGAGAAAAGCCGCCCGCCTGTGACGTTGGCGATGCGGTTCAGCACATCCTGATCGGCGGCCTGGCCAAAGGCAATGGGGAAAATTTTCACACCGTCAGCCTCGGCGTTGGCGGGCAGGCGGCTGAGGAACTCCACCGTGGCGTCACGGGCCGTGCGTATCCGCTCCCCTTCCATGCTGCCAGAAACGTCCAGCACAATCACGCCTCCCCTTCCACGGCTTTGCCCGCTGCTCGCCAGGCACGTTTGGCATCTTTATACCCCATCGCGAACAGCTCTTCGTGCCCATCCCGCGTGTAGCGGATGATTCGGTCTACCGGAATTGCTTTTTGCGGGGCCACGATGATGGGGTCCGGCAGAGTATGGTACTTGTTTTCAAAAATATCGGGGATACCGTTGCCGTCGGCATCTTCTAGCGGCAGCTTTTCGCCGCGCACCTGGCTGAGCAGCAGCCGGTTGGTCGCTTGCAGCCGGGCATTTTCCACCTGCAAGCGCACCAGCTCGTTGATGCGGCGAAACATTTTGAGGTCGGATTGGAAGGAGGCTAGCAGCGCCCATTCCAGCATCGTGCTGGCGGCGCTGAGAATGTTGTTGGGCATGGGTTGGGCCGTGCCGGGTTCCTCGTCTGCTTCCCAAGGGGTCATGATCACCACAATAATTTCCTCAGCGCCCGCGTCTATGGCTGGGCCGAGCGGCGTGTTGGCTACGGTAGCGCCGTCCCAGTACAGCGTGTTATTGAGCTGGGTGGCGGGGTAGACAATGGGAATGGAACAGCTGGCAATGATGTGGTTGAGATCGATTCGTTCCCGGCGCATTTTGCTTGGGTAAATGTCGTCGCTGTTGCCAAAAACATGCAGCTTGCCGCTGTTGATTTCGGTGGCCGTGACGCGCAAATGAACGGTCGCTTCCGCCGAGTTGATCCGATCAAAATTGACCCAACCCTGATCTTGCAGCGTGATTCGCAGTGGGGCGGTGTCTAGCAAATAGTTACCTTCCAGCAGGTTCCAGTGCCGCTTTTGCACGTCGTCGCTGGTGAGCCGCTGCCACAGCGCCCACAGGGAGCGGGAATTGTGCCCGGAGGCGATGGCGGCCCCGTTGACGGCACCAATGGAGGTACCTGCCACGATGTCGGGATACCATTCATGCTCTTCTAAAAAGCGCATCACCCCCACGTGGTAAGCGCCACGCCCTCCACCGCCGGAAAGGATCAGGGAATTTTTACGGGATTCAGTTGGCACCTTGTACCTCCTCAAGAGGGAGATTGGAGATTTTTGCTAATCTCCAATCTCTTTTTTTAACCGATCAGATAGGCTGGGCGAACGGCCGTTTCCCCAGCCATCACATCCTCAGATCCAGGCGGCCGTATCGGCAGCACAATATTAAAACTGCTGCCCGGCAGCCGCTTCTCATCCTCCATTTCCGATTCAACCCAAATGCGCCCGCCGTGCGCCTCAATCACCCCTTTGGCAATGGGCAGTCCCAAACCAGGCCCAGCCCCCTTGAATTTGGTGTTTCCCGTGGAATGCAGCTGCGGGTCGCCAATGCGGAAAAATTTCTCAAAAATGAGCGAATGAAACCTCGGATCAATGCCAATGCCGGTGTCGCGGACGACAATTTCCAGGAATTCTTCTTCATTTTGGCCGGGCACAATGTTGGCCTTCACGTGAATCTGCCCGCTGTCTGGCGTGTATTTCACCGCGTTGCCCAACAAATTGGTAAATGACTGCACCAGTCGTTTGAAATCGGCATAAATGGGCGGCAAATCATCGACACCTTCAATTTCTAGCTGGATGCGGCGCTCGCGCATCGCCTGAATGAGTGGTTCTACAGCCAGCCGCAGCACGGTATCCAGCCGCGTCTTCACGAAAGTCAGCTGCATCCCGTCTACGTCTAGCTGGCTGGCGTCTAACATGGCGGTGATAAGGCGTTCTAGCTGCAAAGTGGCCCGGTTGATATGCCCCACAATCTCCCGCGTTTGCTCTCGTGTCAGGGCGTTTTCCTCATTCATGGCGGACAGAATATCGGCGTACCCTTTCACCTGCGTCAGCGGCGTGCGCAGCTCATGGGAAGCAATGGTGATGAAATCAGACTTTACCCGGTCCATAATTTCCAGTTTCTCGTTTTGCTCTACCAGGTCGATGTTGAGGTAGCGAATATGCTCATTTTGGATATTGAGCTCACTGAATAGACGGGCATTTTGCAGAGCTACCACGGTCTGGTCGGCCAGCGTTTGCATTAGCTCCAGCTCATTGGGCTGGTACGGCACGGCCGAAACCTTAGGACCCACCCCAATCAGCCCCACAATGTCTGTGCCGCTGCTCACCGGTACATACACCTCCATCGTCATGCCTGCCAGCCAGCTGCGCTCCTGATCGTTTAGCTCTTTGAAAACCGGATTGAAATCGAGTTCGTATTGCAGCAATGGTTGGTGTTGGGCCACCAGCGAATTAATGAACAGATCATCATGGGCAAAGCGGATGGGGTGGCGAGGCACAATACCCATTGCTGGAATGGGCGCAATCTCGTAGCCACCCCCATCCAGCCGGGTTACCAGCATCAGCGCCCCCCGGTTTGTTTCCAGCAGTTCGCTGAGTGTGCCGACGATGAGAATGGAGAGCTGCTGTACGTCCAATGTGCGGGAGATGGCCTGACTGTAGTGCCGCACTACCTGACCCGCATTGACTCCCTCGCCACGCAAATAGCGGTAAACCAGACGGCTGATAAGCTGGCGAAACGGCTGATATAGGAAAAAGCCCAGGGTAATGACCAGCGCAATAAGAATGGAGGTGAAGATGTCGTTGGTCCGGCTAATTGCTTCGCCAAATTGAAAAACGATGATAACGGAAAGGATGAGAGGCAGGGCCGACAGGGTGTTGATAATAATGAAACCGATGCCGCGCTGGGCGCGAGCACGCACATCGAAAATGCGGAAGGAGGCAACGCCGTAGGCCAGCCCCGCCATCCCCAATAAGCGCAGAATCTGCCCCACTATGATGAAACTTAGCTGGTCAAAAAACTGGATGAATTCGCCCAATAAAACAGCGCAGAGTGCGGTGAACCAGAACAAAAGCCGATTGGCGTGCCAGGGGAAGCGGGTTTTGCGGTATTCGCGCCAGGTAGTGGCGATTAAAATGCCAAACAGCCCACCCCAGGTAAGGTAAAGGGTTAGCGTGCCGTTGGTGACGCCCAACGGCTGCCCGTCTGGCAGCAGAAAGGTGCGGGTTGGGGTGAGAATGTTGATGAGAACGGCCGTTATAACGGCCGTTCCTCCCCAAAGCAAATACCGCCATTCTGGCTGCCAATCCAGAAAAGCACTGGTGGCCCCAGCCAGGGCACATACCGACAGCAGCAGCACAATGGTTGGCAAATTGGGCACAGGAATATTGTTGGCAAAAAAGAAGGCAAACTCCCAGGCAATGGAGAGGATCAGCGTAGCAACCAGCCAGGAAGCCTGGTTCTTTTCTGGGCGGCGGCGAATTTGGGGCAGAATCAGAATTCCCAGATAGAAACCCGCAGCGATTAATGGTAGGTAAAGGTTGGCTTGATATGCATTCATGAAAGCGAGCGATATGCTGAACTGTGCTGTGCAGCGCAGGGAAACCTATTCACTGGCTGGCGGACAGATAAAGATGCATTGATGAATTGTTAAACAAGTCTATTGTAATGGTTGGTCTAGCCTGTGGCAATTTGGGTTTGCGAATTGGGTCCATGTACCAGACTTTTTGCTGGAAAATAGAGATGAGCAAGCTCTTCTCAACCATTTTCGTGAAATTTTGCGGCTAAAAATGGGCAAGAAAAAAGCGCAGCCAGCTGCCGCGCTTTTTATGGCGGAGAGGGCGGGATTCGAACCCGCGATACCTTCCGGTATACACGCTTTCCAAGCGTGCGCACTAAGCCTCTATGCGACCTCTCCGAACCGAATGGGAATTATAGTGCGAGATGGCAGGTTTGCAAGGGTAATTACCAACCAACGGCCGTTCCATCATTGCGGGGTTCGCTGCCGCCAATCAAAACTCCGCTGCCTGGATCGCGCACAATCACCTGTCCGCCGCCGTAATGGAGCGGCTTGCCTTTTTCCCACAGCTCATGGCCGCGCTGCTGTAAAATGTGGCGGATTTCATCGGAAACGGCCGTTTCCAGCGCCACCTGCTTGTTTTCCAGCCAGTTGAAGCGGGCGGCGTCCAGCGCCGTTTGCGGGTCCATGCCAAAATCGATCAAATTTATCCCCACCTGCAAATGACCCTGAGGCTGCATAAAGCCGCCCATCACCCCAAAGCTGCTCCACGCTTGCCCATCTTTGGTAATAAAGCCGGGGATGATGGTGTGATACGGCCGTTTGCCCGGTGCAGCTTCATTGGGATGCCCTGGCTCCAAACTGAAGTTCGCCCCCCGATTTTGCAGCTGCACTCCCGTGTTTCCCGCCGTGATGCCGCTGCCAAAGCCCATGTACAAACTTTGAATCCAGCTCACCATGTTGCCCTGGCCATCGGCTACCGTGAGGTAGACCGTGTCACCACGAGTATGTGGGCTGCCGGGCTTGGGCTGCAAGGCCGCACCTGGCTGGATGAGGCCGAAGCGGCTTTGCGTGTACCGGCTGCTCAGCAGCGCCTCAATTGGCACGTTGGCCTGGCGCGGATCGGCAATGTAGGCGTGGGCGTCGGCAAAAGCAAGCTTCATTGCTTCGATGAGGGCGTGGTAATAATCGGCCGTGCCGTAGCCCAATGCGGGTAAATCGAACTGTTTGGCGATGTTGAGCGCCAGCAGGGCGGTGAGTCCCTGGCCATTGGGCGGTATTTCGTGAAAGACAAAGCCATCCCGGTAGCTCACGCTGATCGGCTCCACCCATTCGGCCCGGTAGGCGGCCAAATCATCCTGGGTGAGTACGCCGCCGTCGGCCTGCACCGCTTCGGCAATCTGGCGGCCAATGTTGCCCAAATAAAACGCATCGTACCCATTTTCGGCGATGGTTTGCAGGGTGCGGGCAAATTCACGGTTTTGGAACAGTTCGGCGGCGTGGGGGGAACGGCCGTTTGGCAGCCAGACCCGTTTGGAATCAGGCAGACGGCTTAATTTTTCGGTGGAATTGTGCCATGCCTGGGCAATGCGCTGGCTCACGGGGTAGCCGTCCCGTGCATAGGCAATCGGCCGTTGCAGCAGGGTGTCTAGCCCCAGGCTGCCAAAGCGGTCCAGCGCCAGCTGCCAGCCGCGCAGGCTGCCCGGCACCGTCACCGCCAGGCCGCCAATTGGCTGGAAGATTGTGTTGCCCTGACTGCGTACCAGATCGGCCGTCAGACCCAGCGGGGCAGGGCCGCTGGCGTTTAGGCCAAACAATTTTCCTTCGTCGGCCTGCCAAATAAGGGCGAAGGCGTCCCCGCCAATGCCCGTAGAGCAAGGTTCCACCACACACAGCGTGGCCACGGTGGCAATGGCCGCATCCACAGCGTTGCCGCCCGCCTTGAGCACATCCAGACCTGCCTGGGCGGCTAATGGCTGGCTGGTGGCAACCATGCCATTGGCCGCCACAATATTTGAGCGACGGCTGGGGAAATGAAAATCTTCAAAATTCATGGGGTGCGTCCTTAAATTTTTGTACCAGATGAGGCGGTGCAATTCTGTCTTGACACCGAACAGGTGTTCGTGTATACTCCGTTCAGAACAAATGAGCGATTGTCATAATGTGTGATGGTCTGCTTTGTTTATCAACTGATGTTTAGAAAAAGATGTCGGTATGCATATTGCTTTGGCGATTAGGTTGGCAATCGTAAATCGACAATCGTAAATTCTATAGTTTACCAGATTCAGTGGTATTGCGGCAGACAACACAGGAGTTAGGCATAATGGCCAAGAAAAATTTATCCGACCGCCAAAAAAATATTTTGGCATATATTCAGGAATATGTTTCTGAGTGGGGGCGACCGCCTACTATTCGGGAAATTGGCAAGGCGGTCAATATTAGCTCAACCTCTGTTGTCAATTACAACTTAACCCGGCTTACGGAGCGGGGGTTGCTGGAACGAGATGCGGAAGTGTCTCGCGGTTTGCGTTTAACGGACAAGGTGGCGGCTGCTACCAGCCAGGTGCGTCAATCTGTGAACAAGGCGGTAGAAAAGACGAATACGGCCGTTAGCGGCCTCTTCCGCGTACCACTAATGGGCAACATTGTGGCGGGTTCCCCCATTGAAGTGGGTAATGCTGGCGATTTTTCCGTTTATGACGACGAAGATGCCATTGAGTTGAGCACAACTATGCTGCCCGGGCGGCAGGATGGTTTGTTCGCCTTGCGCGTCAGTGGAGATTCCATGATTGATGCGATGGTGAATGATGGTGACATCGTGATTATGCGGAAAGAAAACGACGCACGAAACGGTGATATGGTGGCGGTGTGGCTAAGCGATGACACCACGACGTTGAAATATTTCTATCGTGAAGGAGATCAGATTCGTCTCCAGCCCGCAAACCCAACAATGGAGCCTATTTACGTAGATCCCGGGGAAGTACAGGTTCAGGGCAAAGTGATGATGGTGCTGCGCCAGACTGCGTAGAGGATAGTTTCGGTAAGTTGTGGACGGCAGAAACGGCCGTCCATTTTTTTTATCAAAATTATAGAACAAATGTGCGGTTATTGCGTATTTTTGGACAACGAGAATGAGCGAGAAAGAGACGTGGCAAAAAATGGATAAGGAAGAACGTTTGCGCCACCAATTAGAAATTCAGTCGCGGCAGATTGAACAGGTTTTTTCTACCCATCAGGTTTCGGCCAGAGTAGCGGGTGGGCAGGTAGAAACGCAGTCCATTCGCTTTGATTTGCATTCCCATCTGGAATCTGGCATCCATCGGCTGCGCGGGCTAAAGCAGGATTTACTCTCTGCGTTGGGCGTGGCGGATGTGTCGCTGGTGAAGGATGAACGAGGTCAATGGCGGTTGGATATTGTTCGGCCGCATGAGCCGCCCGTGGCTTTGCTGGATTTGCTGCCATTATTGCCAGACCTGCCGGAGAGTACGGCCATTCTGGGTATCGATGAAGAAGGTGCCCCATTGCTGCTGCCTTTTGCGGATTTGGGCATCAGCCACGTTTTACTGACGGGCACGGCGGGTTCTGGCAAAACAGCGCTGCTGCGCACGATTGCGGTTTCCCTGGCGATGAATAATCGGCAATCCCAATTGCAGCTGTTGATCATTGATCCAGATCGTCCTGGCAAGCCAAACCAGCAGCTCGCCCCCTTAATCTATCTGCCCCACTTGCTTAGCCAGGTGATTCCTGACCCGGAAGAGGCGCTGGAAACGCTGCAAGCGCTGGTCGATGAGATGCACCATCGCCTGAAAAATGAAACTGTTCGCCCCACCATTGTGACCCTCATTGACAATGCGGAAGCGCTGGTAGGTACGGCACCGGCGGAAACGCTGGCCGCGTTGGCGACATTGTTGCAGCGCGGCGCGGAGGCGGGCATTCATTTAGTCTTGAGCACCAATCAGCCAACGGCCGAATGGCTCAGCAGCGTGATGCGGGCTAATTTGCCCTTACGGCTGGTAGGGCAGGTGCGGGATGAAGCGGAATCTTTGGCGGCAACGGCCGTTGTGGGTGCCGAAGCCGATTATTTGCTGGGTGAAGGGGATTTTCTGGCTGTTGCTGATGGCAGCCAGGTGCATTTCCAGGCTGCTTATATTGGCAATTACGATCTGCATCTGACGTTGGCTAACTTGCACCGTAACCGTCCGCGCCCCTTGCTGGCTCAGCCGCTTCAGCTGCCAGAGGCGGACGAAGCGGCAGGTGGAAAGGCATCTGTTTCCTGGCAGAGGGACGAACAGGGTCAAGCGTGGGACGCTTTTCGGCCTGTCGAAGCGGTAGATGATGACGAGGATTTGTTGGCGGATGATTTTCAGGAGGTGTGAGATGAATGTGGGCATGTTGTGGCTGGATGATGATCGCCACCGGAGTTTTGAAGAAAAGGTGAGCCGGGCAGTGGAGTATTATGAGGAGAAATACGGCCGTTTCCCAGAAATGTGCCTTGTTAATACGGGGATGCTAGAAACTGTAACGCAGCTGGGAAAGGTTCGCGTTGAGCCAATCGCCAATGTTTTGCCGCATCATTTTTGGCTGGGGATGCAAACTTCCTGAGCTTACTCTTTGGCAACCATCAAAATTGACCGGCTGCCGCCCTCGATGAGGGTCATGCGTGCCTGGTAGGAACGGCCGTCTGGCCCCTGAATTTCGGCCGTTAGTTGTGCGGAATCGCCAGTTTCCTGGGTAATAAACGCTATCGCTGACTCATTTTTAAGTAGTTTTTGGATGGGGTGGCCCACTACTTTGGCGTCTGGTAGTTCGAAAACGTCACGGGCTGCTTTGTTGAGCAGCAGCAGCTTATACTCATTATCCACCACCAAAACGGGATCATCAATTTGATCAACCACCACAGACAGGGTGACGCGCTGTTGTTCGATGTCTGTGTAAATATTGGCGTTGTTGATGGCAATGGTGGCATAGCCACCCAGGGCAGAGAGGGCGCGGGTATCGTTACTGTCGAACGAGGTTTCTTTCAGCCGGTTGGTGACGCCGAGGACGCCAATGGGCTTGTTTTGCAAAATCAGCGGGACGTAGATGAGCGACTTCACCAGCAGGGCGGTGTGGGTTCGTTTCCACTGCGAATCATTGCCAATGGCGATGGCCCGCTTGGTTTGCAGCACCTTCCCGGCCAAACTATCGTTGACGCGCTTGCGCATCGATTGGGCTTTGGAATCCAGGTTTTTGGAGGCGCGAATGTACAGTTCGCCTTGCTCTTCGTCTAGCAGCATAAGGGAGCCTTCTTCCGCGCCTACGACGTAAACGGCCGCTTCCACCACGCGGTGCAGCACTTCTTCTAAATCCAGCGAAGAGGCCACGGATTTACCCACGCCATACAGCACGTTGAGTTCCTGGGCGCGCCGTTGAAGCTGGGAGTTGCTTTCCATCAGCTGCTGCACCAGCTGGTCGCGTTCGCGCTGCAGGCGGCTTTCGCGCAGTGCGCGGTCTACAGAGTCGCTGATTTCGTCGGCATCAAATGGTTTAATCACATAGTCCCGAATACCCAGACGAAAGGCAGCAACGGCCGTTTCCTCCGAACCATGCGCCGTAGCTAAAATGGCGGGGATTTCAATGCCACGTTCCCGCAGTTTTTCTAAGACTTCCAGGCCGGTAAGACGAGGCATTTGCTGGTCCACAATCATCAGGTCTGGTTCTTTGGCAATTGCCATTTCCAGTCCCATTAGCCCATTGGAGGCTTGCAAAACCTCAAAACCTTTAGGTTCTAAAATATATTCGCAAAGAAAGTCGCGAATTTCTTGTGAATCATCGATGATGAGTACGCGTTCGTACATAATTTTTTTTCCTTGACTGAGAAGGCTCAATTTCACTATATTACTACTCGCTCAATAAGCATGCAACCATAGAAATTTTATGCCCGTTATAGTGCGACTCACTTTAACCCGTGATGTAAGCTTCTAAAATAAATAGTACATTACACTGTTCAGGTTATGAATTCATGAAATTTGCGCGATTGATGATTGATTAAAAAAACTTGTCTCCCTGTTTTGCATGGGATAGCATGTGATTGTGACTGAAAAACTATTTACTCAACTTCATAGCTTTGCCTTATTGGGCAGAGCAGCACTCATTATAAGTGCAATTTTATTATTTCCGGCATGTCAAAATAGGCAAGAAGTACCAGCGATTGTGATAACAGAAGTATTTACGGTTGCCGGTGAAGAGCTGATTGTGACTCGCATTCTGGAACCTACCCCGACGCCGACAACGGTGCCTACTCCGGCCCAAGTATTCTCTCGCCAGGTGGTGCTGGACCTTGGTTTTGTCCGGGACGAGCCGCCAAATATTGATCCGCAGGTGACAAATGAGCCGGATGGGATTGATTTAATTGAAAATCTATTTGTCGGTTTAACGCGGTACAACCATGAAACCAATCAGGTGGAGCCTGTATTGGCACGCGAATGGTCGGTGGGAGGCAACGGCCGTATCTGGACCTTTAACCTGCGGGATGATATTTTCTGGGTACGACCAAGCCCGCGCACGCTTAATGGTTTTGTTATTGCGGAGGCGGTGCGCCCCGTAACGGCTGGTGACATTGTTTTTGCTGTTCAACGTGCCTGTACCAAAGGGACAAATACCCCAGACGCTTTTATTTTGTTTCTGATTGAGGGGTGTGAACAGGTTCACCAACTGGACCGCGCCACACCCGCAGACCTGGAAAAAGTCGGGGTGCGTGCCTTGAATGATACAACTTTGCAAATCAGCCTCAACCGGGCGGCTACCCACTTTTTAACCATCACCAGCATGTGGTTTATGCGCCCGCTGCCCCGCGAGCTGTTTGAGGATGAATCTATTCGGGGTGATTGGCAAACGGCCGTAAAAAATGGTGCAACATTGTTAACAAGCGGCCCCTTCATGCCCCTAAATGCCAACTTCACCACTTTACAGCGGAACACTTTGTGGCCAATTCCCTTTCAGGGCAATATTGAGATCGTCAAAATTAGCTACCTCAATGGAGCAGATTTGACCCTGAGGCTTTGGGAAGCAAAATCATTGGATCTGATTGATGCTTCCCGGATCAATTTGGCTGCTCTATCCAATTCAACCCGGCAACAGCTTCAGCTGGTAAACCAGCAAACCTTGTTTTACATTAACTTCAATTTTCAAAGTGGCGTCTTCCGCGAGCCAACCGTGCGCCGCGCTTTTAGCGCCGCAATTGATAGAGAGGTTTTGGTAGAAGAGGTATATGGTGGAAATGCTGTGGCCATGCGGCATCTCATTCCGCCAGGGGTGGTGGGTTCCCTGCCTGCGGATGAGGTTGGTAAGGGGTATAACCCTGATTTTGCCCGATTGCAGATGGCCGCCAGCGGGTTTAACAGCTGTCGGCTCATGCCAGACATCCGTTTTATGGTCTCTGCTTCTGATCTTTCTTTGTTACAAGCTGAACTGATTGCGCAAATGTGGGTGAAAGAGTTGGGTTGTGCCGAAAGCCAGATTCAGATCGAACAGGTGCCGTTTGGCACCTTGCTGGCCAATACTCGCCCCGATTCTGGCGCAGCACGGCCCGATGTATGGGAGCTTGCCTGGGCCTCATATTATCCAGACGCGAATAATTGGGTTGGGGATTTGGTGCATTGTCAGGAGAGCGAGAACCGGGAGAATCGGCCGTGTGGCGAGGTGGATGTGTTGATTCGTCAGGCGTCGCAAACGGTGGACGTGGCCGAACGAGCAGCGCTGTACCGTCAGATTGAAGGCGTGCTTTTTGGGGACGACGGAATTGCCCCAATGGCGCCACTTTACCTGCGCGGCAGCCTGAATCTGGTGCAAAATTGGCTCACTTACCAGCCGGCCCTTTTTGGTGGCGAACAGTACGATACCTACGCAATTGAAGCAGATCGCAAAGAGTTGGAACGGAGCCGTCAATGACGCTTGCTGCTGAATGGGTTGAGTTTGAGAAATGGGCAGATCGGCTGGGTGCGCCATTGCTGGCGGAGCAGTTGGCACAATTTGCCCAGTACCAGGCACTGCTGTTGGCCTGGAATGAGCAGATGAATTTAACGGCCGTTCGCCAACCAGCCGATATTCGCGTGCGGCATTTTCTGGATTCGTTGAGCTGTGCCAGGGTGATGGGGGATTTAAACGGTCGTTTCCTCATCGACATTGGCACTGGGGCAGGCTTCCCTGGCTTGCCGCTCAAAATATTGTTTCCCCAGCTCAAGCTGACTCTGGTAGAAAGCGTGGCCAAAAAAGGGCAGTTCTTGCAGGCCGTGGTGACCGAATTGGGCCTGACCAACGTCACCGTGTTGGCCGAGCGGGCCGAAACGTTGGGCCAGCAGCCCCAGCATCGGCAGCAGTACGATTGGGCTGTGGCACGAGCCGTGGCGGAACTGCGCGTGTTGGTGGAATATTTACTGCCGCTGTGCCAGGTTGGGGGCAACATGCTGGCGCAGAAGGGTGATGGCGTTCACGAGGAGTTGGCCAATGCTGCCGACGCTATCGCGTTATTGGGCGGCGGGGAAGCAGAGCTTGACAGCGTTAAACTGCCAGGACGGGAGCAGCGCCAC
The DNA here is from genome assembly GCA_041748655.1 of Promineifilaceae bacterium (SeqCode). Taxonomy (GTDB): domain Bacteria; phylum Chloroflexota; class Anaerolineae; order Promineifilales; family Promineifilaceae; genus Leptofilum. The sequence continues at coordinate 3,532 of JBGTCV010000149.1, read as the reverse complement.
TATTTTGTTACGGTTGCTAAAATTGGGCAGACGCCTGCAAAATTTCCGCGTCGGGTGGGGATGCCGGGTAAACGGCCGTTATAATCAACCGTTGCGCATCTGGTTTAGTGGAATCTGTATTTGGTAAAGGTGTTCTGGTTCATCTTTGCCCCGAATTTCCACTTCGCCCATCGAAATCAACGTGGTGGTCTGTAACAAGGGACTGGCTTCAATATCCAGGTTGTTGAATACGCCTTCTGAAATAACAATCTGGCCATCTGACGCCATGTCTACCAGTCGGTGGGCTGTGTTGACCGCGTCGCCCACCATACGGAAGGTCATGCGGGATTCTGCACCGACGTTACCCACAATCACATTTCCCTGGTCGATGCCAATGCCCATACCGAAGCTGGTATTGAGCCCTTCAAATAGTTCAACCCGTAGGCCGTTAAAGCGTTCGTGCATGGCAACGGCCGTTTCCACCGCACGGCTAGACGCATCCGCCTGATCAAATGGGGCATTAAACGCCACCAGAATTTCATCCCCAGTTAATTCAAAGATAGTGCCTTCAAATTTGTAAACAATTTCAGTCATTTGGGTAAAGAATTGATTCAGTCGGGCAATCACATCATTGGGTTCCACTAGCCGAATAAATCGGGTGGAACTGCGAATATCGGCAAACATCACCACGGCATGACGCCGCTCGCGCCGGGCCATTAGCCCTGGTTCGTGAGACAGCACATAATCGACCAGGCTGGGGCCCATGTAGCGCGAAAACGTTTCTTTAATTTCCTTCTGTTTACGCCGTTCTTCGGCCAGGCGAAACTGTTCAATGCGCTTGAGTTCGGTAATGTCTTGCAAAACGACGGCATACCCCACACCCTGAATGGGGGAAACGCTGGTAAATAATGTTTTGCCATTGTCCAATTTAATTTCCTGGGCATTGGCCTGATTGCTGCCATTGCTGTAAACCGTTAGCAGCATACTAAGCGGCTGTATATCCCCAATATATTGACGGGTGATATCTTCTGCTTTTAAATTGAATAATCTTTCTGCGGCCTGGTTAAACAGAGAGACATTCCACGCTTCATCTGTAATGACGATGGCATCGGTTGCCTGACCCAAAATAGCTTCTAGCTTGCGCTGCTCTTCGCTGATTTCGGTAAACAGGTGGGCATTGGCAATGGCGGTAGAGACGGTGCTGCCCAGAGCAATCAGCAGATTACGATGATCATCCGTGAAATAACCGACATCGGGGTGATTCAAAATTAAAATACCGACGATGCGATCTGGGCCAATTAGCGGCACGCCAATAGCGGACCCGGTTTCCCCTTCATCGTCTGGCAGCATAACCCAGCGATCGTCCTGCCGAATATCGTGAATGATTTCGCTGCGCTTGTGGGCTACCAGCCAACCGCCCAGACCGCGCGTCATGACGGCCTGGGTTACCCGGTCGCTAATTTCCAGCAGGGAGCCAGCCCGAATGATAAATTTGTGATACACCTGCTCCTGTTCATTCAGCAACATGATGTTGCCTTTGGTAGCGCCTACGGCCGCTTGCGTTTGGGTGATAATGGTAGACATCATCGATTCCAGGTCTAGCTGTGTGCTGACGGCCCGGCTGATGTTGTACAGCAGCTGTAGGCGATGACGTTCTTCTTCCAGGTTGGTGCGGGCTCGTTTGAGCTGGATGAGGGTGCGCACTCTCACCAGCAGCTCTTCGCGGATGTGTGGGCGGGAGAGAAACTCGTCGGCCCCCGCTTTTTTACCCTCAATGCGGGATTCCACCTTGCTCAGGGCGGTAATCATGATGATGGGGATGAGATGGGTGGTTTGGTCTTCCTTGAGGATTTTGCATACTTCAAAGCCGTTGATGTCTGGCATCATGACGTCGAGCAAAATGAGGTCTGGATCATGCTCTTTGGCCATAGCGATGCCATCGTACCCGCCGCTGGCTTCAATGATGCTGTGTCCGTCCAGCCGCAGCTGGGAGGAAAGCAGAAGTCGATTTTCACGCATATCGTCGATAATCAGCACAACGGAGGACTCTTTGTTGATGTTGTTCACGATACTGTTCACTCGTTCAATTGGCATTCTAAAATTGCGGAGAACACCGTGGGTTTATGGGTTACATTACGATGATACGGCCGTTTTCAACTGCCATACGGGTAGCTGTCTGCAAGAATTGCTCGGTAAACATGCCTGGGTCCGTTGCTGTCAGGATGGCTTGCGTGGTTTGGCTAACGGCGCTGAGCAAGGCAGCCCGACGCTGTTCATCTAATTCTGCCACCACTTCGTCTAATAGTAAAACAGGTTGTTCACCCGTTACGGCCGTCATCCAATTGATTTCACCCATTTTCAGTGCCAGAATGGCGGTGCGCTGCTGTCCGCGTGAACCAAAACTGCCCAGGGAACGGCCGTTCAATTGAAAAGACCAATCATCGCGATGCGGGCCAATGGTAGTTGCGCCGCGTGCAATATCTGTTGCTATAGATTCTTGTAACAGTTTAGCAAAACGTTCTGAAACTAATTCTGACTGTGCCTGATGAGTTTCTAGCCAATCGCTTAATGCCGCTGGATTCTGGTCATCTTTGGGCATAACCTGCGATTTTTTGGTGCTGAGCCTGGGCAAATAGAGCAAACGGATCGATTCCCGACCTTCGGTAAGCGCTTCATAATGAATGCGCTGGGTTTCGCGGCTGATGTTGGCCAAAAATTTGGCCCGACGAATAAAGATGGTGCTGCCCAACTCGACCAACTTTTCGGTATAGATGGGCAAAACATCCCGACCTGGCTGTCCTTCCGCCAGCTGGCGCAGGATGGCGTTGCGCTGTTCCAGCACCTTGTTGTAGCTGGAGAGCGTGCGGCAGTAAGCTGGATCGATCTGGCACAGGGTAATATCCATGTAGCGCCGCCGGTTGGCGGGGGAGCCGGTGAGCAGCTGCACATCTTCTGGCAAAAACAGCACCACGCGCACCGTGCCCAGCAGGTCCATCAGCCGCACCTTGCGCCGGTCCAGCAGCGCCTCGCGCCGAAAGCTGAAGCTGCGGCTGCGCGACGAAGTTGGTTTTTGCTCCTGGATGAGGCGTATTTCTACCTGGTGGCTTTGCTGAGCCGTCACGACTGTGGCTACCAATCGCCCCACAATGATGGGCTCTTCTGCCTGGGCGGCGTCCCAGTTGAGCAGTTGGGCGTCGTTGTCGGCGTGGGGGGAGCGGGTTGTTGCCAGGTAGTAGATCGCTTCCAGCAGGTTGGTTTTGCCCTGGGCATTGTTACCGTAGAGTAAGGTAGATCCTTGTGGAAGAGAAAGTTCTAAACGGCCGTAATTCCGAAAATTAGTCAAGGAAAGATGGGAGATATGCATGAGCCTTCGCTATTGCCAGATGCGGTCGGTGGATTTTGCTTATTTTAACGGTTCTTTGGGAATACATGGGGTACACCCAGATTTGGTGGTGATGTAGAATGGCAGTTATTTTCAAAAACGGAGTGAAACCAATGCCTATATCTATCCCTGCCAAAATTAGTTTTCCCCTGGATATTGCTCAGGTTGATG
>JBGTCV010000148.1:0-4286 GCA_041748655.1 Promineifilaceae bacterium (SeqCode) | reverse complement strand
CTTGAAAGGCTATAGGAACGCCAAGTTCAGATGAAGAACGGGCGACGCCAATTTGTGCAGCCGTCCAGAAAGGTGACAGATTATTGGCCAGGAAGGCAAATTTGGCCCCGGCAGGCGGACTTTGCCCTTCTGTTGCCGCCTTAAGGGTTTCCACGGCCGCAAACAGTTCATTGGGCCGGTATGGATTGTCTTCCGGTGCGTTAGACATCTCTTCTGTTTCCGCTGCTACTTCTACAATTTCAACCACGGTTTCTACGACAGTTTCGACCACGGTTTCCACAACCGTTTCCACGACTGTCTCGACGACGGGCACTTGAACTTCTACGGTTTCGACAATCCGCTCGGGTTCGGCTGTGGGGGAACAGCCAGGAAGTATTAAAATTGCCACGGCCGTTGCTAACAACAATCCATTTTTCAATCTGTTTTTCGTTTTCACTTCAGTCCTCCTCGCTTCTAAGCAGGTGAGTATTTAGAAAAATGTGCATTTTCAACGCTATGAATTTTCGATGGTTGAAGTTATTGTGAATTCTTTTGCCTCTGCACCTCCCTTTTTAGTAAGACATCGTTGCTAGACAAATCACGTGGCTTGTGAATCAGGCTCAAAGGTGATAAAACTATGATGCGGATCAATGAAAATGGTGCGCCTTTCTGGCAGCAAACAGCGCTGCTGATGGGGCAACATCGCATGCATTCAAATTGATCTGTCGCTGTGTAGGAGGCTCGTCAATCTTGCCGGATGGGGCGAGTCTCTTACTTACATTTTTTGAGGGTAAGCAGCTTTACTTCCTTAATTTTTGAGCATTGCACACGAACCTCTTTCAATCAACGATGTACTTAATAAATATGTTCTGGGTTTGGTCTCTTTGACTGATGAGGTAATACGGCGTAGCAGGAGTTCAACGGATAGCTTTGCCATCTCTTCAGTCGCAATATCTACGGTGGTAATCGGGGGATTCCAAATACGCAGCCATTCGGTATCGTTGAAAGCAGCCACGGACATATCACCAGGAATGTGAATATTTTGCTCACCAAGGACTTTAAGAATGCCCATCAAGATGCGGTTACTCCCGGCTAAAACGGCCGTCGGCCGTTCCGTGAGCTGTATCAATTCCTTCATACCGGCTTCACCATGCTCCTGGCTAAATGAGCCGATACGTATCAGTGCATTGTCTATGGGAATGTTGGCATCATTAAGCGCATGGCGATAGCCGGTAAATCGGTATTCGCCGGTCGTTAAATCCGTCTGACCCATCACCAGGCCGATTCGTCGATGACCTAGCCCGATCAAATAATTCGTGATTTGATAAGCACTTTGAATATTGTCCGCCAGCACACCGTCGAGCAAATCCTCTTCATAACGGCGATTGAGTTCAATAACAGGCATTCCCTCCTGAAACAGCCGTCTCACAAATTTGGAGTTCTTGCCGTTGAGGGGATGCGTGTAAATAATACCATCAACTCGTTTTTCTTGAAGGATCTTCAAATAGCCCAAATCTACCTCGGCATCTTCATTGTTGATGCACAAGATCATTCCATAATTATTTTCATGCAGTATCGCTGAGACAGATTCAATGATCAGACTGTCGTACAGACTCGATATTTCTGGAACGATAAGCCCTACCAGGCGGGAGGCTTGGCCTTTCAGGCCTCTGGCCAGCCAGTTGGGCTGATAGCCAAGTTCATCGACAGCTTCATCAATGCGACGCTGTGCATCGGCACTTACATAACCGCTCTGGTTGAGCGCACGGGAAACTGTTGATTGCGACAGCCCGGCTCGTTTGGCGACATCTTTAATCGTTGCTGCCATGCTTTGTCTATATGCCTTGTTTTTTTGAGTATTGAAACTGGTATGACAGCGTTACCATAATTGTTTTGGTTATTTCACTGAGTGATGCTCGGCAAGAAAAGCCTTACTCGAGGTGGGAAGAATGAACTAGTATGAGAATGTGGTGGAAATATGTGGAAACGTTTCCACATTAAGGCACATTATAGGGCCACTTCGCAGTTTTGTCAAAGATATTCTTGAGGTTATTTTTATGACAAAAAAAACGGTACTGGCTGTGGATTTGGGCGCAGAGTCGGGTCGGGTGATGGCGACACAGTTTGACGGCCGCTCCCTGGATGTGACGCCTGTTCACCGGTTTGCGAACAAACCAATATCTCTAAACGGCACCCTCTGTTGGAACCATCATGAGTTGTGGCGAGAAATACAACTTGGTATTGAGAAAGCAAAGCCGTATAACCCGGCCAGTATTGGGGTAGATGCGTGGGGAGTGGATTTCGGGCTGCTGGATAAACAGGGTAACCTGATAGGAAATCTGGTGCAATACCGCGATGATCGGACAAAAGGCATGATGGAAAAGGCTTTCGCCAAAGTGGGGAAAGAAGCCATATTTTCTGCCACAGGCATCCAGTTTTCCCGGATCAATACGCTTTACCAACTCTTAAGCATGGTAGAGAGCCGCTCCCCCTGGCTTGAAACGGCCGATACCTTTTTAACCATTCCTGATCTTTTCCACTATTTTCTGTGTGGTACGGCCGTTTCTGAATTCAGCATTGCCACAACAACCCAAATGCTCAATCCCTCCACACGAGAATGGGCCAATGGCCTGCTGTCTTCTTTAGGGATTCCTACTCACCTGTTACCGAAAATTGTACTGCCAGGAACACAGCTTGGCGACTATCAGAACATTCCAGTGATTACCCCTGCCAGCCACGATACGGGCAGCGCCGTGGCCGCCATTCCCGCTTCTACACCGAATTACGCTTACATTTGCAGCGGTACATGGAGTCTTGTCGGTATAGAAATAGACCAGCCAATTATTAATCAGGCCGCTTTGGCGGTCAACGCGACAAACGAAGGGGGCGTTGATGGGACCATTCGTTTGTTGAAAAACATCATGGGTTTATGGTTGGTGCAGCAGTGCCGAACCACCTGGGCCCAAGAAGGCAATTTATACAGTTACAGTGACCTTGAATCACTGGCTAAAACAGCACCTCCTTTGGTATCTTTTGTGAATCCGAATAATTCCCTGTTTTTGCCGCCCGGTGACCATCAGAAGCGAATTCTCCAGTTCTGCCTGGAAACAAATCAACGCCCACCGCAGTCAACGGGGGAAACGATACGGTGTATATTAGAGAGCCTGGCCATGGCCTATTGTGATGCCTTGAAAAAAATAGTGAGGGTTTCCGGGCAGCAAATCCAGGTGATTCACATGGTGGGGGGTGGCAGCAAAAACAATCTCTTAAACCAGATGACAGCCAACGCAACGGACATTCCGGTCATTGCTGGTCCGGTTGAAGCAAGTGCTTTAGGTAACAGTATTGTGCAACTGATCGCGCTTGGTGAACTCAAGAATATTCAGGAAGCCAGAGGGCTCATTTTGCGAATGCTGCCTGTTCGGGTTTATGAACCGGAGGAAACGGCCGCATGGACGGAAGCGTATCAGCGCTACCAAAAAACAGTTTCCGGCTGAAGCCGTACAATTGCTCCCAAAACCCCAATCAATTCTCGAATAAGATATGAAATCTACGCCCCTAACCATCGAGTACGCCCTATTAGGTTTTCTACGTCGCCAGCCACAGCATGGTTATGCTATCCACTAACAGCTGTCCGACCCAGGCCGGTATGGGGGCTGAAACTGAGCCAACTTTACGCCTTGCTGAATAAGTTGGAAAAGGCCGGCTGCGTGACAGCCACGCTGGAGCCGCAGGAGAGTCGACCGTCACGCAAAGTTTTTCACCTCTTTCGATAGGGAATGTGTAGCAGGGCCGCAGCTTTGTGCTTTGCCTGTTGACCGCGACGGTCGTAGCGGCTGGTGGTGTTAGGGTTGGCGTGGCCAGCCATCTTTTGTACCGTCACAATGTCGGCGCCGGCGTCAAGCAAATCGCCCACGAAGGTGCGGCGAAAATCGTGAGGGGAGAGGTTTTTCACACCCGCTTCCTTGGCCCGTTTACGCAGCATGTTGTAAACTGCCTGGTCAGTTAAACGACGGCCGTGATTCCGGTTCCCCAAACCCCAGAAGAGCGGGCCCTCGTTTCCTCCTCGAACCTCAAGCCAATCAGCCAGCGCCAGCGCAACGTTGCCTACAGGTACAGCTCGCTGTTTGTTGCCTTTGCCTCGAATATACAGCTCGCTCTCTTCCTCTATATAACCTTTGGTGCTAGTTCATAAGCTGAACTCAGCAATTGACAAGTGAACGAATCCATCAGCAGCAGGGTGCAGACCATGCCATTGAACCAAAATGTTGAACAAGGCCATCGTGTACCCAACCCGGCTTTTGAAA
>JBGTCV010000147.1:0-3757 GCA_041748655.1 Promineifilaceae bacterium (SeqCode) | reverse complement strand
CTGGTGGGATTAAAGGTTCTATAATGAGCCACTGGGCATCCGTTAAATCTGTAGGGTAAGGTTTTCTTACGTTCACAACCTACAAGGATGCCCAATTTTTCTCCTTTTGTTAAGTTTACATAACTTTTAAAACACTTTCTCAATAGTAGACAGGAAGTGCATCAGTAAGCGCGTGCTAATAGCGCCTCTTATCTCCAGGCCGTTGAAGAGAGGAGATATCGAACTGGTATCCAGAGTGTGGATCGGAACATTGCGAACAACAAACTCGCCTATCCTGATGGAATCAATCTTCCCTAACCCGGTATCGGCTTGCTTCTGACCGGCATAGGTGCCAGAAAATACGCCTGCCATCTCTGCTCCGACTTCATCTGCCAGTTCTTTATCAAGAACGATTTCTGCCCCTCCTGTGTCAATGATGAAATAGAGCGGCTGACTGTCGTTGACAGATACCTCTATTACAGGCAGTGGGTCAGTGACGATGAAATTAATCCGGCTCTGTTCAGGCCCCTCAATGACGTAGGGAGTCTCACTGGCGAAGAGATCCATATGCTGGCCGAAGGATTTTAGTACTCGGGCTGGGCCAATCGCGACTGGCCCAGTCGCTTCGCGGAAGAATTGTGCGGCTTTCACAAAATCATCCTGGCGGTAGTAGGTCATCGTCAGTCGGTATTTGAGTTCTGCATTGAGTGGCCAGAAATTCTTGTACCAAACAGTACAGCGCAAGGCCTCTTCAAAATAGCGCTCCGCTTCCTCCGGGCGGTTTTCCCAAAGGGCAATTGTCCCCAATCGTTCGAGAATCATCGCATTCTCGGGGGCGAGTTCTTTTATTTTTAGATAAGCCTCCTCAGCCTCGGTAAATTTCCCCTCGCGATAGGTTTCATCAGCGGTATCCAATTGTGCCTTAACCGCAGGATCCATGTCTTGACCTCTGAGCAACCAAAACGCTATGGTAATGACGAACAGAACGGTAGCTAAGGCGCATCCAACGGCACGCTTCCTGGCCTTTCCAGACTGGTTACTTGCATGCATGGTTTCCTCCATTTACGATTGTGCATCATCGGCGGCGCCGCCAATAAACGCGATCGAGCCATCGTAGATGTGGTATGGGGACGGGCAGGCTTCTCCAGCCACAATCACTTGCGCATCTACAGGGTACCGCTTGAATATTGCATGATTACTTCGGATTATATAATTCTCGACCTAATCCAGTACAGGTCACGCCAACCGCCTGACTATTTATTCATTGGTAGTGCCGCAGGTACTCGTCAAATACAGCCTGTAAGGCCGGTCCGCGTATGGGAGGCTGCATTTGTTCGCTGCCGACTACCAGCGCGTATAATAGCCGGCTGTTACTTTCTGCCTGCGGTGTGTCGCCCAGGATTTGACGCAGCAGCGTGTGGACATAGGCCAGGCGCTGCTGGTCGATACGTTCCTGCACCTGGCGCACTTGCTCATCTTGGCGCGCCCAGGCCCGGATAACCAGTTCTGGATTATGGCTTAGGCGCAATACCTTTCAAATAAGGATTTTACCCTCGAAAATCGTTGTGCTTTTTCAGACCGTTTTCTCTGGTAACGAGGCCCTAACAATCATTTGCGCGGCATCTGATTTGGGCTTATTTGAAAGGTATTGCAGCTAGATCACCTATAACTGGCTTTTCCTCTGCAACTTTGGCTGGACTAAAAAAATCAGAATAGTAGTTAAATGGCAGAGATCCAAAACGCTGAAACATTTTTTCCCATACTTCATCAGAAACACTATTTCCATCAATATCTTTTCCGGGGCCATTTTTGGGCAAGGCGAGAGCTCTAAAATAGAGATTGGCTAGCAGCCGTATAGCGACTGTGGCTTCTTCAATTTTCGATTTAGGTTCTGTTTCAGCCCAGCGACAGAACTCCCTAACAGCTTTAGCAAACTTTTCGGTCACTTCATTCATAATTTTCCTGAGCTTTATTTATTGTGCTGCGCAAGTGCAAAAAATTTTGCGGGAATACGCCACCTTATGGATAACCTATTTGCATATAGAAAATCAATCGGATGCAGATATTGTAGGCGAAACACGGCCGTTCCTCTTCTCAACTACTCCCCCCTGCGAATAAACGTAATCGTGCCGTCGCCTTCGATGTACGCTTCGCGCACCTGGCGAATGTCTTCCAGGCCGGCGCGGTGCAGCTGGGTGAGCAGTTCATCTTTCACTTTAACTTTGCGTGTATTGGATGGTTGGTTCTACAACATCCCAGACGGCTTCGGGGTGCCTGGCTGCTACCTGCAATAGTACCCTGGCTGCGCCGCGAGGGCTGCGCCGCCCCTGTTCCCAGTTTTGTAACGTTTTAACACTGATTCCTAACAAGGCGGCAAATTCTGTTTGGGTTAGTTCATACCGTTCGCGAATTTCCTTCACATCCGGCGTTTCAATTACAAACTTGCGTGAGGCTTCTTTTTCACCGCGCAAAATAGCGCCACCTTCGCGTACACTTTCCAGCAATTCCTCAAACATCTCATCACTCATGTAGTCGTCACTCATTCGTATTCATCCTCTTCAAATCGCGACGCATGACTACCCGACTTGCCGATGGCTCCCGAATCACCTCAAAACCACAGGTCCGAAACAGCGCCTCAAACCCAACCTGCACATCGCTGCCCGACCGCCTTTTGCTACCTGAATATGGGAATCCTTCGATAGCTGTTGCATAATGTTCCTGGGCCAGGGTTACGGCCGTTTCCAACAACGCCTGCCCAATACCCTCTCCCCGGACATCCTGCCGTACAAAGAAACAGGGCACAAACCAGACATCATCGTCTTCTTCTGCTGCCCCGCCACGATAAGTGGGTGTTTTTAAGGCACGCACATAACGAGATCGTGGCCCCACGGCGCACCAGCCCACCGGCTCGCCATCCTGGTAGGCCAGCAAACCCATCGGCAGGTTGCTGCTGGCGGCCAGTTCGCAAAACTGTGCTCGATTGCCTTCACTCCCGGCTGCATGAAAATCTTTCACCGGAATGATAAACCACATGCACCAGCACTTATCGGTGACCTGGTTTGTGCTAAACAGCCGGGCCACGTCGTCAATCGATTCAGGAGTGGCGGCCTTAATCGTGAACGTCATTTTTTAGCTCCTGGCGGCGAGTGCCAACGACGCGGCTGAGGTTCTCCGTCGACGTAAATATTGCGGAAGGCAAATTCGACCGTTAACGTGAACAAGATATAGCGGTCCGCTGGCGTATAGGATGAGGCCAGTACGGCCTGCTCCCGAATGGCAGGATCGTTAACCAACGTCGCCTGCCCCCGGACGTAAAATTCGCCGCCGCCGCCGCCGGAATCTGCGACGGAGCAATGCAGCGTATAACGCGGATCGCGCTGCAAATCTTTGCCCTTGGGCGAGGTGGGCTCCATGAACAAAAATAACTGATCGCCGATGATGGGCGTAACCGGGTGTACACGTGGACCGCCGTCCGGGCGCACCGTGCCCAGGTAGGCGACGCCGCTCGCAAAGCGGGTTTTGCCAAATGTGGCAAGCTCGGGGGATTGTTGAGTAAATTCTTTCCAGCTCGTCATGTCACATCCTTATACTGAGAGCGTGTTTTAAAAGTTATGTTAACAAAAGAATCAAGCCCAAAGGCGAGAATTGTTGCCTAATCGCCGAAGCATCAAATGAATCATGGCCAGGTAAATGAATGCTTCACTGCTTTCAGGCAAAACTTCATAGTCTTTGCTCAAGCGACGGTACCGACCCAACCAGGCAAATGTCCGTTCAACCA
>JBGTCV010000146.1:0-38201 GCA_041748655.1 Promineifilaceae bacterium (SeqCode) | reverse complement strand
ATTTCAAAAGCCGGGTTGGGTACACGATGGCCTTGTTCAACATTTTGGTTCAATGGCATGGTCTGCACCCTGCTGCTGATGGATTCGTTCACTTGTCAATTGCTGAGTTCAGCTTATGAACTAGCACCAAAGGTTATATATATGCAACCGGTTTATTGTCTCAATAGCAAAATGAGCTGGGTCAGGTTGGTCAGGTGGTAGACGTTGGCTGGCAGCGTCATCGTCGGTGTCTGGTTTGAACGATCGATCCAGATACCGGCAGCAAAACCGCCCTGCTGCACGGCCGCAATCGCATCTACTTCCAAATTATCTCCCACATAAAGACAATTGGCCGGGTTTTGGCGCAGTTTGGCGGCAGCTCGCCTGAAGATGGTTTTGCCAGGTTTGTGGACGCCCACTTCTTCGCTGATGGTCAGGCGATCCTGGGGGATGATGTCACCTAGATGCATGTCGATGGTTTGGCGGACAGAGGAGGAATGGTTGGATAGAATGCCCAACTGTAGCTGCCAGGCTTGCAGCTGGTGCAGGGTGGGCAAAACGTCGTCAAAGAGGGTATGGGGTAAACGGCCGTATCCCGCATAAATCTTGTAGGCAAAATCGTAGCTGCTGTCAGGGTGCCTCAGGCGGCGCAGCAGTTCCCGGTAAAGCTGAATGATCTCCCGCTTTTTTTGTGGTCGCAGCGAGCCAGAAACCATTCCCTGGCTAATTTCGGCATTCAAAGAAGCCTGGGCGGCGGCAACTTCGGCCTGGCTGCAGGTGACGCCATAGGTTTGAAACAAAACGGCCGTACGGGCAATATGTGAAACATCCAATCCTAACGAGTACGCTAAGGTGAAATCCCAATCGAAAAGTACGGCCGTAATTGTTGAAGAGTTTAGAGAAACGGTCATTTTGTGTCCTGTGTGTGCATAGTGTTCCCTGCGGAAAACCATTGTACACAGATTGACACACCTTAGGCGTGAAGGTCACATCAAAATAACTGAACCGCGTGAGTAAAGCGTAAATTTTGGTATTCCTATAGGTAGGTGCGCGACGCACTTTATTCAACAATCCTTTCCCTTTTTATACCTATAGTCTCTATCAGGATATATTGAACAAGCTTACACCCTTTGGTATCGTTGGTTCAACCGTGCAGACTAGAGGTGCGTCGCACCTGAACACCTGAAGCTGGCGAGTAAACTTTATGAAACAAAACGTAACCCAAAAATTGATTACCAACCATCTGATGGTCGGCAAAATGGAACCCGGCACCGAGATTGGCCTTAAAATCGACCAAACGCTTACTCAGGATGCCACCGGTACGCTGGTGATGCTAGAACTGGAAGCGATGCATTTACAGCGTGTCGAAACCGAACTCTCCGCTCAATACATCGACCATAATCTCATTCAGGTCGATTATCGCAATCCCGATGACCATCTTTTCTTGCGCAGCGCCTGCCAGAAGTTTGGCCTGTGGTACAGCCGTCCCGGCAATGGCGTGAGCCATCCCGTGCACATGGAACGGTTTGGCATTCCCGGCAAAACCCTGGTCGGTTCAGACAGCCACACGCCAGCAGCTGGTTCTTTGGGCATGTTGGCCCTGGGGGCAGGTGGGCTGGAAGTGGCCATGGCGATGGCTGGAGCCCCGCTTTATTTCACAATGCCCCAAATTATGGGCGTGCTGCTTACCGGGAAGCTGCCTGACTGGGTCAGCGCCAAAGATGTTATTTTGGAGATGCTGCGCCGTTATGGGGTGGCTGGTGGGACGGGGAAAATCATTGAATATTATGGTCCAGGCTTGCAAAATCTCACGGCAATGGACCGGCACGTTATTGCCAATATGGGAACGGAGTTGGGAGCCACCACCACGGTTTTTCCGTCCGATGAAATGGTTCGCCGCTTTATGAAGCAGCAGGGGCGGGAAGATGAGTGGCTAGAAATTGAGGCAGATGAAGGGGCGACGTACGATCTGACTGATGAGATCAATCTGGCGGAGCTGGAGCCGCTGATTGCCCAACCCAGCAGTCCCGGCAACGTGGTGCCCGTGCGCGAAGTGGCGGGAAACGAGATTTACCAGGCGTATATTGGCTCATCGGCTAACCCCGGACTGCGCGATTTTGCCGTACCGGCGCTGGTGGTAGACGGCCGTTCCATCCACGACCGCGTTTCTTTCGACGTCAACCCAAGCTCTCGCCAGATTTTGGAAAACCTGATAGAGATGGGCCTCCTGGGCAAGCTGGTTCATGCCGGGGCGCGGATTCATCAGGCGGGCTGTAATGGCTGCATTGGCATGGGGCAGGCTCCTGCCACGGGTCGCATCAGCCTGCGTACGGTGCCGCGCAACTTCCCCGGGCGCTCGGGCACTATAGAAGACGCTGTTTATTTGTGCAGCCCGGAAACGGCCGTTGCCGCCGCGCTCACCGGAGAAATCACCGACCCCCGCGATTTAGATATTCCCTACCCACGTTTTGAAGAGCCAGACGAGATTATCATTAACCAAAAGATGCTGGTGGCCCCGGTCTCGGCCAGTGCCCACATCGAGCTGGAAAAAGGGCCGAATATCAAGCCCCTGCCCCACTTTAAGCCGCTGCCAGACGTCCTGGAAGGAAAGGCATTACTGGTTGTGGGGAATGATATTTCTACCGATGAGATTATGCCCGCCGGGGCCAAAGTGCTGCCCTACCGCAGCAACATCCCGGAGATCAGCAAGTTTGTCTTTAGCCAGATCGATGAAGATTATTACGATCGGGCGCTGCTGCACCAGGAGCAGGGTCATTTTGTGGTGGCTGGCAACAATTATGGGCAAGGTTCCAGCCGGGAGCATGCCGCCTTAGCGCCGCGCTTTTTGGGCCTGCGGGCGGTGATTGCCACAAGCTTTGCCCGGATTCATTGGCAAAATCTGGTTAATTTTGGCATTCTGCCGTTGACCTTTGTGGATGAGGCGGATTACGGCCGTATCCTCGAAGGCGACTGGCTGGTGCTTCCCAACATTTACCAGGCCATCCGCAGCGGGCAGCAGGTAACGCTCATCAACAAAACAAAAGACGAAACCTACGAGGTGGAACATGCCTTGACTGAACGGCAGGTAGAAATTGTGCTGGTCGGTGGGCAAATCAACAAGTTCCGCAAACGGAACTAATCGCAGACGCTTTAAAGAAAAGAGAGGTGCTCATGAATGAACTTGAATTTACGCTGGAGTTGAACAGTGAAGATTTACCCAAAACCATCGAATACAGACTTTTCACGGAGGCAGAAGAACGGCTAAAAAACCTGGCGGCCAACCACACCGATATGACCGGCGCAGCGATTAACTTGCGCCGCCCAGCATCTGGCGAAACAGCATTTTTGCATGAGGTGACGGTGGTGATTTACTGCCGCCCCCAACACATTGCCGCCACAGAGAAAGATGCCAGCCCAGAGCAGGCGCTAAAAGGTGCCCTTGATGCCGCCGAACGGCAGATTCGTGAGCGGCGTAAAAAGTTGAAGCAGCCCTGGAAGCAGCCTGGCAACCTGCCGGTTGAGCAGGAAATTGGCGAAGTTTACCTGGCAGAGTCCCAGACATCTGATGATGAGCTGGGAGACGATCTGGAAGACGAACTTTAATTTACGGCGTGGGTGTGGCGGTTTCGCTGGGAACGGCCGTTTCCGTTGGCGTACTTTCTATGGTTGGCTCTGCCGTCGGCGTAAACGTTGGCGTACCCGTCGGCTCATTGGTTGAAGTGGCCGTGGGTGTCTCCGTTGGCGTCGGCGTTTCCGTCGGGGTGGGCGTGGCGGTTGGCGTTGGTTCCAGCAGCGTTACCGTTACCCGCGCCTCCACAATGGCCCGATCTTCCTCCGGCGTGGTGGGGTTGTCTGGGCCAAACAGCAATACCCGGATCGTCAGTGGCCCTGAATAATTTAGCGAGGCAGTGTCCCAACTGGCCAAAACGCCATTTTCCACGCTAATATCTTGCCGCTCCCGCGCCAATCCCCAACCCCCTGGATCATTGCCAAAGCCATACTCAACCTGGTAGCCGCCAAAGCCCGGCGCACTTACCGATCCCACAATCTCAATGATGCCGCTTACGTCGCTGCCCGCACTGGGCTGGCTGATGCTGATTCGCGGGCGGGGTGTGTTTTCGTCGCACGCCTGGCTGGGGGGGAGGCGCAGTGGCACGGCGATATTACGGGCATTGGCCCACGCCTGCCCGGCGGCTGTGGTTTCCAGCCAGCTTTGGGCCAATGCCTCCTCACGCGCCTGCACGGCTTCACGGCTGCTCACCAGCAGGGTAAAGAAGCTGGCTTCGTAAACCGATTCTGCGCAAAGTTCGTTGGCTCGCAGCCCGGTCCACTGGTCTAACTGTACTGCCTGGATGAAATCTTGCTCGCTGCTCAGCGGCAGCTGGTTTTCAGCAAAGCGCTCAATGCGGCGGTCGGTGCAGTCGTTACCGGGGCGGGTGCCAGAGGCGCTGCAAATTTCAACATCTACCACGCTGGACGGCCGTATAAAATCAACTGGCTGTCGGTTGGCCAGATATTGGTTCATGAAGCTGTTCCAGATGGGAGCGGCAACCTGGTAGCCAGATTGACCTGGATTGAGTACCTCGTTGTTGGTGTTGCCTATCCAAACGGCCGTAACCACTTCTGGCGTATAGCCAATGGTCCAGCCATCCCGCACGTCGAACCGGTCGCTGCCCGAGGTGCCGGTTTTCGCCGCCACCCGATGCCCTGGAATCACCAGTAAGTTGTTACTGCCGAATTCCGGCTGGCGGGCGCTGTTGTCCGACAAAATATCGCTGAGCAGGAAGGCGTGTGACGCCCGCACCACCTGCGTTATGGCTGGGTCCGGTGTCGGTTCTTCAAACAAAATCTCGCCCGCATTATTTTCAATGCGGCGAATGGTGAATGGCGGGATGAAGTTGCCCCGGTTGGCCAGCGTACCAAATGCCCCGGCCATCTCCAGCGGGCTGATTTCACCACCGCCTAGCGCCAGCGCCAGGCCGTAATTGCGCGGCGCACCTAGCTCGGCGCAGCCGGGATCTTGCAGCGAACTGAGCCCAATTTTTTGCACATTGGCAATAAAGTTACAGACCCCCACAAACTCCATCGCTTTGACAGCCGGGATGTTGTAGGAGTTGCCGAGAGACGGCCGTAACCGTAACGGTCCATGGAACTCATCGTCAAAATTTTTGGGTGCATAAGGTCGATTGGTACCGTCGGGGAACGAAGTGGGCACGTCCCAGATGAGCGTGGCAGGTGTCCAGCCCTGTTCCATTGCCGTCAGGTAAACCAGCGGCTTGATCGAGGAGCCGGGTTGGCGTGGAGCCAGCGCCATGTTCACCTGTCCACTAATCGCCTCATCCTCAAAATCGACACTGCCCACCAGGGCTAAAATTTCCCCTGTGCCGGGATTCAGCACCACCATCGCGGCATTGTTGGCCCCGGCGGCATTGATGTTGTTGCGGGCGTTAGCCAGCGTACTTTCGGCCAATCGTTGGGTGTTGGGGTCTAGCGTGGTGTGAATACGCAGCCCGCCGCGATAAATATTTTGCGCGCCCAGCATTGCCTCCGCCTGCTGCAACACGGTAAACGTGAAATGCGGATACGTAATCTGGCGCACTGGGCGGACCATGTTGTAAATAAAGCCCCCGGTTTCATCCAGCGCAGCCTGGGCTTCGGCCACCGAGATGTACCGTTCTGAGGCCATCAGGCTGAGCACTTCAGATTGGCGACCCAGGGCCAATTGGGGTGCCGTATACGGATCCCACAGGGCAGGGGCCTGGGGCAGCCCGGCCAACAGTGATGCTTCGGCCAACGTCAGATCGGCCGCAGATTTGTTGAAATATGTCTGGGATGCCGCTTCAATGCCGTAGGCCAGGTTGCCGTAATAAATTTCGTTCAGGTAGATTTCCAGGATGACGTCTTTGTCGTAAGTGTTGGCCATCTCGGCGGCTAGAATGATTTCGCGCACTTTGCGACGGAAGGTGCGTTCGGTGCGCTCATCTTCTTCCAGCAGGACGGCGCGTACCACCTGTTGGGTAATGGTGCTGGCCCCGGAAACCACTTCCCCTTCGCGGGCTGCTTGCCAGATGGCCCGGCCAATGGCGATGGTATCGAAGCCGAAATTTTCGTAGAAGCGGGAATCTTCGGTAGCGATGGTGGCCTGGATGAGCAAGGGGGAGATTTGGTCCAGAGAGACGCGGGTGCGGTTGCCGATGGAGGGATCGGCCAGAGAGAATATCTCATTGCCGTTGCGGTCGTAAATGCGAGCCGTCTCGAAGGTACTAACGCGAGATTCCAGCTCGGAAACCTGCGGCAAATCGCTGGCGATAGTCCGGTAGCCGATGGCCAACCCGGCGGCCGTGAGCGCCAAACCGACGACGCCCAGCAGTAAACTAATCACCACGCCGCGAATGAAGCAGCTGCCCCAATTGCGGCGGCCGGGCGCTTGCCGTTTGGGGTGGGGTTTAGGCTCTTGCCTGGGCATGGCGACTGGGGCGGCTGGCTGTGCGGCCCGTCGCGGCTGCGGGTCGCGTTTGGGTTGGGTTGGCTGGGCAATGGATTGGCGTGGCTGGGTGGGCGCTTCGCGGCGTGGTGGCGCTTCACGTTTGGGCGGCTGGTAAACGGTGCGCGGGTCGTCTGGCCTGGGCTGTTGGTGAATCTGGGTGGGCTGCTCGGAACGCGGCCGTTCCGGTTTTGGAATCGCCAGGTCGGGCGACACTTCGGTGGCGTCTGGGTCTTCGATGGGTGGACGGTTGAATGGCTTGAGCTTGGAGGGGGTAAGCGGCAGCGGTGCGGGCTTGGGTCGGCGGCGCTGGACCGGGGGCAGACCTTCCGTATCCATATCCTCGTCATCCAGATGGAGCGTGAGGGTGGGGTCGTCGGTGGGTTGTTGGGTGGGAACGGCCGTATGCACCTCCTGCTCATCTTCTGCCAACGGTTTAGGCGCTGGTTTGGGTCGCTTCGGGCCGCCTGGCTGGAGCACAATCGTTTCTGGCGTCTCGGCATCTGCCATTAAATCCAGCAGCGAGATCGTGCCTAATGTTTCTTCATCAGGCGGCGGCGCTGGTTTTGGCGTTTCTTTTTCAGGTTGTTCGGGATTCGGCCGTTCTTTCTCGTCACTCATCGATTAACAATTAACCATTGCCAATAACAATTAACCATTGCCCTGGCTCTTAATCAGCATGATCCAATCACCACGCTGCACTGCCTTGCCATGTTGGTTATAAACGCCGTACTTCATCGTTATGTTCCCGCCACCCAGGCGGGGCAGCACTTTTTTCTCGGTGATTTCCAACGCTACGTGCACCGTATCGCCAATAAAAACGGGCAGACTAAACTTGGCGCTCAGCTCGCGGAAGGCCAACACAGTTCCTTCAATGATACCAGACTGCACGGCCAGACCGGTGGCAATGGATTGTACCAGCAGCCCGTGGGCCACCCGTTGGCCAAAGGTGTCTTTGGCGGCAAATTCGGCGTCGGTGTGAATCTGGTTGAAGTCGCCCGTCATCCCGGCAAAGTTCACAATGTCGGTTTCGGTGATGGTGCGGGCAGCGGTGACAAGCGTTTGTCCAATTTCAAACTGTTCAAAATAATGGCCGCGTGGCTGGTAGGTGAGCTGGGTCATTTAATGCTCCGTCAGAATGGGTGTTCAGGTGAGCGAATCAGGCCGAAACCTGATCGCTTGAGAACAAACGGTACTTACATTTCGCTTAATGCGGCTAATTTCTCTGCTTCGTCGGCGACGGTGAGGGCGTCGATGAACTGGTCGATGTCGCCGTCCATGACGGCGGGCAGATTGTAGTTGCTCAGCCCAACGCGGTGGTCGGTGACACGCCCCTGAGGGTAGTTGTAGGTGCGGATTTTCTCGCTGCGGTCGCCGGTGCCGATTTGGGATTTGCGGTTGGCGGCAACGGCCGTATTCTGCTTTTCTTCCTCTATTTCCTGCAGCCTGGCCTGAATAATTGAGATACCCAACTGCTTGTTCTGCGTCAGGCTGCGCTCCGACTGAATTTTAACAAACATGCCGGTGGGAATATGCACAATGCGCGCGGCCGTGGCATTCTTCTGCATGTGCTGCCCACCTGGTCCAGAGGAAAATGTCGCCGTAATCTCCAAATCCCTGGGATCGATGGTGATGTCTACCTCATCAATTTCTGGCATGACGGCCACGGTGGCCGTGCTGGTATGAATGCGTCCCTGAGATTCCGTTTGCGGCACGCGCTGTACCCGGTGGACGCCGCTCTCATATTTAAAACGAGAATACGCCCCCTTGCCCTTCACGGAAAAGATTACCTCTTTGTAGCCGCCGACACCCGTGCTGTTTTCTTCCAGAATGTGGGGTTTCCAGTTGCGCCTTTCGGCGTAGCGCATGTACATGCGCAGCAGGTCGGCGGCAAAAATGCCGGCCTCATCCCCACCTGCCCCGGCGCGAATTTCCACAAAGACGTTGCGTTCGTCGCGGGCGTCTTTTGGCACCAGCAGGCGGATCATCTCTTTGTCCAGCGACTCCAGTTGGGCGGCCAATGCCTCGGCCTCTTCTTCGGCCAGGGTGGCCATTTCGCCTTCTTCCAATCTGGCCATTTCGCGGGTGTCGGCCAGCTCTTGCTGCACGCGTGCGTGTTCGCGGTACGCTTCCACCAGCGGCTGCAAATCTGAGCGTTCCTGGGCCAGATCGGTCAGCTTTATATGATCTGCCAAAATGGCTGGATCTGTCATTTGTCTTTCGATTTCGTCGTAACGGGTGACGACTTGTTTGATCTTGTCTAGCATAGTTTGTCAGGAGATGAGAGATTGGAGATGACGTCATCTCCAATTCTCTCATCTCTCATCTCTTTTTCTGGTTTATTTTGTTTCTTGCGTGTTTATTATAGCGGATTATTTGAGGTACGTCGCAAACCAGCGGATCATGTGGCTGAGGCGCTCGATGCGGCGGTCGGTGCGCCCGGCGCGGGAAAGGCCGTGCGACTCTTCGGGGAAGAGGATCATTTCCGTGTCTACACCCAGCTTTTTGAGGGCGACGAAGACCTGTTCACCCTGTTCTTTGTCGCAGCGGAAGTCGCGCTCGCTGTGGATGAGCAGGGTGGGCGTTTTGGCATTGCCGATGGTGGCGATGGGGGATTGCCGCCAGTAATTTTCTAGATCGTCCCAGGGGGGCTGCTCCGCACCCATCAGGTATTCGGTGCCGATGTTCATATCGCTGGAGCCGTAGAAGCTGATGAAGTTGCTGACAACGCGCTGGGCTACGGCCGCTTTAAACCGATTTGTCTTGCCAATGATGAGCGTGGTCATATAGCCACCGTAGCTGCCGCCGGTGACGCCCATGCGCCCGGTATCGATGTAGGGCAGCTTTTCTACATAGTCGGTCCAGGCCATGACATCCTCAAAATCGACGGTGCCCCACTGATTATAGATGGCTCCGGCAAAATCCTGACCATACCCCTGGCTGCCGCGTGGGTTGCTCCAGTAAACCACGTACCCCTGGGCGGCCAGCAGCCAGAGCTCGTGGAAGTAGGCACGGCCGTATTGCGTCTGTGGCCCCCCATGAATCTCTAAAATGGAGGGGTATTTTTGGCTGGGGTCGAAGCCGGGCGGGGTCATGATCCAGCCGTGCAGGTTGGTGCCATCCTGGCTTTTGAACCACACTTCCTCGATGTCGCCGCTTTCAATTTCGGCCAGCAAAGCCAGGTTGAAGGTCGTGAGGGTTTGGCTGTGCCCATTGGCCAGGCTGCGGACGCGCACCTGGGCAGGTCCGTTCAAATCGCCCCAAAGGTAAGCCACGGTTTGCTGGGCATCATCCAGGCTAAAGCTGCCGACCAGCCCGGCTTCGTCGATGAGGCGTTCATAGCCCGGAGCATCGGGGTCTGTGCTGAAGGCGAGTAGGGGTTGGTTGCCTTTTTCAGTGGCCAGGATGTAGAGGGTACGGCCGTCTTTGGCCCAGGTTGGTGGGGGTTGTGGCGTGTTGCTGCCCACGTCTGTCAGGGTAGCCAGGGAAAGGTGGAGGTCGGAGTCTGCGGTGAGGTTGCGCGCTTCGCCACCGCTGGCGGGCACCAGGTAGATGCAGTCGTTTTGGTACCAGCGCCCTTTTTCCTGCCGACCCATGTAGGCGATCCAGCTGCCGTCTGGCGAGATGGAGTGGTTGAATTTGCGTCCCTCGTGCGCCGGAATCAGCGCCATTTCGCCTCCTTCCGCCGGGATGCGGTACAGCTCGGTCTGGTCCCAGTTAACGTCTGGTTTGGGATCGCGGTTGGAGATGAAGATGAGGAAACGGCCGTCTGGGGTCCACTGCGGTTGGGTTTCGTCGAATTTGTCCCCTTCGGTGAGTTGGGTGGCTTCGCCGCTGTCGGCGTCGATGGTCCAGATATGCCACTTTTCTTCGGGCGTGTAGCCACCGCCGTCAAATTTATAATCGAGCCGGGTGATGTGGCGGCTGACCACACCTAACTTCTTCTTTTGCTCATCTTTTTCCCGCTCGATGGCGGCTTCGTCTTTTTTGCGGAACTGGGTGGCAAAGAAACGGCCG
Organism: Promineifilaceae bacterium (SeqCode); assembly: GCA_041748655.1. Lineage (GTDB taxonomy): Bacteria > Chloroflexota > Anaerolineae > Promineifilales > Promineifilaceae > Leptofilum. The sequence continues at coordinate 27,721 of JBGTCV010000146.1, read as the reverse complement.
TCTGGCGACCAGCTAAACCCGGTGAAGCTGCCATCTAGTTTGGTTACGGGGCGGGCTTCACCCCCGTTGAACGGAATGATGTATATCTGGGGCTGCTTTTCATCTTTGCGGTTGGAGAGGAAGGCGATGGAACGGCCGTCTGGCGACCAGCGCGGGTGGCTGTCGGTATGGTCGCCGTAGGTAAATTGGCGCGGCGGGCTGCTGCCATCCGTGGGTACAAGCCACAAGTTACTGTACTTCTTTTCCGTTTTGCGGTCTACCCGGCTGACACCAAAGATGATATGGCTGCCATCGGGGGAGAGCTGGGGATCAGAGACAAGTTCAAATTTGTATAAATCTTCGGCGGTAAGCGGCCGTTTTTCGGACTCAGACATGGAACCTCCTGGGGAAATAGCCTTGACCATTTTAGATTGTTGATTGTTGACACTTGTGCAGATTAAGAATACCTGCGAATCATTGCTTAATAAAGAAAGGGAATAATATCGTGGCAAGAGCGGCTCTGCCAGCCCAAAGCGGCGCTATTCTTCGGTGATCTGGAAAGCGGGCAGCGTGAAGCTGAAGGTGCTGCCCTGGTCTGGCTGGCTTTCGACTCCGACTTCGCCGCCCAGCTTTTCCATGATGCGGCGCACGATGGAAAGCCCCAGTCCGTGCCCGGTAATGCGCACTTCGCTCAGCTTGGTAAAGGGGGTAAAGAGCAGGCTCTGTTTTTCTGGTGGAACGCCTCGCCCATTGTCGCGAATCCAGAATTGGATACGGCCGTCTGCCAAAACGGTATTGCCCAATTCAATGTAAGGCGGGTCGCCACCATATTTCAGTGCATTGCTGAGGTAATTTTCCCACACCTCTTCAATCCAGGGGGCATAACCAGCAGCGACAGCCCAGGAATCTGGCAGCACAATGCGGACTTTGTGCTGCTGCATCATAAAACGCAGACGATCCATAGCCCCCAAAACAATCTCTGCCATGTCTAGCGGGTGGGTTTCCACTTCACTTTCGCGCACGCTGGAGAGTATGAGCAGCTCCTGAATGATGTTGCTCATGCGGTGGGCGTTTTGCACCAGCAGCCGCAGCGCGTGTTCCCGCTCTACCTGAGAAATGCCGATGTTGTCGGTTTGCAGCAGTTCGGCAAAGCCCACCACAAGGGCTAATGGATTTTGCAGATCGTGCGCCACGGTGTGGTCGAACGCTTTCAGCTCTTCATTTTGGGTTTTTAAGTCGGTCATTTTTTGCTGCAAGGTTTCAACCAGCTGGGCGTTGTCGATGGCAATGGCGGCGGAGGCGGCCAACATTTCGGCATAGGTGAGATCTTTGGCCAGGAAACGGCCGTCTTGCTTATTCACCACCGCCAAGACACCCAGAATGCGGCTGCGCAGCTGAATGGGCACGGCCAGGATAGAGCTGGTGACAAAACCGCTTCTGGCATCGATGTGGGGGTAGAAACGGCCGTCTTTGGCCGGATCAGCCACAATCGTTCCTTTATTTTCCGCCGCCACCCAACCCACAATGCCCTGACCAGAAGCCACGCGCATTCCAATCAGCTTTTCATCCGTGCCGGGATGGAAAGCTGAGCGGCAAACCAGTTTTTTTTGGAACTTGTCCTCCCACAACCAGACCGAGCTGCCAGCGGCATTGATAATTTGCGCCGTTAGCTGTAGTAATCGCTCTAGTACAGTGGGTAAATCCAGCGTAGCGGTAAGAACCTGGCTGGCGCGGTTAAGCAGCAGCAGCGCCTGATTTTGGTGCGTCAGCTCAGCCAGATTTTGCTCGCTGTTAGTCAGTGAATCCGTCGCGAGCGGAATGACAGTTAGCAGCAATCTGTCTGGCAGATCTGGGAATGATTCAATTTGCAGATCAAAAAGATGATCGGGATGGTGGCTGCTTGCAAAGTAGGCCTGGTGGTAAATAAAGAGACTGCCTGGAATTTGTATGCTTTCAATAATGAGAGCCTGGCTAGATTTTAACTGGGGACACAGATCCAGCAGGGAGCTGCCGGTTAGCATACCCGGTTCTGTGCAACACCATTGGCGCAGTTCTGGCGAACAGCTCAGGATGTTAAGCTCTTTGTCCAGGCTGGCGTGGCCGATTATTTTTTTCTGCTTGGCAATGGCAGCGCGCTCAAACTCCTGAAACATGCCGGAACCCTTTCTACTGGTACTGCAACACCACAAGTTGCAAAGCCAGAATGAAGGTGAATAAGAGATGGAAAACCATATCTTGGCCTGGATGATTTTAGCTGATCAAGTTTGTGAGTTCCTTGAGAAGATCACCAACAAATCACGGTGGAAGTAGCGGATACTTTCGGCAACTTGCCTTCGATTATGCTTTTCATGTTAGCATGTTTTATTGTTTGTGGGTAACTACCAAGCCAGATTGGACCAATTTTCTCTGGTGAATGTACCGATTTTGTGAACAAAACGGGTTCAATCTCCAAAGCGTGTTAGTAGTTATGTTTGTGGAAGATATTTTTTAGTCGGAGGTGTGGTTCTTTAGAACCATTGCGCTATATCTAAATCCCAAATTCGGATAGTTTTATCTTTTTCGCCCAAAGTGGCAATGGTGGGTTGGCTGGGGTGAAAAGCTAGACCAGAAAAAGCGAATTTGGAGTGGGGTTCCTCCAGGATGGCAACGGTCTCCCAGCAATCGGTGCGCCATAGGCGAACGGTGCTGTCTGCTGATTTGCTGGCCAGCAATTGACCATCTGCGGCAAAGGATACGGCCGTTACTGGCCGTTTATGCGCGGAGAGGGTGGTAATCGGCTCGCCACTTTCTGCCTGCCACAGCCACACGTCACCGTCGTGCGAAGCGGAAGCCAATATTTGTCCATCGGGAGAGAGTGCCAGGTCCAGCAGTTCGCCACGATGCCCGCTGAGGGTGAGTTTGTTTTGTCCACTCACCCTGTCCCACAGCTTAATACGGCCGTCTGCGGCCCCAGAAAAGATGGTGTCACCATCGATGCTGACAGTCAGACAGCCGATGCGCCCTTTATGCCCGGTAAGCACTTTTTCTTCCGTATCCGTTGCCAGGTTCCAAATGCGGATTGTTTCATCGTAAGCGCCGGAGAGAGCGAAACGACCGTCTGGCGTCGCCGCCACCGCATAGATGTAATCTGAATGACCGCGCAGGGTGCGCGACCGATTTTCCCCGGACATATCCCACACTTTGAGCGCATTTTTAGAGGCAGAGATGGCAAAACGGCCGTCCGCCGTAATCACCACGGTAAAAACAGACCCACTGTAGCCGAGCAGCTCACGCACTTCCAGGCCTGTTTCAGTATCCCAAATGCGCACAGATTGGTCATAAGAGGCAGACACCAACAGCCTGCCATCTGGCGTCCAGGCCAGGCGAGTATTGGCGCGATTATTTGCCTTAAGCGTATGCCGGAGCGTAAACCCGGCAGGGCGTGCTTGCACTTGCATTGTTACTCCTGTGTGCCATGCCTGTTTTGTTTGTAGTCCAATGATGCTGAATTGTTGTTACGCTACCAGTAAATAAACCAATACGGCCGTAATGCCCCCCACAACCGAAGCCAGAAAGTTAACCAGATCGTTATTCATCCAGCGCCAGCCGCGCAGCGGGCGAGTGGGCTGGCCGCAATGCCACTTTTTTTCCGTCTCTTTTTGGCAGCGGTCGCAGCTGTAAATTTGCTGAACCGTGGCCCCCAACAAGCTGTCGAACAGGGAGCCTACCAGTCCGCCCACCCCACCGGTTATCGTCAGCGCCAGGCTGTTGTTCTGGGTGAGCAGTCCGGCGCTAAGCCCGATAAGCAAGCCGCCGATGAAGGAAACGGCCGTGCCAAACGGCGAAACCCCACCAGAGGTGCCCACCGGCACCACGCGCCCCGTGGTGATGAGGCGCGGCGGACGCCGACTGAGCGTGCCCAGTTCGGTGGCCCAGGTATCGGCCGTCACGGTGGCTATTGTGCCTAAAAACAGTGGCAGCCACAGCGGCGAAGGGAAAAGCCCATGCAGCAACGCCACAATCGCGCCTGCCCCACCGTTGGCCAAAACTTGCCCCAAATCACGACGGTGACCTTTGTCGAATTTTTCAGCAGCGGCCTTTTTTGCTTGTTCCTTGTAGTGGGAGAGCAGGCTGGAACTAACAAAAAACAAAGCCAGTAAAATACCCCAGACCCAGCCGCCAAACCCATAAATGATGGTGCCTACCAACAAGGCCCCCGCTGCGCCAGAGACAGCCAGTGAACCACGCCAATAAGCCGGGGCGGCGACCAGGCCGCTAAGGAGGAATGCAAAAACGATTTGGTTAATCATGGGCTATTCACAAAATTTAAGCTGTTAGTTTACCAGAGCCATCTCTAATTGGGTAGAGTTGGAAAGGGCTGAACTGTTGATCTTTGCAGGTTTACCTGACTCGCAGAAAGTATAAAAATAACAAGTAGTTACGCTAAAAGTCATGCGTAGGCAAGAAGTGTGTTTACCTGAACAGATCAATCTTGTACAATTTAACCTGCCAGCTAATGGCAGTTGATGTCGAAATGGAACAACGCAGCACCCTGTACCTTTCACCCGGCAGAGGAGATGGCTCTTTTTCTTCCCTGTACCCCCTGAATTTTTCCAAGACACTTGAAAAACACAACTTCCGCCACGTTGGCAAAATCCCTAAACCCACTTTACCAATGGAGTAAATCTCATAATGAAAGAAAATCTGAACCCTTTTGCAATTGCACAAGCCCAGCTAGATGAAGCTGCTGAAGTTTTACAATTAGATCCCGATATGCACGCCTTTTTGCGTGAACCCATGCGTGAATTCCATTTCACCATTCCGGTGCGGATGGATGATGGCACAACCCGAACCTTTCAGGCGTTCCGGGTGCAGTACAACGACGCCCGCGGTCCGGCCAAAGGCGGCATTCGGTTCCACCCGGACGAGACGATTGATACAGTGCGGGCGTTGGCGGCGTGGATGACCTGGAAAACGGCCGTTTCCGACATCCCGCTCGGTGGGGGCAAAGGCGGCATCATTTGCAACCCACGTGAAATGTCCCAGGATGAACTGGAACGGCTGAGCCGGGGCTACATGCGCAACATCGCCCGTTACGTGGGCCTCACCCAAGACGTGCCCGCCCCCGACGTCAATACCAATCCCCGCATCATGGCCTGGATGCTGGATGAATATGAAACCATTACCGGCAAACATGAGCCAGGCGTCATCACCGGTAAGCCGCTTGAGCTGGGCGGTTCGGCTGGGCGCACCCCAGCTACCGCGATGGGCGGCCTCTTCACCATTCGCGAGGCGGCCCGCCTGAAAGGCCTCAACCTGAACGGAGCCACGGCGGCGATACAAGGGTATGGTAATGTTGGCTCCTTTGCGCACATTTTGGGCCAGAAACAGTTTGGCCTAAAAGTTGTGGCCGTCAGCGATGAGTTTGGCGGCATCTACAATGCCTATGGCCTGGATTGTGACGTTGTGGCAGAACATCTGCGACAAACCGGCAAGGTGATTAACTGCCCTGGTGCCGAAAGCCTCAGCAATCAGGAACTGCTGGAGCTAGAAGTAGACATTCTCATTCCTGCTGCTATTGAAAACCAGCTCACCGGCCAAAATGCAGACCGCGTGAAGGCCAAAATTGTGGCAGAATTGGCCAATGGCCCCACCACGCCCGATGCCGACAATATTCTCAACGACAAAGGCATCTACATCATCCCCGACTTTTTGTGTAATGCAGGTGGCGTTATCGTCTCGTATTTTGAGATGGTTCAGAACGGCTACCAATATTATTGGGATGAAGCGATGGTTCATGAGCGGCTAGATAAGAAAATCACCACGGCCTTCCATGCGGTGAACCATATGTCGGAGTCCAAAAATGTGGATATGCGGGTGGCGGCTTATCTAGTGGCGGTTAATCGCGTGGCGGAAGCGGTGCGGCTGCGCGGTTGGGTCTAAATTCGTAAGGCTCGTTACTTGCACATTGTGATGGCAATCCTTACAATGTTGCTAGACTGCTTTTTTAAACAATTGAATACGGCAAACGGCCGTTCGGGAGAGAGCGTTTAAATTTTGATGCCACCGAAGGGGCAAATTGCAAACACAAAACGTTTGCTTTGAAACTCTCAGGTAAAAGGACCGAGCCGCCGGGTAAATCTGGAAAGTGCAAGTTGATGGAGCGTTAGCGAAATCAACCCACACCGACGGGGCAAGTGGCACAAAAAAGTTGTGCTGTGAATCTCTCAGGTCTATGACAGAGGACGCTAGCAATTTACCCAATTGCTATGCGTCCTTTTTTGTTGGCTGCAAAAAAAAACGAGTATATCAGAAACTGCCACAGAGATGACAGAGGCATTTGAGATCTCCCTTCAAGATTCTCTGTGGCCCAAACTAAGGAGATGATAATGAGCAAAATTCCAGCAGATTTGAAGTATACCGAAGATGATGAATGGGTTCGTGTAGAAGGCGACACCGCCACCATTGGCATTACCGATCACGCCCAGGATGCTTTATCCGATATTGTGTACCTGGAACTGCCCAACGAAGGCGACTTTTTTGGCATTGGCGAGACGTTTGGCGTGGTGGAGTCTGTTAAAGCAGCGGCCGATTTGTTGATGGCTGTTTCCGGCGATGTTACGGCCGTAAACGAAGACCTCATCGACACCCCGGAACAGCTCAACCAGGATCCGTACGAATCGGCCTGGCTCATCAAAGTGAAAATGAGCCATCCGTCTGAACTCGATAATCTGATGGACGCCGCCGCTTACGAAAAATACCTGAGCGAACGCGAATAAGCAGCCCATTGCAGGGCGATTTTGTCAATCGCCCAAAGCACAAGTTTCCAAAATGAACCATGTCCAAAAGATTGATTTGCCTGTGCTGGCAAATTGATCTTTTGTTCCCTAACTTTGTTAACACCTTTGCTGACCACAACAGCCCACACCGTGAAAACCTCAAAAACAACCGTTTGTGGGGCGCTTTCACCTGAGCAAACGGCCGTATCCCACACTAAATTAACGGCCGTTTAAAAACCCGGAGAGAAACCATGAATATTCCCACCCTGGTCGCCACCGCCGCCACGCACAAAAATAGCAGCCACAATGGCAAAAGTAACGGCGACATCCAAATGAGTAACCGTGATTTACTCGTGCCCACCGATCATTTTGTCGATCGGCACATTGGCCCCCGTGAAGAAGAAATTGCCCACATGCTGGCCACCCTGCGCGTTAGCTCCCTGGACGAACTGATCGAGCAAACCATTCCCGGCAAAATTCGGCTGCAAGGCAAGCTGAAGCTGGAGCCCCCCCGCAGTGAGTCCGAGATTCTGGCCGAACTGCGGGCCATTGCCGCCAAAAACATGCTGTACCGCAGCTTCATCGGCCTGGGCTACAGCAATACGCTCACTCCACCCGTCGTGCTGCGCAACATCTTCGAGAACCCCGGCTGGTACACCCAATACACCCCCTACCAGGCAGAAATTGCCCAGGGGCGGCTGGAAGCGCTGCTCAACTTCCAAACGATGATCATGGACCTTACCGGCATGGAAATTGCCAACGCCTCCATGCTGGACGAAGGCACCGCCGCCGCTGAAGCGATGACCCTGGCTCTACGCCAGCGTTCCCGCCGCTCTAACGCCAACACCTTCTTCGTCTCCGAGCTGTGCCATCCGCAAACCATTGCCGTGGTAGAAAACCGGGCGGAACCGCTGGCCATCAACGTGGTGGTGGGTGACCATGACAGCTACGACTTTGACGACTGTTTTGGTGCCCTGCTGCAATATCCCGCCAGCGATGGCAGCGTCATTGATTATGAATCTTTCGTGAAAACTGCTCATGAAAAAGATGCCCTGGTAGTGGTCGCCGCCGACCTGCTGGCGCTGGTGCTGCTGCGTGCCCCCAGCGAATTTGGGGCCGATGTGGTGGTGGGCAACAGCCAGCGCTTTGGCGTGCCGCTGGGGTACGGTGGCCCGCACGCCGCCTACATGGCCACCCGCGAAGAGTACAAGCGGCAGCTGCCAGGCCGGTTGGTTGGTGTGTCGATTGATGCACAGGGCAACCCGGCGATGCGCCTGGCGATGCAAACCCGCGAGCAGCACATTCGCCGCGAAAAGGCGACGAGCAATATCTGTACGGCGCAGGTGCTGCTGGCCATCATGGCTTCGATGTATGCGGTGTATCATGGGCCAGACGGCTTGCGCAAGATTGCCCGGCGGGTTCAGCTGCTCACGGCCGTTCTCCGCGATGGCCTCTCCCAGCTGGGCCACACCGTCAACGAGCATCCCGTTTTCGATACGATCACCGTCTCTGGTGGCCCCAAAAGCCAGGCTGAGATTCGCGAAGCGGCGCTGGCTCACGAGATGAATCTGCGCTATTTTGGGGACGGCCGTATCGGCATCTCTCTCGATGAAATTACTGCATCGCATGAAATCGAGCGCCTGTTTGAGATTTTCGGCGCAAAATCCGGCCAGTTTGATGTCCATGAAATGGCCGACGCCGTGGATCTGGCCTATCCAGCTAACCATGCCCGCACCAGCGACTTCCTCACCCATCCCGTTTTCAACAGCTACCATTCCGAAACGGAAATGATGCGCTATATCAACCGGCTGGAAGCCAGAGATTTATCTCTCACCCACTCAATGATTCCGCTGGGCTCCTGCACCATGAAGCTGAACGCCACGGCCGAAATGCTGCCGGTGATGTGGCCCAAATTTGGCGCACTTCATCCGTTTGTGCCGCTGGATCAGGCGGCAGGTTATCAGGAGCTGTTTGGTCGGCTGGAGCGCTGGCTGGCTGAAATTACCGGCTTTGCCGCCATTTCCCTACAGCCCAACTCCGGCGCGCAGGGTGAATACACCGGCATGTTGGTCATTCGCGCCTACCACCTGTCGCGCGGCGACGCCCAGCGCACCGTTTGCCTCATTCCCAGCTCGGCACACGGTACCAACCCGGCCAGCGCCGTCATGGCGGGCATGGATGTGGTCGTGGTGAAGTGCGACGACAATGGCAACATCGACGTGGACGATCTGCGCGAAAAAGCAGAGAAGCACAGCGAAAATCTGGCGGCCGTGATGATCACCTACCCCTCCACCCACGGCGTGTTTGAAGCGGCCATCGAAGAGATGTGCCAGATCATCCACGACAACGGCGGGCAGGTGTATATGGACGGGGCCAACATGAACGCCCAGGTCGGCCTGACCAGCCCCGGCAAAATTGGGGCGGATGTCTGCCACCTGAACCTGCACAAAACGTTTACCATTCCGCACGGCGGCGGTGGCCCAGGCATGGGCCCGATTGGCGTGGTGGCCCATCTGGCACCGTTCCTGCCGGGGCATCCGGTGGTTGATGGCGTTGGGGGGGACCAGGCGATTGGCCCGGTTTCGGCCGCGCCGTGGGGCAGCGCCAGCATCTTGCCCATCCCGTACGCCTACATCGCCATGATGGGGGATGACGGGCTGCAAAAAGCAACGGAAGTGGCGATTTTGAACGCCAACTACATCGCTGAACGGCTCGATCCGCATTATCCGGTGCTGTACAAGGGTGAAAACGGCCGTGTTGCCCACGAATGCATCATTGATTTACGGCCGCTTAAAGAGTTTGCCTCGGTAGAAGATGTGGCCAAACGGCTGATGGATTACGGCTACCACGCGCCCACCATGTCCTTCCCCGTCCCCGGCACGCTGATGATCGAGCCAACGGAAAGCGAGTCGCTGGTTGAGATTGACCGCTTCTGCGACGCCATGATTCAGATTCGGCAGGAGATTGCGGAGATTGAGGCGGGTAAGGTGACCCATGAAGACAGTGTGTTGGCTCACGCGCCCCATACGGCGTCTATGATTGCCAGCGAAAGTTGGGAACGGCCGTATTCCCGCGAAACAGCCGCACTCCCCTCCGAATGGGTGCGCAGCAGCAAATTCTGGCCCGCCGTGGCCCGCATCGACAACGTCTACGGCGACCGTAACCTGGTCTGCGCCTGCCCACCCATGGAAGCGTACGAAAGCTAAACAGATCAAATTGCTTAAAAAAAACAGGCCACCTCGTGCGAGGTGGCCTGTTTTTTGGCTAGTACCATCAGCAGCAGGACGATGAGCGCAACGGCCGTTACCATCAACGCCACGCTGCCACTCATCACCGCTAAAATAATAACCGGCACGCCAACCAGAATAACCAGGAAAGAAATCAGGCCAAAAATAAAGCCCACGCTCAGATTCCCGGCAATTTGCTCGCCCCAGGTTTCTTTTAGCAGGCTGACGCTCCGCTTTACGGCATCCAGCGGCCCCACATTTTCCACCACTTACCGCCGATTGAGCCACCATTTTTCCAGCTCAATGGCCCAAAACGCCAGACTGCCTAACCCCACACAAATGAGCAGTTCGGTGAGCGTGAGGGGAACGGCCGTAAAAAAGGTGCGCACCCCGGGCAGATAAATCACCAAAATCTGCAAACCCACCACCACCAGCACTAGCCAGAAAAGTGTCAGGTTCGAGCGCCAGCCCAGCGAAAAAGCTGATACGAGAGTGGACCGCGAAGCAATCGCCTGCCCCACCTGCAAAAAAGCCAGCGTGGTAAACAACATCGTACGCCAACTGCTGGCTATGGCCACATCAGGATTCGCCCCCAGCCAGGCCACCAGCAGCCCCACGACGCCGATTAACACGCCCACCCGCACAATGTGCGCCGTCAGCCCACCGTGAAACAGCGAGGCCTGCGGCGAACGGGGCGGGCGCGTCATAATCCCTTTTTCGGCCGGTTCCACACCCAGTCCCAGTCCCAGCAGACCATCTGTCATCAGGTTTAGCCAGAGCAGCTGCAGCGGCACCAACGCCACGCTGATGCCCATGAAGGGGGCCAAAAGCATCACCAGAATTTTGCCCAGGTTCCCGGCAATGGAGAACTTTACAAAGCGGCGGATGTTATCGTAGATCGTTCGCCCTTCCTCCACGGCCGCCACGATGGTGGCAAAGTTGTCGTCTAGCAATACCATTTCCGACGCTTCTTTGGAAACGTCTGTGCCGGTAATGCCCATGGCAATGCCAATATCGGCCCGGCGCAGCGCAGGGGAGTCGTTTACGCCATCCCCCGTCATCGCCACGACATGCCCCTGCCGCTGCAGCGCTTCCACAATGCGCAGCTTGTGCTCTGGCGAGACACGCGCATACACAGAAACCTCCAGCACGGCCTCGTCCAGCTCTGCCTGGCTCATCTCGTCCAGATTTTGGCCTGTTTTAACACGGCCGTTTTCCGAAATGCCTAAATCGTGGGCAATGAACCGGGCCGTCAGGGGATGATCGCCGGTAATCATGATGGGGCGCACACCGGCTTTTTTGCAGGTGGCAACGGCCGTTTTCACCTCCGGGCGCGGCGGATCGATCATCCCCACCAACCCAATTAAGATGAGATTTTCCTCCAGCGGATCAGTGGGCGTTTCCAGGCGGCGCAGCGCCACACCCAGCACGCGCATCCCGTTTTGGGCCATCTCGTTGTTGGCAATCTCAATGCGCGTGCGCCACGCTTCATCCAGCGGCACAATGCCTGCTTCTGACCAAACTCGGCTGCAAATTTCCAGCAAACCATCAACCGCGCCTTTGGTAAAGGCGACGAACGGTTTTTCTGTGCCGATGAGGGCGCGTACGGCCGTTGGTAAATTTTCTGGCGCGGTGTCCAGCTTGTGTACCGTTGTCATCCGCTTGCGATCCGAATCAAACGGCAGTTCATTGACGCGGGGGAAAATTTGCCCCAGATGGGTTTGTTCCAGCCCGGCCTGCTGGGCCGCCACCAGCAAAGCACCCTCTGTGGGATCGCCTAAAAAGCTGTAGCGGCCCGTTTCTGGGTCTGGCTGAAATGAGGCATCGTTGCACAATGCCCCGGCGGCCAACGTCAGGCCGATGGCGGGAGGGCGGCTGCCAAACAGTTCATCTGGCCCGGCGGCCAGACGGTAAGACGCACCGGGCGTATCGCTGGTTCCCGCCAGCTCCAGGTAATGCCCGGCCACGTCCAAAATGGTGACGGTCATCCGGTTGACGGTGAGCGTGCCGGTCTTGTCTGAGCAGATAATGGTGACGGCGCCCAACGTTTCTACAGCGGGCAGCTTGCGGATGAGGGCAGCGCGGCGCAGCATGCGCTGGGCTCCCAGCGCCAGGGTAATGGTGACCACGGCAGGCAGCCCTTCGGGAATAACGGCAACGGCGACGGAAACGGCCGTTAAAAACATATCCTCCAGCGTTTCCCCCTGAATCAGCCCAATAATCATCACTAACGCGGCAATGATGACCCCGGCCAGCGCCAACTGCCGCCCAACCCGGTCCAACTGCCGCTGCAGCGGCGTAATGCTGTCCGGCACGTCCTGGATGAGGGTAGCGATTTTGCCCAGCTCTGTTTGCATGCCAGTGGCCACCACAACGGCCGTTCCCCGCCCATACGTCACAGCGGTGCCCATGTACGCCATGTTGCGTCGGTCACCCAGAGGGATGTTTTCTTTTTCCAGCGCTGCGATAAATTTTTCCACCGCTTCCGATTCGCCCGTGAGCGCCGCTTCCTGCACGCGCAGGTTGGCGCTGGTGGTCAGGCGCACGTCGGCGGGAATGGCGTTGCCCGCTTCCAGCGAGATGACATCCCCCGGCACCAGCTCAAAGGCGGACATTTCTTGCAAACGGCCGTTGCGCAGCACACGCACCAGCGGCACCGCCAGCTTCTTTAAGGCAGCCATCGCCTGTTCGGCCCGATACTCCTGCACAAAACCCAGGATTACAAAAAGCACCACGATGGCCCCGATAGCTGCCGCCTCGGTCACTTTGCCCAGGAAGCCAGAAATGACGGTGGCTGCGATGAGGATGAGCACCATCGTGCTGCTGGCTTGCTCCCAGAGCAGCTTCAGCGGATGTTTGCCTGCTTTGCTGATGAGCTCGTTACGGCCGTACTGTTCCTGGCGGCGTCGTACTTCTGTGGGGTCTAATCCCTGCTTCAGATTGATTTGCAGTTCATCAACAATGGATTCAACACTGTTTGTGTGCCAACTGTTCATAGCGCCTCATCAACTTCATTGATTGGTTCATTAGCGATCTGCTCCAGAGAATTGGTCAGTTCGTCTGACAAATCAAGTTGGGCAACGGCGTAGCTGCGAAAATGTTGAAAGAGCAGCTTGAGACTGGCCAAAACTGGCACAATCAACAAGGCTCCCAGTACGCCGGTAAACGCCAGCGCCGCCAAAAGGGAAACAATGACAACGCCGGGGTGCAGCTTGAGCGCCTGCCCCATAAATTGGGGACGCAGCCACAAATTATCTACCTGCTGAATAGCTGTGTAGACAACAATAAGTAAAAGCACCAGACCAAAGGGAGAAAGCGGCAACCAGCCCCGGCGGAAAAGCCACAAAATGAGGACCGTGCTTACCACAACCAGCACGCTCAATACTAAAAAGATGATGATTTGCGCCCGCAAAAAGGTGCGCCAGGTGCTATCCAGATCGTCTGCGAACGCTTTGGCTCGTGGCTGGTACGTTTCGGGGAGCAGGCTGATGAGGCCGGGCACAATGTTTTGTCCGTCGCGCAGCAGGTAGTAAAGGCTAACCAAAATCACCACGCTCCAGATGAGATTGTCGGCCAGGCCGCCCAGCCAACCGCCAGAGGAAGCGGGCAGGCTGGTGGCGGCATTGCTGGCGGCTGTTTGCAAATATTCCAGCAAAACCTGAGGACGAATGGTGAAGTTAAGGATGGTAAACGGCCGTTCCAGCAGCAATAAAATTTCCGACCACGCCTGCCTTAGCTCCTGACTCCATTCCGGCAGCTGAGTCGCAATGGAACTGCTGACCCCATAAATAATGGCTGCTGCTAAAAGCAGCAGCAGCAAAAAAAGAATCACCGTCGCCACGGTTCGGCTCAACCGCAGCCGTTTTTGCAACTGGATCAATGCGGGGTTCAGCAGATAGGCAATAAGAGCAGAAATCAACAAGGAACGCCAAAGTGGGCCGGTAAAAACCACCAGCACTATTAAGCCTAAAAGCGCAGCTAACAGCCACAAGGATTTGGCAGGTAGTGAAAAATTTTGTGGTTTTTCGCTCATCGTCGGCAACTCCCATAGAAAATAGAAAGATCGAATCAGAGCAGGTATAAGATGTGTGACTCCAGCGCCGATTTGTTGGCAGTATAGCAATTTCCCAGAGCGATGCCACCGCGCAAGATAATAAATGGATAAGGAACTGCCGCTCATTTGCGCCGTTTTTCAGCCAGTGGCGTTTGCATAGGGCTGTGCAAAACTGGGTTGTGAAAAGGGTTGACGCTATTTGCCAGAATACAGTATACTCTTAGTATGTTTAATGAACTTACTAAGTAGAGTTTAGCATGACCCAATCCCAATTGACGGCAAAAAAAGCAACGCGACAGCACACCAAACACCACAATGCCCGACTGGTTCTCAAAACCATTTACGAGGCGGGCGACGTGAGCCGGGCCGATCTGGCGCGGCTGACCGGGCTGACCCGCGCCACCGTTTCCAACATTGTGGCGGGCTATCTGGCTAAAGGGATTGTGGCTGAAACGGGCTTTGGCCCTTCCCTGGGCGGCAAACCCCCCATCCTGCTGACCATGGTGGCAGAAGCTCGCCAGCTCATTTGCCTCGATTTGGGTAACGAACAGTTTGCCGGGGCGCTGGTTAATTTAGGCGGCCATTTTGAACAGCAGATTAGCTTGCCGGTAAACGGCCGTACCGCCCAGGCCGCCCTCGATTTAGTGTATGAACTGGTGACGCAGCTGCTCAGCCATGTTACCGCGCCCGTGCTGGGGTTGGCCTTGGGCAGCCCCGGCCTTATCGATGCCGACGCCGGGCTGGTGAAACAATCCGTCAACCTGGATTGGCACGACTTGCCGCTGCGGCAGCTGCTGGCCGACCGCTTCCAATGCCCCGTCTACATCGCCAACGACAGCCATCTGGCCGCCCTGGCTGAATATTCCTACGGCCACGACGACACGCGCAACCTGGTTCTCATCAAAATGGGGCAGGGCATTGGTTCCGGGATTGTGCTGAACGGCCGTATCTTTTACGGAGAAGGGTTTGGTGCGGGTGAAATTGGGCACGTCAGCGTGGTGGACAACGGCGAGCTGTGTTCCTGCGGCAATGTGGGCTGCCTGGAAACGGTCGCCAGCGTCCGGGCGATGCTGCGTCAGGCGGAAACGGCCGCTGCGGCAAACCCCGATTCGCTGCTAGCCCGGTTACGGCCGTCTGATCGCGCCATCACCTGGGAAGTTTTGCGCCAGGCGTGCCAGCAAGGGGACACCACAGCACAGCAAATTGTGACCCGGGCGGGCACATTTTTAGGGCTGGCGGTGGCCAATCTGGTGGGCATCCTCAACGTCAACCGGATTGTGATTGCCGGAGATGTTGCCCAGACGGGCGATTTATTCATTAATGCCGTGCAGTCCAGCATGAGCCGGCGGGTTTTACCGAAATTAGCGGCCGAAACGGCCGTGCAGTACGCCACCACCGAATCGAACCTGGTTTTATTGGGTGCGTCGGCCTTGATTTTGAGCCAGGGATTAGGCGTTATTTAAGGTGGATATTAGAGATTGGAAGCCGATAATCTCCAATCTCTAATATCCAATCTCCATTTTTTGAAGGATTTTTTATGCAGGCAGAACGGCTTTTAGTGGGTTTAGATGTTGGGGGGACAAAAACGGCCGCTTTGGTCGTCGATTCCAGCGGTTGTGTGCTGGGCCAGGCGACCGTGCCCACCCATACCACCACGCCCGATGAGCTGCTGGCCACGATTTCCCGCGCCATCCATGCCGCTCTGACCGAAGCCAGGGCTACGACCCAACAAATCCAAAGCATCGGCCTGGGCGTGCCCGGACAGGTTGATCCCGCCACCGGCATCGTTCAGCTGGCCGTCAATCTCAATTTGCAGGCGTATCCGCTGGGGCCAACCCTTTCGGCCCGGTTCAAGACGCCCACCCTTCTGGAAAACGATGTGCGTACGGCGGCCATCGGCGCATTTGATTATGTGTGCCAGACGGAACCAGTGCAAAGCGTAGCGTACCTGAGCATTGGCACGGGGATTGCGGCGGGGGTTATGTTGAATGGCCGTCTCCATCGGGGGCACAACGGCATGGCGGGCGAAATTGGCCACATGATTGCTGAACCAAACGGCCGTCTCTGCAACTGCGGCCTGCATGGCTGCCTGGAAACCATCGTCGCTGGCCCCGCCATCATCCGCCAGCTGCTTGCCGCTGCCCCACCCACCCAATACGCCATCCAAAACGCGGGCGACGTTTACCGCGCAGCGGCCGATGGCGATCCGGCAGCCCAAACCGTGGTGCAGCACGTCAGCCTGCATCTCAGCCGGGCCATTCAATGGCTCATCATGACTTACGATGTGGAAAAAATTGTGCTGGGCGGCGGCGTCACCCACAGCGGAGCCGCCTTTCTGGCTCCCATTTTGCACGAACTGGCCCAACTGCGACAACAATCAACCCTGGCTGCCAGCCTGCTGCTGGATGAAAGGCTGCACCTGATTTTACCCGATTACAGTCCCGGCGTCTGGGGCGCAGTGCATCTGGCCAGGCAAGCTGCTTCAGAAGCGTTCCCGATTGGTGGAGCGCTTCAAAATGAATAAAAAGGACACAGATTAATGCTGATAAACACAGACAAAAATCTGTGTTCATTCGTGTCCCATCTTTAAGAGAGATAACGCCACAACCGAGCCGCGAACTCCAACATTGTGACGTTATCCTGGTCAAAGGAGGTGATCCCTCAACGACAAAAATAATACCCTAAAAGCACGGCGTTTTCGACACGGCTCCCTTTTGGAATGGCTCTCTCATCATTTCTTGCTTAGAAAACGCCCGTATTTCCCCCCAACCAGAGAGAGTCATGCTAATTGTTCCTACAAACTTGTAGGCAGAAGGAGAGATTAAAATGCGCAAGTTATATCTTGTTTTCTTGTTTGCCCTGATCGCCATGCTCGTTGTGGCCTGTGGCGAACGGCCGCAAGCCGCTGATACAGACACCCCAACCGAAACAGTAGCAGAAACAACAGAAACCGCCGAAGAGACAACCGATACCCCCGAACCCGCTGCCGAAGCTGCTGGTTCCTTCCTGGAACAGGCTAAAAATGGCGACTTTTCCGGCAGTACCGTCACCGTCTTTGGCAAATGGACCGAAGCAGAAGGCGAGAACTTCGTCGCTGCCCTGGCTCCCTTCGAAGAAGCCACCGGCATCACGGTGAAGTATGAAGGATCGTCCGAATTCGAGACCCTCATCACCATTCGGGTAGAGGGCGGCGACGCCCCCGACATCGCCGGTTTTCCGCAGCCTGGGCTGATGGCCCAATTTGTGCGGGAAGGGGCTATCCCGGATCATGCTCAATTCCTAAATGTAGCTGAGTTAAAAGCTAACTATAGTGACGCCTGGATCAATCTGGCAACCGTCAACAATCAGCTGTCTGGCGTCTTTTACCGCGCCAGCACCAAGAGTATTGTCTGGTACCCGGTGCAGGCATTTGCCGACGCTGGCTACGAAATCCCAGAAACATGGGCTGAGATGCTCGCCCTGAGCGACCAGATTGTGGCCGACGGCGGCACGCCTTGGTGCATCAGCATGGAGCATGGCGGCGTTACCGGCTGGGTAGCCACCGACTGGGTAGAGGATGTGCTGCTGCGCACCGCCCCGCCCGAAATCTACGACCAATGGGTGAATCACGAGATTCCGTTCAACGATCCGGCCATTGTGAATGCCACCAACATCGTGGGCGACATCTGGTTTAACGAAGCGTACGTCTACGGCGGCACCACCGGCATTCTGACCATCTGGGTGGGCGATACGCAAACCCCGATGTTTGATGACGCTGGCCCACAATGCTGGATGCACCGGCAGGCGGGCTGGATTCCCGATTTCTGGCCCGAAGGCAAAGTGGCGGGCGAAGACAGCTCGTTCTTCTATCTACCGCCAATTGATGAAGCCTACGGCCGTCCCGTCCTCGGCGGTGGTGATGTCTTCTCTGCATTTAATACCCGCCCGGAAACGGCCGCTCTCATGGAATACCTCTCCCTGCCCGAAGGGGCTGAAGTATGGGTGAGAGCCGGTGGTTTCATCTCCCCCAACCGCAGCGTGCCAAACGATTGGTACGGCAGCTATGTGGACGAGGCCCAGGCCGAAATTCTGCAAAACGCCACCACCCTCCGCTTTGACGCCTCCGACCTGATGCCCGCCGAAGTGGGCGCAGGCACCTTCTGGAGCGGCATGGTGGATTGGGTCAGCGGCACCGAGACAGATACCGTCTTGCAAAACATCGAAAACAGCTGGCCAGACACCCAAACGGGGCTGGGCGGCATGGGCGATGTTGAAGCAGCCGAAGATGCCGGTGGCTACGCCCATCTGGCCCGGGCTGAAGCGGGCGAGTTTGCCGGCACCGAAGTGACCATCTTTGGTAAATGGACCGAGGGCGAGGGTGAAAGCTTTGTCAACACCCTGGCCGACTTTGCCGAACGTACGGGCATCAATCTCAAGTACGAAGGTTCTTCCGAGTTTGAAACCCTCATCACCGTGCGGGTAGAGGGTGGCGACGCTCCCGACATCGCCGGTTTCCCGCAGCCCGGCCTGCTGGCTGAGTTTGTCCGCGAAGGGGCAGTGGTTGATTTGGGCGCCAACATCAACACAGAGCAGCTCGCCGCCGATTACAGCGACGCCTGGGTCAACCTGGGCACGGTTGATGGCCAGCTCTCTGGCGTCTTCTTCCGCGCCAGCACCAAGAGCATTGTCTGGTACCCGGTGCAGGCATTTGCCGACGCTGGCTATGAAATTCCCGAAACGTGGGATGAACTGATTGCCCTGAGTGACCAGATTGTGACCGACGGCGGCACGCCGTGGTGCATCAGCATGGAGCATGGCGGCGTTACCGGCTGGGTGGCCACTGACTGGATCGAAGACGTGCTGCTGCGCACGGCCCCGCCCGAAACCTACGACCAATGGGTGAATCACGAGATTCCCTTCAACGACCCAGCCGTGGTGAATGCAGCCAACATCGTAGGCGACATCTGGTTTAATGAAGATTACGTTTACGGCGGCACGACGGGTATCTTGACGATTTGGGTGGGCGATACACAAACCCCGATGTTTGATGACGCTGGCCCGCAATGCTGGATGCACCGGCAGGCTGGCTGGATTCCCGACTTCTGGCCCGAGGGCAAAGTGGCGGGCGAAGACAGCTCGTTCTTCTACCTGCCGCCGATTGATGAAGCCTACGGCCGTCCCGTGCTCGGCGGTGGTGATGTCTTTGCCGCCTTCAGCGACCGGCCCGAAGTGCTGGCGGTGATCGAGTATCTAGCCACGGCTGATGCAGCTAAGGGCTGGGTTGAGGCAGGTGGCTTCATCTCCCCCAACCGCGGCGTTCCGGCCGACTGGTACGGTAACTACGTTGATCAGGCCCAGGCCGAAATCTTGCAGGGTGCCACCACCCTCCGCTTTGATGCCTCCGACCTGATGCCCGCCGAAGTGGGTGCAGGCACCTTCTGGAGCGGCATGGTGGATTGGGTCAGCGGCACCGACACAGAAACCGTCCTCCAGCGCATCGAAGACAGCTGGCCGAGCAACTAAATCTGTAATTGAGTAATTGGGTAACTGGGTAATTGAGCAATTACCCAGTTACCCAATTACATTTCAACAAGGGTAATCTCATGGCCGGGCAAGTTGTTTCGTCGCCGCAAGCAAAAGATGAAAAGTCGCTGACCAATTTGGGTCGGACTGCATTGTCGGTGGGGGTGGCAACGGCCGTTTACTTCATTCTGCGCTGGAGCATTGGCTTTATGAAGGATCGCGCAGCGCCGGAGCAGTTTTTGCTGAACCTGTACGCTCGGCTGGGCATGAATTCGGCGCTGGCTGCTCTGCAAGAGACGGGGCTGGCCCCGCTGACGGGCAAGTTGATGATTACGGCCGTTGCCCTGCTGGTGGGCATCGGCGGGGTGTGGGCGCTCTTTTGGGTGGCTAATGATTTGATTGGGCGGCTGCCGTTTGGGGCGAGAGAACGGATACGGCCGTTTATCTTCGTCGGTCCCGCTGTTTTGCTGCTGAGTACCTACCTCATCTACCCCGTATTCAACACTATTTACACCAGCATCTCCGAAGATATTCTCAATGTGCCCGCAACAGTACCGGAGCAGTATTGGACCTCAGACAGCATGACCGCCGACCTGGTCACCGACGCTGCCACGCTGACCTTTGATCGCTACCTCATTAACACCGATCAGTTTGAGCTGGCCCGCATTACCGCCAACGAGAAGCCCGTCTGGCTGCTCGTCCACCCCAAAACCATTACGGAGCGCGGCACTAACATCGAGCGGCGTGTCTTTAGTCTCACGGCACTTGGCCTGCAAAATTACCAGTTTGCCTTCACCAGCCCGGAAATGCAGATCGCCTTCCGCAATAATTTACTCTGGCTCATCATCGGCACGGGCGGCAGCGTGGCCATTGGCCTGATCTTTGCCACCCTGGTAGACCGGGTTAAGCGGGAAGCGCTGGCCAAATCGTTCATCTTTTTGCCGCTGGCCATCTCCTTTGTGGGGGCCAGCGTTATCTGGAAATTTGTCTACGCCTGGCAGCCGGGTGGCCGCGCCCAGATTGGCCTGCTCAACGCCGTGGTAACCCGGTTTGGCCTGGACCCGATCCCGTGGCTTATCGAAACCAGCTTCAACACCTATGCGCTCATCGTTATTATGATCTGGCTGCAAACTGGCTTTGCCATGGTGGTGCTCTCCGCCGCGCTCAAAGGGGTGCCGGGCGAAGTGATTGAAGCGGCGCGCATGGACGGCGCGTCGGAGCTGCAAACCTTCTTTCGGGTGATCATTCCCATGATTCAGGGAGCGATCATCACCGTGGCCACCACGATTTTTATTGCCATCCTAAAGGTATTCGACATTGTCTACGTGATGACCAGCGGCAAATTTGAAACGGAAGTGATCGCCAACCGCATGTTTGTGGAGATGTTCAACTTCCGCAATTTTGGCCGGGCCAGTTCGCTGGCGGTCATTTTGCTGGTCGTGGTGGTGCCGATCATGGTGATTAACATTCGCAATTTGCGGCGACAGGGGATTAATCGGTAATCAGTGGTCAGTAGGTCAGTAATCAGTTTAGACTGGTCACTGACCCACTGATTACTGAATACTGACTTACTGATTACCGAAAAGAGGGAACATGACGACTTATTCACACACCAGACAACAAAACAGGGTGCA
This sequence comes from Promineifilaceae bacterium (SeqCode), assembly GCA_041748655.1. Taxonomy (GTDB): domain Bacteria; phylum Chloroflexota; class Anaerolineae; order Promineifilales; family Promineifilaceae; genus Leptofilum. The sequence goes on along the minus strand of JBGTCV010000146.1, from coordinate 6,567 downwards.
GAAATTTTTACAGAAAGCGCCGGTAAGAACGGCCGTATTCCTCATTTGCTTCTTGTGGACCTTGCCCACGGTGGGCATGTTTGTCAGCTCATTTCGCACTGCCAACGAGATTCGCACCACCGGCTGGTGGACCGCGCTGGTTCATCCCTTCCAGATGAGCCAATGGACGCTGGAAAATTACAGCACCGTCCTCAACGCCGACGGGATGCTCAACGCCTTTATCAACAGCCTGATCGTCACCATTCCCGCCACCGTCATTCCCATTACCCTGGCCGCGTTTGCCGCTTACGCCTTTGCCTGGATGCGCTTTCCGGGGCGGGATTGGCTGTTTGCCGGGGTCGTGGGGCTGCTGGTGGTGCCGCTGCAAATGGCGCTCATTCCCGTGCTCCGCCTCTACACGAGCCTGGAGCTGAACGGCACCTTTTTGGGCACCTGGTTGGCCCACACCGGCTTTGGCCTGCCGCTGGCGATCTATTTGCTCTACAGCTATATCTCCCAACTGCCCACCGAGCTGTTTGAATCCGCCTTCATCGACGGCGCATCCCACTACACCGCCTTTACCCGGCTGGTGCTGCCGCTGTCGGTACCGGCGATTGCCTCGTTTGCCATCTTCCAATTTTTGTGGGTATGGAACGATCTGCTGGTCGCCCTGGTCTTTTTGGGCACCAATCCAGACGTGGCCATCGTCACCTCGCGCCTGTCGGCAATGGTCGGCACCAAAGGGGAGGCGTGGCATTTGCTCACTGCCGGAGCCTTTTTGACGATGATCATCCCGCTGATAGTCTTCTTTTCCTTGCAGCGGTATTTTGTGCGGGGGCTGCTGGCGGGATCTGTCAAAGGATAAAGATTGGGCCAATTTTAAAAATTGGCCCAATCTCACAGGAGCTTGCTAATGAAAGACGAATTAGGTTTTAAGTTGATGTTGGCGTTTGAGGGGTATGAGGTGCCGCAGCGAATTCGGGAGTGGCTGTTGGAACGGCCGTCTGCTGGATTCACCCTTTTTCGCCCCCTGAACGTGCAAAGCCCGGCGCAGGTGCGGGCTCTGACGGCCGAATTACAAGCCATCGCCGCGCAGGCCAACCAGCCGCCGCTCATCATCGCCACGGATCAGGAGGGGGGGCAGCTCAACGCCCTGGGCGAAGAAACCACGCTCTTCCCCGGCAACATGGCCCTGGGCGCCACCCGCGACGCGGCTTTGGCTCGACAGGTAGGCCAGGCAATTGGGCGCGAGCTGGCGGCGCTGGGCGTCAACGTCAACTATGCCCCAAACTGCGACATCAATACCAATCCGCACAATCCCGCCTGCGGCATCCGCGCTTTTGGCGACGATCCCACCCTGGCGGCCGAACTGGCCGTCGCTTTGGTCGAGGGGATGCAGGCCGAGGGCGTGGCAGCGACGCTTAAACATTTCCCCGGCAAGGGAGAAGCCAAAGTGGATTCCCATTACGCCCTGCCGCTGATTGACCACAGCCGGGAGCGGTTGGAGGCGATGGAATTACGGCCGTTCCGCGCCGCCATTCAAGCCGGAGCCAAGCTGGTGATGACCGGCCATTTTGCCATTCCCGCCCTCACCGGCAGCACCGAGCTGCCCGCCACGCTCTCCCGCGCCGTGATGCGCGACTTTGTGCGGGACGAGCTGGGCTTTGACGGTATCGTCATCACCGATGCGCTGGACATGGGGGCGATTTCGCAGGGGGCGGGGCAGATTGTGGACGTGATTACGGCCGTTCGCGCCGAGGTCGATTTGCTGCTGCTAACCAACAGCGAGGAAGTGCAGGAACGGCTCTACGCGGGCTTGCAATTGGCTTATTCGCGCGGGTTGATTGACGAGTCGCATCTGCAACCATCGCTGGCCCGAATCATGGCGCTGAAGCGGTGGGTGGCCCAGATGCCGCAGCCGCCGCTGGCGGTCGTGGCCTGCGCCGCACATCAAGAACTGGCGCAAACGGTGGCCAATCGCGCCATCACCCTGGTGCGCAACGACGCCGGGCTGCTGCCGCTGCGCCTTGAACCGGATGCCCGCATTGCCGTCATCATGCCCCAGCCCAAGGATTTGACGCCCGCCGACACCTCCTCGTTTATCACGCCGACGCTAGCAGCGGCCGTTCGCGCCCATCACCCGCACGTAGACGAATTTATTACCAGCCACCCGCCCACCGCCGACGAAATCGCCAGCCTGCGCCAAAAAGCGGTCGGGTACGATTTGCTCATCGTGGGCACGCTGAGCGCCGCGATGGACGCCATGCAGGTGGAATTGGTGAATGAACTGGTGGGAACGGCCGTTCCCACCATCACCGTTGCCCTGCGCACCCCGTACGATCTCACCGTCTACCCACAATCCCAGACGCACATTTGCACCTACAGCCTCCTGCCCGCCGCCATGCGCGCCCTGGCTGCCGCCCTGTTCGGCCAGATTCCGTTCCAGGGCAGGCTGCCGGTGCGGTTGGGGGATGGTAATCAGTAATCGGTAGATTAGTAATCAGTTTTAGCCTGGGGCTTATGAAAGTTAAGAAAATAAATCGGTATTCCTGAAATTGTCATTCCGAGCCGTCTTCGGCGAGGAATCTTCGCGTTGGCCGAGGTGAAAGATTCCTCGCTCCGAAGACTTCGCTCGGAATGACAGATAGTTTATTACCGATCTAAAAAGTTTATCTTCATCAGCCCCAGGGGGTCAGTATGATTTGCATTCAACACGCCACAGTTTATACGCCGGATGAAGTGATGGGAGATGGCACGGTTTTGCTGGCAGACGGCCGTATCCAAACTGTCGCCCCCAGCAGCCAGATCGATCTGCCGGAAAGGGTAAGCTGCATTGATGCAACCGGCCTGCACCTCATCCCCGGCTTCATTGATTTGCAGCTCAATGGGGCGATTGGCCTTGATTTTACCAGTGAGCCACGCGGCATCTGGCCCGTGGCGGCGCATTTGCCTCAATACGGCGTCACCAGCTTTTTGCCTACGATCATTACCTCGCCGTTAACGGCCGTTTCCGCCGCCCAACAAATCATTACCAGCGGTCCGCCCCGTGGGTTTCAAGGGGCCACACCGCTGGGGCTGCACATCGAAGGCCCATTTTTACACCCCGACAAAAAAGGGGCGCACAACCCCGCCTATTTGCAACTGCCCACCGCCAAAAAAGTGGCCAACTGGTCGCCCGAAAGCGGCATTCGCCTGGTCACGCTGGCTCCAGAGCTGGACGGTGCGCTGGGCGTGGTGCAATTGCTCAGCGAGCGCGGCGTAATCGTCAGCGCCGGGCATTCCACCGCCACCCTGGCCCAGGCCACGGCTGGCTTCGACGCCGGGATTCGTTACGGCACGCACCTGTTCAACGCCATGCCTCCGCTGCACCACCGCGAACCGGGGCTGGCGGGCGCACTCCTGGCCGATGAGCGCATCACCATCGGCCTCATTGTCGATGGCGAGCATGTGCATCCTGAGCTGGTGCGACTGGTGTGGCAGCTGGTGGGAAACGGCCGTCTCAATCTGGTCACCGATGCGATGGCGGCGCTGGGGATGCCGCCGGGCTGCTATCCGTTGGGGGATTTTGAGGTGATCGTGGACGAAACGACGGCGCGGCTGCCGTCTGGCACGCTGGCGGGCAGTGTGTTGGCGCTGGATACGGCCGTACGCAATCTCATCACCTTCACCGGCTGTACCCTGGCCGAAGCGCTGCCCACCGTCACCAGCACGCCCGCCAATCTGCTCAACCTGCCCCACAAAGGGCGCATCGCCCCCCACTGCGACGCCGATCTGGTTTTGCTCACCCCCGACTTGCAGGTGCATACCACCTTCATCGCCGGGCGCATTGTTTATCAAAAGAATTTTTCCGCAGATTACGCAGATTTGCGCAGATAGCGCTTGCAGATTTTTATTCTTTTTCTCTGTGCAGCTCTGTGGCTTCTCTGTGTAACTCTGTGTTCCTTATAAATTTGCAGGAGATACCATGTCATTACATGCTGAGATTCATGAACAAACGGCCGTTTGGCAGCACAGTTACGCCAAAAATCTAGAGGTTGTTCGGGCGATTGCCCAGGCGATACCGCTGGACACCGTTCAGCACGCTTTCATTGCCGCACGGGGCACGTCGGACAACGCGGCGCGGTACGCCAGCTATTTGTGGGGGGCGATGAACCGGCTGCCGGTGACGCTGGCCACGCCGTCGCTGTTTAGCCTGTACCAGCAGCCGCCCCGGCTGCGCGGCGCGCTAGTAATCGGCATTTCCCAGTCGGGGGAGTCGCCCGACATTGTCAACGTGGTCGCCGAGGGCAAACGGCAGGGGCAGCCGACGCTGGCCATCACCAACGAGCCAAATTCGCCATTGGCCCAAACGGCCGATTTTGTCATCGATATTCAGGCAGGGGTGGAAACGGCCGTCGCCGCCACCAAAACGTACACCAGCCAGCTCTTGGCCATCGCCATGCTCTCGGCCGCCTGGGGCCAGGCGCAAGATCGGTTTGAGGCAATTGAAAGATTGGGGGAATGGGGAACGGCCGTATTGGCCCACGACGAACGAATTGGTCAGCTGGCGCAGCGCTACCGCTACATGAAGCAGTGCGTGGTCCTGGGACGAGGCTACAACTACGCCACCGCCTTCGAATGGTCGCTCAAACTTAAGGAGCTCACCTACGTCGTCGCTGAGCCTTACTCCTCCGCCGATTTTCGCCACGGTCCCATCGCCGTTGTGGAGCGCGGCTTCCCCATCATGGCCGTGGCCCCGGCTGGCCCCGTTTTAGCCGACATGCGCGAGCTGCTGCAAAAGCTGGCCGAAGAGAAACAGGCCGAACTGCTCATCCTTAGCAACGACGAGCCGACGCTGACGTTGGCCACTTCCCCCATCCCGCTGCCCAAAGACCTGCCAGAATGGCTCTCGCCGCTGGTCAGTATCTTGCCCGCCCAACTGTTTGCCTACCACCTCACCCGCGTCAAAGGGTACAACACCGAAGCCCCGCGCGGCCTCAACAAAGTTACCAAAACCACCTAACCCCCAACCTCCCGCAGGTTTCGTCCAGCTAGTAACTTTTGGATGGAACCTGCGGGAGGTTTCTCTGCATTGCGCGTTCCATTGTCACTCTGTACAATGTTTTTCAACAAAGTCCAGAGTGACCATTCATGAGATTTTTCCGGCGCACCCCAACTAAATACGAAACGGCCGTACCTCATCAACCCAATATCGGTCCCCTCAGCAGGCAAATTGCGCAAGCATTTAGTCGTGGAGATGTTAGGGACCTGTGTTTTGACCTGTCCATCGATCCAGATGAAATGCCCGAAAAAGCCAAAACTGAGCAGTGTGCCTGGCTGATTGAATCTTTACAGTGGACAGGGCGGTTGCCTGAACTCCTGTCTCTGCTGCAAGAAAGACGCCCACAATACGATTGGCAAAAACCGATAATCCCCACGCAAAAAGATTTACGGAATCGAGACAATTTGCTGCAAAATGTCAAGACAACCTGGATTGACGGTTTTCTAAATCAATCCCTTTCCCAGGCGATTACTATCGAACTGAATTTAAGTTATCAACCGGAAGCGATTGCCCGCAAGAGTTTGTATACACCTGGCCAAAGCTCAGAGGCTTTGATAGAACAATCTTTACAAGAAGTTTTTCAAAAATACGGCCGTTCCCTGCTCATCCTTGGCGAACCAGGCAGCGGCAAAACAATCACACTGCTTCAGCTTGCTGAATCTCTCATTATCGAAGCCGAAAGCGATCCTGGCCAGCCAGTTCCCGTCATTCTCAACCTTTCTTCCTGGGCACAGCAAAAACAATCGCTTCAGGATTGGCTGGTTGAAGAACTGTTTTTACAATATGGCATGTCGCGAAAGCTGAGTCATATCTGGATTTCGCAAAATCTGTTTCTTTATTTGCTGGATGGGTTGGATGAAGTTGCAGCCGACGCACGAGATGCCTGCGTCCAGGCGATCAATAACTTCAAAGCAGAGTACCCGGCAGAATTGGTGGTGTGCAGCCGTTTGACTGACTATGAAGAATTGCAAGAAAAGTTGAATGTGGCAACGGCCGTTCGTCTCCACCCTCTCACTGACGACCAAATTCAAACCTATTTTAGCTACTCAGAACTGGAATTAACGGCCGTACGCGACGCCCTCGCTACCGACCCCAACCTCAACGAACTGGCCCATTCCCCCTTTTTCTCAACATCATGACGTTGGCCTATCGGGGTTTTACCCGTGAGCGACTCCAATCCTTCGGCACCCTCGCCAACCGACGCAAGCATTTGTTTGACACGTATGTGGATGAAATGTTTAAGAGACGGCCGTTGCCGCAAGGTTCACACTACAGTCTAAAACAAGCTACTGACTGGCTTGTTAATATTGCAAACGGCATGGAAAAACATAACTTAACCCAAGTTGCTACCTTGTGAAGTAGCTTGCTTGATGTCCATGGAGAATCTCTTTAAAGTTGTTGGAACCCAACCCACAACCAAAAGGAGATTCCCATGGACGATAAAATAGTAGCAATTTATACGATTGTGAGCGACTTTCTTATGGCCATTCATCATTACGAAGACCCACAACGTCAAATGAGTGATGCGGAAGTGATGACCACAGCCA
>JBGTCV010000145.1:0-40886 GCA_041748655.1 Promineifilaceae bacterium (SeqCode) | reverse complement strand
ACTCCCCTAAAATCTGATGTTATCCCATGAGAAACAAACCCGCCCTCAACCAGCGCCTCACCACCACCGACCACCTCATCGACCAGATCGTCTACAAACTCTACAACCTCACCCCCGCCGAAATCGCCATCGTAGAAGGCGGGTGAATTGTGAATGGTGAATGATCGACCCTCTTCTTGACGGTCTATTGACAGGCTGGTTACAATGGCAGCATATACAAGAGACAGCCCAGAGGAAAGCAAATGAACGTCCAAATGGTCATTGAGCTAAAAGAAAAAGCAGGCGCTCAGACGGTATTGTCTGCCATCGAAGCGTACAAAACCCGCTTACAGGCCAGTATCGCCCGCACCCAACGCCGTCTGGTTCAATTTGAAGAAAAATATGGCGTGGCCACCGCCTATTTTCTCCAGGAGATGGCCGCTGAGGATTTAGAGGGCGGAGACATGGATTACGTCGAGTGGGCGGGGGAAGCACAAATCATGTCCGGCTTACAGGCAGAATTAGCTGAGTTAGAGGATGTCCGCTACCACATTCACTGAATATGCTCAGGCAGTACAGGAGCTTCTTCACGAGGCTATGAGTGCAGGCAGCGCCCACATCGTGGCTCTGCACAGCGATCCCCGGTCTAACGTGGTTATATTGCCGGGTCTCTCCAGTTTAACGACGCCTCCGAACTCCACTTTCGTGAATTTATAGACGTGAACCACCCGGCTGTTCGGGTCATGTATGCTTACCATTATCAGGATCGGCACAGCACGCTCATTTTTCGGTATGATAATGCTGCTCACAAACCACCCCTCTTGCAAGCTGATCACAAACACACACCCAACGGTGTAGAACTCGCTTCGCCCCCAACGCTGCGGCAGGTATTAGATGAAATTTTGTAGGGAACGGCCGTTTTAATGGTTAATTGTGAATGGTAAATGGTTAATGGTCGCCCCTACGACCACCCCATCCCGCTTTGCCCCAATATTCATGATAAATATCATTGCCAATGTTGTGCCTGGCAACTTTCCTGTTCGCCAAAAATAGGGTAACGTTTACCCATGCAGGCGCTGACAACCTTTTTCGAGAACAATCTCACCCTCATCTACTTTTTCTACGGGCTGGCCTTCTTTTGCATGGGGCTGCTGGTCTGGGTAGAGTCTGGCCGCGCCTCGTCGTTTCGTTTGGCCCAGGCGATGGGGCCGCTGGCCGGTTTTGGCCTGATTCATGGCCTGCACGAATGGTTTGAGATGTTTCAGCAGCTGGGGGCAGCCGAGGTGGCCAATATCCCCGCCTGGCTGCTGCTCGACCAGGTGCGTTTGGTTCACCTGGCGCTCTCTTTTGCCCTGCTGGTAATCTTTGGCATTCGCCTCATCTACCTGTCGCGCCGCGAAGAAACGCGGTCAGAAAAACTGTTTGCCTACCTGGCTGCCGGGGCGCTGGTGGGTCTGTGGGGCATCAGCCTGCTGCTAACCTATTGGATCTACCAGCCAACGCCAGACGAATTTATTGCCGCCGGGGATGCGCTTTCCCGCTACATTTTGGGCATTCCGGGGGCGGCGCTGGCCGCCTGGGCCATCGTGCTAGAGCAGCGCACCTTTCGGCGGCTAGACATGCCAGGCACCGGGCGCGATTTGCTGCGGGCGGCGCTGGCGCTGTTTATTTACGGCGTTTTTGGCCAGGCTTTCCCTCGCGCCAGCTTTTTATTCCCGGCCAACGTTATCAATTCCAGCCTGTTTGCTGAACTGTTCGGCATGCCGATTCAGCTGTTTCGGGCGGTAATGGCGGCGTTGATTGCCTTCTTCATTGTGCGGGCGCTGCGGGCGTTTGAGATTGAGCGACAGCAAAACCTGGTGCGGGCCAACGAGGCGCGGCTGGCAGCTCAGGAAGAAGCGCTGACGATTCAGGCCCAAAGTCGTCGCGAAACAGAAAAGCTGAATCGTGAATTGCAAACGGCCGTTCACGAACTCACCCTCCTTTTTGATTTTTCCCGCAGCCTGGCCGCCACCCTGGACCGGGATACCCTGCTAAACCAGGCCGTCCACCAAATTTGCAGCAGCCTGCCCTACATTCAAACCAGCCTGATCATCCTGCGCAGCCAGCCAGACCAGCCGCTGCGCTGCCTCACCCATGCCGGGTATGATCAGCTGCCCCAGCCGGGGACAACCCCGTGCCAGGTGGGGCAGGAGTTGGTCGCCTACATTCTGCAAACGGGCCCACCCGCGCTGTGGGTCGATGGGCAGATGGACACTTTGCCTATGGGTAAGGACGCGCTGGTCGCCTGTGACCAGCCTCACCCTTTCGGCGGCTGTTTCATCGGTTTTCCGCTGGGGGATACCAAAACGTTGGCCGGTGGGCTGGTATTGGGCATTCAGCCAGACGTGACGCAGTTAAGTCGTCGCGATTTATCTCTGCTGGAAACGATTGCCAGCCAGCTGACCATTGCCATTGAAAATGCCAGCCGGTATGGTGAATCCCAGGCGCGGGAGACGCTGCGGGGCGAGCTGCTGCACCAGGTGGTGTCGGCACAGGAGCGGGAGCGTCAGCGCATTGCCCGCGAGCTGCACGACGGCACAGGCCAGGCGCTGACGGCGTTGGGGCTGGGCTTTGCCGCCGCCAGCGAAAACATGCAGCACAACCCCGCCTTAGCCGCAGCCCAGCTCACCGAGCTAAAAACGATGAGTACGCAGGCGCTGCAAGAGCTGCGGGATCTGATTGGTGATTTACGGCCGTCTCTGCTCGATGATTTGGGACTGGTTCCGGCGCTGCAAAGCCAGGTGCAATCGTTTACCCAGCGGACCGGGGTGCAGGCAGATTTTGTCTTAAACGGCCGTCGTCAGCGCGTCCAGCCAGAAATCGAAACGATTGTCTTTCGCATTGCCCAGGAAGCGTTGACCAATGTGGCCAAACATGCCCAGGCCAGCCGGGTAACGGTGCAGATTGGCTTTGCCGAAGATGTGTTGAATCTGGAAATACGGGATGATGGCGCTGGTTTTGAGCCGCGCTCTGCTTTTGAAACAGCCGACGGCTCGCATCAGGTTTGGGGCTTGCTGGGGATGCAGGAGCGGGTGGCGCTGGTTGGCGGCAGCTGTGTGGTGCAATCAAAGCCAGGTGAAGGAACGGCCGTACAGGTCATCATTCCAATTTAGAATAGAGTCGTTCCCAATTAACGATTTTCCTTTGGTGTCATGCCTGCGGAGGCAGGTATCCATCTCGTTTACAGGAGTGGATTCCCGCCTCCGCGGGAATGACATGACCAGAATTTCACAAAGGAACAACTCAATAGACATTATTGGAATTAACGTTATGTCAAAAAAATAATCCGCAGATTTCGCAGATTAAAGGCAAAAAATCTGCGTAATCTGCGTTAATCTGTGGATCAGTTCTTATTTCCGATATTGTCTAATGAATAGAACGCAAATCTGCGCACCATTTTCTGGAGGCGATGATGTCTAAAATTAAGCTGGTGTTGGCTGATGATCACGCCGTGGTACGTTCCGGGCTGCGCATGCTGCTGGAAGCGCAGCCAGATATGGAAATTGTGGGCGAGGCAGAATCGGGCGCACAGGCGCTGGCCCAGGTGCGCAGACTTCAGCCGGACATCATTTTGATGGACATTCAGATGCCGGGGATGAGCGGCATTGAGGCAACCCGGCAGATAAAGGAGGCGTATGGGGAAACGGCCGTAATCGCCCTGACCATGCACGAAGATGATCAATACTTCTTTGCCATGCTCCAGGCAGGCGCCTCCGGCTACGTGCCCAAACGGGCCGCCCCGGACGAGTTGGTTGGAGCAATCCGCACCGTCAGCCGGGGGGAAGTGTTTCTCTATCCCTCATTGGCCACCCGGCTGGTGCAAAGCTACCTGGGCGGCGAAGCAGGCAGCGACCCCGCTGCGCTGAGCAGCAGCCTCACCCCCCGTGAGCGGCAAGTGCTGGTTCTTATCGCCGAAGGGCTGACAAATCCTGAAATTGGCGAAAAGCTGGTCGTCAGCGTGAAAACCGTAGACCGGCACCGGGAAAACATCATGCGCAAGCTAAACCTGCACAGCCGGATCGATCTGGTGAAGTACGCCCTGCGGCAGGGGCTAATTGGGCTGGAAGAGTAAGGGAGTGCCCACTACCCACTGATTACTGCCCACTGATTACTGATTACTGCTCACCGCTCACTGCCTCCTTCTCCCACCGATCAACCTGCCAGTTCATGGCATAGCCAATGCCAAACATCAGCCCTAGCGGCACCAGGCAGCGCAGAGCAAATAAAAGAGCCATCGTAAAGGTTGCATCTGAAACGTTCATACAGCTTAGTTTAGAGAATCGGAGCGGGGGCGTAAATCAGGCGGTAGACTGATTTTGTTATGGGGTGTTTACCCCATGCCGAACTGGGTAACTTACCTGCACAAAGATGGCGGTGCTGCCGGATAGCCGGCCGTTCCCCCAGCCAGTATCCTTATCATATAACATAACCGCAGCGTCATTTCGACAAATGCGGTGCTGGGAGGCTTTATATGAACGTGATAACGGCAGTGAGTATTCTGCTCCTGCTTCTGGCAGTGAGATTTTTATTTCCAATGGGTGTGATCTTGTTAATTGGTCACATCAGCAAGCGCTTTACCAATTTTAGTTAGGGACGTTTGAATAATCGGTCAGGAGCGGACACGCCGCTGTCTTGGCTGGGTTATCAGGTGAAGGCACCGCTGTCGGCAATGTGTTGGGAGCGGCTGCACACCAACATGAACAGGCCATCAAATGCCAGCTTGCCTTCGCGGCAGTTGGGGCAGGTGTCGCCCGGTTTTAGCTGAGGCTATTTGCAGAGGGGCTCCCCTTTTTTGCGCCACCAGAAACGGCCGTTTTCCCCACTCCCCGCTTTTACCTTCTCTTTCTCATCCATCTTTGGTTTCCCCGCCAGCCTATCCCTAAACCAGATATGAGTGATGCCCGTTGCAACTGGCAGCAGGTCATCCAGCTTGGTATAATGCCGCGCTCTGTGGTGTTGAATTATGCCATAGCTGTGTAAAAATGATGAGCGATTTCCCGGATTTGCCCCAGGCGCCCGACGAACGGCGCTGCCCCTCCTGCGACACGGTTGCTGCCGCCACAGCCACGGTTTGTTTGATGTGTGGCACCCGGCTGGCACCTGTGGCCGCCCCACCGGAAGAGGCTGCCCCGGTGATTGATTCAATCCCAGCCGTTGAGATTGAACCGGAACCCCAGCCAGAGCCCGAATTTGAAGCAGCAGCGATTGAACCAGAAGCGGCAGTGGTAACGGCCGTTTCCACCCCCATTCCCCCACACGAACCCATCGACCTGCCTACCTTCAAGCGCGTGGCTCCGGCGGCAACAACGGCCGTACCCGCTGCGCCCGAAGTGGTGGAATCTGTCATGAGAGAACGGCAAACGCCGCTGGTTTTGGGGATGACGGCTCTGTTTTTCATCGTTATCGTTGTGATCGGTGGCCTCATTTTGCAATACCAGAGCGGTGAAATCAGCATGATCATCGCCCCTTCCGTAACGCCGATACCTGCTACCATCACTTACACCCCTACCTGGACCCCCCTGCCCAGCGAAACCAGCCCGCCCACGTTGACTCCCACCGTCACCTTCACCCCGGCCCCCACCGACACACCCCTCCCGCCTCGCTCGCACGTTGTGCGCAGCGGCGATACGCTGATTGGCATCTCACTGCAATATCGCATCGCCCTGGAAAGCATCGCCGACGCCAATGGGCTGGACGCCAATGCGCAGGTTCAGCTGGCCCAGGAGCTGCTCATTCCCTGGCCCACACCCACGCCGCCGCTGCAAATCATCGCCGCCGATATTAACGGCGAAACGGTCATTGTGGACCCAACAGGCTGTGATTTATACCAGGTGCAGGGGGGGGATTCGATTGTGGGCATCGCCAGCCGCTTTGGCGTGCCGTTTGACTTGCTGGCCCAGGTAAACCGCATTACCGACCCGTCGCTGCTTCAGCCGGGCGACCCCATCTGCGTTCCGCAAATCATTTACGGCCAATCGCTGCCGCCTACACCGGGGCCGTCCCCCACACCCACGGAAACGCTGCCGCCGTCCGGCCCGCAGCTGCTCTATCCCGTGGCGGGCACGGTGGTTGAGTCGCTGGAGGCCGCAATTGTGCTGCAATGGACGGCCGTAAAACCCCTGGCCGAATCCGAAATGTACATGGTAGAATTAACCAACATGGATGATCTGGACGGCCTGCCCCGGCGCGGCTTCACTCGCGACACCGCCTTCCGTGTGCCAATGGATTGGCGACCCACCACCGCCAACCTGTTCCAGATGCGCTGGCGAGTGAGCATCGTTCAGGTCACCGACACCCGCTCCGATGGCCTGCCCATCTACACCTTCGGTGGCTCCAGCAGCGCCGACGCCTTTTTCAACTGGCAAGGGGCCGTCCCCACCGCCACGCCAACTCCCACGCCGACGCCGACATCAACGCCGAGCCCTTAACCAAGGAGGTATTCTTATGAGTTCGTTCCTGTCTGCCAGGCGATTGCTGCGCCTGGCCTGCCTTTTACCGTTACTCGTTTCATTGGTGGCTTGCACGCCTTGGGGTGGAACGGCCGCAACTGACACCCCGACCCCGCTTCCTGCCACTTTTACCCCGCTGCCCTCACCCACGACACCCGTTCAGCTGCCAACGGCCGTTAGCCAGACCCCAACCCCAGAGGTGGGCGAAGCAGTCATCGACGAACCCAGCCAGCCGGAAGAAGCCATCCTAATTTTGCAACCTGGTCCCGGTTCCCGAATTGTTACCAGCCCGCTGCGCGTCGCCGGTGAGGCTGATCCCACGTTTGAGCAAAATCTGGTCATTCGCCTGCTGCTGGCCGACGGTACCGAACTGGCGGTAGTCCCCACCATTATTCAGGCTGATATTGGCGAACGTGGCCCATTTGTTGTTGATGTTCCTTTTGCGATCAGTGGCGAGCAGCAGGCATTCATTCAGGTGTTTACCACCAGTGCCCGCGATGGCGGCCTCACCCACCTTTCCTCTGTGGGGCTAATGCTGGCCGACTCTGGTGTGGAACAAATTGTGCCCGTTGAACCCCATCCAGAGCGCATCCAAATCAGCCAACCTGCTTTTGGTGAGACAATTAGCGGGGGAGCAGTAATCATTGCAGGTGTGGCGCTGGCCAGTTTTGAGCAAACCTTGGTGGTGGAGCTTCTGGATGAGGCGGGCCTGGTGCTCAGTTCGCAGCCCGTCACCGTGAACGCACCTGATTTGGGCCAGCCGGGACCTTTTAGCCTTGAGCTGCCATACGTGGTTGCAACGACTATGCCGGGCCGCGTGGTGGTGCGGGATATTAGCCCTGCTTTTGGTGGTGATGTTCACCTGGCCAGCGTGGAAGTAACCCTGGCACCGTAGACAGGTTGAGACCCCAACCTGGACAAGCCAGAAAATCTTTTAACGCAAAGGGGCAAAGAAGCAAAGGGAAATAAAGATACTTTGCCCCTTTGCATCTTTGCGTTAAAAATTCTTGCTCTTTAGAATCTGGATAGATGCGGTTATTGCAGAAATGGATTCCACTGTTTTTCTTGCCCGATGGTGGTGGTGGGGCCGTGGCCGGAGAGAACGGCCGTTTCCTCCGGCAGCACCATAATTTTTTCGCGTAAAACCTTCATCAGGGTGGGGTGATCGCTGCCAGGCAGGTCGGTACGGCCGATGCTGCGCTGAAACAGGACGTCCCCGTCAAACAGCACGTTGTGCTCCCGCAGGTAAAAGCTGACGTGACCCGGCGCATGGCCCGGGGTAAATAACACCTCAAACCGAAGCTGCCCCACTTCAATCATATCGCCTTCGGCCAGCATTTGGTCGGCGGGGGGCGGCGTGGGCAGGGTCATGTTGAAGCTGGCGGCGGCCTCGGGGGCGTGGGCCAGCATCGCTGCCGCGTCTGGATGCAGGTAGATAGGGGCGTTGCTTTCTTCTTTCAGCTCTGCCAGTCCGCCAACGTGGTCAAAATGGGCGTGGGTCAGCAGGATGTGCGTGATGATATAGCCACGTTCGCTGGCCAGAGCGGCAATGCTGCGGCCGTCCCAGGCAGGGTCGATGACGGCCGTTTTCATCGTCTCGGTGCAGGTGGCCAGATAGCAGTTGGTCTGTAACGGGCCTAACGGGAGCTGTAAAATTTCAATCATAGCCTTTATTCTCCTTCTTCTCTGCGTAACTCTGTGTCTTCTCTGTGTAACTCTGTGTTCCGTTTTTTATTTTCTCAGCAGACTCATTGTGAGCGCCCTAGATACTTCGCGTAGCCATTTTAGTGGCAAGCATGGGCACAAATCGCTGCGTGCGCCACGCCAGATAGATGATCTCGGCCAGCACCGCCAGTGACAGGGCGACAGCGGCAGTGGGCAGGCCGGGCCACTGGTTGGCCAGCCCAATCGCCAGCACGATGATGGTGACGGTCATGTTAACCACCATCGCCACGTTAACGGCCGTTGTCTGACGGCCGTTTATCAACACCCCGCGCAGCCACATGCCAATCACCGTTAAGGCCGGGAAGGGCAGGAAGTAGATCAGGCTGCCCTGCGCCAGTGCGCCCACGTCGGCCGTCATGTCCTGTACGCCAAACAGATAAAACCGGGCCAGCGGACTAAAGGTGAACAGCGCCACGCCCGCCGTTACCAGCGCCGCCAGCGTCAGGGCAAAGCGGCGAATGGGGCGGTAGCTGTCTGGTCCTTTGGTGAGGGCGATGACCGCTTCGGGCAGGGCCAGCGCTGCGGCTCGGGCCATCAGCATAATTTGGAAGACAACCGGCCACGCCGCCAGCGATTCGGTGGGGCGGGCCAGCCGGGCCAGGCTAAAGGCGACCAGCGGCTGCACCAACAGCACCATAACGGCCGTTCCCGCCAGCGGCAAATGGAACCAGAACAGGTCGCTGTAGGTCAGGGCGGTTTCTTCTACGTGGCCAGTGGGGCCAAGCTCGTTTTGCAGCAGTGGACGCACCGCCAGGGTGGCGTACGCCGCCTCGGCAATCACGCCGACCATCAGCGCCGTGGCGCCGTTGACCACGCCCGGCCAGCTGGTCCAGACTGCCAAACCAATCACCGTGCCGCCAGAAGCGAGCAGACGAACGGCCGTTCCCCAAGCCAATTTGCGCGGCTGGTTGAAATGAATCAGCACCCCTTGCAAAAAGCGCCGCCAGGCGATGGCTGCGCTCCAAAAGATCATGATTTGCATACCGGGCTGCACCCAATCGGCAATTTCATTGGGCGTGCCCAGCCACTGCCGCACCACCAGATCAAAAGCAGGGGTAAAGGCGATGAGGATGGAAACGGCCGTTAGCAGCACCATCCAATGCAGCGTAAAGCGGCGCATCAGCAGGTAGGAGGCACGGTCCTTCACCAGGGCGGTGGAAGTGGCCAATAAATTGATGATTGGGCTTTCGATCGTGACCGAAAGGCTGACGACGATCCCCTGCGCTGCCAGCATGATCACTTCGTTGGGCAGCCGGTTGATGGCCGCACTGACAATCGGGCCTTCGGCCGTCATCAGCAGCCAGCTGGCAAACAGAGGCAGCCAGAACCAAAAAATATCGCGTTGTTTCATGAATTAACCAGGGGCTGGTGGACCAGCCACGACTTCTTGGGCATAAAGCGCTTCAATTTGTGAAGGCGTATAGCCGAGGGTTGTTAAAATTTGTTGGGTGTGGGCTCCCAGCGGAGTTCCGGTAAATGGGTACGCCGGTTCGTGATTGGACAGCTTGATAGGACTGCCGATTTGGGGCTGGGAACGGCCGTCTGCCATCGGTACCGCCACAACCATGCCCCGCGCCTGGGTTTGGGGGTGATTGACGGCTTCTTCGGTGGTCAGCACTGGCTCCACACAGACGTCCAGTTGGGCAAAAATTTCTTGCCATTCCGCCAAACGCTTGCTCCGAATTGCTGCCCGAACTTCCTCTTTGAAAGATTGCTGGTTGGTGATTTCAAAATTGGTGCCGGGGGTAAATAGCTCATCACGGCCAATGGCCTGGCAAAAGCCATGCCAAAATTTGGGTTCCAGCGAGCCGACTGAGAGGAAACGGCCGTCTTGCGTTTCATACAAATCATAAAAGCTGCCGCCGTTGAGCAGTTCGCTTTCCGGGGTGGGATTTTCATCACCCACCAGAAATTTGGCCGCGCCGAGGGCGTTCCAGGCCAGCGCCCCATCGTGCATGGCAATGTCTACCTGCCCACCTTCCCCTGTGCTCAGGCGGCGAATAACCGCTGCCAGCAGGCCAATCACCAGGTGCAGCGAGCCGCCGCCGATGTCGGCGACCTGCATGGGGAGGGGAGGGGGAGGGGTGGGTGTGGCGGAACGGCCGTAATAACTCAGCAAGCCAGACAGTGCCAGATAGTTCAAATCGTGCCCCGCCCGCTCTTTATACGGGCCGGTCTGGCCATAGCCAGTAAGCGAGCAAAAGATAAGCGTCGGGCAGTCGGCCTTTAGCGCCTCATACCCCACTCCCAGACGATCCATCACGCCGGGGCGAAACTGCTCCAGCACAATATCGTACCCGGACGCCACCAGCTTTTTCACAATTTCTCCCGCCCCCGGCGCTTTCAGGTTTAGCCCCAGGCTGCGCTTGGAGCGGTTGAGCAGGGCGTGCTGCGCCGACTGCCCACCAGCGGCGATGGGCGGCAGCAGGCGGGTGAGGTCTGGCCGGTTGGGCGCTTCAATGCGAATGATGTCGGCACCCAGATCGGCCAACATCATGCTAGCATATGGGCCGGGCAGGAGGGTGGAAAAATCCAGAATCTTGAGGTTTTTCAGCGGCGCGTTCATTTATTCCTGGATTTCGTAAACGATAAACAGAGGCGAGGCATAAAAGCCGTTGACCTGTCGGCGCTGTCCGCCGGGGAATAGGCTCTGAATGGCTGCCAGCTCCGCTTCGTGTTGGGGCAGAAAGATGAAAATCTGGTTGGCTGTGGGCGCATCTGCCAGCTCGGCCTCAGGCGATTCTACGTTGAACAGATTGGTTCCTGCCTGAAAATCGGTCAGCAGATAGGGCAGCGTGGGAAAGTCGATGAACAAAATGGGCGGGCCAAATAAATAGGCGGTCCAATCACCCTCCAGCTCGTTGAGGTAGTTGGCCATTTCGTAGGCGATCTCGGTGTTGGTGTCGGCAAATTGGTGGTTGGTGGGGAAACGGCCGTAATAAAACCCCAAATCGCTCAGCGTAAACAACAGTACCAACGCCAGCAGCGCCAGCCCGGCACGGCTCAACGGCGACTGCCAGTTGGCCAAAGAAAGCTGCCACCGGTCCAATTCAAATGAATCCGCTTCTGTTTCAGAGGATTGCAGCGCGGCCAGGATCAAATTCCCCAGCGTTACCAGGGCTGTGGCCGCCAGCAGCATTAGCGCCGGAGCTGCCATGACCAGCCGGTGGCTTTGCGGCGAATCAATCACCAGCATCCCGGCCACAATGACCGTGGCCAGCGGCCAGAGCAGCAGCAGCCGGTAGCTGTTTTGCCGCAGTCGGAAAAGCGCCAGCGAAACCCCCAGCACCAGCAGCACCGCCGGACCAAAGCTCAGCAGCGGCACCAGCGGCCGATATGCCGGGCTGTTGTCTGGAATGCCGTTGAAGGCCAGAGCCGAGCGCCAAAATTGCTGCCAGAGAACGGCCGTTTGCGACATCTCCGACCGCGCCGTTTCATTGGCCAGCCACCCGGTTTTGCTAGACAAAACACCCAGCACATCGGCACGCTCTATAAGAATGTTCGAGTTATTGTTGTAAAAAAGCAGCATCGGCAGGGCCACGACCAGCGCCAGACTCGCCGCCGCCAGCAGATGCCAGCTCTGCTGCCGCACCGTTTGCCAATCCAGCAGCAGCGTCAGCGCCAGCCAGACGGCCAAAACCAATGGCAGCACCCGTGAACTGGTGAAGGCGTAGGCGTTCAGCCCCACAAACAGGCCAGCCAGCAGCCAGAGGGTGCGTTGTTGCGGGGCGGTAGACGGCCGTTTCCAGGCCAGCCCAATCGTGCCCAGCGCCAGCAGCGCCAGCAGCCCATCCCAAATATTCGTCATGCCCAACCGGCTGTAATGCAGGTGAAGATGGGAGCCAAGCAGCAAGATAGCGGCCAGCAGCCCGGTCAGATTGCCAAACAGCCGCTTGCCAAACAGGTAGGTGGCCACCACCGTCGCTGCCCCCACAAACGGAGATAGAAAGCGCACCGCCAGCACGGTTGGCCCAAAAAGGCGAATGGGAATGGCCATGAAGTACACCAGCAGACTGGGGTTGCTTAGCCAGCCGGTGCCAAATGGATTGCGCAGCTGGCCCTCAATAATTTGCAACCCATTCAAACCCAAACTGGCCTCAATGCCGTTTAGCATGAACGGATTTTGGCTGAGGTTGACCAGCCGCACCAGCAGGGCGGCGAGGAAGAGGAAAACGGCCGTTCCCACCGTACGCCGTGAAATAGTTAATCCGTTAAGGCTAAATGGGCCATCCAGCCAGGCGTAAAAAGTAAGCCCCATGCCACCCAGCCAGAAGAGCAGCGCCAGCGCAGGCTGCTCGCTGCCAGGGGTGCTGACGATCCGTTGGGCCACCAGCGCCAGCAGCAGGCCGGGCAAAAAGAGCCAGCGGCGGTGCGGAATGGGTCTCAATTTGGGCAGCTGCCAGCGGGGGCCAGTGGCCAGCCCGCTTTCCCGGCTGCGCCACAGCAGCCCCAACAGCGCCAGGGCGCTGTACAAAAACCAGCGCCGGCCGCTGTCCAGGTTGGGCGGGTCGCCTGTCAGGGCCAGCTGGCCCATCATGGCAGAGAGCAGGCTGAGGATGCCCAGCAGCACGTTGAGCCAGTTGGGCCCGAGGCGGTCGGTGGCTGGTTCATCGTCGAGAGGGGTTAGCTGCGGGGTGGAAACGGCCGTTTGCCGCACCGCTTCTTCGGGAATGGTTGGCAAAATATCTGCTTCTGGCTGGATGGGACGCTGGTTGGCAACGGCCGTTTCCAGCTCCTCTACCGTAAAGGGGCGGGCCGGGGGCAGTTGGGCGGCAATGGGACCGTCTGCCTGCTTGCGGGCCACGATGAGCAGATAGGTGCCGTCGGTGGGGAACGGTTCGTTGTAAAACGGCCGTAACCATTTTTCGGTGCGGTGCAGGCTGCTGGCCCACGGTGCCACAATCCAATGCCCCGTCAGCGCGTGCATGATGGCCGAGGGGATGCCCTGGACGTGTCCCCACTCCAGCGCCCGCAGCGCTTCTTTGGAAAAATAATATTGCCAGCGCTCGATGCCAAAGCCTGCCTGGGCCAGCCGCTCGGCCCACACGTCGGCCGAATCGGTGTGGGCGTGGCGCGAAATCTGGTTGAAAAAGCGCTGGTATGATTCGGCCGCGCCGGGCAGCCCCAGCCGCCGCAAAAAGGCGGCACCGCCCAGCTGTTTGGTAAAGTTATGGCTGGGCATGGTGATGAGGAAACGGCCGTTCATCTGCAAAACCCGGCTGGTTTCATTCAGCACCGGCTGGATGTCTGGGATGTGTTCCAGCACGGAGTTGCTGAAGGCGCTGGCAAAATGGCCGTCGGGGAAGGGCAGCTTGTCGCCCATTGCCTGCAGGGCCAGGTCGTACATCTCGGATTTTTGCGCCTTTTTCAGCGGATTCCACCACGGGTCGATGCCTGCTGCCAGCTTGCGGTTGAACACCATCTGGCTGAAATGGCCGTCGCCGCAGCCCACGTCCAGCGTCGGTTCCGGCAAATCGACGGCGAAGTAGAAGCGGGCTTCCACCGCCCGCAAAATCGCCCGGAAGGCGGGGATGGTTTTGAGCTGTCGCCACAGCAGGTCGTCTTGGGTTGTGGTGGCTAGAAATTCCGGTTTATTCACTATGATTTTTTTTTACTCAAAGATTACACAGTTACATTGTGATGCGTGAAACGTGAGTTACCTCTGGTCACGCATCACGTTTCACGTTTCACGTTTCACGGGCTGTCAACCCCATGAATTCCCAAAGAGCCTTATTAGTTAAAGGCCGTACGCATCACGCATCGCCCGCAGTTTGTCGTAGATGGCGGGTTCCGCCGTCTGACCCACCAGCCGCCCCTGCTGCAATTTTTGGAAGAGCTGCACGTACGCTTTGGCCGTCTCGTCGGGTGAAAAGGCTGCGGCAATCAGGTTGCTGTCTCGCTGATACGCTGCTTTGTTGCCCAAAATTTTGATAATGGCTTCTGCCAGGGCGACGTGGTCGGAAACGGCCGTAACTTCCCCCATTCCCGTCATTGTCACCGGCTGACGCACGCCCGGCAGGGCGCAGGCCACCACCGGCACGCCGTTCTGCATCGCTTCAATCTGCACCAGACCAAAGCTTTCCGTGCTGTTCAGGCTGGGCACGCACAGGCAGTCCAGGCTGTTGTAGAAGGCGCTCAGTTCCGCACCTTCAATATTGCCCAGCAGCTGGTAATGATCCTGATATTCAGCGAACAGCGGAGCTAATCGGGCTGTATACGCCTCTTCCCCGATGATGTTTTGGTACTGCCCGGCGTGCAGAACGCGGGTGTTGGGAAATGCCTGCCGCACGATGGGCAGCGCCTTCAGCAGCACCTCTACCCCTTTTTCCGCCGCCAGCCGGCAAATGATGCCAATGACGGGCTCATCCCGCAGATTGTGTTTGGCGCGGAATGCCTGCACATCGGCCGCGCTGTAATCTGGCAGCTCCACAGGTGGGGGAATGATGTGCAGCTTTTCATCCAAAAATTGGGACAAAAAGGGGGAGTGGCTGCCGTAATCTCGCGTGTAGGTTACCACGGCGTCAGACAACCGACCCGCCAGCTGGTTCATCGACTGGACAACCCGGTCTACCAGCCGGTTAAAGCTGCCTTGCGGCAGCTGTAAATCGCAGTGGTAGGTGAGCACCACCGGTTTGCCTAAAATACGGCCGCGCATCGCCACGCCGGGGGCGTCGAATTGGGGCAGGTGCAGGTGCAAAATGTCTGCTTGTTGGGCCAACTTCCAGGCCATCGGGCCAAAGCCGGGCATAAGTACCCCTTTGCTAACGCGGGCCGCTACGGGAATGCGCACCACTTTGACGCCTTCAATCACATCATACATCGGCAAATCAGGGTCATATTGTGAGGTTAAAACGGTGACATCATGTCCCTGCCGGGCCAGCGCTCGGCTAAGCCGCTCCACGTAAATGGTGAGGCCGCTGACCCAGGGGCGATAGTAGGTTAATACTTCAACGATCTTCATAAGTTAATCCACATTATCCAGAGGAAGGAAGTGAAAAGTGAAAAGTGATAAGTGAAAAGTGGCACATTCTTATCACTTATCACTTTTCACTACATCTTCTTCCTTGTTTACACGCTGCTCCGGCACATCACTCAGTTGGCGACGGCGCATAAAACGCTGGGTGGTTTCGATGACGCTGCGGAAGGTGGTGCCAATGCGGGTCAGGCCAATCAGCCCCAGGATGATCATGCTGATCAGATTGAGGGCATGGTAAACGATGGCAAAGCCAGCGGCGGCCCCTTCCGCCTGGCCCAATGCCAGCATGGCGGCGGTAACGCCGATGTGAAACACGCCAATCTGCCCCGGCGATGAGGGCAGGGCGATGCTGAGCGCGGCGGCACAGACCACAAAGCTGGCGGCCAGCAAGGAAACTTGCCCGCCCACGGCTTGAATGCCCCATCGGTAGGCAAACAAAATGGGAATCCAGACCAAAATACTGAGTAGGATGAGCACCAGACTGTCTTTCAGGCGGGTGAGGCTGCCCAGGCCGTCGAGCAGTTCATTCATGCGGCGGATCCAGCGGGTTGTGTCCATAAAGGGGATGCGGTTAAGAACGGCCGTTCCCCACCGTGTCGCCAAATTGCGTTGATTGGCCGCTAAAATAAGAGCGCCAATCGCTGCAATAGCCACGACGCCGGAAGCCCGTGCCCCATCCTGCATCCAGGGTGGCAGGCTGACAACTTCTACCAGGGTGAAAGGCAGCAGGGCCACAATAAACATCATGTCCAGAATACGCTCTACCACCATGGTGGAAAGTCCTCTGGCCAGGGTGATGGGGGGCACGCTGCCAATCAGCACGGCTCGGGCCACGTCACCCAGCCGGAAGGGGAGCACCATATTAAACATGTAGCCAATATTTTGAATGTGGAACACCTGCGCCCACGAAATCTCGTTGGCCAGCATGTAGCGCCAACGCACGGCCCGCACCAGCATGAACAGCAAAATGCCCAGGGTGCTCAATCCGATATAGACCGGGTTTGCCTGACGCAGGGCGTCTACAATCTCTGCTGGCTTTACCAACAGTAAAATGAGCGCAATAGAGATGGCGCTAATCACCATACCAAGCCAAAATTGACGACGATTCCGACCAGAACGTTCCATAGTGGCGGGATTATAGCAAGAACGTACCAGCTTCGCATAAATGTGGCAGGTATAAACCAGTACACCGGTTTGATTGTTGTTTGGGGGAAACGGCCGTATGCTTAAGGCCTAGAGGTGCGACGCACTTATCGCACCTGAATGGCACCCATCAATCTCGAAGTAACGGTCAGCAAGGAGACCGCTAGATGCGACCTCATATCATCCATATTCAAAAATGGGCACATCCCTATACCCCCACAGAAGAAGCACTTTACCAGCAGCTGGTTGCGGAAGGTTTACGGCCGTATAAATGGATCAGCCAGCCGCAAGATGTTTTTCCCGCCCACGACCACGCCTATGAAAAAGTGATCATGGTAGTGACCGGATCGATCACTTTTGGCTTTCCCATTGATGGAGAACCTACCACTCTCTATCCAGGTGATCGGCTCGATTTGCCCGCAGGCATCATGCACAACGCCGTGGCGGGTAGCAACGGCGTGGCGTGTCTGGAAGCCAAACGTCCAGTACAATAGCTCCTTTCTGGCAGTAAAAGTGAAAGGAGTTGGCAATGGAATATGTTAATTTAGGCAAAACAGGCTTAAAAGTTTCCCGCATCTGTTTAGGGATGATGAGCTATGGCACCCCAACTTGGCGGGAGTGGGTTTTGGACGAGGCGGCGGCACGGCCGTTTATCCAGCGCGCCATAGAATTAGGCATTAACTTCTTCGATACGGCCGATATGTACTCCCTCGGCGTTAGCGAAGAAGTGACCGGCAAGCTGCTCAACGAATTTACCAGCCGGCAAGAAATTGTGCTGGCCACCAAGGTCTATTTTCCCATCGACAAAGGACCCAACGGCGGCGGGCTTTCCCGCAAGCATATCATGGAAGCGATTGACAGCTCGCTGCGCCGCCTGGGCACCGATTACGTCGATCTGTACCAGATTCACCGCTGGGACACCACCACGCCCATCAAGGAAACCATGGAAGCGCTGCACGACGTGGTGAAGGCGGGCAAGGCGCTCTACATTGGCGCTTCCAGCATGTACGCCTGGCAGTTTGCCAAGGCCCAATACACTGCCGATTTACACGGCTGGACCCGTTTCTCTGCGATGCAAAACCATATGAACGCTGTTTATCGTGAAGAGGAGCGAGAGATGGTGCCGCTGTGCCAGGATCAGGGCGTGGGGGTCATCCCCTGGAGTCCGCTAGCCAGAGGGTTTTTGGCAGGCAACCGCAAGCGGGAGCAGGCTGATCCCACTGCCAGGGCCAAAAGCGATGATTTTGCCAAAGATTTATATTACCAGCCGGAGGATTTTGATGTGGTGGAGCAGGTGGTGGCCATTGCTGAAGTGAAGGGCGTTTCACCGGCTCAGATTGCCCTGGCCTGGCTGCTGCACAAACCCGGCATTACTGCGCCCATAATCGGCGCAACCAAAATATACCAGTTGGAAGAAGCCGCAGCTGCCGTAGAGATTAAGCTGACGGAAGAAGAGATGGCCCGGATTGAAAAACCTTACAGGCCGCATCCCATTTTAGGTCATCAATAAACCCAGACAAACAAAAAAGGACGCTCACAGAGCGTCCTTTTTTCATTCTTGAATAGCGTTGGTTATTTGGCCAGCAATTCTCAATTTAACAAGAGAGATGTCATGCTGAGGTCCTCCGAAGCATCCCGCCCGCTTGATAACCAGTGGAACTTTGGTTCTGCCAAAGCACCTGCCATGTGCTCCTTGCGGGATTCTTCGCTTCGCTCAGAATGACAAAATAACTACCTGATTATTTTCTTAAAGCCCAACAGAGCATCCTTTTTTATTCAGGAATGGCGTTGGTTACTTAGCAAAGCCCACAGCGCGGGTTTCGCGGATGACGGTGACTTGAATCTGGCCGGGGTATTGCATACTTTCCTCAATCGTTTTGGCGATATTTTTGGAGAGTCGCATCGCTTCCAGATCGTCGATTTTGTCTGGCTTGACCAAAATGCGGATTTCCCTGCCCGCTTGTAGAGCGTAGGCACTTTCCACGCCGGGGAAGGTGGTGGCAATATCTTCCAGGGTGCGCACCCGCTTGATATAGTTCTCCAGGCTCTCACGCCGCGCTCCTGGTCGTGCCCCAGAAATGGCGTCGGCCGCTTCCACGATGATCGCTTCGACGCTTTCTGGTTCTACCTCATGGTGATGGGCGGCAATGGCGTTGACCACCAGCGGTGGCACCTTGAACCGTTTACAATATTCTGCGCCCAGCATGGCGTGGGTGCCTTCCTGGTCGTGGTCCATCGCTTTGCCCAAATCGTGCAGCAGAGCGCCCATTTTGGCAATTTCGATGTTGGCATTGAGTTCGGCGGCTAATACGGCCGCAATCTTCGACGCCTCCACGGAATGGTACAGCTGGTTTTGGCCAAACGAGGTGCGGTATTTCAGGCGGCCCAACATTTTGAGCACCTGCGGGTGCAAGCCGTGGACGTTGGCTTCGTAGGCGGCTTGTTCGCCCGCCTCTTTCATATCTTGTTCCACTTCGGCACGGGAATCTTTGATGAGTTTTTCGATGCGGGCGGGATGAATACGGCCGTCTACAATCAACTTCTCCAGCGCACGCCGGGCCGCTTCGCGCCGCACAGGGTCGAAGCTGGAAACAGAGACCGCTTCTGGCGTGTCGTCCACCACAATATCAACCCCGGCTGCTTGCTCAAAGGCGCGGATGTTACGGCCGTTTCGGCCAATAATTCGCCCTTTCATCTCCTCGCTAGGCAGCTGTACTGAGGAAACGGTCTGTTCCGCAACCTGGTCGCTGGCAATGCGCTGAATCGCCATCACCACCAGTTCGCGTGCTTTCTGGTTGGCATTCTCTTTGGCCTCATCCTCAATTTCACGCATGATGCGTGCCATATCCTGACGAGACTCCTTCTCCACATCCTGTAACAGCAGCTGTTTTGCTTCTTCGCTGGTCAGGGCGGCAATTTGTTCCAGCTCCTGGCGGCGTTCCTGCTCGATGGTTTCCAGCCGGTTTTGCCGCTTGTCCAGCCTGCTTTGTCGCTTATTGATGACGGCTTCGCGATGCTCCATCTTCTTGGCCTGGCTGTCCAGATTTTCGCTGCGCCGATCGACACGTTCTTCGGCTCGGGCCAGATCCTGGTACCGACGTTCGATCGCCTTTTCTGCTTCCAAGCGAATTTGCTGCGCCTCCTGACGAGAGATTTCCAATATTTCAGTTGTTTCTTTTTCGGTAAGGGCGCGTCGCTCTTCCAGTTCTCGCTCAACGGCGGCAACTTTTTGCTCAACCTGCGGCCGTATCATCAGATAGACCGCAGCGGCACCAATAATGACACCAATGATTGCGCCCAGCAAAATATAAAGGGCTGGCATAGTTGATCTCCTTGTTTAAGCGAAAGTGATGTTTGATTTTGAAACAGCTACTCTGTTTCTGTCACTTTCACGGTGAAAGCCCAAAAGCTTTCTAAAATGGGTCGTTTGCGTCCAAAGCGTTTTGGCTGAAATCTTGCCAAAGCGCCTCGGTTACTTCTCTTACAATTTCGTAGCTAAAACCACGACGCTGCAAAAAACCGCCCAGCTTTTTATTAAATTCTTGCTCTGGCAAGGTGTGCCAGAGCCGGGCTTTGGCTTCTGCTGCCTGTGTGGCTGCGGCCAGTTCATCGATGTCGGCGATAGCGGCTTCAATCGCAGACCGGTCGATTCCTTTTTGTCGTAGTTCCTGCTGAAGGGCCATTCTGCTGCGCGGTTTAAACGTTTCGCGCTGCTCAACCCAATAACGGGCAAAGGCGGCATCATTGAGCAGCTCAACGGCGGCCAAACGATCCAAAACCCGTTCTATCACGTCTTCTGGATACTCTTTTTTTTGCAGGTGCTGGCGTGTTTCTGAGATGCTGCGTGGCCGGTATTCAATGAAGCGAATGGCCACATTTTTGGCTTTTTCTTCCAGGTCTGTTTCCTGGAGAGTGTCGATTTGGGATTGGGTGAGGGTTTGGCCAATGCGGAGGGAAACGGCCGTAATTGCCGCCACACCAAACGCAAAAACACCGTCCAGATAGACATTGATCCGGTCGGGGTTTCTTTTTTGTCGTGTTAAAGCTGTAATCTTACCCATACATGCAACAGCCGCATCGATCGTTACCGAAAAGCAGCAAACCTGGCCGAGAAACGGCCGTATTCTATTGCGCTAAATTTTGGAAACAGGCAAAACCAGCTGTCGGGGAATTAGCCTTTAGACAGTGGTTCCACAATGGGCAGACCAGCTTTTTGACGAATGAGGGCGTCTAGCTCAGTAAAAACCTCAGGGTGTTCTTGTAAATACTGCTTTGAATTTTCACGTCCCTGACCCAGCAGCGTTTCCCCGTAGCGGAAAAAAGCCCCTCGCTTGTCCAGGATGTTATATTCCACACCGAGATCAATGACACAACCAGTTTTTGAGATACCTTCATTATACATTATGTCGAATTCAGCATCGGCGAATGGCGGCGCAACCTTGTTTTTCTTAATTTTCACCCGGGTACGGTTGCCAACAACGTCTGCACCTACTTTAATTGCCTGAATGCGCCGAATATCAATGCGTACAGAAGCATAAAACTTAAGCGCATTGCCACCGCTGGTGGTTTCCGGGCTGCCAAACATCACGCCAATTTTGGTGCGAAGCTGATTGGTGAAAATAACAACAGTATTTGTTTGCTTGATGACGCCAGACAATTTACGCAATGCCTGCGACATCAACCGCGCCTGCAATCCCACATGTGCATCCCCCATCTCGCCTTCAATTTCGGCGCGGGGAACCAATGCCGCCACAGAGTCTACGACAACAACATCCATCGTCCCAGAACGTATCAACGCTTCGGCAATTTCCAAAGCTTGTTCACCCGTATCTGGCTGCGAGACATACAAATTATCAACATCAACGCCGCAACGCTGGGCATAAACGGGATCCAGCGCGTGTTCCATATCGATAAAGGCACATATCCCGCCGCGCAATTGGGCTTCGGCGATGATATGCTGACACAAGGTTGTCTTGCCAGATGATTCGGGACCATAGACTTCGATGACGCGACCGCGTGGTACACCCCCAACTCCCAAGGCAATGTCTAACGGCAGAGCACCGGTAGGAATTATCTCTACCTGCATGTGCCGGGCCTCGCCCAAACGCATGATGGCACCTTCGCCGAATCGTTTGGTTAAGTTTGCAATGGTTGTTTCCAGGGTTCTGTCTTTTGGCTTACTGCCCATTTGTTTCCTAGGTCATTTTATGCTGTACTTACCCTATTGTTGACAACGGATTCAATTGAATAAAGCATAACAGGGGTAAGGCCAGTCTATCAGAAAAAATGATTATGTAGTGTACAATAGCGTTATGGAATTAGCAAACCTTTGGCTGGGCGAGCGCGGCAGCCCTGATGGCATTCGGGTGGCAACTAAATCTGATGCGGGGGCGATTTTGCGTTTGGTGCAAACGGCCGTTTACAGCCATCTTCATGTGGATTGGTACCTGCCGGGTGACTGGATCGGCTCCCCCGGTTTTGTCGTTGCGCCCAAAGCAGAAAATCGGCAAAACAGCAGCTCCCTGACTGCCAAACTGTTTCAAAACAATACCCAAATTGTGGCCTGTCTGGCTGTCACACCAGACCCCCCGCCTGCGGCCTGGGTGCGTGTTGCGGCCTTTGCTGAAACCGACACCGCCGAACAAAATCTGTCCCAGATGTTGGCACAGGTGGTGCCCGTGCTGCGCAAGCAGGGCGTTACCCAGCTGGCCTGGCTCACCGTTGAGGAGTGGCCACGCTCCTGGCTGCCCCAGTTAGGCTTTCGTCACGGTAGCTATATTGAGACCTACGTGAAGGAAGACGGCTGGCTGCCAGATGCGCCTGAACCGCCAGGGCTGATTATTCGACAGGCATATTCTACTGATTTTGAGGCGCTGGCCAGGCTGGAAGCAATCGCTTTCGACCCAATCTGGCGCTTGAGCGCCCAGGCTCTGACGGTGGCCCGGCCCCAATCGCTGAGTCTGGATGTTGCGCTGATGGATGAGGAGATCGTTGGATATCAGCTCAGCGCCCGGTCAGAGAGTGGGGTCCATCTGGTGCGCCTGATGGTTCATCCAGAAAAACAAGGGTTGGGTATCGGGTCGGCACTGCTAAGCCATGCATTTGCCTATTATCATCGGCGCGGGTTTTATACCGTATCGCTTAATACGCAGGTTGAAAATATATCCTCGCAAAAGCTGTACCTGAAGTTTGGCTTTAAGCCCAGCCAGCAGCTGCTGCCTATCTGGATTTTGGATATTGCTTGATGACTCAGCAGCTAAGAGTACGACGATCTGCCACGGTTGTGGTCTTGTTTATGGCAGCCATTGGGCTGACTTTGGGCATGATTGGTGGTGTGGTGGAGCGAACGGCCGTAACTGTGCTGGGAACGGCCGTCTTGCTGGCCTTGTTTGGCGCTTATGACCGGGTACTCAAGCACAACAACGCCCTGATGAGTGGTTTGCTGGCTGGTGGGTTTATTGGCGTGGTAGTCGGTGGCTTTGGCTATCTCCTGGGTGGTAATGTCACGAATCTGCTGGATGGCGCTCTGTTTGGCCTGCTGCGCGGCATTATTGTGGGCGCGATTGTGGGTGGTATTACCCGCGCCCAGCCTGATAAAGGAGATCCCTGGACTACCGTCGCTTTTCTTTTTATTGGTTCATTGCTCATTGGCGCAATTTTGGGTGCCAGCGTGGGATTGATTTCTGGCTTTGTGCTGGCGTTGGTGCGTTGGCATACCTGGGGCATCTGGCTGGCTATGGTCATGGGGGCTGTGGTTGGCGGTTATTTTGGCAGCTATTTTAGCCAAAAGCGCGCCATTTTTATTGGGCTGATTGCTGGCGCCATCTTTACCTTGTGGAGCAGCGTCACTGGCGGCGCGGTGGCTGGCGTTGTTTTGGGCGTTGTGGCTGGGGCGCTGGCCCCTATGCTGTTGATGAGCTCCATTGGCGCGATGGGTGGTTTAAGCAGCCGGGGTGTCAAGGCGATGCTGGTAGAAGCGGCCGAAGCGCCTGCCGAGATGATGCGTCAGGGCGCGTTTCCCTTTTTAGCCCCGGCTGTGATTGTCGGCATTATTGTGGGGACGGCCGCTTCCGGCGCGGGTGGTCTGATTGCTTTGCCGATCTGTTTAGCTATTTTAGGCCTGCTGCTGGGGGTGTTTAGTGAGGTAGACGGCCGTATTGCCAGTACCCTCACCGCGCGCACCCTGGTAGAAATGGTTATCCTGGGTGCCGACGATTTGCCTGTTATGGCGGTGCCTAAAAAACTAGTGGGCGGTAATGGGAAAACGGCCGTTATTGGCGGTGCTTATGGGCTGCTTATTGGCGGTGTAAGCGCCGGGCTGGGCTCCTGGCTTATTCAGCAGCTGCTGCTTCTGATATAATCGAACCAGAAACGATGACGATCTATTCTGTTTGGAGGTAAAAATGTCTAGACGAAAATTGAGCAGTGATGAGCTTGAAAACGAGCTGACCACGCTTCCTGGTTGGGCAGTTCGAGAGGATAAGTTGTACAAGCAGTACAAATTTAAATCATTTGCCCAGGCTTTGGGCTGGATGGTCGCTGTGGGGGTGCAGGCGGATAAAATGGACCACCATCCGGAGTGGAGTAACGTCTACAGCCGCGTCACCGTTTCTCTGGTGACGCACGATCTGGACAATGCAATCAGCAACCTGGATGTGGAATTGGCCAAGCATATGGAAAAATTGGCCGCGCCGCTGACCAGTTAGCAAGCCGCCGTTGATTTCTGGTAAATAAAAAAGCACCCACCTGGGTGCTTTCTGTTTAGTAGCGGGGACAGGATTCGAACCTGCGACCTCCGGGTTATGAGGAGGACGTCAATCCCCTCTATATAGGGGTATTTAAACTGACTTAAAGAGGTTTAAATGGATTTAAATCCATATATAGGGGATCCCCGGTGGTCGAGTATAAATGGATTATTGATACGGTAACTGATACGGTTTATCCTTTAAATACATCATCCATCTTTTCAGCAACTTCAGATTTCATTGGTGGCAGTATGTGGCTGTAAACATCTAAAGTCGTGGTTATTGAGGCATGCCCAAGTAGCTGCTGTACCTTAACAGGGTGTGTATCTTTTTGTAGAAGAATGGTAGCTACCGTATGCCTCATATCGTGGAAACGGATTTTCGGAACGTTTATTTTTTCAAGGACTGAGTAAAAGTGCCGGAGTAAGTTGCGGGGAGTAATAGGAGTCCCATTTAGTGACGTAAAGATAAAGCCGCTCTTTTCCATGTTTTCCTTGAGGAGGTTAACCACAACAGACGGCAGGACTATTGTGCGCAGTGACTTGGCGGTCTTGGGCATCGTTACTACAGCTTTGCCCTTTATCTCACTCACGGTTTTTTCTATGCTTATCGTTCCCGCGTCCCAGCGTATGTTTTGCCACTCCATGCCTAATATTTCACCGCGCCGAGCACCCGTTGTCAGAGCTATTAAGTAAATGCCATACCATCTGTGACCCTCTACCGCTTTTAAAAACTTCTTAGACTCTTCAATATTCCAGACAGTAGGGATCTGTTTATCAACGCGGGGCGGAGTAACAGCGTCACATGGATTTTTGTGAATAATTTCCCACTTAACGGCTTCATTTAACACCCTTCTTAGTGTGCTATGGATATGGTGTACTGTCTTTTTACTTAAGCCACTATTTATTTTTTCCGAATAAAGGCGTTGAATCTGTGAAGATTGGAGATTTACAAGCTTAACACGTCCTAGAGCTGGTCTTATATGCAGCCGTAGGTATGACTCGTAAGTGATGTAAGTTTTCAGTTTAAGGGTATGATTTGCTACATCTTTCAGGAACTGGTCAGCAAATTGATTAACGGTCATGTTCTCATTAGTTGACAGCCTGTTTTCTGTGATTGCTTTTCGTTGTTCAAACAACCACTTCTGCACCTTTGCTTTGTCTTTTGACCTTTTACGCTTTCGATGATCGTTAGGCAACGTAACCTGAGCGATCCAAGTCTCTTCTTTCTCGGACCAGAAAAGTGACCCTTCACCGTTGTCCCTTCTTTTTTTTGCCATTACCAATACCCTTACAAAACGTGCTTTCTGGCTTTATGAGTTCGACGGAGACACGCGTTTCGAGTTGAAGTGATACCTGCTATTGAAAATCCTTACCCTCTCATTATAACATGCGTTATCAAGGTTTTTTAAAACACTAAAGGAGATGGAGCGTGATTTACCAGACATAGCCAGGGGTGGAATCCCAATTGAGCAACCCAATCCCCAACCCGAAATCAGGAAGGTTGCAGAAACAGCCAGGTGGGATTTCCAGCAAGAAGCAATAAAGCTCTACAGACGGGCTGATGTCATTATTGATAGATTTTATCCGGTCATACATACCCCACATTTTCAGGGACGACTTCCCTCCGTTTTGATAGCCATTGATTCAGAAAGAAATAGAAAGGTACTGGCAAGTTATAGTCTGGTACCTGATGAGTATGGGTTGTCCTTCAAAATTAATATGAACAAACAGCATTACATCGACGATACGGATGAAGAAGGCAACAAAATCAAGAAATGGCGCTACGGAGAATGGGCACAAATGGAAACTCTCGTGCATGAAATTGGCCACCATTGGCAACAGATGTTAGGTGAGAATCCCTACAAGATAGGTACCAGAGTTACCCACAACAAAGAATTTTGTGACAAGATGGTACAGCTTGGTATTCATTGTGCCTCGGAAGGCTACCATATAAAAATGGCAGACGTAGACTCCCCTTTTGGCCAACTTATGAAGGAATGGGGCATCAAGCCACCAGAGGATATGCCCCAGGAGAATTTTGAAATTCATTGGTTCAGAGAACATTTCAAAGACAGGGAAATAAAAGGGAGAAGCACACTTATGAAATTTGCTTGTGAATGTGGTCAGAATATCAGAGTGGGTAAAAAGGATTGGCCTGGTGCAGTGTGTAATTCATGCGGAAGCCAATATAAACAAGATTGATCTTTTCTGTAGCATTGCAACTCCTAGCCCGCTCCTCAATTCCAGCAATTTAACGCTTGACAAACAATGAAGAAAAATGTTTATACTAGTCAACGTGTCCCCGATTAGTACCAGTTATGACCCATAATACAAACGGCAATCAAATGAATGAAGAGTTGATCAAGTTCAAAGCCCCCACGGAACTTAAAAATCAACTGCAATTTTTGGCGCAACAGCGTAACATATCTCTTTCATCCCTACTTCGACTCATATCATCTGAATATGTGAAGCGAACTCAATAGCCATGATTATTTCGGTTGCCAATCAGAAAGGAGGCGTCGCCAAAAGCACCACAGCGATTAATTTAGCGGCCGGTTTGTCCCTTGAAGGATACAAAGTGTTACTGATTGATACAGATCCACAAACCAACGCCACGCGAGTTTTTATTCATCCAGATGTCGAGATCGAGGTTGACAAATCCCTTTACAGTGCCATTATTAAATTCTCTCCCCTCTCCCCCATCATTCGAGAAACCAAAACGGACAATCTGCATATTGTGCCTTCTCACATACGCTTATCCAGTGCCGATTTAGAGTTAGCCCAGGCATTCGATAATCGCAGCGAACGCCTGAAAAAAGCAATCAGCAAAGTACGTGACCGCTACGATTACGTGATCATTGATAATCCCCCATCCCTTGGGCTGCTTACCATTAATTCGTTTGTGGCCAGTGAGAAACTAATCATTCCCGTTTCAACAGGTTTCTTTGCCTTGACAGGTCTGGTCCAGCTTCAAGAAACCATTGATATGGTGAAACAAACCCAGCTCAATCCAGAGCTTGAAATCATGGGCGTGTTGTGTACCTTTTCAGACCACACCAATGTATCCAGAGATGTCGAAAATCAGCTGCGAGAATATTTCGGAGATCAGGTGTTTAAAACGACTATCCCCAAGAATGTAAGCCTGGAGGAAGCCCACTCAAATTACACGCACATTTTTGATCATGCGCCAAACAGCACAGGAGCCAAAGCGTATAAATCGTTTATCAAAGAAGTATTGACCAAATGAACAAAAAATCTGGCCTAGCCGATAGCCCATTTTTCATCAAGCCACAACCTCAGCCTTCTGAGGCCACTCCCCTATTGGAACAAGAAATACCACAAGTTAGCGAGAAAAAGATCAATCAGGATAATGTGGTATCACGACACCACGATACCAAGCAACCAAGCAACCATGATACCACGGTGTCACGGTATCACGACACCATCATTGAATTATTGAGAAAAACGGTAAAGATTATCGGGAAGGAAGCGGCTACCCATCGATTTACAGTGGAGGAAAAAAAGGCCGTCAAAAAAATTGTCTTCACTTACGAGGATCAGGGAATCCTCACCAGCGAAAATGAAATCACACGGATCGCGGTCAATTACCTCATTGAAGATTACCAAGAGAACGGCAAATCGAGCCTGTTGGATAGAGTTCTGAAAGCCCTGAATACATGACACCATGCAACCATGACACCACGGTGTCATGGTATCAACCAAGCAACCACGGTGCAATTTACCCCTTGATTACGCCCTAATCTTCATGTCATAAAGAGGTGCCAATATCTTTGGCGGGAGTCCCACCGCAGCGGGTTAAAGCTGCGGCCGACCTTTCATACAGTGACAACCCATACGGGCTCAACGGTTGTTCAGCGAAAAGCTGAACTAAGGAGGGTAATACCTTCTAAAGACACCTCAAGCGGAATTGGTGCCTTCGAAATCGAAAAAATTAAAAAAATCGGTGCGAAGCACCGCTTAGGAAAGTCTGGAGGGGAAGAACTGGAGAAGGGAGGAATTAAATAGTATGGCTGGCAAGGGCGAAGCCCTTATTAGGGTGAAAGCGAATCGTGGGAAAATACGGCCGCACCCCGAAATTGAATCAGGGTGCGAGCGTAAATAGTACGCGGCTTTTGGGCAAAGCCTTGATCTATTTTGAACGCTCGACACACCAGCGTCAAGAAGAACATGAACCGAGTAATGAATCACATCGCTTCAAATTTGTACTCAGCTTTTATGGCCAATCTGAGTAACAAATCGGATACCGTCATGCTATTCGGTATCTTTCACAAACCCTCGGCATCGAGCCTCGACTTTGTGTCTGGAATACTGCCTTGCCTCGGGGAGTCCTCGTCTCGCCCTCTTTTTCCCGTTCCTTCGGCGGGAACAGAGACCTCAACGACAACCCCCACTCGGACAAGCCAGCGATGTCAGCCTTTGCTGCTGCCGCTGTTTCACAGCGTCAGGCAAAGCCCGACTGCCTCGGCCCCGCCCACATCATTTTTTTCGCTTCGCTTTGAAAAATGTGTGGGTGCCCTAGCTCATTACACGAGGCTACGCCACTGTTTATGAGCTGCGGCGGTACGCTGCGCCCACCGATGTTGGCACATCGGAGACCTGGCTACAGCCGAGGCAGTCGGCCTACGGCCGACATCGTGCGGGGCTGACGTTTTCCAGACCTTTTGTCAGCCCCTCCGGAAGCGGAAGCCAGGCTCTGCCTGGCTATTTTTATAGGCGCGTGGTCCATAATCAGTTGGTAATTATGTTTCTTTGATCATTAACACGATGAACTATTCCAACGAATACTGCAATTTGTGCACAAGATATTTATGGGGGAGTGGCAAACGTTTTGGTTTCCTGTGGGGTGCCGCTATTTTTGCTACATGGTTTATAAGGTGGAGTAGTTTTTTGTGATTGAAAATCAGCTCGGCTCCTTCCACGGTGGGTTGGCCAAACGCTCAGCTAAAGTATTAAAATCCATCCCCAAAGTAATAGGATTGCCAAGAAGCTTATACAATAACTGCATTACTATCTCCCACAACAACATGCCACGTAAATATACCCGCTCCTGCTCCTGGCCTATATTTTCACGGATATTACCGTGATTAATGTCATTTCTAATTTGATAAAGTCTGACTTTTTCCGGCTTTATTTCGAAACATTGATACACAACTTGTCTTGCCAAATCTTCTCCAATCATTCCCGTTAGTGATTCTTTCATTTGCTGTACAATACTAAGATTCACGAATCTATGGTAGCATTCTAAAATATGCCCTGCTTTAATCTTTTTCTTATTCTTGAGATAGTCTTGTACCTTATTATCCACCTCTGACCCTTTCATTATCTTACTTCCAGAAACTCCGCACAAAATCTCAAGGCAATTCCAATATGCCGTGTAACTATCAAAAACGGAATAATATGCCGCTCTACACCCTTTTCTGTACCACCAAATAGCACCAGCTATTTTCTTTCTGTCACTATCTGATAAGTTAAAATGGGTGGATATGAGGGTGGCCCATCTATCGAGTGCTGATACATCTAACTTGCTTCTAGACACTATAATGGCATTTACTGGAAGCTGAACTTCTACTTTTATATTCGGGTTGCCTATAGCAAGGCATAGGAAATCAGCCCATAACTCCAAACCATATAATGCTTTAGATATTCCCTGAATAGTTCTTTCGGGAAGTTCAATCTCACCAGGAAATACTGCCTCATCATTGAGTTCAGCAATGTGAATTTTGAGCCAGTTCTCTTGGTTGGGATTTTCGCCATGGGCCTCTATATGAAAAGTTGGTCCTGAAACTTCTATGTTTACGAATGGGCTAAAGTTGAAGTTAGCATCACATTCAAGATTACCGCGTAACAAGAATGGAATAATACCTTTTTCCAAAGCAGACTCTACAAATGCTTTATCAGTAAGAAAGTTAAACATTTTCCTCACCTAGTAAAACAGCACAAGACTTTATATGCTCCTCTTATTTCTATCTTGCAGTTTCGAAACTCAAAACAGAAACAAGGAGTAGTCAAGTGGCCGTCGTAGGTACCGCTGCCGGTATTCAATCGTAGAAAGAAGGTAAATCTTACAAATCTTTAAATATCGGTGGCTTTGGCCTGCTAGCTACAGAAGAGCCACTGCCCTCTAAAGATAGCTTTGTTAGGGCTATTGTGTCAATCTTTGGCCTAAAGGCACAAAACCGATGTTCTCCCTCGGGTATTAGATAGTTTTTATAGCTTGTTTTCCATTCTCGTATCCAGCACCGTTTTCCTCTCCAAAGTGGCTCTAATTGGCTCTCAGACAGCGAGAGAGCATATTTTGATAGGGGATAGGGAGTCGCTTATTTTGCTTGTTGACACCCCCACTTTTCACTTGCTAACCTGATTTGGTGCACATGCACCATGATGCAGTTGAACGATGGTGCCATTCCCAAGATGTCAAAACAACCAAAGGATAAGCCTGAGACGAAGGAGCAGCGGGTGGCGCTGACGGCGCGCCTGAGCCTGGATGCTTATGATGCCATTGCCCAAATACAGCGACAACACCGCATCCAAACAGGCCGCGCTTTGCCTATCTGGAAAATCATTGACGAAGCCGTCAAAGCCTATGCAAAAAAACAAAATGGTTCAGTTGGGGAGTGATCCCGATAGAAAAATCTTTACAACGATTGACGACGCCCTGGAAATGGTGCCCGGCTTAGAAAAACTGGCCAACATTCTGAAAGATTTGGGCCAGAGAAGATACCCTCTCGCAATTCGAAAGGGGGTGATAGTAAACATGGCAAAAACACAGAAAAGCGCCCAAATCAAAGGCAGTGGCAGCACTTACTTTTTGGATGTAGAGAAAGCCAAAACAGGCAGCGCTTACTTGAAAATCACCCAAAGTCGCAAAGCAGATGGGGATGAGTTTGAGAGGAGCAGCATCTACATTTTTTCCGAAGATGTCAGTGAGTTTGGCAAAATCGTGGCCCAAATGATTAAGGAGGTGAAATGACAATCATAACCAGCAAAATGCCAAAGCGACGCCGACCATTCACCAGAGATAAAAATCCACGCCGATTGGTCACAACGGAAAACACAGAACGAGTTATGACGGCAATTCACGCTTATGAAGGGGTGATGTCTCATGCCCAAATCATGCGTCTATGTTTTCCTGGCTGCACCAGCACTTGGCCATTTGAGCGGATGCAGCATTATTTTGATCACCAGTTGGTGCAGAAGTTTGATGCCTACAACGTCAATGGGCAACAATTGGGCAAGATTATTTACACACTGGACACGAAGGGTGCTGGTATTGCCGCCAGAAAAAAGAAAATTGGTTGGGCAGAGTTCAAGTGGCGCACGAATCCTCGCTGGTTGACACTCGTACATGATCTGGCGATCAATGATTTTCGTTTGGCTGTTAGGGAAGCGTGCCAAGCCGATCCTCATTTTTCGGTAAAACAGTGGATTTCAGAATATGAGTTGAGCCAGATCAGCCCAAGGATTCCTGGCCGATTGGATAGTTTCTTCATCTTGCAGCGAAAAAACCGAATCCAGACAGGACACCTTGAGCAGCTTGCTTTGCATTTGGAGATTGATACCGGCAATCATTCCATAAATCGTTTGATGAAACGAAAGGTGAAACCCATCTTGAGATACTTTGGCAGTGATAAATACTTCGACCATTTTGGGGTTCGCGCCGGTGTTTGCTTGCTCGTCACAAACTCGGAGAAACGACTTCAAAATCTCAAGAAAGCGATTGAGGAAAATAGGGGAGAGGGACTGTTCTATCTCACAACCGTTGGGGCCGTTTCACCACAAACAGTGCTAACAGAACCGATCTGGTTTCTAGCCGGATCAGATTACGTTTTTAGTTTGGAAACCATGCCCTTGTCACCCGTTGAAGCTGGAGTCTTGAACGACGTGGCCAGCACGCGGTACAGACAAGCGCTTTTGCCCATTTGAGAATGGTTTTTCCTGGTGATTACTTGCGAGTTGAACCGGCAAGCCCACCTTTTGCAGCAGCCTTGTTTTTAAGTTTTCGAATTCTTGCTTGTCAACTTCCGGCCGAGGAACGCGCAATGTTTTTAGGGCAATAACCTCATCACTTTCAGGGGGAAGGACGAAGATTTCCCGATGCTTTTGACGGCGAATAGTTTGAACAAACATTTCTTTCTGTTCGAGCAGGTTTTCATAAATGGGGTGGCTGTTTTCGGCCATTCCTTCATTTTTGATCTTTTGAGGATCTGGCACAAACAGCTCTTCAGCCACAATTCTGCCGGTTTTTGTTCCGCTGCCAAAAATCACCTTGATTTGCGCCTGGTCCAGCGCTCCCTCAAGCCGGGCATTGGCCAGCTGATGCCAGCCTTGATGCGCCAGACAGAGGAATAAGCCAAATTTTCGAGCCTCAGAGAGCATTTCAGCTAGAGCCTGTGCTGAGCCCTCATTGGCCACAAACCGCTGAAATTCATCCAGAACACAATACCATCTATGGCGCTTCTCTTCTTCCAGCTCAACTCGTGAGAGAGCTGCTTGCTCCAGGCGCACCGCCAAAAGGCTGCCGAGCAGATTTCTGGTTTCATGGTCGCAGGTGCCCAGGTTGAAAATGACTATCTTGCCTTCATCCATAAACTGCCGGAGATTGAGCCTGTTTTCAGAAGCACCTAACATGAGCTTGAGTGAGGGATTGAGGGTTAAGGCAGTGACTTTGTTCAACAGGCTCTCGATGCGCAAGGACTGCTCGCGCCCCCAGCGTTCAAACCGTTCGTAAAAGAACCCTTTGACATCCTCATTTTGACTTTCTTCCAGCAATGAATCGCGAAACTCTTTGTACATGAAGAGGCGAGGGAGTTCGACCAGGGAAAGCCGATGTTCAATGAGAAGGAGAAGGCCATGCAGCGCAATGTTTTTGAACTGGGGAGCAGCGACCAGCTCCTGGCTCCACGTTCTCTGGAAGGCTTCGATGATGTTGCTCACAATAATGTATGGCGCATCATCGCTTGCCAACACATTCATTGGCACAAAATAGGTGCTGTGACCAGGCTCACAGTAAATGAGCTTTGCTGCGTTTCCAGGTTTAGCCAACCAGGGTTGTTTGTCCGAACCAAATGATTGGTAGGCCAGCAATTTGAGAAGGTTGTTTGCCAAATCTCCGTGGGGATCAATCAGTCCGCAGGCCTGATCGTGATTGATGAGCTGCCAAAGGAAGCCTTCCAGGAATTTGCTTTTCCCCTTGCCGCTTCGGCCGACCACGTACATATGGGTGTTTAGTTTTTGCAGAGGAATTCGATACTTGGCAAACCCCAAATCTAATTTTCCAACGAATGGTCCACGGGAGCCGAAATCCACCTCTTTAAGCTTACTTCGGTTGCGAAAGATCATCATAGGGTTGGTTTCATTAAATCACAAAAATACGCCGTTTTTGAAAAGCAATTTACTATACAAAGATGGATTGACGAGGCGAGTATCCTAGAGCGTGAAATGAAAACGGCCGAAAACGCACGACAAAATCTCTCCTCCCCCGAACATAAATGTTATCTATAGGGAGTGCCTTTTTAACTTTCCCGATCACACACTTTCGAAAGCTTCTAACCCTCGGTTCAACACGCGCTTAGAAAAATGATGACCTGTCGTCCATCATTTTTCCTACGTTCTGTGTTCAACCTCGGTTTTCCCCACCAGGAAACACCATGAGCAAACTGCGCTCATCGTGTTTCTTTAGACCGCTTGCAATCCCTACCCTTCTTGATTTCCAAAACTGAACCAGAAAAGCAAAGGCTATTCAAAAGTGGCTGGCCAATCCCAATGGATGCAGCATTTCAGATTGGTACTCGCCAAGCGTGGCTTGGCTCGTGCTGGCTGATTCCCTTCGAGGCAGGCTTATAAATATGCCTGCCTACGAAGAAGGATCTCGTTCTGGTATTTCTATTTCTTCGAGGGTCTTTTTTAATTCCTGTAAATTGTGGTGAGCCCTTTTGAGCACAGCCGCTTTGCCGGGCTGGGTCAAGGGTCAAGATGAACGCGCAGGCGCGCCCTTGACCCTGCAAAGCGCCTGTGCTGAATATCTTTTATCAGAGGCAGCAGCTGCCTCTGAAATACAAAATTGTGGGGGAGGCAAGCGAGAAAGGTGGTGAAGATTTATGAAACATTTTTTAGTCAGATCTACGGCTCATATTGGTGAATACGATCACTTCGTCTTTTTTGTAATTAAGGCAAAAAATTTAAGAAGAGCAAAGGATAAAGCGAGTAAAAGTTTATATCGTGAAGGTGATAGGGAGAGGAACTCTTGTAGTTGTTGTGGCGATGGAATGCCAATATATAAACTGGACGAAATTGAAGAAATTACGAAAGCGCAAGCAGAAGCACTTGAGTCTCTAGAACGTCTAGAGGTGGTGCATTTTCTTAACTGATTTTCAGTGCTCGTCTTGAAAGGCGGGCACAACAAAATTAGCTAAAGAGAAAAAGAATAGAAAGGAGGTGATAACAATGACGGAGTATCAACATCCAGCAGAACAAGGTTCAAACGGTGGAGATTTTATACCAAAACATCCACCATATCCGATGTACCAATATTCGGTTTTTTTGAACGACGGCCGTGATGAACAGCTTGTTGTTCGCGCAGAAACCTTTGAGCAACTTCTTGCCGGAAAGCAAAACCTCAGCAAGATGTTGCAACAGGTTAATAACAACAATAGCGCATCGGAGAACGGAAATCAAGAGGCATGTGACCACCCAGGTTATAAAACGTTGGTTGTCAAAAAAGACAGCTCAAACAAGGGTAGGCAGTTCAGAGCCTGCACGAAGTGCGGCGTGTTTCTAGGGTTCATCTGAGTCTTGCTCGTAGCCTCGTAGAATTCTTACGAGGCTACCAAGGAGGATTTAGAACATGAGAATGAGAAGAAGAAAAAGCCTTAAACCATCAGGGGTAAAATGCAGTAATTGCCCTCGAATAACAACGTGCTTCGATTTGGAACAAAGTTGGCTGATTTATAAAAAGCCCTTTTGCAAGCTCTGCTACCTCTTGGAATATTACCGTCGGTAGGGCGAAACGAACTCTTGACAGGTTAACTACCATACATGGTACACTTAACATAACTATGATAACTATACAGGCACTTGAGGCACGACAAAAACTAGGAGAACTCTTGGAACTAGCCTTTTACAAAGGTGAGCGATTTCGTATTGCCAGAAAGAACAAGCCGATGGCTTGGCTTGTCGGTGAACCATTTATGGAAGCGATTAGTAAGGTGATTGACTATATCATCGAAAACGAACCCGCTCTGGCCGACAGTTTAGCCATCTCCCTTGACGAAGAAATTAATACAGTCATCAACAAGGGAACAGAAGCTGTCAAAAAGGAGGAATTTATACCACTTGCTACAATCCTCGATGAATAAAAATGGTAAATACCTATCAACTTGTCACAGTAGCTCCAGCCCGCCGTGCGCTTAAGAAACTCCCTCATCCCGTCAGAAAACACCTCGTAAAAGAATCTCAAGTATTGACCACTAACCCCAATCATGGAGAGCGGTTAGAGGGGCAATGGCGCTTTCTCCGTTCATTTCACACTGTCTATCGACGAACACATTACCGAGTTATTTATGAAGTAGATACCAGAGGTAAACATATCATCATTCGTTACGCTGCGACACGAGAGAACTTCTACAAAACACTTAGGCAGTTAAAGCTTAAGCCGTTATCCAAATGACAATGAGTGATGCGTAATAACAGCCTCTTCGCAAACATCAGGTAGCCAACTCAATTTGGTTCGGTATAATAACAGTCTCATTAATTGAAACCTTTCGCGTTTTTTGACCAATAAACAATCGTTGTATATTTTTAAATCCTCAGGATGAGTAATGAAGTTTAGGTTTTTAATTGTATGAGCCGAAAAGTGATTGGTCGGGCTTTATTGATTATTGGCACCTCTTCGTTGGGCATAGCATTGTTGAGCATCATCGTGCAGCCTGAGGTATCTTGGGATACTACCTTAATCCTAGTGGTTTTAGGTCTTGCAATAATTGGGGTGTCCGCCTTTTTTTCAGGGCTGAAGGATGTAGTTGATCTTGTTGACCGATGGTGGCCAATGAAACGAAATCCTTGCGGAAACATTACACTTAATCTGTCTGATTTTCTGCAGAGGTTTAGAGAAGAAGTAATACCTGCTTTCGAAAAGGAGAATTTTGACGAAGCCAGTTTTGTATATAAATCATGGATAAATCAACTGATAGAATTCCTGCACACTTGCTTACCCGAAGATGAACATCGTTTTTTTCAGCTTGTGCCAAGGGCAAAAGAAGTAGATTATTTGCTTGTCATAGATCGAAACGGAAAATACTTTGCTGATTTTCTCTTACAAGGCAAAGGGAAGGCGATAATTCTTTTTTTAGAACAGCTAATTAATGAGGCTAAGAAAGTAGCATCAACCGAATTGTTTGAGGAACCATTACAACAAAAGTCACAGTTGGCAACCTTTGGAGGAGGCTTAATAATGCAACCCTCAGATGCTTTATATAAAGCTTTCATTGTTCACGGTACTGATCCAACAAACAAACGGGATGCAGTTGCTAGACTATTGACCAATTTAAAAATTGAACCAATTTTACTTAGCGAACAACCAAGCTTAGGTCAGACCATTATAGAAAAGCTCGAAAGCCATTCAGATGTGAAACTAGCAGTCGTATTATTAACAGGTGATGATGCTGGAGGCCGAAGTCCTGATCAACTCCAACCAAGAGCACGCCAGAATGTCATTTACGAACTGGGTTATT
The DNA here is from genome assembly GCA_041748655.1 of Promineifilaceae bacterium (SeqCode). Taxonomy (GTDB): domain Bacteria; phylum Chloroflexota; class Anaerolineae; order Promineifilales; family Promineifilaceae; genus Leptofilum. The sequence continues at coordinate 4,076 of JBGTCV010000145.1, read as the reverse complement.
TTCACGGCTTATTAGGACGAAAACGTCTCGTCGTCTTGTATGAACCGGACGTTGAAATGCCTTCAAATATTAGCGGAATTGTATATCTTAAGATAGATAACGAGGGCCGGTGGAAATTTGAACTTGCAAAGGAATTAAAAGCAAGAGGCTTAAACGTTGACATTTCAAGGATAAGTTAAAGTTTAAAGGAATTGTCACTATTTTCGATCTGGGATATGGAGTTAATCGCGGGAAATTAGCTAAGCCTGCTCCTCAAAGAACAAATTAATATCTTGTCGAGTTATTTTCATGACGGCTTGAGCATCAGCAAGAAGCAAGGCAAATCCTGATAGCATCCTTTTGGCGAAACCTTCTAGCTTTTCAAGGTCAACATCTAGTGAATCAACTGTAAGTACTAAATATGGTTTTTCTTCTATAGGGGCATTCAATAATCGGATGGCACAGGAGGTTATTGACTTGTAAAACTCCGCGGATTCTCGTGGACTATATGGTGGATCTGCGTTCGGGTTACTAGTCGATAAAGTTGAATGCACCTCCCATACATGCGTAAGAGCATAACCCGCCGTACTCCTTTCAAGCGGAAGTGGTTTTCTTGAAAACGATCTGTTCTGTGGAGCGACACCTGCGAGATATATTAGCTTATCACTACTTGAGGGCAAAAAATAAACACAAGCCCGATATCTCTTCAATCGACCAGATGTAGAATCTTCCCACAAATAAACTAAGTACTGCCTAAGATTTCTTTCTATGAAGTTAATGTAACCTCTCACTCCCGGTTCATTATCAATTGAGGTTACCAATGCATCGAAGAAACCAAGGTTGAAGTCAATAAGTGAATCCAGATATTCTAATGCAGACTTCGCCTCTATATTTTGCAGCTCATCATAGAAAGCCGTTAACCCTTCCTTCCAGATAATGAGCATGTATCGAACAGCATTCTCCCATCCAGCATCCCTCGAAGTGTATTCGCGCCGTTGTTGAAGCTTCTTTTTAGCAGTGAAAAATCCATACAGACCTAACAAAGTAACCGCAAAAAACGTAAAACTCAAATACACTATTAAATAAGCAACTGCGATTCTGCTGATTTCACCCATCGAAAACGCTAGGACTTGCCCAACAACAACGATGAGAACAAATCCAAGCAAAACTGTGAAGACAGCTCTTATTCTTCTGAGTTTCCAAAGAGGGCGGTTTGGATCACGTTTGAAGTATAGAAAATCGAAAAGAGAAATTATGCTGGCAAAACCGCCTAACAGCAACGTTGCTACTATTTCTCCAAACAACATTCCGTTATTTAACTCCAAAGTTAGTTGTGCTAGCTAGAGGAACGGTAAAATTTTATTGACTCTTAGGAGGATGCCCTTTGGGTTCGCGACTGACTGATTCTTCTTTGATCGGCATGTTTGTACCCGATCCTATTCTTGAAATCAAGGCTATCCGCTTTAAACTTTCTTCTACCCCAGCAACTTTATCGCTAAGATATTCTCTGGTATCTGCTTTGCTTACTTTCCTCTCGGTGGGCATATTCTAAACTTCTTTCCAAACTGGCAAGAATTAACAATAGATTTTCACTATCTTAGGCCAACTAGCATTCCAAGTCAAGTACATTACAAAAAATCCGGCCACACACAGGATAATATACTCGCAATGGGCATAATCTGACATTTTTACCAGATTCCGGTTGATCTGGGCTCGTTCTCAAAAGTGTTCGGTGAAGAATTTAGGGACCTGTGTCCAAGTGTTTACTATGACGCTGGTGTGGGGAAAAATTGGGCACGCGAATTTCTAATAGAAATTTTTTGTGTATATATATATGATACTATCAACGTAATGGCAGCCGATAAACCTCTAACCGAAAAAAGATTAGTTCAAATTTTGAAGGAATTTCAATTTATTTCTCAAAAGGACCTGGCTGAGTCAGAAAACCGTCTTGTGGAACAAATTGTAGAATCAAATAAAAACATTATTTCTACCGTGGAAAAGTTACACAATGAAGTAATTGAACGCCTCGATGATTTAGATCTAAATACCGTTAAGCGCAGCGAATTTGACGCCCTAAAGAGGAAAGTGGAACGGCATCTTCCAACAAACTAAACTCTCACTTGTTTTAAAACGCAATCAACTTATTCAGCAACATGCAGGAGCGGGAGCCATTCAGCTTTGCCATCATAGCAGCCGAGACAATGTACAACTTGTGGGAAATGGAGCATGCCCAAGCTGGACAGATGAACCTCGATAGCATGATGCGCCGCCTCAAGGATTTATCGGCTTACTCCCTGACCCATGCTGAAATTTTGGAACAACGCGAAGGAGTTGAGCTACTGGCTCTGGGCATGTTTTTTGGTGCCAGCAGCAATCCTGCCTATCAAAAAAATCAGTCACGATTGCACCAGCTTTCCCCAGAAACAATTGATTATCAAGGTGAAGCTGAACAGATAGAACAAGAAATCATTTTGCGCAAGAAAGGCAATCGAAACAGAGAAGAAAAAACCAGCGACTCAAATCAATTGCGCTTGCTCTAAATTTATGGGGGAACGAGAACCAAAAAGGCAACCCAATATTCCAGAATGGGCAGAAAAAGAGCGTCTGAGCGATCAGTTATGGATACAGGATAATTTCCATATCCTGTGGCCAGCAGCAAAAACGGCTTTCCAAGATTTCGGCCGTGGCGCTGTTGTTGTTGATACCACTTCTCAGCCCATTCCCGGTGGTGGCCATCCCTTTGGCTATTTCTCCCGCGAACAACTGGAGGAGCATGATGACGAGGATACAAAACGGTTAGTCCGCGAATACAACCCGAAGAAGGAGTTTGTCGTCATGCTGATAAAAGAAAATGATCGAACAAGCACCTACCGCATCCGCCCACTATCAAGAAAAAAAAGCAATCCATTTTGAGCAATGCCTTGGAGGGTCAAACACCAAGATTCGCTTGTTCAATGCCTATTTGACTTCTTCATTGACCCTCTGCTACCGTGAATCATGTCAGCGGAGCATTCCTCAGTGAAGCCAGACCAAACGCCGGATTCTGAATTTGTCAATCAGTTAAAAGATCAGCTCAAAACAGCTTGGGAACAATTGCCGGATGGGGAAAAGGTGACGATGGCTGTAGAGCTGCTTGGGGATTTGGAAGAAGGGGAGAGGCGTTCATTCCGAGAAGCATTGGATACCAGGTGGCCAATTACCAGCGAATCTACCCCTGCAACATTTGCTCTGTTAATGATTACGCCCGATGACTTGGAGCAAATAGGTCTTGATGAAGAAGAAATCGGGCTTTTTGATGAGGAAAAATTACGGGAAATGTCTTTGGACATCAGGAACCATTATGTTGTTCACGGTTTTTGGGAAGAGTTGAAATATCACACCACCCACTTTATTGGCAGTTTACGAAAACCAAATCAAAAATAACAGTAAATTGTCCGATGGCTAGACCGCAGCGTGTCCCCGAAACCTGCGCTTCACCCCAAGCCCTGATCGGCTCGCTTGTTCACGAAAGCACAGGGCAGCGTGCCGCTTGCCCCCAGCTTTCGTGGCGAGCCTGGGCTTCATATGAAGCTTGGTTTCCGCACGCTGCTTGTAGGGTAAGCCACGTTTAATCAAACGGTAGGGTAGGCGGCCAGCGAGTTGCCGACGAGCGGTACTTTTCCAACCGCCTCCCTCCAAACCGTGCGTGACCGTTTCCGTGTCACACGGCTGTCCAGTAAGTCTTAATTCACTTTTTCGCCATCATACGTGCCATTGTGTATCTTGCGATGACAGGAATAGCAGACAACAACGGTTTTTCTATGTCGGGCCATCATGAACTTCGTCCAGGCCGGTGCCGATGGATTGTTTCGGTATTTCTTCCTGACGTCAGCGAGTTTGCGAACGTGGTGAACCTGAATGCGGTCTGTTGAGGCGCAAAGTTCGCATGCACCGGTCAGTAAGCGTTGTACCAATTCATTATGTCCCACATAGATTCCTTCTTTCTTGTCTTTTATGGTGGTTTCAAATGTTACGCGAATCGGTTTGTCACCGAATTTTGCCTGATAAGGTTTGTCAGGATTATTGGGGTTAGGCCTTTCTACAATGAGGGCTAA
>JBGTCV010000144.1:0-72989 GCA_041748655.1 Promineifilaceae bacterium (SeqCode) | reverse complement strand
AATTTTTTACCAATAACGTCCGTGGGTGCCGTCGCCTCGGCGATTCGCGCCTGGCGACTTTAGACAAGCGGGGTTTTTTCACTTTTGGGGGGTGTCCCACCCCAAAAAAGTGAAAAAACCCCCAAAAAGTTCCCCGCACGGGGTGCGAAGCACCCTCGTGCGGGCTAGAGGCTTTAGCGCCACAACGCATCGTGGTGAAAAAACCTGGAAAGAAAAGCCGTTTTATTTTGAGCCAAGCCCAAATTGAGAATTGCTGCTGGCAGGTTTCACAACCTGCCGGGCCAGAATGCCCTAATTCAGGGCGTTGTTGATCCAGGTCATCACTTCGGCATCTTTGGGGATGCGGCCTGCGGCAACCAGCTTTTCATTGATGACCAGCCCTGGGGTTGACAGGATGTTATACGCCATAATTTCGGCGTAATCGGTCACTTTAATGATCTCTGCCTCGACGCCCAGATTGGCCACGGCGTTTTTGGCGGCGGATTCTACTTTCTGGCAGTTGGCACAGCCAGGGCCTAACACTTTAATCGATAACATCTTAAAAAACCTCCAGGTTTAGGTAATTTATGGGCACTGAATTACGCCCTGTGCCCACAGGCAGCTGCCACAGGCCGGGAATTCATTGCCAAAACAATCTTCTTCATTTTCTTCAGACAAATCGCAGCCGCCGCAGAAGGTGCAGGGGGCAAAAGCAAAGCTCTGCACTTTTTGGCGGTAGGTGAGATATTCTTCATCGAGCCAGATGTCTAGCAGCGGCCGTTCGTTGACGTTGCCCACCACATGCCGCCGTGACTGGTGGGGCTTGCCGTGCAGGTAGCTGCTGTGGGTATGCATCAGCGGCCAACAGGGGCTGACGCCACCATCCCAACCAATAGAAGTTGTGCCACCTTCGATAAAATTGCAGACATCGGTCGCGCCGCCCAGGCTGTTCCCGGCAAAATTAACGTTGTAGCCGCTTTTCAGCGCTTGCAAAAAGGCGTCCTGCGTCTTTTCGTTGATGTCCATGCGGGGCAGGCTCAATTTAGGGTGCCAGGGGGAACTCATGTAGGTAATGTCGCGCAGGGTGTGGGTGTACAGCATCTCGGACTGCATATTTTCTGTGTAGGGCAGCACGTTGCTTACCGAGAAATGTTTCGCGCCTACGGAACGGCCGATTTTTAGCACCTCTGGCAGATCGTCAATATTCCGGGCCATCGCCACAAAGGCAACCCCAATTTCCGGGGTGGCCCGATGGCTGGGGCGGCGCATCTTGCGGAAGCGTGAGAGGTTGGCAATCACTTTGGGCAGTTCAGCCCCCAGCCGCACGTCGGCATAACTTTCCGGCGTTGCCCCGTCAATCGACACCCAGATGATGTCCAGCCCGGCGTCAATCAGGGCGCGGGACCGTTTTTCGGTGAGCATGGTGCCATTGGTGATCAGCTCCACCTGTGCCCCAATCGCTTTGGCGCGGGCAATCCACTCCACCGTCTGTTTGTGAAACAGCGGCTCGCCCAGCCCGCCAAAGAAAATCGTGGGCACTGGCGAAAGCTGCTGCACGCTTTCCAGAATGCGGCTGAAGGTTTCGTCTGTCATGCGCCCCAGGCTGTCGTCGTCCCAGGCGTTGCGGATGCAGGTGCGGCAGGCGATGTTGCACAGGTCGGTTGGCTCAATGTACACCTTGGTTAGATGGGTCACCGGGCGGTGCATCTGAACCCGGTTGCCGTCTGGCTCCACACGGAACTTTGCGCCCGGCTGCAAGCCAAATTGGGCCGTCATCTCTGGTGGAAAGATCAGGCGTCCTTGTTCATCAACTTCTCCCCAGAGCGTTGGTTTACTGTATATAGAATATCTCCTGTGCTAACTCAATTGTTTGCTGTTGTGGCTGAAACGGCCGTACCAAACGGCGCTACTACTTCAATATCCATTGAAATTATGCGAAAAGATCCACAGCCTGATGAGTGACAGATGTCATCTGTTTGGCCTGATCAGGCATCAACTTTCTCGCCGTTTGCTGTTTACCGCTGGCTGTAGATGGGGAACGGCCGTTTCCACACTCACAATCAGGAGCAGCGTCATCACCACCGCCGAGGTCAGGCACCAGGCGCAGACCGCGCCGATGACAAACGGCTCCAGGTAGGTGAGGTAGATGGAAAAGAGGACGCCAAAACTGGTCATGCCCAGCAGGGCAAACGCGGCCCGGCCATCGGCCCGCCACCGGTTCCAGCCCCAGGTGGCCAGGATAACCAGGTAGCCCATCACCCCCAGCACGCCGATGGGAATGCCAAAGATGTAGGCGTACTCGCTGGTTTGCACCGTATTGCAGTCCCCTACGGGGCCGCAGATGGCGCTGACGGCCTGGGTTTCGACATAGGCCAGGTATGCGGCAACGGCTAACCCGAGAACAGCCAGCCAGGGCAGCAGGGCCTGAGGCCAGGTGGCTGTTTTTGTGGGTGTTTGGGCTTGTTTGGCCTGCCAGAGGCGAACGGCCGTATAGCCCAACGCCAACACCATGCCCACCAGGATGATAATTGCCAGGGTGAAGCCATCCCGAACCGTGGCGGCTGGTTCGGCATTGGCTGGCGTTGTTTCTACGGCCGTTTCAGCAAGCGCTGCGGCTTCTGGGGCTGCGTCTGGCATATTTTCAGGCAAAAAGGGAATGCCAACGGCTGGCGTTGTTTCAACAGGCAGCAAATCGGCCAGCGCCGGGTAGCTGGGGTGAGCCACGCCGCCAGCGGCCAAATAGCTTCTGATCAGGTCGGGCAGCTGCTGCCGAACCTGGTCTGAACCGACCAGCGCGGCATCCCCAATCAACAAGAGGGGGACGCCAATCTGGTTTCGTGTCAGACCCAACGTTTCGCCCAGGGCGTAGAGGCGGTCGGTGTCGGCCATGGTTTTCACTTCTACCAGCAGGATGTCTAGCTGGTCGCCGTACTGCTGCTGCAAGGGTGGCAGGACGTAATCGATGACTTCGTGGCAGTGCGGGCAGCCATCCATCCAGAACATGACGGCCTGAACGGTGGGTTCTTCCTGGGCGAGGGTGGGGGAAACGGCCGTTCCGCCCCACAATAGAACAATCAAGAACAAAGCAAACAGTTGTCGCTTCATATTTTTTCTGTGCTCCTTTTGGTTAACAACTCTTCAAGGCTGCGCCGCCCGCGATAGCGGAACGGCACCAGCTGGCCGTCAATCATCAACTGCGGTAGGGTGAAGATGCCCATTTCCACAATGGTTTGCGGGTCATCAATACGGCCGATTTCCGCTTCCAGCCCTAATTGGTTGACAACGGCCGTTACCTCGGCGGTCATCTGACGGCATTTGGGGCAGCCAACACCGATAATCTGTATTTGTTTCATACGACTTTCTCCAGGCCGAATAGTAAGCGGGCAGCGAGTTCTTTGATGCGACAAGATGGCGCTTCCAGAATGTCAAACGGATTCACCAGTATACCATCTATCAGAATGCCCGGAGATGAGCGCAGATCGTATTCAGCCATCATCTGCTGCCCTTTTTCTGTTTCCAGATCGATGCGCGTATAGGGAACCTGCTGTTCATCCAGGTAAGCCAGCACCTTTTGGCTGCGGCGGCAGTTGGCCGCCGGTAAAATGACAATTTCTTTCATAATGTGTTTCTGTCGATGAGATTGGTCCAATCTTGGAGATTGGACCAATCTTTTCGATTCAACCACAATGACCAGGGCATGATGACATGTTTCAATTCGAAGTCGAACAGGCCCAGGACAGGTGTGGCGATGAAGGCCACACCCAGCCCCATCATGCCAGCAGCAAAGGAAAGGATGAAGAGGATAAGGGTGATGACGACATATAACATAGTGGCTCCTACTTATTTAAATAGATCGAAAATCATCTTGGCGGCAATGATCCAGAGCAGCACGCCAATGATGCGTTTGAGTTGGGCGCTGGACAGTTTGGTTTTCATCAACTGCGACCCAACGATGGAGCCAGCAGCAGCCATGACTGCCATCAAGCCGATAAAAAGGGGGTCTAACCCACCCAATGTGGCGTGACCCAGAAAGCCGCTAAAGGAGGAAAAGACGACGATCAGCGCCGTTGTGCCCGCGGCGACTTTAGCATCCAGTCCCAGCCAGTTGAGGACGGGCAGAATGAAGTTGCCGCCGCCCACGCCCAGCAGACCACCCAGAAAACCCGCGGCGCTGCCAACGGCCGTTCCCGCGCCCACTTCCACGCCCCGCCCCAACGCTTTCTGCCGGGGTTTCGGCTTGTAAAAGAGCATCATCGTCCCGGCAAAAAGCAGGAAGGCGGCAAACATGCCCAACAGCAGACGACGATCGACAAAGGGTGTTAGTCGCGCGCCAAGGGGAGCCAGGAGAACGGCCGTTATCAGCACCGGTAATCCTATCCGCCAGTTCACCAACCCGCTGCGCCAGTAGTTGGTGGCGGCAAACAGCAGGCTGACCACGTTGAGCAGGAGGGCAACGGCCGTGGCCTCAGCCAGCGGCACGCCCATGTAATAAAACAGAGGCACAAACAGAAAAGCTGTCCCCAGACCGGCCATCGCCATTAATCCGGAAAAGAAAAAGACAACCACCGCATTGATGATGTAGAACATATCTGGCGCTCGAATTCCTTATACTGCGTACATCTGAAATTTAGCCAATGATTACATTGAACAGATAGCCCGTAAAAATGATGGCAATGGCTACGATGGTGATGAAAATAAGAATCAAGGGGGTCTTAAGCACGCGCTTCAGTATCATCATCTCCGGCAAACTGAGCGCCACGACCGACATCATGAAGGCCAGTGCCGTGCCCATGGCCGCTCCTTTGCCAATGAGGGCATGGACGACCGGGATGATGCCAGCGGCGTTGGAGTAGAGCGGGATGCCCAGCAAAACGCCCATCGGCACGGCCCACCAGGAGCCGCTGCCCAACACCTCGACCAGATAATCTTCCGGCACATAGCCGTGAATGCCTGCGCCAATGCCGATACCGATGATGATAAAAATCCAGATGCGCCGGACGATATCTTTGGTACTGGCAGCGGCATCGCGGATGCGGTCATCCCAATTGGGTTTGTAGGTAACGGCCGTTTGTTCACCTACCTGAATATCCCAGACAAAATCTTCCACGTACCGTTCCAGATTCAGGCGGCCGATTAACATACCGCCCAAAACGCCAATGGTCAGCCCGCTGACCACATACAGCGCGGCGATCTTCCAGCCAAACAGCCCAAACAGCAGCACCACGGCAATCTCGCCAACGACCGGTGCTGTAATGAGAAAGGAGAAGGTGACGCCCAGCGGCACGCCGCTTTTAACAAAGCCGATGAACAAGGGCACGGCCGAACAGGAACAAAATGGGGTGATGCCACCTAATGTGGCGGCAATGACATTGCCCACCCCTTGCCGCTTGCCGCCCAACAAGGCCCGCGCCTGTTCCGGCCCAAAAAAGGAGTGCAAGATTGAAATCAGGAAGATCATGCCGCTAAGCAGCAGCAAGATTTTGGGGACATCATAGAGGAAAAAGTTGACCGATTCGCCAAGTTGGGAATGCGGGTCCAGGCCAATGAGCGTGTACGTCAGCCAATCGGCGATATTTTGCAGTTGGCCATAGAGCAGCCACCAGGCGACAGCGAGGAAAACGATCAAAGCTGGTAATTTCCAACCTTGCTTCGGTTTGGGTTCAGAAAGAATGATTTTTTCTGTTGTGGTAGACATGCAAAATACTCCTCAATTTGTTTTCTGTTTTGCACCGGAGATTCCGGCGAATAAATCAATTTCTGGTTCATGCCCATTGGCTGCTATCTGCGGCCGGGCCAGGCGGAACAGTTCATGACAGGCCATGTTTTGTGCCTCGATCTCCGGATCGCCGTTGAAGGGGGGATTTTGGCTTTGGTGCTGCTGTGCAGCACGCACCTTTTGCACCAGGTAATTGCCCACATCAATAAAGGCGACAGGTCCGCCGACGGTTTCAGCTGGGGGCGGAATGCCGCAGCCTTGCTGCGTGGCTTCAGAAGGAGCAATGTAGTAAAGGCGCAACGGCCGTTGGCTTTGTTGCCAGTATTGGTCGAAAGCGGCTGTTGTCCAGCGGTAAACGGCCAGGTGGTCGGAATGACCGGAAATACCGTCGGGGCCAAAGGTGACAACTACATTGGGTCGGGATTGGCGCATCAGATCAAGTAAGCGGGCCGCACCACTGCTGTCTGGAATCGTTTCCAGCCTGCTGTCTATGTAGTCCAAGAAGGTGAGCTGTTGGACACCCAGTTCAGCACAGGCACGGCGCAGTTCCGCTTCACGGAGAACGGCCGTTTCTGCCGCACTTTTTCCTGGAATACCCGCTTCACCGCGCGTCGCGACCACCAGATGCACCTGCTTGCCCTCGGCAGCCGCCTTGGCCAGCGTGCCGCCCATGGGAAAGGATTCGTCGTCGGGGTGAGCCAGGATGACCATGAGGGTTTGGGGTGTCATACGGCCGTTTCCGTTACCAGCAGTTCACTCAGTGGCACTGTTTCAGCCGGTTTCCCTTCTGGCCCACACAGATTTGGCTCCAGCGCTACCTGGGCCGGATCAAAAAAGCCCCCCAGCCACTGATGCAGATTGGTCAATGCGGGCAAGTCAACCTGATAGTAAATCCAACGGCCGTCTACCGCATCCCGCCGATCTTGCACCAGCCCCGCTTCGCGCAGCACCTTCAGGTGGTGAGACAGCAGATTGGGCGACAGGTCTAGCTCTTCCCGAAGCCAACCGTTGCAGGATGCGCCGCGCATTAAGGCGGCAAACACCCGTAGGCGAGTCGGATCGGTTAATGCTTTGAGAACGGCCGTCATCTCTTCTGTTATCTGCTCTTGCGCAGGAATCTGTTCATTCATAAGAGTCACCTAACCTGGACAAGCCAGAACCAATCAAGATTTTTATCAAAGATTTCGCAGATTACGCAGATAAAATCTTTTCAATCTGCGAAATCTTTGATTATTTTTGCTCACTGTACAAGAATTTCACCGATAACGTACTAAAAGCTTCAAGGGTATTGTTTCAATGGCCGTTGAACCATTCCCCCGTACTATAAGCCTCTGCTGATGGATGCGTAGTGACGTTTGTCACCCAAACAGCATGATGAATAACTGTTTCAACAGTCATTGAAATAGTTTTGCCTGGTTCAACAGGAATCTGTAGGGGAAATCCCTACAAAATTCCAGACAACTCTCAAGATTTTCCCGATACTGGCAGATTCCTTTCTCGCCTATACTGACCTCATACTTCCTGTTAGGTTGGGAACGGAAACAGAAACGGCCGTTTCCCACACAAACCGTAAAGGATTCAGTAAGGAGAACTCCCTATGTCCCAAGTTGAAGAGAAAACCACCACAACCGGGACGGTGGACGAAGCCGACAGCAACCGCCGCAACTTCCTGCTCACGCTGTTTGGCACAGCCGGATTGGCCGCCATCGCTGCTACCCCGGTCGGTAAAATGTTGGAAGAGAAGGAGGATATTGGCGTATTCACCATTCCCCAACAGGCCGGCGCCGTCACCGAACTCGACGACTATGATCCCACCAAGCCGGTAGACGTCTTGGTGCGAATGCAAGAGGAACTACGCCGCGCCCTGCAAAAGCCAATGAACGAACGGCGTTGGGTCATGGTTATAGACCTGCGCAAATGTGTCGGCTGCCACGCCTGCACCATCGCCTGCGTCGCCGAAAACAAGCTGCCCCCTGGCGTTGTCTACCGCCAGGTCGTCGAGGAGGAAATTGGGACCTACCCCAACGTCACCCGCCGCTTTACGCCACGTCCCTGCCTGCACTGCGACGAGCCGCCCTGCGTGCCCGTGTGCCCCGTCAACGCCACCTACAAACGCGCCGATGGCATCGTGGTGATGGATTATGACCGCTGCATCGGCTGCCGTTATTGCATAAACGCCTGCCCTTACAACTCACGCTACTACGACTTTGGCTTTAGCCAATACGACGAAACTCCCCAAGAAAACGAGGTTGTCCTGGGCAAAGGTGGCAGCTTGCTAGAACTGCTGCCCTCCTTCGAGTATGGCCAGGCGCGGACGCGGAAGCGGGAACGCTCGCCCATCGGCAATGTGCGCAAATGCCATTTCTGTATGCACCGCATCGAAGTGGGCGAACTGCCGGCCTGCACCACCACCTGCATTGGCCGCGCCACCTATTTTGGCGACGCCAACGACCCAGATAGTCTGGTGGCGTCGCTCATCGCCAGCCCGAATGTTATGCGCCTGCGTGAAGAATTGGGAACAAAACCCAAAGTGTACTATCTAACCTGATGGAGGGAAAAATGGCTACAGAAACCGTTGTGAATGAAACAAAAACGCTGTCGAAATGGCGCTGGACGCCGGATAAGGCCCTCTGGCTGCTCGGTATTGCCGGGCTGTTGGTGGGTGGTATTGGCCTGATGCAGCGTTTTACAGACGGGCTGCGCCCCACCGACCTCAGTTCTTTTGTGCCCTGGGGATTGTGGGTCGCCATGTATGAGTATCTGGTCTGGCTGGAAGTCGGTTCCCTGTTTATGTTTACCATGTTGGTTTACGTCTTCAAATGGAATTCGGTACTGCCCGGCATGGCCCGCACTTTGTATTTAACGGCCGTTGCCATCCTCGGCATGGCCCTAATCCTCATTGGCCTGGACCTGGGGCATCCCTTCCGCGCCTGGCATGTGCTGATTTACCCGCAATGGGGGTCGCTGATGACCTGGATGATCTGGCTGCACGTCATCTACATGGTCGTGCTGCTGACCAAGCTGTTTATCGAACTGCGCCCGACGCCCCAATTAAAGCGGCTGGGAACCTGGCTCTCCTACGCCAGCCTGCCCCTCGGCGTTGGTCTGGTGGTCGTCGCGGGTAGTGTTTTTGGCGTTGTCATCGGTCGGCCAAGCTGGCAGGGCAGCGCTTTACCCCTTTACTTCTTACTCTCGGCATTGGTAGCCGGAACCGCGCTGCTCACCTTTCAATTTGTTGTTTTCTGGCCCGGTCAACGGGGCGAAGCTTATCTGGCTATGGCCAAACAGCTGGGACGACTTTTCCTCGGCTTGCTGATCGTCGGCCTGATTTCTTCAGCGTTGGGCGGCCTGGTTATCCTCTATCCGGGCGTGCCCGCCCAGGCGACCGCGCTGCAACTGACGCTCTTCGGGCCGTTCTGGTGGGTTTATTGGATTCTGCACATCGGCGTAGGCGTCATCGTCCCCACTGTGCTGCTGCTGACCCAAACGCACACGGCACGCCGTGTCGGCATCGCCGCCGGTCTGTTTGTCCTTAGTTTCATCGCCGTGCCGCTTAACATCGTCATCCCGCCGCAATTGGTGGTAGAGGTGGTCGAGAAGGGACTGGTGATCGCCTACCAGGGGCCAGGGTTACATGCGAGCTATTTCCCGACGATCTCGGAATGGCTGCTGACCCTTTTCGCCCTGTCGTTTGGTTTCCTGGTCTTTTTATACGGCTTTAACGTTCTCTGGCTGCGGCCACACGCCGATGAACCGGTGGAGGAGAAATAAGATGAGTGATCAAGTTAAAACGCAAGAGAGCAACGGCAGTTTCTCTCGGCGCGACTTCTTAAAGGCAACGGCCGTTACGGGTGGCGGCGCCGTCGCTTTCTTGGGCGGGCTGCCCCATTTCAAACAGGCAATGGCTCTGAAAAGCGCGGCAGCTGACGGAAGCTATTCCCTGACCGATCCGGCCAATCAAATCTACTCCGTTTGCCTGCAATGCAACACCGGCTGCGGCATCAAAGTAAAGCTGCTGGAAGGTGTGGCGGCCAAGATTGACGGCAACCCGTACAGCCCGTGGACGCTCTGGCCCCACCTGCCCTACGAGACGCCGGTCGCCGAAATGGGCGAGACGGAGGGCGCGCTCTGCCCCAAAGGGCAAAGCGGCCTGCAATCGGCCTACGATCCATACCGCATTGTCAGCGTGTTGAAACGCAAGCCTGGCACCAAGCGCGGTGCAGGGCAGTGGGAGACCATCTCATTCGATAAAGCGATTGAGGAAGTGGTTAACGGCGGCGACCTGTTTGGTGAAGGGCGCGTCGATGGCTTCAAAGACCTCTATGCCCTGAATGACCCTGACATTGCCAAGCAGATGGCTGACTTTGTGAAGAAAATTTGGGACGAAAAAGACGCGGCCAAAAAGCAGGAATTGGTGAGTGAGTTCAAAACCACCTTTGCCGACTATCTGGACGTCATGATTGACCCAGATCATCCTGATTTGGGGCCAAAAAATAATCAGTTTGCCTTTATCTGGGGACGGTTGAAAAACGGCCGTGGCGACCTCTTCAAACGTTTTGTTGGCGACAGCTTCGGTTCGATCAACGCCGCCGGGCACACCACCGTCTGCCAGGGATCGCTCTATTTCACCGGCAAGGCGATGAGCGAGCAGTGGGACGGCAGCAAATTCACCGGCGGATCCAAGTTCTACTGGCAAACGGACACGGCCAACAGCGACTTTGTGATTTACGTTGGGGCAAACGTCTTCGAGGCTAACTATGGCCCGCCCCAGCGCGTACCCAAGATCACCGAAGGCGTGATTCAGGGCAAAAAATACGCCATCGTAGACCCGCGCCTGAACAAAGCGGGATCGCACGCCTGGAAGTGGGTTCCCATCAGGCCAGGTGAAGATGCGGCCCTGGCGCTGGCGATGATTCGCTGGGTGATTGATAACAGCCGTTACAACGCCTCATTCATCAGCAACGCCAACAAAGCTGCCGCCAACGCACAGGGCGAAGCCAGTTGGACCACCGGCCCCTGGCTGGTGAAAATCAAAGATGGCCAGCCCGGCAAGTTCCTGCGCGGCAGCGACCTGGAATTGACCACCAGCCGTACCGAAACCGATGCAGAGGGCAAAGAAGTCACCCTGTTCACCGACCCCAATGGTGTAGAGTACACTTTCGACCCCTTTGTCGTTCTGGCCGATGGTGAACCGGTTCTCTTCGATCCCAACAGCGCCGACGTACCCGTCTATGGCGAGCCATTTGTGGTGGATACAACCCTCAACGGCATCGCCGTCAAGAGCGGTTTGCAAATCATCTACGAAGAAGCCCAATCTCATACCATCAGCGAATGGGCCGAGATTGCCGGGATCAACCCGCGCGACGTGGTAGATTTGGCCCATGAATTCACCAGCCACGGCACCCGCTCCTGCGCCGACCTGCATCGCGGCGTCAGCCAGCACACCAACGGCTTCTACAATGTCATGGCCTGGTACACCCTCAACTGCCTCATCGGCAATGTGGACCACGTTGGCGGCATGATCAAGGGCACAACTTTCCAGTACACTGGCGAGAAGGCCAAAGGGCCATTTGAACTGGGCAAGATGACAAACGGCAAAAATGTCAAGTTCGGCACAGACATCCTGCGTACGACGACCACCTATGAGAAATCCACTTTGTTTGCGGGCTATCCGGCGAAACGGCCGTGGTTCCCCCTGGCCACTGACCTCTATCAGGAAGACATCCCTTCTATGGAGGATGAATACCCGTACCCGGTTAAAATCGCCATGTTCTACATGAGCGCCATCAACTATGCCCTGCCCTCAGCGCACAAGGTGATCGAAACAATGGCCAATCCCCAGAAGATTCCGCTCATCATCACAAGCGACATTCTGGTGGGCGAAACTTCCACCTACGCCGACTACGTCTTCCCCGACCTCTCCTACCTGGAACGGTGGGAGCTGCACGGCACGCACCCGTCCGTGCCCTGGAAGGTGGAAAATGTGCGTAATCCAGCCATCAGCATTCCTGGTTGGCCCACCGTCACCGTCTTCGGCGAAGAGCTTCCCATGAGCGCCGAGGCGATGATGATGGCCATCGCCGAAAAGCTAGACCTACCCGGCTTTGGCCCGAACGGTTTTGGCGAGGGCGTGCCTTTTACCCGGCCAGAACACCTTTACCTGAAGCAGGTGGCCAACATCGCTTTTGGCGAGAAGGAGGACGGCAGCGACAGCGTGCCGGAAGCGGACGACGAAGAGCTGCGTATCTTTACCCAGGCGCGGCGCGATTTGCCCGGCAACGTGTTTGACGAGCGCGTCTGGAAAGCGGCCGTAGACAACGACGAAAGTCTGTGGCGCAAGGCGGTGTACGTGATGAACCGGGGAGGCCGTTATCAGGCCCACGCTAAAGCGTACAAAAGCGATCCCACGACTGGCGCGATGAACGTGCTGGTGAGCAACGCCTATGCCAAGCAGTTGAACCTGTACCAGGAAAAGACGGCCACGACCATCAACACCATGACTGGCGAGCTGTTTGCCGGGTATGCCGTCTACCTACAGCCCGGGCTCTCCTCCCTTGGCGAGCGCATCGAAGACGTAGGCTACGACCTGCACCTGATCACCCACAAGGAGATCATGATGACCAAGGCGCGAACCATGAGCAACTACTGGCTGCTCTCCCTGCTGCCGGAGAACCCGGTGCTGATGAATGCCCGTGATGCGGAGCGGCTGGGATTCGAAGATGGCGAACTGGTGAAGATTGTCTCCGCCAGCAACCCGGAAGGTGTCTGGGATTTGCAGGATGGTACGCAGAAGCCAATGGTCAGCAAGTTGAAGGTGATTCAGGGGATGCGGCCTGGTGTGGTCTCCTTTGCCCTGGGGTATGGCCACTGGGCCAGCGGGGCGCGGGACATTGTGATTAACAATACCACGATCAAGGCCGATCCGCGCCGGGCGACCGGTATTCATGCCAACGCGGCGATGCGGGTTGATCCGCACCTGGGCAACGTGACGCTGCAAGATTTGGCTGGCGGCAGCGCGGTGTTTTATGACACGAAGGTGAAAGTCGTTAAAGCGTAAGGAAAAAATTTAACGCAAAGCCGCGAAGTAGCCAAAGGCGCAAAGATCATTAAACCTCTTTGCGCCTTTGTTTCTTTGTGCCTTTGCGTTAAATTCCCTGTTGGGAGATTAAATAAGATGGCAGATTTGCAAACTATTTTGGAACTTTCGGCGGCACAGCACAAGCATTTGTGTCCCCGGCAGGTGTTGGGGGCACGCCTGGGGCTGGCGGGGGCAGCGGCGCTGGGGCTGGATGTGCCGCGCCGCGAC
Source organism: Promineifilaceae bacterium (SeqCode) (assembly GCA_041748655.1). Classification (GTDB taxonomy): domain Bacteria; phylum Chloroflexota; class Anaerolineae; order Promineifilales; family Promineifilaceae; genus Leptofilum. Next base: position 59,988 of record JBGTCV010000144.1, on the reverse strand, counting down.
AAGCGGCTGCTGATCATCACCGAGACGGATGGCTGTTTTGCCGACGGCCTGGCAGCGGCGACGGGCTGCACGATGGGCCACCGCACCCTGCGATTGGCCGATTATGGCAAGATTGGGGCGACGTTTGTGGATGTGAAGACGGAAACGGCCGTTCGCATCACCCCCCAGCTCGACATCCGCGACAAAGCCCACCTGTACGCTCCGGACGAGAAAAAACAGTACTACGCCCAGCTCATCGGCTACCAGCACATGCCCGATGAAGAACTGATCACCATCCAGCCCGTCCAACTGACAACCCCCGTTAAGCAGATTGTTAGCCGGAATGGGGTGCGGGTGAACTGCGCCGCCTGCGGTGAAGAGATTATCAATGAGCGGGAGGTGATGCAGAATGGGCAGCCCTTGTGTGCCGCCTGCGCCGGGTTGGCCTATTATGCACCGGAGGAACTGCTGTTTGTGGTGGATAGGGTAACGGCAAATCGAGAAAAGGATAGGTAACGGCCGTTTCCCCGCTTCATGTTACAATCAATACATCTGACCAAACAGCAAAGGAAATCAAATAATGTCTGACAAACCGAAAGCTCATCACCAATTCATGACCGAATTTCCGGCGATTGCCACCGCCTACGAGCAGTTAGCCAGCGCCAGCCACGATAAAGGCCCGCTGGACGACAAAACTCGTCAGCTGGTGAAGCTGGCTCTGGCCATTGGCCTGGGGCACGAAGGGGCGGTGCACGCTCACACCCGCCGCGCCCTGGAAAGCGGCATTAGCCCGGCCGAAATCAAGCACGTTGTTACCCTGGCCGTCACTACCCTGGGCATGCCCAATACCGTGGCGGCATATACCTGGGTGAATGACATATTGAATGGTTAATGGTAATTTGTTAATGATTGGCGACCATTTACCATTAATCATTTGCCATTAACCATTAACCATTTTTATGCGCCATCTTTTGCTATTCCTCATCTTTTTCTCCGTTGTGGGCTGCGCTGCGCCCTCGGCCGAAGCGTCTGTGAATTTGGCTGATTTGCAGCCGCTGCCGCAGGTGTCGGCAACGGCCGTAAAACCCCTGCGCGTTGCTGTTGCGGCCATCATTTCCCCCAGAGGCACTGTTGACAGCTACGGTCCGCTGCTGGATTACCTCGGCGAAGAGCTGGACCGGCCGGTGGAACTGGTACAGCGCCGCACCTACGGTGAGGTGAACGACCTGGTGCAAAGCGGCGAGGTGGACGTTGCCTTTGTCTGCACCAGCGCCTACATTGTGGGAGAGCGGGAGTTCGATATGCAGCTTTTGGCTGCGCCCCAGGTGATGGGCGATACTGTTTATCATTCGCTGCTGATTGTGCCCACCGACAGCCCTGCGCAAAGTATGGACGATTTGCGCGGCGGTGTTTTTGCCTTCACCGACCCCATTTCTACCAGCGGGCGCAACTACCCCATCTGGCTGGTGCAGCAATTGGGCGAGACGCCAGAAAGCTTCTTCAGCCGCACTTTTTATACCTACAGCCACGATGACGCCATCCGCGCCGTCGCCAACCACGTCGCCGATGGTGCGGCTGTGGACAGCCTGGTTTACGCTTTTGCCATTGCGCGTGAGCCGGAACTGGCCGAAAAAACGCGCATCATTCACCAATCGCCTGCTTTTGGCATTCCGCCGGTTGTCATTAGCCCAGAGGCGCGACCGCAGCTGGTAGCAGATTTGCAAGCGGCGCTGTTGAAGATGAATGAGACAGTGAGTGGGCAGGCAGCTTTGCAGGCGGCCGGTATCGATGCCTTTGTCATGATTGAAGATGCCGTTTACGAGTCAGTTAGAGAGCTGGAAACGGCCGTTAACCGTGACCAGTAAGCAGTAATCAGTAAGCAGTAAGCGGTGATTAGTAAGCAGTAATCTAGCTGCCTATCACTTTTGATCCGCCCAGCCGTAAACGGCCTGGGCTACTCTATGAAAGCCTCCTCGAGGCTGATTTTCAGCCCTGAAAGGGCTTCCACTTTGTAGCCGGGGGCTTTAGCCCTCGGCGAAGCGGCAAAGTGATAGGTGGCTAGAGCAGTAATCAGTAATCAGTGATCGGTAAGCCAATGCCCATTCACAATTCGCAATTCGCAATTCAAAATTCACAATTCTTCACCCGCTTCTGGCGCTTTGCCGGGGCGTTTAGCGTGCGTACCAAGATTATGGGCATTGTGCTGGCGCTGGTGGTTTTGTTGGGCGTGGGCATCACCGTGCAGGTGCGCGGCGTGCTGCGCCAGGCATTAGAGCAGCGGCTGCAAGAGCAAAGCATCTCCGTCGCCCGCGATGTCGCCGCCCGCGCTACGGACATGATCCTGATCAACGACCTTTTTTCCCTGCATCAACTGCTGGTTGAAACACAGGTAAATAATCCCGACGTGCGCTATGCGTTTGTCACGGCTACGGACGGCACCGTTCTGGCCCATACTTTTGGCCCTGGCTTCCCGGCCGATTTACTGGGCGTCAACCCGGTGCAGCTGACAGACCATCACCAAACTGTGCTGGTGACAACAGATGAAGGGCCGGTGTGGGATACGGCCGTTCCTATTTTTGAAGGCAAAGCTGGCGTGGCGCGGATCGGCCTGTCTGAGCAAAGTATGCTGTCTACCGTCTCTGCCCTCACCGGGCAAATGCTGCTCACCACCGTCATGGTTTCGGCCGTGGGCATTGCCGCTGCCACCCTGCTCACCTGGGTAGTTACCCGGCCGATTATTGAGTTAAAACGGGCTGCCGAAGCGGTCGGTCAGGGGGATTTTCAGCAGCATGTCACGCCCTGGGCCGGGGATGAAATTGGTGAACTGGCCGAAGCGTTCAACGCCATGACGGCCGATCTGGCTCTGGCAGAACACGAGCATGCCGAGAGGCAGCAGCTGCGCAGCCAGCTTTTGGAGAAGGTGATTGCCGCCCAGGAAGATGAGCGCCGCCGCATTGCCCGTGAATTGCATGATGAAACCGGTCAGGCGCTGACATCGCTCATGGTGCGGCTGCAAACCATGAACCAGCAGTGCCCGGTGCCCGAATTAAAACCACAAATGGAAGATTTACGCGATCTGCTGGCCAAAACCCTGGATGATGTGCATAACCTGGCGGTAGAACTGCGCCCCAGCGTGCTGGACGATCTGGGCTTGGAAGCCGCCTTGTCGCGCTATGTGCGGGATTATCAAACGCGCTACCCGCTGGCTGTCGATCTTGCCGTGGTGGGTCTGGAGAAACGCCTGCCGCCGCCGGTGGAAACGGCCGTTTACCGCATCATCCAGGAAAGCCTGACCAACATTGCCCGCCACGCCCAGGCAGAAACGGCCAGCGTATTGGTAGAACAGCGCAACGGCCGTATCCGGGCCATTGTGGAAGATGATGGTATTGGCTTTGATGAACAGGTGGCACTGAAAAACGGCCGTTTGGGCCTCTACGGCATCCGCGAACGGGCCGAGCTGCTCAACGGCACGCTCACTATTGAGTCTGAACCGGGGCAGGGAACCACGATTTTTGTAGAGGTGCCGCTGTGACCCCCATCCGTATTTTGCTGGCCGACGACCATGCCGTGCTGCGCAGCGGGCTGGCTGCCCTGCTCAACGCCCGCAGCGACATGACCGTTGTCGGTGAAGCCGCCGACGGCGTGGAGCTGCTCAATCTGGCTGAAACCGTCCAGCCAGACATTATCTTGCTGGATTTGACAATGCCCCGGCTGGGCGGGCTAGATGCCTTACCGCTGCTGCGCCAGCACGTCCCCGGCGCTCGCGTCCTCATCCTCACCATGCACCACGACGAAGGATATCTGCGCCGGGCCCTGAAAGGGGGCGCAGTGGGCTACGTGCTGAAAAAAGCGGCCGATGTGGATCTGATCGCTGCCATTCAAGCCGTCATGCGTGGTGACGTTTACGTACACCCTTCCATGACGCGGGCGCTGTTGGAAGATATCGTCCCAGGCGTAGAGGCTGCGCCCTCTGATGAAGAAAACCTTTGGGCCACGTTGAGCGAACGCGAACAGGCTGTCTTGCAGCTGGTGGCTTTGGGCCATACCAGCAAAGAGATTGCCGACCGGCTCGTTGTCAGCGCCAAAACGGTAGACACCTACCGGGCGCGGGGCATGGAAAAGCTGGGGCTGCGCAGCCGGGCGGCGCTGGTGCGCTTTGCCCTGGCCAATGGTTTACTGGAGTAATGCTTGCAGCCCACCCCACGCCTTCGCGGGGGCAGGCCCTGCGCGAGCATGACAGGCACACTTGAAAAGTTTTTATAACATTGATCCGCAATGATGAATGCCAACCGCGCAAAACGTCCCACCATCGGTTTTTTGTCCGCCAACATCCACATTGGCGCATCCCGTGTGTTGTGGCCAGGTATTTTGGATGCCGCCACCGCCAGAGATGTGAACCTGATCTGTTTCCCTGGCGGCCGGCTTCATGCGGCCGAATCGGCCGAGGCGATGCGCAACGTGATTTACCGGCAGGTGGACAACACTCAGTTGGCTGGCCTGGTAATCTGGACATCGGCCCTGGCCGGTGCGGCCACACCGCAGGAGGTGGCTGATTTCCACCAGGCATATCACACGATCCCCCTGGTAGATTTGGCGGCTTCAACAGGACATCGACCTATCGTGGCTATTGATGGTAAGCAGGGGATGCGCGCTCTGCTGGTTCATCTAATCGAGGAGCATGGCTACCAACGGATTGCCCTGATACGCGGACCAGAGAGCCACCCCTATGCCCTGGAACGACATCAGGCTTTTCTGGCCACGCTGCAAGAAAAAGGGTTGCAGCCAGATGAGCGGCTCATTTCGCCTGCTTTGGGCTGGAACAAGGGGGTGGAAGCGATGTCTGTGCTGCTGGATGAGCGTGGCTTGCAGCCGGGGCGTGATTTTCAGGCAGTGGTGGCGGCAAGTGATTTATTGGCCATTGGCGCGATTCGCCTGATGGCAGAGCGAGGTATCCATGTACCTACAGACGTGGCGGTTGCCGGGTTTAACGACATTGAAGAAGGTCGGTTAGTGCGGCCACCGCTGACGTCGGTGTCGCTGCCTTTTTACGAACAGGGGCAGCAGTCTGTGGCCACGCTCCTCACAATGTTGGCTGAGGAGACTGTGCCAGACAGCGTGCTGCTGCATTCGCGCTTATTGGTGCGCCAGTCTTGTGGCTGCCCTTCCTGGTCGGAAAAGTTAGCCAGAGCGACGGTTACGGCCGTTCCTCACTTCCAACCAAACATTCTAAAACAAGCACAGGAGCTGCTGGAAGCAGAAATCTTCCGCGTCATTCGCAACCGGGGCATTGCTGCCACCTGGGCCAAGCAGCTGCTGGACGCCTTCCGCAGCGAAATCGATAACGGGGGCAGCGGCCGCTTCCGCACCACCCTGAACGGCATGTTGCAGCAAGGCACCCTGGACGGTGACGAAACCTCAGCCTGGCAAAATAGTATTTCCATCTTGCGCAATGAACTGCTGTCTACGCTCACAGCCGAGCAGCGGCTCCAGGCCGAAGCGTTGTTTGGGCAGGCGCGGGTACTTATTGGTGATGCCGTGCAGCGGGCGCAGATTGCCCGCCAATTGCAGGCTGAGCGGCAAAGCAGCGTCTTGCGGGACATTGGCCAGGCGCTGATCACCACCTTCGATGTGGACGGGCTGGCTGATGTGCTGGCAGCGCGGCTGCCCGAGCTGGGCATTCGCAGCGCGTATCTGGCGCTGTACAACAATCCGGGCGAGCCGCTGGCCACTTCCCGCCTGATTTTGGCCTATTCGGACAACGGCCGTGCAGATTTGGGAGCAGACGGCCGTTCCTATCCCTCCTGCCAATTAGTGCCGCCTGATTTGCTGCCCACCCGTCGCTTTACGCTGCTGGTGGAGCCGCTCTTCTTCCAGGAAGAGCCGCTGGGCATTGTCGCCTTTGAAGTGGGGCCATACGATGGCAACATTTATGAAGTGCTGCGCGGGCATATCAGCACCGCTTTAAAGGGTGCCATCCTCTTCCAGGAAGCATATGAAGCGCAGGCCGCTGCCGAGCAGGCCAACCAGATCAAAACCCGGCTGCTGGCCAATGTGAGCCACGAGCTGCGCACGCCGCTGAACATTATCATTGGCCATTCGCAGCGGCTGGCGAACACGCTGTCTGCCCAGGCGCAAAAGGACCTGATGGAAATTGAGCAAAGCGCCGAGCACCAACTGCGTTTAATCAACGATCTGCTGGATTTGTCTCGGGCAGAAATTAATGCGCTGGATCTGTACCCTATGCTGCTGGACCCGCACACGCTGATCACCGATGCTTTTACCTCGATGGCCAAAGATGCGGCAGACGGCGTTGACTGGCAGCTGGAACTGCCGGAAAGCTTACCTATTGTGGAGGCGGATCCGGTGCGCTTGCGCCAGATTTTGCTCAATTTGCTGTCGAATGCGGCCCGGTTTACCCAGGCGGGCCAGATTACACTGGGGGCGGAGGCGACCGCCAGCCAGCTGCATGTGTGGGTGTTTGACACGGGCGTCGGCATTCCCGCCGAGGTGATTGAGCATATTTATGAACCGTTTATGACGTATGAAACGGCCGTTCAGCCTTCGTCTGGTATTGGTTTGGGCCTGTCTATTACCCGCCATCTGGTCGCGCTGCACGAGGGACACCTTACGGTAGACACCACACCGGGTGAGGGCAGCACGTTCCATGTGTATTTGCCGCTGCCCAGCGTGGCAACAGCTTCAGCCACGGCAGCTTCAGCCACTTTGGCGGGCAGCGCTGTGGTGTGGTGGGTGTCGCGCAGCCAGACAACGCCAGAGGCGGTGATCCGCTTCAGCCAGCGGCGGCAGCTGCGGCTGCACCATTTACACCCACAGGCATCCTGGGAAGCGCTGCTGATGGCCGGTTTGCCTGCCGCCGTGATTTGGGACATGGCCGAAACCAATCCCGAAGATTGGCAGCTCATGCGCCGTTTGCACAACCATCCGCAGCTGCACCAGATTCCGTTTGTGTTGTACCAGCAGGAGCTGTTGACAGAGACGGCAGCCGGGCTGACCAGCCTGGTGATAAAACCGGCCAGCACGCAGGCGCTGTGGGCCGCCATCCAGCCAACCGTGCCGGAAGCGGAAACAGGTTCGGTGCTGATTGTGGATGATGATCCACGGGCGCGGCGGCTGACGCAGGAAGCGGTGCGCCGGGGCTTGCCGGACTTTGCGGTGCGCACGGCCGTTAACGGCGCGGAAGGTTTGGCCGCCATGCGCCAGGCCCCACCCGACCTGGTGATTCTGGATTTGATGATGCCGGAGATGGACGGCTTTGAGGTGCTGGAACGAATGCGAGCTGACGAGCGCACCCGGCAGGTGCCGGTGGTCATTTTGAGCAGCCGCCAATTGTCGCTGGCCGATGTAAAGCGTCTGGAACAATATTCGGCCGTGACCCTGCGCAGCAAGGACGTATCTACCCAAGAAGAGATTGCTGCTTCAGTGCATCAGGCTTTGTTTGGCGACGAGGCGCTGCCGGTGCATACTAGCGCCCTCATCAAACAATCTGTAGCTTACCTGCACCAAAACTACACTCGCGGCCTCACCCGCACCGAAATCGCCGATGAACTGGGGATGAGTGAGGATTATTTTAGCCGCACCTTCAGCCAGGAACTGGGCATTTCGCCGTGGGACTACTTAAACCGGTACCGTGTGGCGCAGGCCAAACTACTGCTGCAAACAACTGCGGACAGCGTGCAGATGATCGCTCGTCGGGTGGGGATAACGGACCCGGCTTATTTCAGCCGAGTTTTTCGCCGGATTGTGGGGGAGTCGCCGACAGATTTTCGCAAGAGAAACGGCCGTTAACCAGAGAATAGGACGCAGATAAACACAGATTAACGCAGATTTTTTCTTTTTAATCGGCGTCCTATTGCTTCTTTGGGCATGGTTCAAAAAGTAGAAGTTGTCCTTTACAAATTAGTCCGAAGATTGTCATGCTGAGCGGAGTCTTCGGAGCGAAGCATCCCGCTTACATAGAGGAACGGGATGCTTCGGAGGACCTTAGCATGACACGCTTTTTTGCTAGATTTGTAAAGCACAGATTGCCTGAAATGAACCATGTCCTTCTTTGTTGCTTTTGCATGATAGAAACGGCCGTATTTTAACGCTTTTGTCCAATCCCTGTGCGTCATAATCCAAACCCTCCCTGCTAGAATAAGCGCATACGAATGGTCTATTTTCAGGCCTCGACAGGCCTGACAAGCTGTTTTTCTTTGCGCTACAGTAACCACGACATTCGTTGAGACGGAGAAGAAATGCCATGACAACCCATGCTGATGAATCTGTATCTAAAGAAAAACCGGATGCTGTTGTGGAAACGGCCGTTTCCCCCTCAATAACCATTTCCAGCCGCAGTCACCCTGCCTGGCGGGCCTTTTGGCGGAATCGTTTTTTGTATCTGCTGATGGCGCCCACCCTCATTTACTTTTTAATCTTCAAGTACGGGCCGTTGTGGAACGCCCAAATTGCCTTCAAAGATTTCAAGCCACTTTTGGGTGTCTGGGGCAGTCCTTGGGTAGGGCTGACGCACTTTGAAACCTTCATCAACTCTTTCTATTTCAGCCAGCTCATTGCCAACACCATCTTCTTCAGCACCGCGAAACTGGTTTTAGGGCTCCCCCTGGCTGTGATCCTGGCGTTAATGCTGCATGAAATGCTGCTCAAGCGGTTTCGCACGGTGGTGCAAACCATTGTTTATCTGCCCCACTTTCTCTCCTGGGTCATTATGTTTGGTGTGCTGCTCCTGCTGCTTTCCCCCAACAATGGTCTCATCAATAACATCATCGAGGCGTTTGGTGGTAAACCCATTGCTTTCCTCACCTCGCCGAAATGGTTCCGATCGGTGGTTGTTATCTCTGACATTTGGAAAGAGACCGGGTGGAGCACCATTATCTATCTAGCGGCGCTTTTATCGATCAGCCCGGATTTGTATGAAGCGGCCACGGTAGACGGGGCCAGCCATTTTCGGCGAATCTGGCACATTTCCCTGCCAGGTATCCTCCCTGTGATTGTTTTGGTCACGCTGCTGCGCCTGGGGCACATTTTGGACGCAGGCTTTAACCAGATTTTTGTTCTGTATTCGGTGCCTGTCTACAGCGTGGGCGACATTATTGATACCTGGGTCTACCGGCAGGGTATTTTGCAGTTCCAGTTTAGCCTGGCAACGGCCGTTGGCCTGTTCAAAGGTGTCATTGGTCTTGTGCTGATTGTTGTGGCGAATCAGGCTGCCAAACGACTCGCCGGCCAGAGCCTGTTTTAAGGAGCAACCCACTATGATACTGCGCAACAAAACCCGGGACGTTATAAGCTACCAAATTTTCCTTGTTGTGGTACTAACTATTGTCCTGCTACTCATCGTCGTGCCCTTCTGGCAGGTTATCGTTACAGCCTTTACGCCGCTGGATGTTTACACCCAACAAGGCGTACCGTTTTTTCTGAATCCGGCCGATTGGTCCACCGAGGCATTCCGCCAACTGCTCTCTCATCCGTTGTTTCCCCGGGCCATGCGAAACAGCGCCATTATCACCCTCGGCGGTACCTTCATCAGCCTGGTTTTGACAGTGCCGCTGGCTTATGGTCTGTCGGTTACTGGCCTGCCCGGACGCAAGCTCATTCTGTTCTTCATTTTATTCACCTTCCTTTTTAATCCAGGGCTGGTGCCAACCTACTTGTTGGTCACCCGCCTGGGCCTGACCAACAACTTTCTGGCCGTCATCTTGCCCCCGGCTGTAAGCGTCTGGAATACCTTGATTATGATGAGCTTTTTTCAGGGACTCCCGGAAGAATTAAAGGAAGCAGCCCGTATGGACGGAGCCAGTGAACTGCAAGTTCTTGTAAAAATCATACTGCCCTTGTCCAAGCCCATCATGCTCACCATTGGCCTATTCTATGCCGTCCATTTTTGGAATGAATTTTTTACACCGATTCTTTACCTGAATAACAATGCTCTAATGCCACTGCCGGTGTTGCTGCGCAATATTCTCATTTCTGCCAGCTTCAACGAATACGTGGAATACAACGCGTTCAGCTCCACCTCAATTGAGTCGTTAAAAGCAGCCGGTGTACTCATCACCATGCTGCCCATGCTCCTGGTGTATCCATGGATTCAGCGCTATTTCACCAAGGGGACGTTGGTCGGCGGCGTGAAAGAGTAACGCTGCTCTTTTTAACAATCGTTCGGAGACTACCGGGCATTCGGACACTGTTGTTGAAGGTCCACTGTTTACAAACGATTGGCAGCATCTTTACGCAACTTAATTTATTTAAGCAAAGGAGAACGAATGATGAAGGGTAAGAAATATGCCAAAAAGCTTAGCTTGTTTTTGATATTCTTGTTGATAGTTTCGATTGTGGCCTGTACGGGTGGAGAAACCGCTGGAATTGACACCAGCCAGCTGGATGCAGCCCAGGCAGCAGCCGCCAACGCTCAGGCCACGGCCGATGCCGCTCTCGCTGCGTTGGAAGCCGCTGCCAGTGGCGATGAAGAAGCACAGGCTGCTCTGGAAGCACAGTTAGCGGAAGCGCAAGCGGCGCTGGAAGAAGCCCAAAGCGCCGTAACCGCCGCCGCAGCTGAAGCGGCTCAGGCGGCGGCCGAAGCAACCGCTGCTGCTGAGGCGGCCGCGATGGCTGAGCCAGTGGATATTGAGTTGTGGGCGCTGGCTACCGTTACAGAAGCAGGCCCACCGCCTGATGATTGGGTTGCTTACGATATTATCCGGGATGAATTGGGCATCAATTTTAGCTATGTCATCATCCCGCCCGGCCAAGACGGTGAAGCAAAATTAAATGCTGCTGCGGCCGCCAATGCGCTGCCCGACGTGTTCCAGATGGTCAGCTCTACTGGCGATACACGCGGCGCGCTGTACCGGTATGCCAATTTAGGCTTGCTGGCTCCCGTTAACGACATCATGCCCAAGATGCCCCAGCGCACAGAACTCCATTACAACGATCCATTGGCGATTAGCCTGTCTACCTTTGTGGGTCAGCAGTTTGGCCTGCCAGAACCACCTGCCATCCCCAGACGAGAAGGTCTGGTAATTCGCAAGGATTGGTTAGACAACCTGGGTCTGGAAACGCCCACAACTTTGGAAGATATCTATGAAGTGGCTGTGGCCTTTACGGAACTGGACCCGGATGGCAATGGTCAGAATGATACCTACGGTGTGGGCGGTTTTATCAATGGTCAGGGCATTGGCAACCGGTTCGATTGGATTTTCGGCGGTTACGGCGTACCTGGTGTCTGGAACTTCTCGGATGCTGAAAACTTTGGCATGAATGTGTATGAGGCGCAGTATCCCGAAGCCTTGGCTTACATGAGGAGCCTGGTGGATGCAGGCGTTATTGATCCGGACTGGCCGACGCTGAGCCGCGATGAGTTCCGCGCACGCTGGAAGCAAGGGCAATTTGGCATCATGTGGGAAGATTTCGCCGCTTTGACGAATCAATCCAACTATGCCCCGTTTGATGAAAACTACCCTGATGCAGAATGGATTCCGCTGCCAGCGCCCACCGGCCCGAATGGTGATGCAGCCTACGGCGTTTACACTGGGCGTGGCCAGATATTTGCGGTATCTCAAAACGCAGCTAATGAGGGCAAGCTGGATGCTATTGCCCGCCTGTTGGAATGGATGGCTACCGATGGTTACTGGCTGCTCGGTTTTGGCGAAGAAGGTGTCAACTACGTCATTGATGCCAATGGCGACATTTCGACTGAAGGACTTGATGCGGCGGCAGCATACACGGCGCCAGAACGGCAGCCCTTTACCCAAATGCGTAACCAGCTGGTGTACTATAACAGCCCAGCCGAAATTCGGGCACGCTACCCAACTTATGAAACAGCTAACGGCCGTACCATGTACCCGATGGATTTCCTCAACTTCTTCCAGGAACAACCGTGGGTAGACGGCCGTGGCATTCAGGTCATCTTGCCGCCCGATAATGCCGCTGACTTTGACCGCTTCTACAGCGAGGGCCTGCTCCAGTTTGTACTGGCTCAACGAGAGCTGAACGATGCTAACTGGGCCAGCTATCTGGCCGGACTGGATAGTTTGGGCGCTCAAGAGTACATCGCCTCGGCCAAAGCAATTTTGCTCGATGCCAGACTGCTAAGCGAGTAAAAGTGTCGATAGTTTAGGGGGTGTCGTTGGAGGTTAGAGGGGACGATCTGCGCCGCTCTAACCTCCAACCCTGCCCAGACCAAACTTGCTAAGAACAATCTCCTACGAAAGGATTTCGAGATGGAACACCGCCTGACAAGCCCTACAACGCCACTTACCGAGCCGTCCTGGTCGCAGCGGATTGCCGCTTCGGCGCTGGCCCGGTACGACATGGACCAAAGCCGCTGGCATTACAAGCACGGGCTGTTGTTTAAGGGGATCTATCACTTGTGGCAGATGACGGGAAACGGCCGTTACTGGCAAACTCTCCAGGCGTATGTTGATCAGTTTGTGACTCCCAGCGGCGAAATCCGAACCTACCGAGAAGATGAATACAACATCGATCAGATTAACCCTGGCAAGCTGCTCTTTCCCCTGTACCGGGAAACGGGCGAGCCACGCTACCGCCAGGCAATAGACCGGCTGCGCCAACAGCTGAGGCACCAGCCACGCACCACCGAAGGTGGCTTCTGGCACAAAAAAATCTACCCCAACCAGATGTGGCTGGACGGCATCTACATGGGATCGGTGTTTTATGCCGAATATGCGGCAGAATTTGAGGAACCAGAAGCGTTCGACGACGTCGCTTTCCAGTTCCTGACACTTGAAAAACACACCCGCGATCCACAAACTGGGCTGCTGTACCATGCCTGGGACGAAAGCCGCCAGATGCCCTGGGCCAATCCCGCTTCGGGTTGCTCCCCCCACTTCTGGAGCCGGGCCATCGGCTGGTATGTGATGGCTCTGGCGGATGTGCTGGACGTCTTCCCTTTTGACCATCCTGCCCGACCAGAATTTATCAAGATATTGGTGCGGACGTTAACGGCCGTTTCCCACTTTCAGGATAAAACCACCGGCCTCTGGTGGCAGGTGTTGGACCATAACGACCGGCCCGGCAACTATCTGGAAGCCTCCGGTTCCTGCATGTTTGTCTATGCTATGGCGAAAGGAGTGCGCCAGGGGTATTTGGAGCCAGGCTGGCTGACGGTGGCCAACAGCGCCTTTAATGGCCTGCTGCACAATCTCGTCACCACCGACGAGGAAGGGCGGGTTGACCTGCACGGCGTCTGTTCGACAGCTGGGCTGGGCGGCGTGCCTTATCGGGATGGCTCATTTGAATATTATGTCAATGAGCCCATCATCACCAATGATTTACACGGCGTTGGCGCTTTTCTGAACGCTGCCGTTGAAATGGAACTGGCTATAGCAACCACCAGCCAAATTTAAAAGAGTGAAGAATTTTGGACACAGATAAACACAGATAAAAGAATCAAATCTGTGTTTATCTGTGTCCCATTTCTTATTGAGAAAGGATAACGATGTCTTATTTTGCAACTGTCCCGACCCAGAGTGGTTTGAACACACTACCAACGAATCCCTGCCATCTGCTGGATTTTCAATTGCTCAGCCTGGCGGCGGGGGAATCTTACCAGGGAAACAGCGGTGAGCGGGAACTGCTGGCGGTGATTTTGGGTGGCAAGGGGTCGTTTGAGGTGAACGGCCGTTCCTTCTCCCAAATCGGCGGCAGGCCCAACGTTTTTGCCGGGAAGCCCCATTCTGTATACATCCCTTGTGGGGCGGATTACACGATTGTGGCAAACGGCCGTTTAGAAGTCGGTCTGTGCAGCGCCCCCAGCGATCTGGCAGCAGACCCGTATGTCATCGGGCCAGACCAGGTGACCAGCGGCGTGTGGGGCGCAGCCAACTTCAGCCGCAGCTTCCACCAGATTCTCACGGCCACCAGCCAGCCAGATCAGCCCGCCGCCCGCCTCATCGTCGGCGAAACCTACACCCCGTCCGGCAACTGGAGCACTTACCCACCACACAAACACGAAGTAGATGACCTGCCTCGCGAAGCGCATCACGAAGAAATGTACTTCTTCAAAGTGAATCCGGGGGATGGCTTTGGCCTGACTCGTTTTTACAACGACGAGGTGGATACCGGCTACACCGTGCGCAACAACACTATTTTGATGATGCCCAACGGCTACCACACCGTCGCCAGCGCGCCGGGTTATACCACCTACTACCTCTGGTTCCTGGCGGGAAACCACCGCACGCAAGCCGTGGTCGAAGATGCCAACGTGGGCTGGGTCAGCAAAACGGTCTCCATGCTGCGGGATTTGGGACACTGATTTCGGTAAACAGTAAACAGTAATCAGTAAACAGTAATCAGTAAAAACTGTTAAGCTGAATACTGACCCACTGAATACTGACCTACTGATAACTGAAACCGGGAAAGCCCGTTAACGCTTAGCTGAGTGCCCTTTTTCAGTAATCGGTTATCAGTAAACAGTAATCAGTATAAACTTTAAAACTGATCACTGACCTACTGAATACTGCTCATTGGCAACGGGAACCAAGGTGGTACCGCGTGAGAATCCAAGCTCTCGTCCTTGATGATAGGATGAGAGCTTTTTATTTTGTAAAACTGGTGACAACAACGAATTTAAGTAACAAACGAATTTGGACCGCCCCAAAATTCGTTATTTTGTAAGGGTCAAAAGAAAGTTACACAGAGATGCGCAGAGAAGACACAGAGCTTCACAGAGAGATTTAGGAGAAATCTTTGCGTTCTTCGCGTCCTTTGCGGTTCAATTTTTTGTTGACCAATGCAAAAAAATTCGTTATTTACTCAAATTCGTTGTTGCCATAGATAAAAGATTGGAAGGAAACAACCATGACCGACATGCCCAAAGCATACGATTTTAGCAGCACCGAAGAGCGACTTTACCAGTGGTGGCAAGAAAACGGCTGGTTCAAGCCAGAAGCTCGCCCCGCCGACGCCAAACCGTTTGTCATTTCCATCCCGCCGCCCAACGTCACCGGCGAACTGCACATGGGGCACGCCATGTTTGTCGCCCTGGAGGATTTGATGATTCGCCGGGCGCGGATGCAGGGCTTTGCTGCGCTCTGGGTGCCCGGCACTGACCACGCGGGCATCGCTACGCAGCTTCAGGTGGAAAAATTGTTGGTCAGCGAAGGCAGTTCTCGCCAGGAAATTGGCCGCGAGGCGTTTCTGGAGCGCACCTGGGCCTGGAAGAAAAAGTATGGTGGCCATATCACCAATCAGCTGCGCCGCCTGGGCGCTTCTTGCGATTGGGACCGCGAGCGGTTTACCCTGGACGAGGGGCTGTCTGAGGCGGTAAAGGAGGCGTTTGTGCGCCTCTACCGCATGGGGCTGATTTACCGGGCTGAGTATCTGGTGAACTGGTCGCCGGGGCTGCAAACGGCCGTTTCCGACCTCGAAGTAGAGTACAGCGAAGAACAAGGGCTGATGTACCACTTTAAATATCCCGTGAAAGAGGGCGGCTTTTTGCCCGTCGCCACCACCCGCCCGGAGACGATTTTGGGGGATACGGCCGTTGCCGTCCATCCCGACGACGAGCGGTACGCCCAATTTGTCGGCAAAACCGCCCTCGTCCCCATGCTCAACCGGGAAATTCCCATCATCGCCGACGCCTATGTCGATATGAGCTTTGGCACCGGGGCGCTCAAAATTACCCCCGGCCACGACCCAAACGACTTTGAAATTGGTCAGCGGCACGGGTTGGCGATCATTAACGTGATGAACAAAGACGCCACCCTCAACGAAAACGCGGGTGAATACGCCGGGCTGGAGCGCTTTGCCTGCCGTAAAAAGCTGTGGGCCGATATGGCAGCCGCCGGGCTGACCCTGGAAACAAAGCCGCACACCCTCAACGTGCCGCGCAGCCAGCGGGGGGGCGAAGTCATCGAGCCACTGGTGAGCCGTCAATGGTTTGTCAATATGGAACCCGCCGCCAAAATGGGGCTGGACGCCGTGCATCGCGGCCGCATTCGCATCGTGCCGGAGCGCTTTGTTAAAATTTGGGACAACTGGCTGGAAAATATTAAACCGTGGTGCATCAGCCGCCAGCTTTGGTGGGGCCACCGCATCCCCGCCTGGTACGTCAATGACGATCCCGAAAAAGTGATTGTGGCTCACAGCGAAGCCGAAGCGTTGGCCGAAGCCCAGGCAAAGTACGGCGAGAATATCACCCTCACCCAGGACCCGGACGTGCTGGATACCTGGTTCAGCAGCGGCCTGTGGCCCTTCTCCACGCTGGGCTGGCCAGAAAATACGCCCGATTTGCAGCGTTTCTACCCCACCGACGTGATGGAAACCGGCTACGACATTTTGTTCTTTTGGGTGGCGCGCATGGTGATGTCTGGTCTGCTTTTCACCAACGACATACCGTTCCACACGATCTATTTGCATGGGCTGGTGCGGGATGAACACGGCCGTAAAATGAGCAAATCATACGGCAACGTGACCGATCCATTGGAGGTAATGGGCGAACTGGGCACCGACGCCCTGCGCTTTACCCTGCTCACCAGCGGCACGCCCGGCAACGACCTCAATCTGGCGCTCTCTAAGGTGGAAAGCAACCGCAACTTCGCCAACAAAATCTGGAACACCGCTCGCTTCATCACCGCCAACCTGGACAAGGCGACTAAAGCCGACGCCACCAATGCGCCCGACTACACCGCCGCCGACCGCTGGATTCTCACCCGCCTCAGCGACGTGACGGAAACAACAAATCGCCTGATGGACAGCTACAACTTTGGCGAGGCGGGGCGGCAGGTGTACGACTTCCTCTGGGGTGATTTTGCCGACTGGTACGTGGAGCTGGCCAAAGTGCAGCTCCGTGAGGGCGGTACGCGCGCCTGGACGACGCTCGCCGTACTGCGGCAGGTGCTGGACAACTGCCTGCGGCTGCTCCACCCCTACATCCCCTACGTCACCGAAGAGACGTGGCAGCAGCTGAAGCAGGCGTTTGAGACGGCCGATTTAAGCATCGTACCCGCCGAAGGGTGGGCGGAGGCGCTCATCATCGCCGATTGGCCCGCCGCTGGGGCCAAATATCCCGAAGCCGCGGCCGATTTTGAGCGGCTGCGCGAGCTGGTACGCTTGATTCGCGGGGCGCGGGCAGATAACAACGTGGAGCCGGGCAAGTGGATTACGGCCGTTCTCAGCACCGGCGACAAAACGGCCTTCATCAACGAGCAAAAGCCGATTCTCTGCTTTCTGGCGCGGCTGGATGAAAACGAACTGGTGGTGGCGGAAACGGCCGTTGCCCCCGAGCAGGCCATCACCCTCTCCCTGGGCGAAATCACCGCGTATCTGCCGCTGGCGGGTCTGGTGGATCTGGACAAGGAGCGGGAACGGCTCAGCAAAGAGCTGGCCGACCTGGCGCAGCAAATCCAGCGCGTTTCTGGCTTGCTCAACAGCCCGTTTGCCCAAAAAGCGCCCGAAGCCGTCGTACAAAAAGAGCGGGAAAAGCTGGCCGATCTACAAGCCAGCCAGAACGGGCTGTCAGAACGCCTGGCCTCGTTGTAAACCACTCGTGAAACGTGAAACGTGATGCTTCTCTGATCACGTTTCACGTTTCACGGCTTGCCAACCCCCGGAGTTCCTAAAGAGCCAATTGTGGTTGCCCTGGATTAGACGGGTAAGAGACAGGGCGGGCAAAAGGCCCGCCCCTACGATTTGTGTCCCATTCTCCTATTCGTGATAAAACAAAAGGATGAAAGTAAAAGGAAAAATCACGATTCGACAATGGCAAGAAGAGGATATTCCGGGGATTGTGGCCTGCCACAAGGCGGTTTATGGTGATTTATATGAGGGAGATGACCTGTACGGCCGTCGCATCTACGTCATGCAGTTTGCCGCCTTTCCCGAGGGTCAGTTCCTGGCTGAAATTGAAGGGAAGGTTGTGGGCTACACCACTTCCATCATCGTGCAGCTGGACGATGAGGAGGAGCCATACACCTACCAGGAAATGACGGGGATGGGTACCTTTAGCACCCACACCTACAGCGGCGATACGCTGTACGGCGCAGATATTGCCGTGCATCCCGATTTTCGGCGGCGAGGCGTTGCTAAACGGCTCTACCAAAAGCGGTTGCAGCTGCTGCGCGCCCACAATTTGCGGCGGATGGTGGCTTACGGCCGTATTCCCGACTACCACCTCGTCAGCGGCAAAATGACGGCCGAAGCATACGTGGCCAAAGTGGTGGCTGGCGAAATGTGGGATTCGGCGCTTAAGGCGCACCTGGATGTGGGCTACACCGTCAAGCGCGTCTTGCTGGACTTTGTAGATGACGAAAAAAGCCTGAATTTTGCCACCTGGCTGGAGCTGCCCAACCTCCACTACAAACCAGAGCGCCGCAAGATTGCCGCGACACCGCTCAAACGCCCCGTGCGCACCATCCGCGTTTGTGCCGCCCAATACCTCATGCGCCCCATCCAGAGCTGGGCCGAGTTTGAGCAGCAGGTTACCTTTTTTGCCATGTCGGCCGACACCTACCACTGCCACTTTTTGCTCATGCCCGAACTGTTCACGGTGCAGCTTTTTACGCTGATGTCCCCAGACATTGATGCCAAAACGGCCGCTCACCAACTGGCCGATAGGCACGAGGAATATCTGGCGCTGTTCAAACGACTGGCCAACCAGTATGGCATCTACATCATTGGCGGCACCATCCCCACCGTACGGGACGGCAAGCTGTACAACGTGGCGCACCTGTTCACGCCCACGGGGAATGTCTACACCCAGGACAAGCTGCATGTCACCCCCTACGAGCGGGATGAGTGGGACATTCAGCCGGGCGAGTCGCTCAAAATCTTCGAGACGCCGCTGGCCCGCATTGCCATTCAGGTTTGTTACGACATCGAGTTCCCTGAATTGGCC
Source organism: Promineifilaceae bacterium (SeqCode) (assembly GCA_041748655.1). Lineage (GTDB taxonomy): Bacteria > Chloroflexota > Anaerolineae > Promineifilales > Promineifilaceae > Leptofilum. The sequence goes on along the minus strand of JBGTCV010000144.1, from coordinate 41,138 downwards.
CGTCTGCTCACTCTGGCCGGAGCAGAGGTCATTTTTGTGCCGTTCAGCACCGATGAGCGTAAGGCGTATCATCGGGTGCGGTTCAGCAGTCAGGCGCGGGCAGTGGAAAATTACATCTATGTGGTGCTGGCCGGGAATGCGGGCAATTTGCCCACTACGCCCTGGTATTTGCTCAACTACAGCCGATCGGCCGTGTTTACCCCCAGCGATTTTGCCTTCCCGCCAGAAGCAACGGCCGGATTGGCGGACCCGAATGTGGAAACGGCCGTTATCGCCGATCTCGATCTCACCACCCTGGCCCAAATGCGAGACATGGGCAGCGTACGGCCGTTGCGCGACCGTCGCCTTGACCTTTACGAACTAAAGCCTAAAATCCCCATCAAAATTGTGGTGGTGGAGTAGAGGGAGTGTGATGCGTGAAACGTGAAACGTGATTGGTTCCCCTCACGCTTCACGTTTCACGTTTCATCAACCTTTCAAAACAGCGAGTGGAAAAGCCATGTCTGTTAAGCCAACCGGCGTTAAAGCCGACAAAACCGAACGAATTTTGACCATTACCTGGGAAGACGGCCGTATCAGCCGCTATCCCTTTGCCGGGCTGCGTGCCGCCTGCCCCTGTGTGGAGTGCAAGGGGGGCCACGCCCACATGGGCGGCCCCGCCGACCCCGCCCTGGTGCGCGACGCGCCAGACTCCGGCGTCACCGTCGAAAAGCTGGATGCCGTGGGCGCTTATGCCCTGCAATTTATGTGGAGCGATGGCCACTTTACCGGCATCTACACCTGGGATTTTCTGCGCCAGTCCGACCCGGCTTTGGCCGGTGATCAGTAAAACAGTAATCAGTAAAACAGTAATCAGTATTCAGTGAGGTACCTGACCCACTGATTACTGGTTACTGACCCACTGATTACTGACAACTGACCCACTGATTACTGACAACTGACGCACTGATTACTGACGACTGCCTTCCCGGCGTAAGCGGTAGGCATGGTAAACGGTGGGCACATCGTGGGTCCAGGTGGGCAGCAGCAGCGAGGCGGCCAGCCCTTCCAGATTGGTGATGATGCCCACAATAATGGGCAGTTGAAACAGCCAGCCAGACACGCCAAAGCCCATCAAGCCCGTCAGCGCGGCAAAAAGGGTGATGTTCCACGCCTTGGCGCTCCACATGTGGTAGCTGGCCTCCCGTCGGAACTTCACGTAGTCGGTGGTGACGCGAACCGCTTCCAGTCCGGCTACCAGCGCCAGCCCCAACCCATGCTGACGCACCACTTCAGGATAAACCAGCCAGACAGCCACAAACGCGGCCACGTAAAAAATAACGTCGGCCGCACTGTCGTAGCGGCGCACGGCCGCTGTGGCCACGCCCATCCGCCGTGCCACCACCCCATCAAAATAATCGGTCACAAAAGCGATGATCAGACAAAGGACGTAGGGGAGTCCGGCACGGCCGTTCCAGGCCCAAAGCAAAAGCAGCGGCGCCAAAACCACCCGAATACTGGTCATCGTCAACGGCACTGCTATGCGGAAACGATTGGTTATGTCAGGGCGTGAGGTTTTAATCATATAGAAATTGTATCAGCTCTTCCTGGGGATGCGCATAGCCAGCATTCTCACTCAGCAATTCCAATTATGGTGTAGGGGCGGGACGGCGCGGGATGGCCTTGGGAAAAACAAATGGCCTCACTGCCGCGCCGTCTCGCCCAGACCCGGTGTGCCCCAAACGGGGCGAGACGGGCGGGATGGAAGGCCGTCAGTTTAGCCCACATCTTGGCCCGCCCGTCCCACCCCTACCGCAGAAATGTCATAATTAGAATTGCTGATTCTCACTATTATGACCACAGGGTTCAACGGAGTGAGGTTGAATGAAAATTCTCTCTTCTCTCTTTTTCTCTGTGGCTTTTTGGCCTGGATTTTTAGTTGACACAAAGCCAGATGGCAGACTATGATCGGCGCATGGAGAAGTTCACTAAAGGATCGGGAGAGGAGCAGCTGGCAGCCAGTCGCATCCTGGCCGTAACCGAAGAAGAATTAAGACACATTATCCTTGATCTTCATGATGGGCCGGTGCAGCAGTTGTTTGCCGCTCAGGCCCAGCTTGGTGCCATTCAGGCACGCCTTAGCCACGGCGAAGCCATCCCCAACGACGACTATAATCTTACCTTCCAGCGGGTTTCACGCTTGCTGGAAGCTTCCCTCACCGAAATTCGCCAATTTTTAGGTACCTTTCGCCCGCCCGACTTTGCCAGCCAGGATTTGGTCGAGATGCTTTACGGTCTATTTCTGCACCATGAGCTAACGACCGGTGTGGTCATTGATTTTGTCGTAGAGGGCAACACGGTGCCCCACCTGCCGCTGCCCGGCAAAATCACCCTCTACCGCATCTGCCAGGAAGCTCTCTCCAACGCCTACCGCCATGCTCAGGCGCAGCAGCAGCGCGTGAAGCTGCACATTGCGCCCAACCAGATCCGCCTCACTGTTCAGGACGACGGCATTGGCTTCCAGCCGCCGCCGCTGCGTGGCCCGCAGGCCACCGAGCGGGAAGAGCATATTGGCCTGCGCGGCATGCGCGATCGGGTTGACCTGATTGGCGGTACGTTTGAACTGGACAGCAAGCCGGGTGAAGGGACCCGCATCACGGTAAAAATACCCATCCATGACTGAATCCACGCCCGTTTCTGTTATTTTGGCCGACAACCATGCCCTGGTTTTAGAGGGGCTGCGCAGCCTTTTCTCTGCCGAGGAGGATATTCGCGTGATTGCCACCGCCAGCGATGGCGAACGGCTGCTGGATGCCGTGCAGCGCTTTCAGCCCGATGTGGTCATTACCGATTTGCAGATGGAGTATCTGGATGGGCTTGGCTGTCTGGCGCAGATTCGCCAGATATGCCCCCAAACCCGCGTGCTTATCCTCACCGCCTATACCGATGGCCAGACAATGCAGGCTGTGCTGCGCTCTGGGGCCGATGGCTTGCTGCTTAAGACAGACCCGCCGGAGCAGGCGGCTCAGGCCGTGCGCCAGGTGATGGCCGGGCAGCTTGTCTTCCCCGCCGCTGTCCGCCGCTGGCTGCACCAATCCGCTCCGGCTGCCCCGGCTGTTACCCTCTCTGAGCGAGAAGCGGAAGTGCTGGAACTGTTGGCTGCTGGCAAAACCAACGCCCAAATTGCCAAACATCTGCATGTTAGCGTCAACACCGTTAAATTCCATCTGCAAAATATTTACCAAACCCTCAACGTTTCCAATCGCACCGAGGCCAGCCGCTGGTTTCTGGAACGGCCGTCTCCTTGAGCCTATATTTTGCACATGACACTGCATGGCGACGGCAGCATCACCGCCAACGTTGCTTCCTTGAGCGGCGGCGGCACAACCCCGAGAGCAGGGCTGATGATGCGCGACAGCCTGGCCGATGACGCGGCGCATGTGTCGGCCGTGGTTCAGGGTAACCGCATCCGGCTGCTGGACCGGGCCAGCGCGGGTGGCAGCACCACCGACGTTCCAGGGTACACCCAGGGCGCGCCGGAATGGATTCGTATCGAGCGCAGCGGCAGTATCTTTACTCTCTCTCGCGTCAACGGAGGTGAAAGCCGTACAATCTCAATGGTAACAATGATTTAGAGGGGAACTGCCGTATCCACTCAATGCCAGTCAGGTACGGCCGTACGGTGAATTGAGTTAACGGGGCATTCTTGGTGCTGATTTTTGGCCGGAATGGATACGGCCGTTGCTGATGAGGTTGTGTGGGGAAATGACCGTTCCCCTTCGTGCAAATTCGCGTAATTCGTGGCTGAAAAATGGGGATACGGCCGTAGAGCGATCAGGCAGGCCGTAAACGGTTGAACGCGCCCAGGCTTTCAACCTGGATAGCTGCGCGGTTGAGGGAACGCAGGGTATCTATTTGGGAAACGGCCGTTACCCACTGAACAATTTCTTGCGGCACATCGCCAAACCGCACAGCCAATAAATCCAGGATGCTGTCTTGCAATCCTTGCTCAATGCCTTGCTCAATGCCTTGCTGAATAAACTCCTGAGCTATCGTCATCATCGCCCGTTCTCCTTCTGCGCCTTGACGCAGTAATGCCGTCTGCAAATCCTCACGGCTTACTCGTTCTGTCGCTCGACTCAAATAATACAAGATTGTGCGAATATATTCCAGCCCCGTGCGCTGTTCATGCAGCTCAAAGATCAAGGTGATTAACGGTTCCAGTTCATGACGCAGCTGCGGATTGAAGATAGAACGCAGCACCGACAGACTTACACGCAGCCAGATTTCACCCCGGATGGTTTCGTCGGACAAGTAAGAGAAGTCGTTGAGATGGTAGTGGAAATCGGGCAGAAACGGCCGTAATGCCTCCGGCACATCCAGCAGGGACAGAAAATCAGTGGAAGTATGCCACGCTTTTTCACCGTGATAAATTACGAGCGGGATAATCGGTGAGAGGGTGCCGTTTTCTTTAACCTGTCGTTCCCAGAAGCGCACCATGTAACGCAGCAGTTGCAGTCCTACCAGCGGGTCAGGATAGCTTTTGTGCTCAAACAGAAAGTACAGCGTCGCCGTTATACCGCTGTGCAACTGCACCTGATAGAGCAGGTCAGTTTGATGCTCCTGCATGGCCGCATCGATAAACGAGCCATCTTGCTGCGTCAATGTGTCTAATTTGAGCAGGCCGCGTACATCGGTCGGCAGATACTCTTCCAGGTAGTTACGGACAATGTTGGGGCGGCCAAAGCTCTCGCGAAAGAAACGGTCATGGGGATTTTGCACAGTCATGGCGAGATTGTAGCATAAAACAGCCAGAAAGCAGAACAAATGTTTCGTGCGCGGTAGAGCATGTGTTAGCAGGAAACGGCCGTTTCCAATTGTGAATCGTGAATTGAGAATAGTGAATTTGAGTAACCAACGGATGGGGTGTTTGTTGGCTTTTGTGGGGTTACGGCCGTTTGCCACCCAACTTATGCTAAAATGCAAAAATCCAGTAGCACAATGTAGGCGGCGCGGCGGGACGCCGGGCCGCAGCCGAGTGAGGTTTCGCACTGGCCGAAGACCGTGCCCGAGCAGGGGACGACAACGAATTTGAGTAATCAACGAATGGGGAGTTGTTCGCGTTAATTCGCGTAATTCGTGGCTAAAAAATGGGGAACGGCCGTTCCCTTCGTTTCTTTGTCCCTTTATTTCTTCGTATTTATTCCCTTCTTGCCAATTTGGGGCGATGGCGGGGGGAACGGCCGTAAAGATGACAACGAATTGGAGTAATTAACGAATGGGGAGCTGTTCGCGTGAATCTGTGTACTCTTTGGCAAAAAAAGACGACAACGAATTTGAGTAATCAACGAATGGGGAGTTGTTCGCGTTAATTCGCGTCATTCGCGGCTGAAAAAAGACGACAACGAATTTAGAAATTAACGAGTGGGGAACTTTCCGCGTTAATCCGTGCAATCCGTGGCTGAAAAAATGGTTACGGCCGTTCCCCCTTCGTGCAACTTCGCGTAATTCGCGGCTAAAAATGGAGAAACGGCCGTTTCTGTTCCGTACTACCCGATTGGGTAGCCAACGCCTACCTGTTTGAGTTTTGGAACTCTACCCGTTTGACCCTGAACGGCCGTTGCCCTACCTGCTACTATTTGATTGTTCCATTTATCACAAACGGATTGGCCGCCCGGCGGTCACAAGTTCAGAAGGAGTGATCAAAATGAGTGAAATTGTTGCCCCCAGCAAAGTTCAGCATCCCCCATCAGCCAGTTTAAGCGACAAATATGTAGCTGGTGTTCGCCCCTACGCCAGCGGTTACTACGATCCAGATTATGAGCCCAAAGAGACGGACTTGCTTTGTGCTTTCCGCATTACGCCCAAGCCTCCGACGGATATGATTGAGGCGGCTGCAGCCGTGGCGGCCGAATCTTCCACGGGCACCTGGACCGAGGTATGGTCGAACCAGCTGACCGACCTGGACTTTTTCAAGGCGCGCGTTTACGACATTCAGGATGACATTGCTTATATTGCCTATCCGATGGATTTGTTCGAGGAAAACAGTGTGGTGAACATCATGTCCTCGATTGTGGGCAATGTCTTTGGCATGAAGGCGGTTACCGCGCTGCGGCTGGAGGATATGCGGATTCCGGTGGCTTTGGTGAAGACTTTCCCTGGGCCGCATGTTGGGATTTATGATGAACGGGTATGGGCCGATAAGTGGGAACGGCCGTTGCTCGGCGGCACGGTCAAACCAAAGCTCGGTCTCCCGCCCAAGGCGTACGCGACCATCATCTATGAATGCCTCATGGGCGGCCTGGACACCACCAAAGATGACGAAAATATGAACAGCCAGCCGTTCAGCCGCTGGCGCGACCGCTTCCGGTATGCCCAGGATGCCGTGGAATAAGCGATGATTGAAACAGGCGAACACAAGGGCCATTGGCACAACGTCACTGCGGGGTCCACTCTCGAAAGCTTAAAGCGGATGGATTTTATTAAAGAGCGCGGCGCAGATATGTGCATGTTCGACTTCTTAACCGCAGGTTTTGCCGCTTCGGCCGATGTCTTTGCCCACGCCCGTGAACTCGACATGATTGTTCACTGCCATCGTGCCATGCACGCCGTTTTTACCCGCCAGACTGATCACGGCATTCACATGCGCGTGGTGGCCAAATGGCTGCGGCTCACCGGCGGCGATCACGTCCATACCGGCACCGTCGTGGGTAAGCTGGAAGGCTCCTGGAAAGAGACAGAAGGGCTCATCAGCCTGCTGCGTAACCGCTTTACCCCGGCCGATAAAGAACGGGGTATCTACTTTGACCAGGATTTTGCTGGCTTGAAAGATGTCTGGCCGGTTGCCTCTGGGGGCATTCATGTACATCACATCCCTGATCTGTATCGCCTGACGGGCAACGACGCTTTCTGGCTGTTTGGTGGCGGCACGCATGGCCATCCCAAAGGCAGCCGGGCTGGGGCTGCCGCCAACCGGGTCGCTACCGAAGCAATTGCTTCCGGTTCTACCCTCGCCGAAGCAGCCAAAAACTCCCCTGAACTGCGCGATGCGCTGGCGCTGTGGGAAGATATTAAGTTTGAGGTTCAGGCGTAGGGGGTCAGTAATGTCGCTTCGCGACCGCTTCGCGTCCAGTGGTCAGTAATCAGTAATCAGTGGTCAGTGGTCAGTGAAACGAAGTTATCCTTGAGACAATAAATCTGCTGATGGCGATTCAGAAATAAAATCGGTAATAAACTTGACGCTGAATCGCCTTAAATGAACCTGAACTGTCTGCGTTGGCAATTACCGATTTATTTTCTTCAGGTTCATAAGCAGGTTCGTAGACCTATTTTAAACGCGCTTTAGCACGTTTTCCATCATAGCCAGGGGATTTATCCCCAGGCGAAGCTAAACCAGAAGTTCAACTTTTCTCTGGATGATCGGGCAATTGGGTAGCCAAAAGTTGAACTTCTTCTCCAGCTGAATTGTTTTTTTAAACAAGGAGTAGATCATGCACCGGAGAGTCGTGATGATTGGTATTGCCGGTGACAGCGCCGCCGGTAAAACAACGCTGAGTAAAGGCATTGTGCAGGCGCTGGGCGAAGATCAGGTGACGTCTATATGTTGTGATCATTACCACAAATATAACCGTCAGATGCGCAAGGAGCTGGGTGTCAGCGCCATTGCCCCAGAAGGCAACCACATCGACATTATGGAACAGCATTTTCGGCTGCTGCGAGAAGGTAAACCGATTTTGATGCCCATTTACAATCATAAAACAGGTGATTTTGATGCGCCCGTGTATATTAAGCCAAAAAAGTATATGATTATTGAGGGTTTGCTGCCGTTCCATACGCAGCGTATGCGGCTTAACTTCGACGTGAAGGTGTACCTCGATCCGCCGGAAGATTTGCGCTATACCTGGAAAGTTCAGCGAGACACGGCCAAGCGGGGCTATACGGAGGCACAGGTGCGGGACTCCCTGGAGAAGCGCAAAGATTTGTCGCCGCGTTACATTCACCCGCAGAAGCGGCTGGCTGATATGATCGTGCGCTTTTATCCGCCAGAAACGAATGTTAACGAGACGGGCGGGCATTTGAATGCCCAGCTGGTGCTTAAGCCAACCGTGCCGCACCCGGATTTAACGGATGTGTTGCAGCATGGTGGCAACGGGATTAGCCCGGCGCTGCGGCTCAATTTGGCTCGTTATGAAGGTACTCCGGCAGATTTTATGGAGATTGCGGGCAATTTGGTGGAAGACAAGGCGCATAATTTGATTAGCCTGATTCAGCGCCACATGCCAGAGGATTGCCATCTCAATGAGGCGATGTTGGGCCAGTATCAGTCTGGGTTGAAAACAGAGCGCAGCCTGCCGCTGGCGCTGACGCAGCATCTGATAGCGTATCATATGGTGTCGGCGGGTCTGACAATTGACGAGATGCAAGATTGAGTTTAGAGATAAATTTGAAGCTTATGAACGATTTGATTATTGCTCCCAGTATTCTTTCGGCAGATTTTGCCCGGTTGGGTGAACAGGTGCGGACGGCCGTTTCGTCTGGCGCTCGCTACATTCATGTGGATGTGATGGATGGGCATTTTGTGCCGAATATTACGATTGGGCCGTTGGTGGTGGCGGCATTACGGCCGTTAGCTACCGAACTCGACGCCGTACTTGACGTTCACCTGATGATCCAACACCCGGACCGTTACATTGCCAACTTCGCCCAGGCTGGGGCAGACATCATCACCGTGCATGTGGAGGCTTGCCCCCATTTGCACCGCACCGTGCAGGCGATTCACGAGCAGGGGGTGAAGGCGGGCGTTACCCTGAACCCGGCGACGCCGCTGGTGACGCTGGAAGAGATTTTGCCGGATGTGGAACTGGTGCTGATCATGTCGGTAAACCCTGGCTTTGGTGGACAGAGCTATATTCCGGGCAGTACCGCCAAAATTCGACGGCTGCGCCAGATGCTGGACGCCATCGGTTCTACGGCCGATTTGGAAGTAGACGGCGGGATCAAGCCACACAACGCGGCCGAAATTGTCGCCGCCGGAGCCAACGTTTTGGTGGCGGGCAGCGCCATTTTTAACGACAAACGTCCCGTGGCTGAAAATATGGCAGCGCTTCGTGAGGCGATGGGGCGGGGGCAGCAGCCCGCTCTATAACTGGACTCTTTATGAAATTAAAGGCGTTGATTTTTGACGTGGACGGCACGATTGCCAACACGGAGCATCGTGGGCATTTACCGGCTTGCAATGAGGCGTTTGCCACCCTGGGCTATCCGATTCAATGGACGTGGGAGCAGTTTAAGGAGATGCAGCCAATTGCGGGGAATGCGCTGCGGATGCGTCAATCTTTGCAGGCGTGGAATCCTGAAATGGGGGAAGCGGCGTTGGATACGGCCGTTTCCCAACTCGTTACCCTCAAAAAAAAATTCTACATCGAAAAATATTTACTAGATTTATCCCTGCGCGAAGGGGTGGTAGAAATTATGGAAGAGGCGCTGTCTCGCGGGGTTCGCCTGGCTGTCGTTTCCATGTCTTACGAAGCGCAGGTGAATGCGCTGTTGTCTAACCATCTGCCCCACATCTACCCCCATCTCAATCCGATTTTAGGCAAGGAAAGCGGCCCCAAAACGGCCCCTGAGTCGCCGCTGTACACGCGCTGCATGGCAGAATTGGGCACCTCCCTGGCCGAAACGCTGGTGATTGAAGATTCCGAGGAAGGGTTTGAAGCGGCCAAGCGGGTGGGCATTCCCTGCGCCGTGATGTACAACGACTACACCTTTGGCAAAAACTTCGCCGGGGCACAGCTGGTGGCCCGCAGCCTGGCCCACTTCACGCTGGCGCAGCTAGAAAATTTGTGTTTGCCTGGATAAAAATTGATCCACAGATTAACGCAGATGACGCAGATTTTTTTCTTTTAATCTGCGAGCGCCATTTGCGCCATTCTGCGTAATCTGCGGATTGTTTTGGGACATCTTCACACGCCGTCCAGCAGGTGTTGGTAGGTTTGGCGCTGGCGGATCAGCTGGGCATGGTTGCCACTTACCAAAATTTCAGCAGGGCGGAGACGGCCGTTGTAATTACTACTCATGGCAAAGCCGTAAGCCCCAGCATGAAAAACGGCCAGCAAATCACCAGGGGCCAGGGGGGGTAACGGCCGTTCCCGCGCCAAAAAATCCCCCGTCTCACAAATTGGCCCCACCACATCGTACTTAACCTCTGCATCTCCGCGCCTCTGCGTTAAATTGACGGGCAAAACTTCATGGTGGGCGCTGTACAGCGTCGGGCGTAGCAAATCATTCATCGCCGCATCCACAATGGCAAACTGCTTCACCCCTTGCGCCTTCGTGTAGACAACCTGGGTGAGCAAGATGCCCGCCGCTGCCACAATCGAGCGCCCCGGCTCCATCACCAGCCCGTAGCCAGCCGTTTGAACAGGTTGAGAAACGGCCGTCACCCATTCCCCAATCTTTTCACTTTTCACTTGCCACTTGTCACTTTCATAATTTACGCCCAAACCACCGCCCGCATCAATGTAATCCAAATGAATACCGCTAGAGGCTAATTCGTCGGCCAGCCCGACCAAAAAGTTGGCGGAGGCGGCAAATGGTTCAATCGCCTGGATTTGCGAACCGATGTGGGCGGCGAGGCCAACGGGTTTGAGCCAGGGGTGTTGAGCGGCAAAGTGGAGGAGGGAAACGGCCGTTTCCGGTGAAACCCCAAATTTATGCTGCGCCGCCCCCGTGCTGATGTAGGGATGCGTCTCGACGTGAATATCCGGGTTCACCCGCACCCCAATCGGCACCAGCTGCTGCCGCTGGCTGGCAATGGTGGCAATCAGCTCCAGCTCCATGGCCGATTCCACGTGCAGGGCGCGGATGTTGGCGTCCAGTGCGGCTTCAATTTCGTGGTGCAGCTTGCCCACACCGGAGTAGATGATTTTGTCTGGGGCAAAACCGGCGTGCTGCGCCAAAAACAGCTCGCCGCCGCTCGTCACGTCGGCACCCAGGCCAGCTTCGGCCAGCAGGCGCAGGATGGCCGGATTGCCGTTCGCCTTGACAGCATAGCAGACCAGCGTGTTCGGTGCAGCCTGGGCCAGATATGCTTCTGCCTGGGCCAGAATGGCGGCCTGGCTGTACACGTAAGTGGGGGTGCCTTCGGCTTCGGCTAACGTGGCCAGTGAAATCTCTTCGCAATAGAGCTGGTTGTGTTGGTAATGGAAACGGCCGTTTCCCGCCAAATCATTCCCGTTCATACAAAATAGCTCCCGTTTGCGAGGGGTCAAACTTTTCACTGGGCCACCGGGTGCTGCTGTTGTAGCGCGACCAGCGCAAATCGATACCTTTCATGTTTACGGCCGTTAAGTCTGCCCCTCTTAGGTCCGCAAAATGGAGCTTGGCTTTGCTGAGATCAGCCCCTTCCAGCACGGCATCCCGCAAATTAACTTTACCCAAATACGCTTCGCTCAGGTTGCAGTTTGTCAGCGTGGCGTTGCTCAAATTGGCCCGGAACATTTTCGCTTTACTTAAATTGGCCTCGGTCAGATTGACCCCCTCCAGGTTGGCCAATTCCAAATTGGCATCTTTTAAGCTGCTTTTTGTAAGGTCCGCGTATTTCAGGTTAACCCGCGTCAGGTTGACTTTATCTAGCTCGATTTCCGATAAATCATACCCTTCTAGATTTTCTCCTGTCAGATTGATCTTGTCTGCCCCAACGATTTTTGCAGTTTCCCGTATCAACTTTAATATTGGCATTTGCTGCTCCTATTATGTTCCATTTGGCTGGCTGAACAGCAAACTATAGGCGGGAACTTTGGTTTGTCAAGCGCTGCCGAGATTGTTATAATTCTGACCGCATCGCCAGCTTAGCTCAGTTGGCAGAGCGACGCATTCGTAATGCGTAGGTCAAGGGTTCGACCCCCTTAGCTGGCTTGCAAAATAAAAAGGCTGTGGCAACGGTTGGGTGCTGCAGCCTTTTTGTTTTGCAATGGTTTGCAATTGGCAATTTGGCATAATTATTCGATAATGTTTGTCATGATGCTTGAAGCTTGGTGGCGAGGATAACTTTTGACCAGGAAGAAATACGGCCGTTACGAAATCGAATCTGAGCTAGGGCGGGGCGGCATGGCCGCCGTCTACCTGGCCCATGACCCCCGCTTTGGCCGCAAAGTTGCCATCAAGGTGATCTCCCAGGCGCTGCAAGACGATCCCACTTTTCGCGGCCGTTTTGAGCGCGAGGCCCGCATTATTGCCACACTGGAACACCCCGCCATCGTGCCCGTGTACGACTACGGCGAGGTTGATGGCCAGCCGTACCTGGTTATGCGCCACATGCCGGGCGGTACCCTGGCCGAACGGATCATTGCCGGGCCGCTGTCGCTGGAAACGGCCGTTCCCATCATTCAGCGGCTGGCCGGGGCGCTGGACCATGCCCACGGGCAAGGTGTCATCCACCGTGACCTGAAGCCGGGCAACATTTTATTCGACCAATACAATAACGCCTTCCTCACCGACTTTGGCATTGTCAAGCTGGCCCAGGGCAGCAGCACCAACCTTACCGGCAGCGGCGTCATCGGCACCCCCGCCTATATGAGCCCGGAACAGATCCACGGCGAAAAAGCGCTAGACGGCCGTTCCGACATCTACACCCTGGGCATCATCCTTTTTGAAATGCTCACCGGCCGCAAGCCGTACCGCGCCGACACCCCGGTCAAGCAGATGATGGCTCACGTGCTGAACCCCATCCCCCAGATTCGGGAAATTAAGCCAGAGCTGCCAGACGATTTTGAGACCGTTATCCAGCGGGTGCTGGCCAAAGAGCGAGATGAGCGATTTGCTACCGCCTCGGAACTGACGGCGGCCATCAGCCAGACGCTGCCTGGGCTGCTGCCGCTGTCTACTTTTGCTGGACCGACGCCGGGAAACCTGCACATGTCAGCGCAGGCCCTGGATGATGAACCCACGCAAAGTGTGAACGCTTCCCCGGTTGTGGCATGGCACACCGCCACGGCCGTTTCCGAACCGGCGCCAAACGAACTGCCTGAAAAGAAACGGCCATACCGCTGGCTTGGGTCTGCCTTGCTGGGCACATTTTTGCTGGCGGCCATTTTTTGGGGCGGACAACTGCTCACCGAACCAGACCCTACGCCGACGATAACGGCCGTTCGCCTGACGCTGCCAACCCCCATCATACCCGCCGCTGCCGCCACAGAAACCGCCACGGCAGAACCCATGCCAACCGCAACCGCTACGGCCAGAAATACACCAACCCCGACTCGCGCCTTGCCAACCCCCGTTGTGACAACTATTGGTGAATCTGTTGGGGGTCTGCCAATTGAGGCGGTCCGCATCGGCACAGGGCCAATCGTGCTTACCTTTGTGGGCGGTTTGCACGCGGGTTTTGCCCCCGGTACGGTCGAGCTGGCCCAGCAGGTTGTGGACTATTTCACGGAAAATCTGGCCGAGGTGCCGCCGGAACTGACGCTGCTTATTGTGCCCAACGCCAACCCAGACAGCCCGCGAGCGCCGGGTCAGCTGGCGGGGCGGCTGAACGGCCGTGGGGTAGACCTGAATCGCAATTGGGACTGCCGCTGGACGCCAAATCCTCCCTGGGGGCAAGATGCGCCCGATGGGATGGGCGGTACGGAACCATTTTCCGAGCCAGAAGTGCGCAGCCTGGCCAACTTCATCGTGGACCACCAGAGCCGCGCCGTTGTGTTTTGGCAGGCGCGAGCGGTGGAGGGGTTGGTTTCACCGGGGGAATGTTCGGAGGAAACGGCCGTTTCCCAAACCCTGGCCGATATTTACGGAGGCTCCACCAGCTACCGCATCGCTGATTTTGAGCGGTTGGTGAACACTGAAGTGCATGGTGACGTCACTAACTGGCTGGATAAGCAGGGTATCCCGGCCATCTCTGTGCTGCTCACCGACTACACCGCCACCGATTTTGAGGAAAATCTGGCCGCCATCAAGTCGGTGATGCGCTTCTATGCCAATCAAGAGCGTGACGAGTAACGATGCGCCAGCAGCTGACCGGGTTCTTGCTATTTAGTGTACTGTTTCTGGTTGGCTGTGTGCCTGCCCCAGCGGCCATTTCCCCCGAACGGATTGCGCCACCTACGGCGATAGCTGCGGCAACGGCCGTTTCCCTGCCCACCCCTGCTGAACCGCTGCTTGCTACGTTAACGGCCGTTCCCTCCCTACTCCCATCCCCCACGCCCGTTTTGGTTGTGGCTGCGGGATCGGAAGCCAAAACGCCTACCCCCACAGCCACCTTTGCCGCCTACGGCGTGCCCCAGGATATTGGCGTTTCGGCTGGCGGTCGGCCGATTACCAGCTACCGCTTCGGCTTTGGCAGCCAGACGTTGGTGTTTGTAGGCGGCATTCATGGCGGTTATGAATGGAACACCATTCTGCTGGCCTATGAGATGATCGACTATTTCCTGGCCAACCCAGACCGCATATCGGCCAACCTTTCCCTCTATATCATCCCCTCGGCCAATCCAGATGGCCAATTTGCGGTGACGGGGGTAGACGGCCGTTTTACCCCGGAAGATGTCAGCGCCAATATTGAACCGGGCCGCTTCAATGCCAACCAGGTAGACCTGAACCGGAACTGGGCCTGCGGCTGGCAGGAGGAAGCGTATTGGGGTGACACGTTAGTAAGCGGCGGCAAACTCCCTTTTTCTGAACCGGAAACGGCCGCTTTGCGCATCTTCTTCTTCCGGGAAAAACCGGAAATGGTTCTCTTTTGGCACAGCAAGGCAGACGGCCTCTATGTTGGCAGCTGCGACGAACTGTATCAGCCCTCCAAAGATATTGCCGAAATTTACGGCACGGCCTCTGGCTACCGGGTCAACGAACAGTTCACCGCTTACCCCATTAGCGGCGATGCCAGCGACTGGCTGGCCACCCAAAACATCCCCGCCTTCACCGTAGAGCTAAAAACCCGCAGTCAAACCGACTGGTCAGAAAATTTGGCCGGGGTGTTGGCGCTTTTGGATTATTACGGCCGTTAATCTTTCCCCACTGCCCGCAACTTACCCCCTGAATCAGCGTATAATATAATGTACATCAGCCAACCAGCCCGCCTGGTATTGACCAAACGACCCATTCTCCGCTATCGTAAATTGAAACCAAAGAGCGCTAAACATATAGTTTGTCGCTCTTTGTGGTCAATTTTATTGGGTTCCGGCACACATTGCCGGAAAAAGGAGAATAACAATGGCCAATGTGCAAAATATTGTCCGTGGCGTGGCTGAATTTGTTCAATCCGATGAGTTTGAGCAGTTCCAAATTGATGCCAGGGACTTCATCTCTGCCCGCCAGGGTGGGGAATCTGCGGTGACCAAAATCTCGCAGATGGCCACCACCCTGGAAGAAGCGGCCGAGGTGCTTAATCACAGCTTTACCAAGCAAGAGGCGCGGGCAGAGGTGACCAACATCATCTCCCCGGTCGTCATTCCCAAGCGCTCTGGCTCTTATTTCTTTGCCCTTACCTTTCCGGCGCTTGTTATCTTTTTCGGCCTGGTCGGGCAGCTGTTCAGCGGCGTATTCGACAGCCTGTTTGGCTCCGGCATCGCCACCGCCTTCTTTGGTCCCCATTACTTTTTGCTGGCGCTGGCTTTTGCCGTGCTCAGTGTGGCCCGCGCCCGCCTTGTTATGGTGCCAGACGGCAGTCAGGCGCTCATCACCAAGTTTGGCAAGTTGGAGGAAACCGTCGGCCCTGGCCGTAAATTCCTCGGCTTCCATCCCCGGCGCAAGGTGAGCTACCTTGTCAACACCACCAAAGAGTATCCGTACAACGCCCCCATTCGCGAAGCGCCAACCTCTAGCCGGGTCAACGCTTCGGTCGATTTGTTCCTGCAATTTCGCATTGAAGACCCGGTAGAGTTCATTTTCACTCTCGGTGGCGTTAATGGCTTTTCAGAAAAACTGGACAACGCCATCAGCGAAGTCACTCGGGCGCTGATCTATGAGCAAAAAGCGGAAGAAATCTATGATCTGATTGGTGAGAGCACCCAGGGATTGCTGACGACGCTCAATCGGCAATTTTTGCCTGCGGTGCGCTTTGTCAATGCCAACATTACTCATGCCGAGCCGTCCAGCCAGGAGTATCGCATGGACCTGGCCGCTGCCGAGGTGGTGAAGGTGGCTAAAGAAGCGTACACCTACCAGTACGAGCTGGAGCTGCGCAAAAGCCAGGATGAGGGCGATCTGAACAAGGAGCTGGCCTCCTTGCGCCAGACTTTTTCTGAAATCCGGGCCGATATTGCCACCTCACAGGCACAGATCAACACGGCGCACGAGAAGGCGATTAACCAGGCCAATGCCTATGCGCGGCAGCTGCTGGCGGAAGCTCGCAGCGAAGCGCAGGCCAACGCGGCGCTGCTGGAAGCGCAGGCACTGGATATTCGCACGGTGAACAGCGCCTACTACCCGGAAATTTTGGAGTATCGGTATAAACGAGAGGTGTTGGAGAAGATTACGGCCGTTGCCAACAAACTCCCCCAAATTGTCAATCTCGGCCCCGCTGAAGACAACGGCATCGACTTTATGGCAATTGCTCGCCAGATGATGGGCATCGAAGATAAACCGCTCTACACCAAGGAAGATATTCGCGCCATTCGCGCCCGCTCCAAAGATATTATGGCGCGGATCAAGGAGCGCACGGTGCAGCTCAACAGCCTGGTTGATGAGGATGATGAAATGCTGTCGATGACCGAAATTGACCCAACAATGGCGGAAGCAGCCGAGATTATGCCCCCCGCCGCCATTGCCGACGCCAAAAAGGCCGACCAAGGAGGAAGCTAATGGCTGTTACTGGAAGTTTCTCACGAATTAAAGAAGTTGTAGGAACCTGGGACAATATTCAGCGACTGCTCCGCTCTGGTGATGGCGGTTCTCTGGTTCCCGTTGTTATCCCCAAAGATCGGCGCAAGATGGGCTGGCTCATCTGGTTTGCCCTGGCGTTTTATTCACTCATTACCAATTTGCTGCTGTTTGGCCTGAGCAGTGCCGGGGTCAGTCTGGCCATTGTCAGCGTTCTCGTGTTCAGCCTGATTGGTGCGTTTGCCTGGTGGCGCAGCGCCATTGTGGAGATTGAGCACGGCACGACAGGTATCCTTTCTCGCTGGGGAAAAATTGAAGAGACGCTCAAGCCTGGTCGTCGGCTGCTCTGGTGGCCCTGGGAAAAAGTGGATTATATCGTTGATACCTCTACCGAGATTCCTTACACGGCGCCCGTCTTGGCCTGCCCGACGCAGGAAAATGTACCGCTCAAGTCGATTGAGTTTTTCCTCAAGTTTCGCATCATCGATCCGGTGTTGTTTGTGCGCCACATTGGAGCCAGCAATTACGACATGGTGCTCAGCAGCGCTGTGCAGGACGCCATTCGCAACCGCAGCCGCCGGGTAGAAACGGCCAACGCCTACGATCTGCGCGGCAGCAATGTAGACGATATGCGCGAGCAGCTCAACCGGCAGATGAGCCGCTACGGGGTCAAAATTACCGGGGCCAACATCCCCGATGTGCAGCTGCCCAACCAGTACCAGCAAAATCTTTCCACCCGTGAGCGGGTGGCCAAAGAACTGGTGGCCTACGAGAAAGAGTGGGAGTTGGTGCGCAAGCGGCGTCAGGATACCCTTTTGCTGGAAATCGAGCGGGCCAAGAAAGAGCGGGACGAAAAGCAAATTGCCGTGCAGGAAGCGATCAACAAGGCGCGGGAAAGCGTGGCGCAGATGCTGCAGGAGCGGGAAGCCGAAGCGGAAAAAATTCGGCTCGGAATCGAAGTTGAAGGCCGCGCCGAGCTGAAATCGGCTGAGAATGAAGCGCGAGCGCTGCATCGTTTGGGGCAGTCGTACAAGGACAACCAGGCAGTGCTGCAATACGAGCTGGCTTTGAAGCGGCTGGACGTGGCCGAAGAGCTGCTGCTGAGTGCGCCCCGTCCGCTAATTGTGAACCAGAGCGGCAGCGGTGAGCAAAATTCAGCCCTGGCGACGCTGCTGATGGCCCAAATTTTACCTGAAACGATGCGCCAATCGGGTGGCTATGGCGATAATGGCGGCCTCTTACCCCGATCCGGCGGCAAGAAAAAATCGTCACGAGGGTTGTCTGACGCCGACGATGAGTAAGCGTTCAGCGCTGAGGTGCGACGCGCTTACAAACGACATCGTTGTTGCACTCTGGAAAAAGTGCGTTGCACCCTGATTGACTGACAAAACTTATCTAACCGCAGAAAACGCGGAGAAAAATAATGGGGAAATCTCCGCGTCCTCTGCGCTCTCTGCGGTAAAAAATGTCTAGGTGAATCCTCCGGGAGGGCAAGATTTTTAGCGACGGATAGACCGCGCCCAGCCAATTCCCAAAAAGATTACCAACAACAAGAGAATCCCGATAATAACCAGATAGGTAGCGCTGATGCCGTTGTCATCGATTGGGCTGGCAGCTGGCTCCTGACGTGGTTCGGCGCGGGTAGGTCTGGCTGGTGGTTGGCTGGAGTCTGGGGCAGGGGTGTTGACGATAGCGGCCGTTTGTTCGCTCTCTTCAGGTTGGCTGGTGGCAGTGCTGGTGGGGATGGGCACGGCCGTTTCCCGCACAGGTCGTCTGGTTGGTTCTGGCTCATCCGCCGGGGCAGCCGGGGCAGCAGCGGTTGGCTCTGGGGCCGCCACCTCTGACACTGTTCCCGCGTTGCCGTCTACCGCAAAGTAGACGCCCGTGTGTTTCACACCCTGCTGCCGCCCATCTGGGTAGCGACCAAACAGCTCCACCTTGTAGAATGGGAACCCTTCGGCGATGGTGGTGTCCAGCAGCTCCGTTTGGGTCCAGTGGCCACCGGATGAAGTGGCCTGGCTGATATCGAGGGGTGTCCAAACGGCCGTCCACGGCCCATCCGCGCTGTTTCCGCCATAAATCGTTACGGCTGCCCGGTCTATCCACATGGTGACCCAATGCGTTTTGAACTGCAAATGGGTGTGTGCCGGGTCGGCTGCCACAACCTGGTAGAGCGAGGCATCTACCCCGGCCTGCCCGGTGCCGCCGCCCTGCCCAGAGCCAAATGCCAGTCGGGCCGAAGTGCCCAACACCTGATCCGACGTTGGGTTGTCTTGTTTCTGGCTGGTAGACCAGATGACATTGCTGCCCGCCTGGTCGGTCCAGCCCGCCAGGCTGGGGCGGTTCCCTTCGCGGAACCACGGGTTTTGCAGCAGGTTATTTTCTCGCAGTGACTCGACGATGGTTTGGGCGAAAACGGCCGTTCCCGACCCCCACAAAACAAGTAAACCCAGCAAAAGAACAAACAAACGGCTTCTCGATAATCGATTCATACACCCCTACCAATACCTTTTTGTGACATTCAAAAAAGAGTCGGTTTCAGGCAATTTACGCCCAAAACCGACCCAGTGTACCAAACAATACTTAAATTTTGGATGAAGATACCGGTAGAAACCAGGTTAGCTTGCTATTGGTTGACGCGAAAAATTAATCCAGCTCAATCTCTTCCGGCGGTTCTTCGGCTCCCAGACCACCTTCCAGGCTGGCCAGCATATCCTCAATCGCTTCAATCACGTCATCGTCCAAAAACGAGGCGTCACACTGTTCACATACCCAGATGGGCACATCTTCAATGATCACTTCTTCGCCGTTGATTTCTGTTTTGTAGTTGGTTGCTTCTTGCACCATATTGCCTTTGCATACGGAACAGTTCATGGCTCAATATCCTTTTCTTTGTCATGTCGCCGCGCTTGCTTCGCGCGAAAATGATGTCAACACAAGGTTGATGGTGTGTCGCACCTGTCAAAGGTATCTGAAAACGGGCAGAATTCAACTTTTCTGGCGGGGATGCAGCCGTGATGCTTCGTGTAGAGAGCGTAATCTTGTTCCGTATCCAGATCAAACTGGAAGCCGGGCAGCGAAACAATCTGGCAGGCCATTCCCAGCCGGGCGGCTTCTTGTTGATGACGCTGGAAGCTGAAACGGCCGTATCCAAACCGAAACCCCAGCCCCGTCGGCACAATCAACGCATTGGTGCCCTGTTGGGGCGCATCGCCGCATAAAAAGAGGGTGGGGTGCGGAACGGCCGTTGCCCACCTCACCAGCTCACCCAGCTCCACGGCGCTCAAAAATGGCAAATCGGACGGCAAAATAAGGCAGTGTGTCGCCCCATTTTGCGCCGCCAGGGCCACGCCAGCCGTTACTGCGCCGTTCAAACCACTCCCCGGCGGCTCGGGCAGACTGCGGCAGCCAAAGTGTGCAGCCATTTTTGCCACGATGGGGTCTTGGGTGACAACGGCCGTTTCCCCCAACAGCGGCACCAACGGCAGCAAAGCCAGCGTTTGTTTCAGCAAGTGCAGCGTCAATTCAGCCCGCTCACCCGGCGATAAAACGCCACTCAAACGAGATTTTGTTCGCTGAAGCGACTTGACGGGGAGGATGGTCCAGAGGTTCATAAAAAGAGTAATTGGGTAATTGAGTAATTGGGCAATTGACAAGAAAAAATTACTCAATTACCCAGTTACCCAATTACCTCCCCAAAAATTGCGTGGTAAAAACGGCCGTTACATCCACATCCCCCGGCAGCGAGTTGTAAGTTTGCAGCATGTTGGCCAACGCCTGCCACTGCGCCTCCGTTTGCCAGCCAAAGCCGTGGGGGGAGATGGCGTCAGCCAGCTCGCTTGTCAGCATGAAGCGCATATGGTCGGCATCGGCATCTTCGCCGGTATATTTCAGTACAATTTCCACTGCCTCCTCGGGGTTGTCTTGGGCATAGGTCAGGCCGCGCAACACGGCGTTCATGAAGCTTTGCAGCAGTTCCGGGTCCGATTCGATCAGCGCATCGGTGGCCACGTAGGCCAGCCCCAGTGTCGGCACGCCAAAATCGGCCGCCTCCCACTGCACCAGTTCAAAGCCCCAGCTGCGAATCAGATTCGGCTCGTTTGATTTGAAGACGGGGTAGACATCTACCAGCCCTTCCGTCAGCGTGCGCGGGTCGAAGCCGACGTTGACCAGTTCAATGTCGGCTTCAGACAGGCCAGCGGCGGCCAAAATGGCAAATAGATCGGGCGGCGGGGTGCCTTTGAAGCCAACAATATGCCCGGCCCAATCTGTGGGAGTGCTGAAGCCGCTGTTGGCCAACGCCACAAACGCCTGCTGCCCGCGCTGGCCAATCAGCCCGATGGAGACCAGGGGCAAGCCAGGATCGGCGCGGCGCTGCAGCAAAACGGCCGCATCCTGCGTCGTCACCTGCACTTCACCAGCCGCCAAAAGCTGGAGATGTTCCCCGCCCCCTGCCGAATGCTGGATGGTGACAGCCAGCCCTTCCTCAGTGAAGAAGCCTTTTTCTTGGGCGACGTAAGCGCCGACAAATGGCAGGTTGGCCTGGGGTCGGAACCCCGCCATAAAGGTCATTTCGCGCAGCGTTTGTGGCTGTTCAGGCTGGCACGCGGTAATTAGAAAAAATATGAACAGCAAGCTAAAGTTTTGTATTCGAGACAACGTTTCTTCTCCTTTCGTTTTCTCGTTCCACGCTCTGCGTGGAATGAAGGTGGGGACGCTCCGGCGTCCCGTAGGCAGCGCGGAGCGCTGCAAAACGCATACCCACGCAGAGCGTGGGAACGAGATTAAGTCATTTATTCCCAAAACAGGAGCCGTTTTTCCAGCCAGACGATGGTTTGGTAAACGGCCGTACTCAACCCCGTCAGCACAAAAACGGCAGCAAACAGGGCAGGCATGTTCAGATTGGTGTACGCCAGCCACATCGCCCGGCCCAGGCCGCTGGACGCGCCCATCCATTCCGCCACCACCGCGCCGATGAGCGCCAGCGGCCCCACCACCCGCAGCGCCGCAAACAGATACGGCCGTGCCCCTGGCCAGCGTGCCTGCAAAAAAATCTCCTGCGGCGTGGCGTTGAGCGAGCGCAGCCAATCCAGCAGCGCCCCATCCACCGAGCGAAAGCCGGTGAGCGCGTTGATCAGCACCGGGAAAAAGGTGAGCAGCGCTGTTACGATCACCTTGGGTGCGGGGCCAAAGCCCAGCCAGATGGTCAGAATCGGGGCAATGGCGATGATGGGCGTCGATTTAATTAGCAGCGCCAGGGACATGACCCCCTGCTCCAACTGCTGCCAGAAGGTGATGAGCACGGCCAGGGCCAGGCCAACGGCCGTTCCCAACACCAATCCTCCCACCGCCTCCAACAAAGTCACGCCGCCCGCCCGCAGCAAATCGCCCAGATGGCTGGCCAGGTAGCGGAAAACGGCCGTGGGCGCCGGAAACAAATAAGCGGGGGTGTCGCTGAGGCGAACGGCCGTTTCCCACAGCAAAAACGCCCCCACCAGCAGCCCCACGCCAGACAAATTGACTCGCTTCTGTAAAAACAGTTTCACCGCAGAGAACGCGGAGGACGCAGAGGAGGAGAAAAAATTTGTGAACGGCAAAGGTTTCTCTTGGTTCTCTCTGTGAAACTCTGCGCTTCTCTGTGCAACTCTGTGTTCCGCTTTTTCTGCCTGCTTTCGATTTTGGGTGATTTTGTCACTGGCCATGAACTACCTCCCGGCGCAGCAGCGCCCGCGCCTGCCGCAAAAGTGCCTGAAACGCCGCGCTGGTGTCGTCGCGGGGACGGGGCAGCGGCACCGCCAGCTCGCCCGCGATGGTGCCGGGGCGGGGCGTCAGCACCACCACCCGGTCAGACAGGCGAATCGCTTCGTGCAAATTGTGGGTAATCCACAGCACCGTGGGGCGAAACTGCTGCCACAGTCGCAGCAGCTCATCAGACAACAGCTCGCGCGTCAGCTCATCAAGCGCGGCAAACGGCTCATCCATCAGCCAGACGGCCGCACCCGTGGCCAACGTCCGGGCCAGCGCCGCCCGCTGCTGCATTCCGCCAGACAGGGTGAGCGGGTAGGCGTGGGCAAAGTCGGCCAGACCGACCATTTTGAGCAGATCGAGCGGGCTGTGCAAATCAGTATGGACGGGCTGCGGGTTGATTTTCTGGGCCAGCTGCACGTTTTCCAACACGGTGCGCCAGGGCAGCAGCGCCGCCTGCTGGGCCATCCAGCCAATCTGCTTGGCGGCGCGGGCGGCGTCCGGCGGCTGCCCATCCAGCAAAACCGTGCCCTGGCTGGCCGTTTGCAGCCCGGCAATCAGCCGCATCAGCGTCGATTTGCCGCAGCCGCTCACCCCCACCAGGCTGACAAATTCGCCCGGCTGAATGTGCAGGTTGATTCCCTGCAAGGCGTGGGTGGTTGTGCCGTTGGCGGCGTAGCTGTGGCTGAGATGGCGCACCTGGATGTCAAGTGGCTTGCTCATGGGCGGCCCAATCCTTGCTGGCCACTGATCCGCTGCGGCGTGATTTGCACCGCTGCCCAGCCGTCGATCTGGCACAGCTCTGGCTGCTGGCCCGCCCCCTGGCCCAGGTAGCGTACCGCCAGCCGCTGGCGCAGCGCCGCCAATCCGCCGGGAATCTGGCTGTCCGGCACCGTTTGGGCGGCGCCCACCACAAAAGCGCGGCGCAGCGGTGACCACGGCTCGTCGATGGTGAGCGAGACCCGCCCTGCTTCGTCGATCACCTGCTTCCACTGCGATCCGGGCGAAGCGGCAACCCAGAAGGAACGGCCGTCCCACTCATACCACAGCGGCAAAACGTGGGGCGTGCCGTCGGCGCGCACGCAGGCCATCCGGGCGCTCCACGGTCCCTGCAAAAATTGCTCAATTTCTTTCTGGCTCAGGGCGCGGTTGGGGCCGACGGGTTCCCCCATGGCCCAGCCGTACGGCTGGTAGACCGCCGCCCCCAGCCGGAAGGAGATGCGGGCCGCCGCCTGCTGCACCTGCTTTTTCAGCCGGGTTATCGTTTCTGGCTGGCTGCGGAAGGCGGGCAGGCTCACCTGCAAGGCCGCCACGAGCTGCACCCCGTCGGCGCAAATGGGGCAGGCGATGTCGATGGTTTCGGCGGCGGTCTGGGTGGCGGCGCCTTCTGTGCGGATTTGTTGGAAAACGGCCGTTTGCTGCGCCACCTGGTTGGGTAAGCCAGCCAGCAGCAGGCGGCCGCCGGGGCTGCTTTCGGCCGCTTCCCGCTGCCCCAGGCGGTAGACGGCCCGCACCCGCTGCGCCCCTTCGCGCTGGGCCAGGAGCACTGTTTCTTGTCTATCGAGCCAGAGGAGAACGGCCGTTTCTGCCAGGTCAATCTGCCCCATTTCCGTGGTGAAGGCGGTGATGAGCGGTTCCAGGCCCAGCTGCTGCTGCGGCAGCAAAGCCCACAGCGCTGGCCCCAGCTGGTATTTGCCCCGGCTGTCGCTTTGCTCCACGTAGTGCCGCGCCTTGAGGGTGTTCAGTAGGGCAAACAGGCCGCTGCGCGACATATCGTCCAGCCGTTCCAGCAGCTCCGTGGCGCTCAGCCCGTCCGGCGTGCTGCCCAGCGCTTCCAAGATGTTCAACGTTCGTTCCGCTGCCGGAACCTGTTTGGAGTAGTCCATCTTCTTTCTTGCTGATCTCAGCGCTCCGCGCTGCACATGGGACGCTGGAGCGTCCCGGTCTGCATTCCACGCGGAGCGTGGAACGAGAGAGTAAGTCCAGTATAAAAAATAGACGTTTATTATACCGGACAAACGCCACTTGTCACCGGCAAAAAAGAATCGTTTGTAGGGGCGACCCTTGTGGTCGCCCTCTTGTGGTCGCCCACAAGGGCAGGCACAAGACCTGCCCCTACAACCAGCAATTCCAATTATGAAATTTCTGCGGTAGGGGCGGGACGGGCGGGCCAAGATGTGCGCTAAACTGACGGCCTTCCATCCCGCCCGTCTCGCCCCGTTTGCGGCACACCGGGTCTGGGGCGAGACGGCGCGGCAGTAAGGCCATTTGTTTTGCCCAAGGCCATCCCGCGCCGTCCCGCCCCTACAACAAGCGGTTTGCAGAAAAGTTAGTTTACCGTTTAGAATAACTGGCAGATAGAATATCAGCCGATAGATTGCAATTTAAGAAAATAATCAGGTAGTTGTCATTCTGAACGAAGTGAAGAATCCCGCAAGGACCCCATGGCAAAAACCTTACCCACACCAAAGTTTCACTGGCTATCAAGCGGGCGGGATGCTTCGGAGGACCTCAGCATGACAACTTTATTACCCGAATTAATTTTTAATCCACAAAATATCGGCAGATTGCCCACACAACCCAAAACGGAGCAAGACCCGTGCCAGAACCCGACAATGCCCAATTAAGCCAGCTGCGCCAGAAAATTGAGGAACATTTTAACGAAGAAGAACTGCGCCTGCTCTGTTTTGAGCTGGGTCTGGAGTTTGAGAATTTGGGCGGGCGGGGCAAGGTGGCCAACGTCGTGGAGCTGGTCAGTTGGGCCAGGCGGCAGGGGCGAATTTCTGACCTGATGGCTGCCGTGAAGCAGGCCCGCCCAAATACAGCTGATGTGGTGGCCCTGCTGCCGCCCCACCACATTCCCTACCACAAAAACGAGCTGTTTACCGGCCGCGCAGAATGGCTGACCGCCCTGCACACCGGCCTGAACCGGGACAAAACCGTAGCCGTGACCCAGGCGGTGGCTGGGCTGGGCGGCGTGGGCAAAACGCAGCTGGCCCTGGCCTACTGCTACCGCCATCTGGCCGAGTACGACCTGATCCAGTGGCTGCGGGCCGACGACGTGACCACCCTGAGCGGCGAACTGGCCGAGCTGGCCTACCGGCTGGGGCTGGCCCGGCGCAGCCTCACCGACCAGCCGACGCTGCACCAGCTGGCGCTCAACTGGCTGCACACCACCGATAAACGGTGGCTGCTCATCTATGACAACGCCGATGCCATTGAGCCAAACGAGCTGCGCCCCTATTTGCCCAGGCTGGGCCGTGGTGCCAGCCTGATTACCTCGCGCAACCCCACCTGGGATGGCTTGGCGCAGACCTTAAACTTAACCCACTTTAGCGGCGGTGAAGCGGTGGCCTTTTTGCTGGGCCAACCTGCCCTGACAAGCGATGAAATCGCAGCACACCCGCAGGGCGAAGATGCCCTGAAACTGGCCCACTTGCTGGGCAATTTACCTTTGGCGCTGGAACACGCCCGCGCCTACGTGGCAGCGACGGGCTGCACCCTGGCCGATTACACCGGCTACTTTGAAAACGAGCGGGCGGAATTGTGGCAGGAGACGCCTGCCCCGGCTAATTACGACCAAAAAACGATTACCACCACCTGGGAGCTGGCCTTTGCCCAGGCGCGGCAAACCCCCGGCGCGGCGGCGCTGCTGAACCTGTGCTGCTTTTTAGCCCTGGACGGGATTCCGCTTTCTTTGATTACTGAAACTGCCAGGACGCCTGTAGAGACGTTGCCTGCAACGTCTCTACCGACCAGCAAACGCAAATTGGACAAAGCCATTGCCGCCCTGCGCCGCTACTCCCTGCTGACGCGGGAAGGGGATACCCTTTCCCTGCACCGGCTGGTGCAAACCGTGGCCCGCGACCAGATGCCGCCGGAAGTTGGGCAAATTTGGGCAGAGATGGCCGTTAATTTGCTGATGGCAGCCTGGCCGTATGATCATCACGATTTGACGACTTGGGCCAGCAGCGGCGAACTGCTGCCCCACTTGATTGCCGCTGCCGCTGCGGCCAAAAAGGTGGAGCCACTGCCTGAAAAGACAGGGCTGCTGTTGAATCAGGCGGGATTTTACCTGCATCATCGCGCCGCTTACACGCTCGCTCTGGAACTGTACAAACGCGCCCTGGCCATCGATGAAAAAGCGCTTGGTCCCGACCATCCGACGGTAGCCATTCGGCTCAACAATCTGGCTGCGCTGCTGCAAGATTTGGGAGCGTACGAGGCGGCACGGCCGTACATGGAACGCGCCCTGGCCATTTGGGAAAAAGCGCTGGGCCCTAAGCATCCCCAAGTTGCTACAGGCAACAACAATCTGGGTGGGCTGCTGCAAGATTTGGGGGCGTACGAGGCGGCACGGCCGTATCTGGAACGCGCCCTGGCCATTTTCGAGAAAAATCTTGGGTCCGATCATCCCAATGTGGCTACATTGAACAACAATCTGGGGGGCTGCTGCAAGCGACGGGGGCGTACGAGGCGGCACGGCCGTATATGGAACGCGCCCTGGCCATCAGTGAAAAAGAGCTTGGCCCCGACCATCCTGATGTAGCCATTCGGCTCAACAATCTGGGGCAGCTGCTGCAAGCGACAGGGGCGTACGAGGCGGCACGGCCGTATATGGAACGCGCCCTGGCCATCAGTGAAAAAGCGCTTGGCCCAGACCATCCTGATGTAGCCATTCGGCTCAACAATCTGGGGCAGCTGCTGAAAGCGACGGGGGCGTACGAGGCGGCACGGCCGTATTATGAACGTGCCCTCAAAATCAAGGAAAAGGCACTTGGTCCAAATCACCCTGGTACAGCAACTACGCTAAATGATTTGGCGAATTTGTTACAAGCCATCGGTCAGTATGAAGAGGCACGACCGTATCTGGAACGCGCTCTAGAAATTTATGAACAAACCCTTGGCGAGAATCATCCCTGGGTAGCAGCTGCACTCAACAATCTGGGGCAGCTGCTGCAAGCGACGGGGGCGTACGAGGCGGCACGGCCGCTCATTGAACGGGCGTTGGCCATTTTTGAAGCAAAATTAGGGCCAGAGCATCCCCACACAAAGACCGTGCGCGGCAATTTGGCGGCTTTGCTGCAAGAGATGGCAGGCAAGTCGTAGCCGCGCTTTCGTAGCGTGTAAAAGATTGGTCCAATCTCCGAGATTGGACCAATCTGGAGAGATCACCTATCCAAAAATTGAACGCGGCTGGGCCAAGGGGCGCGCGTTTTTTCTTTTTCCTCCGCAGGCCAGCCCAGCGTCAGCAGGCCCTGCGGTTCCCAATCCGGCGGTAGGGCAAGGGTTTGGGCCACCAGTTCCGGCACAAAGAGCGGGGCGCAGAGCCAGCAGGCTCCCAGCCCGGCGGCGTGGGCCGCCAGCCAGAGCGTTTGGGCGGCCATGGCCACGCTTTGCACCGCCATGGTGCGCTCCGCCTGGCTGCGACGGCCGTCGGGGTAGCGGTCCATATCGGCCAGGGTCAGGCAGACCACAATCAGCACCGGCGCGCCGGTAATGCGAGCCAGGGAGCGGGCAACGTCTTGCTCAATCGCTTCCGGTGGATCGCCGTCGGCGCTGCGGTCGGCGCGGAGGCGCTGGCCCATGGCGCGGGCCAGCGCCTCTTTGCTGGCCGGGGCTTCCAGCACGGCAAAGCGCCACGGCTGCCGGTTGTGGGCGGAGGGGGACCAGACGGCCGTTTCCAGTAGCTGGTTCAACAAATCCGGCGGTACTGGTCTCGCCTCATAGCGACGAATGGCGCGACGCCCCCGCGCCAGGTGGATGAAGTTGGCTAAATTTTCTCTTGTCATAGTGGGGAGTATAGCCACTTTTTTTGGAGCAACATTGGTGGCAATGTAGAATGGAGAGCAAGAAAATCTGCAGATGGCGCAGTTTGCGCTTGCAGATTACACAGATTAAGAACCAAAAATCTGCGAAAATCTGCGTTAATCTGTGGATAAGAACAGAGGAGCTGGGCATGAATCAGGAAGCGTATATTTTTGGGGCGATTCGCACCCCGCGCGGGCGGGGCAAGCAGAGCGGATCTTTGCATGAAGTGGCCCCGGTAGAGCTGTTGGCCACGCTGCTGCGCGAGATGCAGCAGCGGCATAACCTGGACACGTCCCAGGTGGATGATGTGGTATTGGGCTGTGTGACGCCGCTTGGAGATCAGGGGGGGGACATTGCCAGGACGGCCGTTCTCTACGCCGGTTGGGATGTGGATGTGCCGGGTGTGCAGCTGAACCGCTTTTGTGCCTCTGGTCTGGAGGCAGTCAACATGGCCGCCATGAAGGTGCGCTCCGGCTGGGAAGAGCTGGTTGTGGCGGGCGGTGTCGAGTCGATGTCCCGCATTCCTATGGGCTCCGACGGCGGGGCGATGATGCTGGACCCCAAGGTGAGCAGCAAAATCAACTTTGTGCCGCAAGGCATCGGCGCAGACCTGATTGCCACGATGGAGCGCTTTAGCCGCGAAGATGTGGACGCCTTTGCCGTGCGTTCGCAGCAGCGGGCGGCCCACGCCTGGGCCAACGGCTACTTCAATAATTCTGTCGTGCCGGTGTGTGACCAAAACGGCCTGCCCATCCTGCAAATGGATGAACATATTCGGGCCGATTCCACCCTGGCTGGATTGGGCAGGCTCAGCCCTGCCTTTGCCACTATGGGTGAGTTGGGCTTTGATTCTCTGGCCCAGCAGGTGTACACCGAAGTGGAGACGATCAATCATGTGCATACGGCGGGCAACTCGTCCGGCATTGTGGATGGGGCGGCGCTGGTGCTGATTGGCTCCAGGGAGAAGGGGGAAGCGCTGGGGTTGAAGCCGCGCGCCCGCATTCGTTCGGCTGCGCTGGTGGGCACGGAGCCGACGATCATGCTCATCGGGCCGGGGCCAGCTTCCCAAAAGGCGCTCAAGCTGGCGGGCATGAACGTGAAAGATATTGATCTGTTTGAGGTGAATGAGGCGTTTGCCGCTGTGGTGCTGCGCTTTATGCGCGACATGGGCATCGAGGGGGCGGAAAACGTCAACGTCAACGGCGGGGCGATTGCAATGGGGCATCCGCTGGGGGCGACCGGGGCGATGCTGCTGGGCACCGTGCTGGACGAGCTGGAGCGCACCGACCTTTCTACGGCGCTGATTACGCTGTGTGTCGGTGGTGGTATGGGCATTGCTACGGTGATTGAGCGAGTTTAGTTTTGCTATTGGGAATTTGAGGGCTTTGGTTAGACCAAAGTTTTATTGATTATCGAGCGGGTGGGATGCTTCGGAGGACCTCAGCATGACAATTCAAGATTATTTGTCATGGTTGGACCAAAGTTTAATTGATTAACGAGCGGATGGGATGCTTCGGAGGACCTCAGCATGACAACTCAAATTTCCTGTCTTTCTGACCAAAGCATTTTTTCTCTTCCAATATTTTTAACACAAAGAACGCAAAGGGGCAGAGGGCGCAAAGATCTTTTATTTCTTTGCTTCTTTGCGCCTTTGCGTCAAAGTTTTTGATGAGGGAGTTGGGATGGCAATTCATTATGCAAAAGATGAGCAGCATATTGTAACGTTGACGCTGGACCAGCCGGGGCGGTCGGCCAACGTGATTAATGCGGAATTTGGCGCGGCGCTGGTGGAAGTACTGGCCCGTTTGCAGGTGGAAGGTGAGCTTGCGGGAGTGATTGTGACCTCGGCCAAAAAGACGTTTATGGCGGGCGGCGATCTGGAATGGCTGTACGCCGCCACCGATGCGGCCGAAATTTTTGCCAGTGCCGAGGCGCTCAAGGCGGGCTTTCGCGCACTGGAGAAGTTGGGCGTGCCGGTGGTGGCGGCGATCAACGGCACGGCGTTGGGCGGCGGTCTGGAGCTGGCGCTGGCGTGCCATCATCGCGTGGTTTTGAATGATCCGCGCCTGAAGCTGGGCTTCCCGGAGGTGACGCTGGGGCTGCTGCCGGGCGGCGGGGGCGTGACGCGCCTGCCGCGCCTGATTGGGCTGCAAGCCGCCTTCCCGCTGCTGACGGAAGGCACGCAGCTGGACCCGGCAGGGGCCAAAGCAGCCGGGCTGGTCGATGCGTTGGCGGAGGATGGAGCCGATTTGCTGGTTCAGGCCCACGCCTGGATTGCCGCCAATCCGCAGGCGGCGCAGCCGTGGGACAGGCCGGGCTACCGCATTCCTGGCGGCGATCCGCGTAATCCTCGCGTAGGGCAGATGCTGGCGGTGGCTCCGGCGATGATCAAGAAGCGAACCTACGGCAATTATCCCGCGCCGGAAGCGATTTTGAGCGCGATGGTAGAAGGAACCGTGGTTGATTTTGAGACTGCCAGCCGGATTGAATCCCGCTATTTTGCCCAGTTGGCCACCAGCCAGGTGGCCAAAAATATGATCAAGGCATTCTGGTTTCAGCTGAATGAGATTAGCGCGGGAGCCAGCCGGCCAGCAGGTGTGGCACCGCAAGAGACGCAGAAGGTGGGCGTGCTGGGTGCGGGTATGATGGGGCACGGGATTGCTTATGTTACGGCCGTTTCCCACATCCCCGTCGTTCTCAAAGACGTGACGTTGGAGCAGGCGGAAGTGGGCAAGGCCAGGATTGCCGCCCTGCTGGAGCAGCGGGTGGCCAAAGGAAAGCTGAGCGCGGCGCAGCGGGACGAAACGCTGGCCCGCATCCAGCCCACGGCGGATGCAGCTGATTTGGCGGCGTGCGATTTGATTATCGAGGCGGTGTTTGAGGACCGGGGGCTGAAGGCGAAGGTGACGCAGGAAGTGGAGGCGGTGGTGGGGGAAACGGCCCCTTCGGCAGGCTCAGGGCAGGCCGTTTTTGCCAGCAATACCTCCACCTTGCCCATTACCGGATTGGCGGCGCAGTCGAAACGGCCGCAAAATTTCATTGGCCTGCACTTTTTCTCGCCGGTGGAGAAGATGAAGCTGGTGGAGATCATCACCGGGGCGGAGACCAGCCCGGAGACGCTGGCCAAAGCGTTCGATTTTGTGCTGAAAATTCGCAAGACGCCGATTGTGGTGAACGACAGCCGGGGCTTTTATACCTCGCGGGTGTTTGGCACGTATTTGCGCGAGGGTCTGGCGCTGCTGGGCGAGGGACAGCATCCGCGAGCCATCGAGTCAGCCGGGTTGCAGGCGGGGATGCCGGTGGGGCCGCTGGCGCTCTCTGACGAGGTGAGCCTGGGGCTGATGCTGCACATCCGGGAGCAGACGCGCCAGGATTTGGCGGCGGAGGGCAAAACGGAGCCGC
The DNA here is from genome assembly GCA_041748655.1 of Promineifilaceae bacterium (SeqCode). GTDB lineage: Bacteria > Chloroflexota > Anaerolineae > Promineifilales > Promineifilaceae > Leptofilum. The sequence continues at coordinate 9,386 of JBGTCV010000144.1, read as the reverse complement.
AACATCCATCGGATGCGGTTTTGGATGTGATGACGGGGGAATACGGCCGTTACGGCAAAGCACGCGGCGCAGGATTTTACGACTATCCCGAAGGTGGCAAAAAGCAGCTTTGGCCGGAGCTGACCGCTATCTTCCCGCCACAGGGGGAACCGCTGTGCCAGGCGGAGATGATTGAGCGGCTGATGTTTGTTCAGGCGCTGGAAACGGTGCGCTGTCTGGAAGAAAACGTGGTGACCAATGCGGCCGACGCCAACATCGGCGCGATTTTTGGCTGGGGCTTTGCGCCGTTTAAGGGGGGCACGCTGCAATACATCAACGATTACGGCGTGGCGGCGTTTGTGCAGCGCAGCCAGGAACTGGCCGAAAAGTATGGCGAGCGGTTTGCCCTGCCGGAGCGGCTGCTGGCGATGCGGGATACTTTTTAATGATGGCTGACGCCTATTTAACGGAGAGAATGCAGGTATGACTTATCTGGAAAAAGTTAAAGCAGTCCAAGATCAAAACAATTCGTGGTTGTGCATTGGGCTCGATCCCACTTTGGAGCGGCTGCGGGTTGATTTTCGTAAATGGGATGAGCCGATTTTGCCCTACAATCGAGCGATTATCGACGCGACGGCCGATTTGGTCTGTGCCTATAAGCCGAACCTTGGTTTTTATTTGCAATGGGGGGCGGCGGGTGTCATTGCGCTGGAGCGCACCATTGCCTATATTCCCCGCCATATTCCCATCATTCTGGATTGTAAAACCGGGGATATTGGCCATACCCAGGCGGCCTGGGCGCATGGGCTGTTTGATGAGTGGCAGGTTGATGCGGTGACCATCAATCCTTTTGTCGGCTCAGACGCGGTTCTGCCAATGATTGGTGAGCGTCCTGACAAGGCGGTTTACATTCTGGCCCGCACCTCGAATCAGAGCGCGATGCATTTTCAGGGAGAGCTGCGCCAGGAGACGGGGCTTTCGGCGGAGGTTTTGCGCCAGAGCCAGGGCTGGCCGACTGCCGGGCACAAGGGGTACGTGGTGGGGGCGACCTATCCAGAGGAGATGGCCATTGCCCGCCGCCTGGCTCCAGAAGCCAACTTCCTTATTCCAGGTATTGGGGCGCAGGGGGGTGATTTGGCAACGGCCGTTCAGCATGGGCCTGATGCGCTAGCCGGACCGCTCATCAGCGCCAGCCGCAGCATTATTTATGCCTCTGGCGGGGAAAATTTTGCCGAAGCTGCCCGCGAGGCTGCCCTCAATTTGCGCAACCAAATTAACGATCTGCGGCAGTCAGGAGCCGATAATGCCTAAATTACGTCCCGGCCAGATGGCCCCAGATGTGGTGGTGAATACCTTAGACGGCCGTTCGCTGCCGCTCTCCTCTTTTTGGGGCAACGGCCGTACTGCGCTGCTCATTTTTTTGCGCCATCTGGCCTGACTGCCCTGTCGTGATCATGTGGCCCAGGTTGTGGCCCATCACGAGCAATTTAAGGATGCCAATACGGAGATCGTTACCATCTCTTTTGGCACAGAGTATTGGTCACAGGTTTGGCTGCAAGAGACTCAATCCCCGTTTCCTTTTTTGGTTGATCAGGCAGCTGTGGCTTACCGTGCCTATGGGCTGGAAAGCTCAACCCTGCGTGCCTGGAGCGTGCGGAATTTGCTTTATTACGCCAGGGCCAGGCTGCAAGGGCGGGAAACGTTAGGCCATCGGGGGGATACCAGTCAGCTGGGTGGGGATTTTGTGGTGGATGGAAACGGCCGTATCCAACTCGCCCATCCCAGCCGCGACCCTGTTGATCGGCCGCCCCTCCAGCTGCTGCTGCAAACCGTCCGTGCGCACCAACATTTGTAACCTGAATTTCCCCGGAAAGTTGCAGCCAGCAAATGCGGCTTATTTAATGAAGCTCCCGCTGTTGGCTAATTTCCCGGTGGCTGGGAATCTGGCTGAGGAAGGCAGCACGAAGTTCATCGTTGGTAATTTGGGCAGCGTGGCGATTGAGGAGGGCTTGCCCCCGGTGCAGCCAGGTTGCCGCTGCCGGATCGTCAGCGGCGGTAAGCACCTGAACGATTGTCAGATAAACCTGTACCGGATCATTGGCCCCGTTGAGCTCATGTTCTGCCAGATAGGCCAGGATGGGGGCAACGGCCGTTACCGCCCCCGGGAAATCCCCACCAAGCAGGAGCGTTTGGGCCATCCCCGCCTGCGCTTCCATTTGGCGCGGCATATCTCCGAGCTGCTGCCAGCCGGTGACTGCCTGGGCGTAGGCGGTTTGCGCCGCGTTCAGCTGGTTTAGCCCCAGCAGATTGTGGGCCAGGAAGGTGTGGGCATACGCTTGCTCGCGGCGGGCATTGTCTTGTTGGGCCAACTGGAGCGCTTCCTGGCAGTGGGAACGGCCGTTTACAAAATCCCCTTGCATGGCCGCCAAAAAGCCCATAAACGCCAGCACATTGCTTTGACCCTGCAACGTACCAATCTGGCGAAACAGCGTCAGCGCCCGGGTGTAACTCTCTCTGGCCTGTTCAAACTGCCCCAAACGAAGCCACACATCCCCCAAATTGCCGAGCGTACTGCCCAGATCCCACAGCCGTCCATTTTCCTCTGCCATCTGCTGCCTGCGGCTGAGATACGCCACAGCCTGTTCAAACTTCCCTTCGTTAACGGCAATACTTCCCAATAAGCCAATGCCGCTAATTTCTACCAGCCGGTCGCCCAGGGTACGGGCGGCAGCCACAAGTGGCTCGGTGTAGGTGCGGGCGGCGGCAATTTGCTGCTGTTCAAAGGCCAGGATGGCCAAAAAAAAGTGGCTGCGGTGCAGGCTTCGTATGTCGTTGGCCTGTTGGTGCAGTTTGGCAGAACGCTCCCCCAACTGCTGAGCCGCTGCCAGATCTGCCTGCCGCCAGGCGTTGGCAGCCAATGAACGGCAAATAATTCCCTCCAGGTTGATCAGCCCTAATTTTTGGGCGAGCTGTTCGGCCTGGGTGAGTTCCTCTGCGGCGGCCTGATAGCTGCTGCTCCGCCAATGGTACTGCCCCAGCCGCAAATGGCCGTTTGCCTCCAGCGCCTCGTCCCCCACCTGCTTGCTCCAATGGATGGTGGTTTCGGCCGCTGTTTTCATCTCTGCCAGCCAGGTCAGTTCAAACAGCAGGGCGGCGTGTTCATTGGCCAGGGCAGCCAGCAAACGGCCGTTGTGCGGCAGCTGCTGGATGGCAGCGCGTAACGTTTTTTCCCCTTCCAGAAAGAGACCGGCATAGTTCCAGTAGGCGCCCATGGCCTGCACGGCGGGTAGAAGGTGATCGGGTAACGGCCGTTCACCCGCCCACTGCCAGGCACGCAGCAAATTTTCCGCCTCGGCCTGCGTTTCAACCAGCGCTTTTTGGGGTTCTGGCCCAAAGAATTTGGGGGTGCGCCGGGCCAATCGTGCCAGATAATGGCGGGCGTGCCTGTCTTTCAGCGCGGCCAGATCGATGGGCAGGGCGGCCAGCTGCGCCTGGGCAAAGGTGCGCAGCAGATCGTGCAAATTGTAGTAATCGGCCGTTTGGTGCTGCACCAGCGATTTATCGATGAGCGAAAACAGGGTAGATGGGGCGCTGTTGGTGACGGCTCTCATCCCCTCCAGCTGAAAGCCGCCGCGAAAAACGGAAAGTTGGGCCAGGGTGTTTTTCTCGTCGGTGGAGAGCATTTGCCAGGAGTAGGCGAAGACGGCTTGCAGGCTGCGGTGGCGCTCTGGCACATCTTGCTGGGAGCGCTCCAGATGCAGCAGGTTGGTTTGTAGGTCGGCGGCGATGGCGCTGAGGGAGAGCCAGCGGGTCCAGTCGGTCATCAGCTCAATGCCCAGGGGGAGGCCGTTGACAAAGCGGCAGAGCTGGACGATGAGCGGCAGGTTTTCGGGGGTGAGCAGGGATTGCCCGGATGCCCTTTCGGCCCTTTCGGCAAAAAGTTGGACACTTTCGCTGGTTACGGCCGTTTCCCAGCCATCATCTTCCGGCAAAGCCAGCCCCTCCAACTTAAAAATATGCTCCGCCTGGAGCTTGAGGGGTTCCCGCGAGGTCGCCAGAAGGGTGATGCGCGGGGCATTGGCCAGCAGGGCCAGCGCCAATCCGGCAGCTTCCAGCAGCGGCTCGAAGTTGTCTAGAATGAGCAGCGCCTGCCGCTGGCACAGGTAGTTGACGAGCTGCTGTTTGGGCGGATCGCCTGCGGCAAAGTTGAGTTCCAGCACGGCGGCAATGGCGCTGGCGATGCTGTCTTCCAGGTCGAGAGTTGGCTCGACGACGGCCGTTTCCAAATCGGCCAGCGGCACAAACCAGACGCCGTCGGGGAAGTGGGGCAGCAGCTGTTCGGCGGCGGCGAGGGCCAGCCGGGTCTTGCCCACGCCCCCTTCGCCAAGCAGGGTAATGAGCCGGGAACGGCCGTTTTGCAGCAGTTGGGTTAATTTTTGCCGTTCCAGGCTGCGGCCAATAAAGGGAGTGAATTGCGGGGGCAGGTTGTGCAGAGGTGACAGGGTGACAGGGTGACTGGATGACAGGGTGACAGGGCTCGCCTGGTCACCTTGCCACTTTGTCACCTTGTCATTAAGAATCTGTTGATAGAGCGCGGTGGTTTCTCTGGAAGGCTCCACACCCAGTTCTTCGGCGAGCAGGCGGCGGCAGGTTTCGTACTGGGCGATGGCGGCGCTGCGCTGGCCATCGGCGGCAAGCAGCTGCATCAGCTGGCGATGGGCTTCTTCGTGCCACGGCTCGATGGTGAGCAGCTGGCGGGCGGCGGCGATGCCGGGTTCGGTTTGCTGGGTGACAACGGCCGTTTCTACAAGTTGGTAGAGGTGGGAAACGGCCGTTTGGCGCAGATGCTGCCGTACGCCGACGCTCCATATTTCAAATTCGGGGGCGTTGGGGAGATCGAAGCCGGTGAGGAAGTCGCCACGGTAGAGAGAAAATGGTGAATGGTGAATCGTGAATGGTGAGTTGCGATGGGCTGGGGTGTTGAGCTGCTTTTCAAATTCGGTGGCGTCTAGCCAGGCGTTTTCCAGCGCGACGTTCAGGCGGGTGGTGTGGAGGATGGTTTTGGGCAGGAATTTGCGCAGCTTACTGAGGGTGAGGCGCAGGTTGGCGCGGGCGCTCTCTTCGGGCAGGTCGCCCCAGAGCAACCCGGCAAGGGTGGTGCGGGTGTGCGGCTGGCCCGTCACGGCAAGGTAGATTAGCAGGGCTTGTCCCTTGAGGGAGATGAGGTCGGCGGTTAACGGCCGTTTACCAATTTGAAGAACCGGGCTGCCCAAAACGTAAATTTGCAATTCATCCGCCAAATTCGATCCTCGATTAACGGTAGAAATACGATGAAAAAATGATGGGCGTGTAGGCTGCAAAGTATAGCGCAGTTTGTTTAGCTGACGACCAATTTTTATCAATTTTGATCAATGACAAGGAGTGACAAAAAATGAAACCATCTACTACTTCTCAAATCGTTCAACAAGCGGGGCATATTTTGAACAGGATGTCGATCCTGAAAACGGAGGAGCAGGCGTTGAAGCGCCGCCAGATGCGGCTGAGCTTGCTGCTTCAGTTTCATAAACATGGTGTCGGGCGATGGACTCTGGCTGATTGGTTCAAAATTTAGTCGTGTTGGCTGATTTTTGTTCCCGGTTATGGCTTGCCGCTGTGGTTCTGGCATTCAATCTATATTTTGGCGTGCGGTGGTGGCGAAAACAAATTTCCATTCTGTACTCCCCGTTGAAATTCGGCGGGTCTAGCTAAAGAGGTTTGATCATGAATGACGCAATTGTGATAGGTGGCAGTATGGCAGGTTTGCTAACGGCCCGTGTTTTAAGCAGCCATTTTGAAAAGGTAACCATTTTAGAACGTGATCCAGTTAACAATCAGCCAGAATCGCGCAAGGGGCAGCCGCAAACGCGCCATCTGCACGGTCTGTTGGCTGGCGGGTTGCAAATATTCAGCCACTATTTTCCTGATTTGTTGGAAACCCTGGCCCAGAGCGATGTTTTTATAGGGGATATGGGTGAAAACATGAATTGGTATACGCACGGTGGTTATCGTTTGCCGGTACGGACGGGGCTGCAGGGGGTGACAACGAGTCGGCCGTTTTTAGAGTACCAGGTGCGGCAGCGGGTGTTGGCGCTGCCCAACGTGACGCTGCTAGATAACTGTGCTGTTAAGCAGCTGCTCACTACGCCAGACAAACGGCAGGTGCAGGGGGTGAGGCTTGAAAATCGGGGTTTGTCTGGCCAAACCACGACGCTTTCGGCCGACTTAGTAGTCGATTGTACAGGTCGCGGTTCCCGAGCGCCCCACTGGCTTAAGGAACTGGGCTATCCAGCGCCGCCGGAAAGTGAAGTGAAGGTGGATATTGGTTACGCCTCGCGCCTTTATCGGCGAGACCCCAATGATTTGCTTGGGCAGCGGTGGACGCTGATCACGCCGGATGCACCGGATGAGACACGGTTTGGCGGCATTTTTGCCATTGAAAACGGCCGTTGGATTGTCTCGATGGGCGGCTGGGGTGGCGATCATTGTCCCAGCGATGAGGCAGGCTTCCTGGCGTTTGCCCGTGCTCTACCTGCGCCGGACGTGTACAACACCATCAGCCAGGCGGAACCGCTGTCGGAGATTATTCCACACAAGCTGTCCTCTAGTCTGCGCCGCCATTACGAAAAGCTGAAGCGGTTTCCGCAGGGGTTTTTGGTGCTGGGGGATGCGGTTGCCAGCTTCAACCCAACCTATGGCCAGGGGATGACTTCGGCGGCGATGCAGGCGCAGGAGCTGGATCGGTTGTTGGAGAAACGGCCGTCTTTGAACAAACTGGCCCCCGCTTTCTTCAAACGAACCGCCAAAGTGGTAGATATACCGTGGCAGATGGCGGTGGGTGAAGATTTTCGCTTTGCCACCACCACTGGCCCCAAACCACCCGGCACCGACTTTATCAACCGGTACGTAGCAAAAGTCAATCGCGTTTCTCAGCACGATGCGGTGGTGAGCGCCGCCTTTTTACAAGTGATGAATTTGTTAGCGCCGCCACCCAGCCTATTCAAGCCGCGCGTGTTGTGGCGGGTGCTGCGGGGTGGCAAGAAGGCCGTAACCGCCCAAAACTACCAGGTGGTGCAGTCGAACACTCAAACAGGGCAGCATGTGTAACCAATGGACAAGATGACGCTGCTGCGCTCGCCAGATTCATCTGTGATGTATTGGACTTGCATATCTTTTAGTATCGGCATGGCAGATTCCTCTAACAAAAACTTTGGTGTTGCTGCATTTTAGCATACGGGGTGATCAACGTACAGAGAAAAAAAGAGCCAGTCGCTTTTTCAGGACTGGCTCTTTGGTGTTTTGAAAAGCGGTTTAGCGCTTATAATCCCAGGTGCTTTTTGAAGAAGTCGGTCATGGTGGTGTACACCTTGACCCGATTTTCATACTTGAGGACATCGTGCCCTTCGTCGGGGAACATGAGGTACTCGACCTCTTTGCCCATCCCTTTTAACTCCTCTACCAACTCGCGGGACTCCTGCTCGATGACGCGGGGATCGTTTTTGCCCTGCACCACCAGCATCGGGGCGGTTACCTCCTTAATATAGGTGCGCGGCGAGCGTTCCTTCAGGAAATCTTGTTCTGTTTCTGGGTCGCCAACGAGCATTTTCATAAACGGCTTCCACGTTTCCGGCACGCGGCTGGCAAAAGTCATCAGGTCGTAGGGGCCAAACATGTCGATGGCGGCGCTCCACAGTTCAGGGTGCCGGCTGGCCAGGGTGAGGGTCATATAGCCGCCGTAGGAACGGCCGACAACCCCGGCGCGGGTGATGTCGATACGGCCGTCTTTCACCAAAACTTCCGTCATGGCATGAACATGGTCCAGCCGGTCTGCGCCGCCCCAGTCGCGCACGACGTGCTTCATATAGCGGAAGCCGTAGCCGGTGCTGCCGCGCACGTTTGGCACAAAGACCGCAAAACCGTTGAGCGTGAGATATTGAATGAATGGCATGGAAAACCAGGCAAAGTCGGGGCGCTCCTGGCCCTGGGGGCCGCCGTGGATGTAGTAAACCAGCGGGCGAGGCCCTTCGTAGCCCAGTTCGGCGGCGGGCAGGTAGAGCCGGGCGGAGATACGCAGGTCATCGTAGCTGGTGAAGGGGTAATCTTCGCCGGGAGCGAGCCAGGCGGCTGGCAGGCCAAGGATGCGTTCACGGGTGTGCTGCTGGCGCACGTCCCGGTTGGGGCCGCTGATGGTGTAGAGTTGCGTGGGGGAAACGGCCGTTGAAAACGACAGCGCATATTCATCTTGCGCCTTGCTGTACCGGATCGATTCCAGTACGCCGCCAGCCAGTTCGCCCCGCCCGCACAGCAGGTGGGTGGCCTGCATGGTCAGGTTGTCCTCGTCCAGCATGGCTTCATACACCCAGGAGCTGCCGTCTATATTATAGATGAGCAAATAAGTTTGCCCGGTAAGGTGCCGAATCTCTTCCAGTTCGCCAACTCCTTCGTGCTGCGTGCCGGAAATGGCGACGGGCTGTAGGTCGGTGGGATTGCCGAAGCTGAGGTAAGCGGGACCGTAGGTATCTTCAAATTCAGAAGTGATGAGCAGCAGGCCGCTTTCGTTGCGAATGAAGTGGGTTTGCCCGATGTAGTATTTTCGCGGTTCGGCCTCTGGGGTTCGTTCAGCCATCGGCGTGCCCAGCAGGGTGGTGGGTTTTTCATCCCCCAGATTGTAGCGGAACAGCACGCCATCTCCTGGACCGTACCCTTCGGCCAGGATAAATTTGGTTTTGTCTTCGTTGCTGCCGTCGGGCATACCGCCAAACTTGCTTTCGTTGAGCTTGACGAGCTCGCCAGTTTCTAAATTGGCCAGATAGGAGCGAAACAACGATTCCGTGATGGCCTCCGCAACGAAGACGACGGTGCTGCGTTCAATATCGATTTTTTCCAGGCTGATGCGGTGGTTGGCAAAGGCGTCGGCAAAAATGGGTTCCGGGTAGCCTCCGTCCAGCGGGATCATCATGGGCAGGTAGTTTTCGTCGCCGTCCTGATCCAGCATAACAAGGATTTTAGCCAGCTTGGGGAGGACAACGAACAATTTGCCGGGCATGAGGTGGGGGTTTTGCAGGGCGATGTCGGGAGGCAGCAGAGGTTCGGGCACGCTGCCGCCCCGGTCCATGGCGTAGAGGGAGTTACGGCCGTTTAAATTGCTAACAAAGTAGATGCGATCTTCTACGATTTGCGGCACTAAAAAGAGCCGGGCGGATAGAAAAGATTCAATTCGTTTCATGGTTTCTCCTTCGAAAATAAAAGTGGGTCAGGCAGGTACCAACTGAGACTTGATGGGCTCCAGTTGGACAGCATAACCCAGTCTTTCCAACTGTTTGGTCAAAACATTGACCTTCACATCTTTGCGGCGTTGGTCAAAATAATCG
>JBGTCV010000143.1:0-189676 GCA_041748655.1 Promineifilaceae bacterium (SeqCode) | reverse complement strand
ACGATCACGAGACGTTCTTATGGTCTCACGCGCGTTGATAGCTTGTTTCGCCGTCTGTGGCTTGACCTGAATGGGTATCAGCATTTTATTGCCTGACCCCATATTTGCTGTCAACCCCATGAGATCCCAAAGAACCGATAATTTTTGGTATAGAAGTAAAGCTCACTAACGTGCCAATCACAGCAGAAATTATAAGAATAATCATTCCCATAAAAAGAACTCGCCATCGGTTCTGGAACACTCTCCATTCTTTCATGGGCTTAAGATTAGCTGATTTTTTTGAAAAGTTGAATATCTATCCCGCAGGTAGATTTTTCGGAATGGTTGAGATCAGGCATAATTGCAAAAGTAAACCGTTTTTTCATCACGAATGTGACGAATGAACGAATCTCACGAATTATTTGTGCCATTCGTCTATTCGTGTCATTCGTGATTCAAACCCATTCCCAGGAAACCCATGAGCCAGATTATTAGCCACATCCACACGAACAGTTCTGAATACAAAACCAATTTTGAGCACAACAAACAGTTGGCCGACCAACTTCATGAACGGCAAAAGATGGCAGCGGGGGAACGGCCGTCCCGCACCATCGACCGCCATTTAGCCAGGGGCAAACTGCTCGTCCGGGATCGCATCGACGCCATTTTGGACGACGGCAGCCCGTTTCTGGAGCTGTCCCCCCTGGCCGCCTGGGAAATGTACGATGGCGAAGCCCCCAGCGCAGGCATCGTGACGGGCGTGGGGCGGGTGGCCGGTCTGGAATGTATGATCATTGCCAACGATCCGACGGTGAAAGGCGGCACCTACTTCCCCGAAACGGTGAAAAAGCACCTGCGCGCCCAGACCATTGCCGAACAAAACGAGCTGCCCACCATTTACCTGGTCGATTCCGGCGGCGCATTTTTGCACCTGCAAGCCGATGTCTTCCCTGACCGGGAGCATTTTGGCCGGATTTTCTACAACATTGCCCGGATGTCGGGCAAGGGGATTACACAGATTGCGGCCGTTTTAGGCTCGTGTACCGCCGGTGGCGCCTACATCCCGGCGATGTGCGACGAAACGATCATCGTGCGCGAGAACGGCACCATCTTTTTGGCCGGGCCGCCGCTGGTGCGCGCCGCCACGGGCGAAGAAGTGACCGCTGAAGCGCTGGGCGGGGCGGACGTACACACCCGCCTCAGCGGTGTGGCTGACCATTTTGCCGATAACGAGGAAGAAGCACTGGCTAAGGTGCGTGAGATTGTGCGCCATCTCAACCAGCGCAAAAATCCGCCGGTTGTGTTACAAACACCGGAAGATCCGCTGTACGACCCGGCGGAGCTGTACGGCGTGGTCCCCGCCGACAGCCGCCAGGCCTACGACGTGCGCGAAATCATCGCCCGGCTGGTGGATGGCTCCCGCCTGAGCGAGTTCAAAGCCCGCTACGGCCCGACGGTGGTCTGCGGTTTTGCCCACATTTTGGGCATCCCGGTGGGCATCGTGGCCAACAACGGCCTGCTCTTTAGCGAATCGGCCCTGAAGGCGACGCACTTCATCCAGCTGTGCGGCCAACGAGGCACACCGCTGCTTTTTTTGCAAAACATCGCCGGCTTCATGGTGGGCAAGCAGTATGAAAATGGCGGCATCGCCAAGGACGGGGCCAAGATGGTGATGGCCGTGAGCAACGTTAACGTGCCCTGCATCACCCTGTTCCACGGCGTCAGCCACGGGGCGGGCAACTATGGCATGATGGGCCGCGCCTACGACCCGCGCTTTTTATTTACCTGGCCCAACAGCCGCATCAGCGTCATGAGCGGCGAGGCGGCAGCGGGCGTACTGTGGGACGTGGGCAAACCCCGCGCCCTGCGCCAGTTCGAGAATCCCACGCCGGAGCAGATTGCCGCGACGGAAGCCAGCTTCAAGCAGCCCATCCTGGAACAGTACGCCCACGAAAGCGACCCCTACTTTGCCACCGCCCGCCTGTGGGACGACGGCATCCTGGACCCGGCGCAGACGCGCATGGCCTTGGGTTTGGCGTTTTCGGCTACGTTGAATGCTGGGTTGGGAAACGGCCGTTTCGGAACCTTCCGCATGTAAGCAACAACTCGTTCCACGCTCTGCGTGGAATGAAGACCACGGCGCTCCGCGCCGACGGGACGCAGAGCGTCCCAGGCGGCATTCCAACGGAGACCGTTGGAACGAGAAGTGTGGGGGAAGGAACGGCCGTTTCCCCACCTCCCACATATAGTTAACAACTCGTTCCACGCTCTGCGAGGCAATAGTCGAGGAGTTAAAATGAATGATAAGGCACCAACCGGTAGTTTCTCTAATGTAGACCGCTCTCGCAACCCACAATTCTTTGTGCATTGTCTGGAAGAACAACATGCCAAAAACAGCTATCTTCGCTTGAATAAAGCGCGAACTTTGGAGCTAGCCGACATACGTTTGGGTCATATTGTGCTTGATGCCGGGTGCGGGACAGGTAAAGATGTTGTCCAAATGGCAACATTGGTGGGTCCTTCAGGTCGTGTTTTCGGTATGGATTTCAGCCATGAGATGGTTGCCGCAGCCAAAGCAAACAGCGCAAACCTGAATTTACCAGTTACGTTTCAGCAGGGGAATATTTATCAATTGGACTTCGAGGATAATTTTTTTGACCGCTGCCGTGCGGACAAAACCTTTCAACACCTGGCCGATCCCCAAACCGCTTTGGCTGAATTGATTCGTGTCACGAAACCCGGCGGGAAAATCATCATTGCCGACCCGGATCACGACTCGCTGATTATTGACACGCCCTACGCGGATATCAACCATCGATTTACGCGTTTTCGTAGCGCCGCTATGGCCCAGGGCAGTATCGCCCATCAACTGTACAACCTGTTCAAGGCGTTTGGCCTGGTGGATGTGGGCATTGAACCTTTGACACGCGCCTACACAAATTATGAAGAAAAGAAGGTATCATCGCCCTATCTAGAGGAAATATGGCTGGCGCACAAGCAGGGAATGGTTACGCAGGGCGAAGCAGAAATGTGGTCAGCTTACTTGCAAGCGGCCATTCAACATGACCGGTTTATGTGTTTGCAAACCTATGTGATTACGACGGGATTTAAGCCAGCGTAATGAGAATTGTTGTATAGTGGGATGGGAAACGGCCGTTTCACCACCCCCGCATATGTTAACAACTCGTTCCACGCTCTGCATGGAATGAAGGCCACGGCGCTCCGCGCCGACGGGACGCAGAGCGTCCCAGGTAGCATTCCAACGGAGACCGTTGGAACGAGAAAGGTAGAGACAACTCGTTCCACGCTCGGCGTGGAATGAAGGCCACGGCGCTCCGCGCCGACAGGACGCGGAGCGTCCCAGGCGGCATTCCAACGGAGACCGTTGGAACGAGGGAATAAAACACATGATCAAAACATTTGAACAAGCCCGTTATTTAATCCGTGAACTGCAAATCTGCACCATTTTCGAGAGTGAGAAAAGTGGCTTGCCCTCGCTTTGGGAACACGTCGATTTGCCGGAAAAGCTGGCAGGTGAGTCAGGTTGGGGTCCAAAAGTGTCCGCCGTTTGGGACTGGAAAAATCGTCTGCCCGCCACCTTCCCCGATGAGATTTTCTACGGCAAAATCAAGGGCAGCTTTGCCGTGTTGATGACGATGGCGTATTTACGCAACACCCACTTTCCCGCTGCCTACAAACCAGTCAGCAGCCTCAATTCATTGGCTGGCCACATTTTTGAGATGATTCGCAATGAGCCGTGGGAAACGACAGACCTGCGCAATGAAATCATGGACGCGCATGGCTGTTCCAAAAGCCAGTTTGATACGGCGCTTAAGAATCTGCAAATTTCGCTGAATATCGTTCGGTCAAACGATCCTGGCATTGAGCGAGATACCTGGTTAACCTTTCAAGAGCTTTATCCAGACATTTGGCATTTGCACGTTGCGGAAGATTGAGTGTGCCCCTCACTACGGCAAGATCTTCGTGAGATGTGGTCGGCGTCCTCGCCGCACCACCTTCCTGGCCTTTTAGGCTTGGAGGTCGGGAACTTAACCTCAATAGCAGTCAAAGCATGCGGCCAGTTTTGCCGGACATTATCTCGTGTTATGATATGGACAGGTTGTTTTTAGTGAGGCAGCTGACTATTCTTTTCAGGAGGGAACTATGAGCCTAAAGGATGAGGTGACACGCCTTCAGTTCCAGCAACGGCAACAAGAACAGGCGCAAAAAAAGGCAGAAGCGGCCCGTGAGGCCCAACTTGAGACCCGGATCAAGACCGTCGGCCAGACTGTGGAAGCCCTGTTCAACCAAGCCGAGGAAATTTTATGGCAGGACGGCGATTGGGAAGTATCCTACATTCAAGGCTGGGACAACCCGACACACACCCTGTACGTCTGGAAACTCCTGGCTGAAAAGAAGATAATGAAAGGGATCATCAATCGCCGGGTTGCCAGCATTTACAGGGAACAGCTGGTAATCGCTTTCGCTCCGAATGCCACCAAGCACGCCTTTAGCAGCCCTGGGCGCAGTTATTTCGAAGAAGAGCAGTTAGAAGAAGAAATTGCCAGGCAGGTTGTCCACACGCTTAAGTTGCGCAAGGAATAACAAGAGGTGCAGGAAAGGACGCTCATGGCAAAAAAAGCTTCTGGCACAATCTATCCACTCGCGGCACTTAGAGCGATGGTGTTGCACACCCAGCATCTCACCACACCCAACAACGCCTCACCTACTCCCACCCCCGATTCAATCGCCGATCTGGTGAAGGCGCTCGGCTATGTACAGATCGATACGCTGAATGTGGTCAACCGCGCCCATCACGTGACCCTGTGGGCGCGCTTCGGCTCGTTTGAGATTGACGATTTCCACAAGCTGATCTACACGGCCGATCAGCGCCACCTCTACGAAGGCTGGGGGCACGCCGCCAGCATCATCCCGCTAGAACATTATCGCTACCATCGCTGGCGCACCGATCAGAAAGTCAGTTACAACCCCGGCTTTCAGGAATGGGCCAACAAACCCGGCAACCGCGAGCTGGCCGAGCAAACCTTGGCCCGCATCCGCGCCGAAGGCGGGCTGCGCGTGGGGGAGTTCGAGGACAAAGGCCCCAAGCGAGGCGAGTGGTACGATTGGCGACCCTCTAAGCAGGCGCTGGAGGCGCTGTTCGCCTGGGGCGATCTGATGGTGACCGACCGGGTGAACTTCCACCGCATCTACGATGTCCGCGAGCGCGTCTTGCCGGATTGGGTCGATACCAGACCTGTTGAACCCGATGCAGCGCGCCGCTTCTGCCTGGAACAGGCGGCCAGGGCGCTGGGCGTCTTTGAGCCACGACATCTAACCTTTTACGCTTACATGCGGGCCACGCCAGCCCGCTCGCTGGTCAAGTCGCTGATCACAGATGGCACGCTGGTTGAGCTTCAGGGCAAGTCGCTGAATGGGAACCAGGCGTGGCTGGTACATCGCGACAATCTGCCGCTGCTGCAGCGGGCGGCGGAGGGCGACATCAAGGCGGAGCGCACCACCTTTCTGGCTCCTTTCGATTCGCTGTTCTGGGCCCAGAATCGGGACCAAAAGCTGTGGGGCTTCAATCAGCTGCTGGAGTGCTACAAACCTGAGGCGCAGCGTGTTTACGGCTATTTCTGCCTCCCCATCCTGCACAAGGATCGGCTGGTCGGACGCTTTGATCCGAAACTGGATCGCCAATCGGGGGTGCTGCATCTGAAGGCCCTCTACCTGGAGCCAGGCATCGAGCCAGATGACGAGCTTGTTGCCGGGGTTACGGCCGTTATGCACGACTTCCTCTCCTGGCACGGCGCAACGAGCCTCAAGATTGAGAAGAGCGATCCGGCAGCGTTCGGCGGAAAACTACTGAGCAGCCTGTAGAATTACTTTATGCGAGGAGACGAAAAAATCGTCAAGGCGTGGGTCAGGGTTGTTGCCCAAGGACGTAGTGACCAAACTCGCCCAAAATGACCGGCTCCGCCCAATCTGTTGGCGAGTTGCTGCTGCCCAACACGTCACCGGCGGTGTGGGCACGCCCTCGCCCCGTGCTGGTGACGGCCACGTTGACAAATGCCGGATTCCCCAGCAAGTTCTTGGGAAGCTGAATCTCGATGACCGATGGTGTACCCGGTTGGATGGCCGCCCCACCCGGAAAAGCCAAACTTTCCCATTCGGCGCCGTTCCAGGCGTAGAACGCAAAGCTGCCACCGGCCGTGCCCTTGCGATCCATAATGCGAAGATCTAGGCGGAATTCGGGCTGGTAGGGGTCAGCAGCAGTGATCGGCCGTTTATCTACATCAACATCGGCTCCCCGGCCATCTTCGGTGGTGTCCAGGTAGATCATGAATTGGCCCCACCCTTCGGCATACACATCCCCATCGACAGTCACCGCCAGGTAGAGGGATTCGCTGTCATCCCGCGCGTACAAATTGAGCAGATCCAGGTGCTGGAACTGTTTGAAGTTGTCGCCTGGTTCATCCTGCAGCAGCGGTTCACCATAGCTGGCCTCAATCACGCCGTCCACCGTTTCAGCTGGAAAGTGGTAAGGATAGCTGAGAAACTCAATGCCTTCGTGTACTTCGTTGCCGTTCTGAAAGTCGAAGAAGGTGGCATTTTCCCAGTGAGACCCCTGGCCCCAGCGAGTGGTGCACTGCGTAGAAACCCAGGCCGGTTCCCAATAAACCACGCCCAGGCCCCCATTGCTCACGAGGCTTTGCGTCAGATCAATCAGAAGCTGGCGCTGGCCCTGAATCGAAATGCCATAGCCGCGAATGCCCTGGTTGAGGATATTATCGGCCGTTTCCTCCACCGCATTAAACGTCCAGGGGTAAGCTGTTTCTACAATCATGACCTCTTTACCATATTCCTGGCGCAGGTAGGTGGCATGGGCCCCCACATCAGCGGGGGAAAACAGGCTCCACTGGGGATAGTAAGAGAGGCCAATCACGTCAAAGTCGGTGACACCATGCTGCCTGGCTTCGCGGAACCACCAATCCGCATTATCTGGCTGGGCCACGTGGAGCACAATTTGGGGGGTGGTGTTGGTTTCGGCGGCAATGGTGCGCACTGCGCGAATCCCGGCGTTAAACAGCTGCGCATCTCGCGGCCAATCCAGCCCATCTACGTGTTTCACCAGCCCGGCGTTGGTTTCGTTACCAACCTGGACAAAGTTGGGCATCACCCCCTGCGCCTGGAGTTCGCTGAGTACGTCGTAGGTATACTGGTAAAGCGCGTCTGGCAGTTCCGCGTCAGGCAGGGCTTTCCAGGCGGCGGGGATTTGCTGCTTGCCGGGGTCGGCCCAGTTGTCGGAGTAATGAATCGACAGCTGGGTGGCCATGCCGGCCTCTTTGGCGCGGGCAAAGGTGCGGGTGACATCGGCCAGGGTGCTATAATCGGTCCAGGCGGGGTTGTGCCACAGCCTGGCGCGCACCAGGTTGGCGCCATACTCGCTGAACAGGGCAAAGGCGTCGCGGGGCTCTCCGTTTTCCAGATAAACCGCGCCACAATCATCCATCTCATTCACGTAGGACAAATCGACGCCGAGATAAAACGGAGCATCAACTTCCAGCATGGGTTCCGGGGTGGGTTCTGGTGTGGGTTCGAGTGTGGGTTGTGGGGATGATACGGCCGTATTCTCTCCCCCAATTTCCGCTTCAGACCGACAGCCGCCTAGCACAACTAAACTGAGCAACCCAAAGAAAAAAATCTGCGCAATGGTTCGACTTCGCTCAACCACGTTGAGCAGCTCACCACAAGCCTGCGTAATCTGTGGATATTTCGCCAAGCGTTACTCCTTCACCGCACCTTGCGTCAAGCCGCCCACAATCTGGTCTTGCAAAAGCAAATAAATAATCATGATCGGCAGCGCGCCGATCAGTGCCCCGGCGGCAAAGACACCCCAGCGCTGATTAAACTGCGCCCCGGCAAACACCTGCAAGCCCACCATCAGCGTGTACTGGTCGTTGCTTTTCAGCAGCACCCGGGCCAGGATAAACTCGCCGTAGATGCTGATGTAGTTAAGAATGAGGATGACGATGAGAATCGGCCGTAACAAGGGCAGGATCAACCGGGTGAAAATTTGCCAGTCGGTGGCCCCATCCACCATGGCCGACTCGTCGATGTCCCGGGGAATCGTATCCAGAAAGCCCTTCATCAGCCAGATGTTAATGCCCATTGCACCGCCTAGATACACCAGGATAAGGCTGGCGTGGGTGTTCAGGCCAAGGCCAGGGAATACGCTGCCCACCTGAGAAATCATGAGGAATACGGCGACAATGGCCAGCAGCGCCGGGAACACCTGGATGAGCAAGATACTTTTGAGCATTGTTTTACGGCCGCGGAAGCGAAAACGGGAAAATGCATACCCTGCTGTTGTGGTGATGGCCAGTGAAAGCACAGAAGTGATCGTGGCAATCTTGAGCGAGTTGCCAAACCACGTCCAGAAAGGGAACGCGCCAGAGGTCAACAGAACACGGTAGTTATCGAACCCCGGATTATCCGGGATGAGTTTTTGTGTCGCCAGGGAACCAGTCGGGTTTAACGAGGCCGAGATAACCCAAAGGATGGGAAATACGGAGAAGACAATCAGGAAAAGCGCCGCAATCAGGCGCAGGCCCACGCTGACAGCACGGCGGGCCTTCATAGACGAATGCAGGCGTCGTATCGGAGCAGTGCTAGACATTTTCGCTGACCTCCTCCCACATGTTGGTATAGCGGAACTGCAAGAGGGTGATGGTACCCACGATAAAGAAGATGGCCATCGTGATAGCCGCGGCAAAACCGTAATTCACGCCACGGCTGGCCGTAAACGCCAGGTTATACACGTAGCTGATCAGGATGTCGGTATGCCCGGCCGGGGTGGGCGTGCCCGCCATAGGTGGACCACCGGCATTAAAGATGTAAATCAAATTAAAGTTGTTGAAGTTGAAGATCAACGAGGCGATGAGCAGAGGTCCAACCGCCACCAGCAGCAGCGGCAGCGTAATCTGCCAGAACTGCTGCCAGGTGCTGGCCCCATCCACCTGCGCGGCCGCATAATAATCTTCAGAAATGGACTGCAATGCGCCGCTGCAAATGAGCATGAAGTACGGATAGCTCAGCCAGAGGTTGATGAGCAGAATGGCAACTTTAGCCCACCACTGGTCGGTGAACCAGGGCGGCGCCCAGCCAATCAGGTTTTCCAGGGCGCGGTCGATCACACCAAGCTCGGGGTTCAACATGCCGCGCCAAATTAAAATCGTCAGCAGCGCCGGAACTGTGTAGGGAATAATAAGCAGCGAACGGATCAGCTTCTTGAAAGGAAAGCTGCGATCGTTAAACATGATGGCAATGGCCAGCCCCAGCGCAAAATTAAAAAGCAAGCTGAGAATGGCAAAGGCAAAGTTCCAGATGATGATGCGCACCAGAGGGCCGCGCAAGGCTGGGCTGGTAAAAAACTCCCGAAAGTTGGCCAGCTGAACCGAAGCGACAAAACCAGGCCGGAGCCGCACCCCGTTCGGCCCAGAAAAGGTGCCCCGGATATTTTGATAGACAATTCCGGTCTGCTGATCAACCATGACATCCCGTTCGGCGTCATATTCGTACAGGGGCAGTAATTCGGCCGCTTCTTTGGGCGAGCGAATCTGGATGGTGCTGCCTGCCTCACCAAACAGGATCTCAGGCAGATTCTGATCCGTCGTGGCCAGGATGGTGTTCAGCCGGTTGTAGCCTTCTATTGTCTCGGGGATGCCTTGCGCATCAAACGTGCCCAGGCCGGATTCCCCTGCTTGGGGCTGTGTAAGCGGTTCACCGGGCATGGCCAGGTAGCCACGGCCGTCGGCATCCTGCAGCCAGAGTATGTACTCAGCTTCAGCGGACTTAAAGGCCGTCCAACTGTATGCCTTGCCTGTTTCGGGGAGGTATTTCTCACCCAAAATCTGGCTGATCGCCTGCTCTTTGGTGATGAGGTGGCCTTCGCCGTAGTTGGTAAAGGATACCCAGATGGTAAAGAGGATCGGGTAGATGGTAAACATTGCCATCAGCACAAGCCCAACCACCATCCACCGCATGGGGTAGGCCTTTTGGTGCAGAAGGATGATGTTGACGACAACGAGGACAATGAATGTAGCCGCGGCTAGCGGGTAATAACCGGAGACAATAACTCGGATGAGGAACCAAACGGCCGTTGTGTCCACTGCAATCAAAAACGCCAGCCGCATAAACCGCGATAAGGAAAACGCCCTCGCTGAGGACGCCTTTGTTATTGGAGTGTGGGGAGAAACCCTGTCAGGCACGGTATCACCTTATTCGTTCATCAAGCGAAGGAAGAGAAAAGGAAGGCCGGGATGTTCCCGGCCTTCACAGGATTTAACTCAGTTATTCAGTAGTGATGTCAACCAGGTGCGTTTCCGGATCGTAGGTAAAGGTGACGGTGCTGTCACTGGCCAGGCTGAGGACGTAGTTGGGGCCGTCTTGCGCGCCGTCGGAACCGTAGTTTACGGACCAGGCGCCATCCAGGGCCACTTTGAACTCGTACTCCCCTGCGGGCAAATCCACCACCAGGGTATACAGCCCGTCATCGCCTTCTTCAAACGCGGTGGCCGGGCAGGCCGGGTCCCACTGGGCGCCACAGCCAGCCTGGTCCTGGTAACTGCCGGGCAGGTTCACCATGCCTGCCAGCGCGCCTCGAATCAAGGCACGAACCTGTTCAGCCGCATCGCTCATGGCCTCTTCCGGGGTTTGTGCGCCAGTCACGGCCAGGGCGATGCCGTTATCGGCGGCGCTCCACACGGAACCCATTTCAGGGATATTGGGCATGGGCATGGCGTTGGCCCCGGCCAGGCCCATCGCTTTCAGGTCAGGATCATCGGTGGCTTCCAGAACAGGGATATAGGCCGAAGGACGCAAACCCGTTTCATACAGCAGCTGCATCACTTCTTCTGTGGCCACAAACTCGGTCAGGAAGGCTTGCGCCAGCAAGACGTTGTCGCTGAAGGGGTTGATCATAAAGCCCTGCACGCCCAGGAACGGTGCGCCGTCATCGGGGAAGCTTTCGGCCACAGCGTAGGGCACACCAGAGGCACGAATGCGGTCCAGCGCCCAGGGTCCCGCCATGAGGAAGGGAATCTGGCCGGTTTCAAACAGGGAGTGGGCCGTTTCGTAGTCGAATGTTTCGGGCATCAGGCCCTCTTCAACGGCCGTTGTCATCCAGGCCACTGCGGCAATCTCACCTTCACTATCCAGGCCCACATCGTCGGCATTCCACGCGCCGCTCTCATCCAGGCCAAAGATGTAGCCGCCAAAGGCTGTTTGAATGGGTAAGGCATTGTACAGGGGACCGGTGGAAACGGCCGTGGCGTACTCAACCAACCCTTCATCTTGCAAAGCGCGCCCGATTTCCAAAACCTCATCCCAGGTGGCCGGTGGTTCAGACACCAGGTCGGTGTTGTAAAAGAAACCAAGGTTCTCCGAGGCGTAAGGCAGCCCGTAAAGATTACCGTCGGTGTAGGTGAACGCGTCCAGCGTTGACTCAACAAACTGGTCCCGGATACCGCCCAGGTCGATGGGGGCAACCAGACCGCTCTCTATCAGCGCACCCAGCCAGTCGTGTACGCCCAGGTAAATATCGGGGCCTTCACCAGCCGGGGCCGCAATAATTACCTGGGAGCGAATGTCCTGCACAACACCCAGGTCTTCCACAACAAGTTTCACGTTGTACTCAGCCAGAAATTCATCAGCCAGCCCGAGTAAAATGGGGGTACGCGTGTCATCGGCCCAAATGGTCAGGGTGGCCACCGGATCTACAGATGGCGCTTCGGTTGCAGGCGCGGCGGTGGGTTCTTCTGCTGGTTCTTCCACCGGCGGCGCCACCGGTTCTTCAACTGCTTCATCCGCGGGCGCCTCGGCAGCGGGGGCCGTGGGTTCGGCATCAGCTCCACCACACGCCGTTACCATCAAGGAAAAAAACAGAACAAAAAACAGGGTGAGAAAATGCTTCTTCTTCATCAGGAGCCTCCAAATAGCTGAAAAAATCTATGCACGGTTGGCAATGCGCAGTTGTACTCTGCGCTGAATCAACACGTGTTGACATCACGTGTTACGAAGATTATACTTTGCCGAAATAGAAAGTCAAGCAGTTTTTAAATAAAATAATCCGTCAAGTTAACGCACCTAGCAGATGAAAAATTAACATGAGAAAATGCACTCTTTTTAACGACAACTGGCAGTTTGCTGCCCAAAAATTAAGTCTGGATGCACCAGACGAGCATTTTGAACCGATCACCCTGCCCCATACCAACAAGCTGTTTCCCCACCACAATGTTGATAATGAGGCGTACCAGTTCATCTCCACCTATCGCAAGAAATTCTTCTGGTGCAAGCCGCCGGAAAGCAGTACCTCGCTGGTTTTTTTGGATTTTGATGGGGTGATGCTGGCGTGTGAGGTGTATTTGAACGGCCGTTTCCTCCAGCAACACCTCGGCGGATACGCACCCTTTTCGGTAGACATCACCAAGCGGCTGCAAGACGGCGAAAACTGCCTCACGCTCCACGTCGATTCCCGCGAGCGCAAAGACATTCCCCCCTATGGCCACCTGGTGGATTATTTAACCTTCGGCGGCATCTACCGCGATGTTCACCTCCGGGCAGTGAACCTAACACATATCGACAACATCTTCATCCAAACCTTGGACGTCATGCAAAATCCACGGCTGATGGGTGATGTTCGCCTAAACCACCTGAAGCCCGGCCTTACTCTGGAAGCCGTACTGGTGGATGCAGCAGGCAACGAAGTTGCTGCGCTCCAGCAGCCGGTTGAGCGCCAAACAACCCGCCTGGGATGGCAAAATCTGCCCGACGTGGCCCTTTGGTCCATTGAAACGCCCACGCTTTATACGCTCCGCATCTCACTGCTGGAAAACGGCCAGCTTCTGGATACCCTCGCCACCCGCTTTGGCTTCCGGCAGGCGGAATTCCGTCCCGACGGCGGTTTCTACCTGAACGAAGCGCACATCCCCCTGTTTGGCCTCAACCGTCACCAAACCTACCCCTACATCGGTGCGGCCGCGCCGGCCCGGCTGCAGCGCCAGGATGCCGATATTCTGAAACATGAACTGGCCTGCAACGTCGTGCGCACTTCTCACTATCCGCAATCGCCCCATTTTCTGGACCGGTGCGATGAGATTGGCCTGCTGGTCTTTGAGGAGATCACCGGCTGGCAGCACGTCGGCGATGAAAAGTGGCAGGCGATTTGTCTGGCTGAACTGGAAACGATGATCAAGCGTGACCGCAATCACCCTTCAGTTATTTTGTGGGGCGTACGGGTGAATGAGTCAGGCGACAACGATGACTTTTACACCTGCACCAACGCCCTGGCACGCCAGCTGGACCCCACCCGCCAGACCGGCGGCGTGCGCGACTTTATCGGCAGCTCGTTTTTGGAGGATGTCTACACGCACAACGATTTTTCCAACGGCATCAGGGTTCCCACCGAGCAGCCCCACCTGATCACCGAGTTTGCCGGGCATATGTTTCCTACCAAAGTTTGGGACCATGAAGAACGCCTGATCGATCATGCGCTGCTGCATGCCAAAATCCACAATCTACAGTTGGGCGATGCGCGGATTGCGGGCGCCATTGGCTGGTGCGCCTTTGACTATGCCACCCACATCGAGTTTGGCTCCGGCGACCGCATTTGCTACCACGGAGTGATGGACATTTTCCGGCTGCCCAAATGGGCGGCCTATCTTTACCAGAGCCAGCAGGCACCCACCAGGCAAATTGTCTTGCAAGCCGCCACCCATTGGACAATGGGCGATCGCGCTGGCGGAGGAAACAATCCGGTAACTGTTTTTAGCAACTGTGACGAGATTGAAATTATCATTGGCAACAACTCCGTGGGCCGGTTCTCACCCGATTTTGAGCAGTATCCCCATCTAGCCCACCCGCCGTTCACCATTGGCGGATTAGACGCATACAGCGCCTGGGGACAGGCTGAGTTCCATGATTTGCATCTGATTGGCTATCTAAACGGCACGCCGGTGGCCGAACAATGGATTGCCAGCAACCGGCTGCCCAAACGGCTGGCACTGGCCACCGACACCCAGCAGCTCGTCGCCGACGGCGCCGACATGACCCGGCTGATCTTCCGCGTTACCGATGAATTTTGTAACCCCCTGCCCTATGCCACCAAGATGGTCACATTTGAACTGGAGGGGGAGGCCGAGCTGATTGGTGAAAATCCATTCCCGCTGGTGGGTGGGCAGGCGGCTCTGTACATCAAAGCAAGCCACCAACCCGGTACCGTCAGCGTTCATGCTCACGCGCCGGAGCTGCCTAGCAGTTCGGTTACCTTGCAACTTGTGCCAACACCAGACGCCACAGGTCGGCAATTTCCGTAGAAGCCGTTAGAATCACCATTGATTTTATTGACGTGAAAATGAGTTAAGGGATGTCAAAAAATACAATTATTACCCAAAAAGATGTGGCTGAACGCGCCGGTGTGTCCCGCGGGGTGGTTTCTTATGTGATCAACAATGGTCCGCGTGATGTCTCTCCGGAAACCCGCGAGCGCGTGTTGGCCGCTATAGACGAATTGGGCTACCGGCCGAACAAACACGCCCAACGCTTGAAACTGGGTGATTCAACCGCCAAAGAATCTTTGGGGATTATTGCCGGCGGACACAGCTACAATGTGCTGGATCGGCCGTATTACAACGCAATCATCGCCGGGTTATTTGATGAAGTTCACCGGCTGGGGCAAGAAGTCCGTTTTTTTAGCTTCTTTGATGCCTTAACCGACCCGGTTTTCTTTAACAAAAATATTCATCGGGATGAAATTTCGTCTTTGATCCTGATCCTGCCAGCTATGATCGCCCAAAATCCAGATAGCCAAAAAATTCTGGACCAGATTGCCGAGCGGATTGACAATGTAGTGTGTTTGGAGGAGCCTCTGAAAGATTGGCCCACGGTCATCTTTGACCGGGCGGCGGCGGCGCGGCAGGCGGTGGCACATCTCATTAAATTGGGGCATGAACGGATCGCTTTTCTGGCCATTCAGGACGCCCGCCTGACCGGGTATCGCCAGACGTTGGCCGAACACAACCTTGCCTATGACAAGAATCTGATCTTTACCCCGGACCCATCCCATGTCCTTTCCTCCGCTTATGAAGCGGCGGTTGAGATTTTGCAGATGAGGCCTCGGCCGACGGCCGTCTTCGCCGCCAACGATGAAAGCGCCATCAGTGCCATTGCCGCCATGCACGATCATGGGGTGAAGGTGCCGCAGGAAATTGCCATCGTTTCGATTGACAACATTGGCCTGGCAGAAATGGTCCGGCCCAGCCTGACCACGGTGGACGTGCCTAAACGGCGGATGGCTTCTTACGCCATGCAGGTTTTGATGATGCATAAGCAGTTCAAGGGCCAGCAGGCGGCTTCCATCGTGCTGCCAACCGAGCTCATTATTCGTGAGTCGTGTGGGCATCATTTGTAAGGGGAGCCACAACAGCTCTTCCTCCATCATTTCCAGCAAAGTAAACCCGTCTTCGCGCAGCATCGGATGATCCACGCCGCTCAGAAAGTCGGTCACACTTTGGTCAGTAGGCCGAATTTTGTTCTCAGACCCGGTTCATTGGGCTTTTGGGGGAGATGGGGAGGTTAGGTAAAGTTGTCCCATCTGAGTGAACCAGGAAACTGGTCTGCTGTCGGGACATTACGAATTTACCCCATAAGGGTCTGAATTGGCAGGTCTTCCCACCTGCATCCGATTCGGATTGACATGTGGCGCTAGAGACAGGTACATTAATCCAGCTACGGCACGAGACCAAGCTGAGTCAGGAACCTGAGCTGGTCATTGTATTCGTGGACTTCCACAGCCTTGCCATCCTCGATTTTCACCACTATGCATAGAGGAATGCGAATAGATTTGTGTGTTGGCGCGACAACCTCACCACTAATGCCCCCAAGAGGCCCTTGATGGGTGCCTGTGAAGATTCCCATTATACAGACCCAGTTACCCTCACCGAACGCCCGCTCCACTTCGAAGTGGAAATCGGGAAACGGGATCCAGGTAGATGTCAGGTAGTCTTCCCGTATTTCGGCCCGGCCGCGCAGCGGCTCCGTACGGTTAGGCTGGAAGTGCCTGGCGTCTTCCGCGTATAAGTTGACCCAGCGATTCAGATTGCGAGCGTTGAAGGCCTCAATCGCCTGCTCAATCAACTGTCGGAGATTTTCATTCGAAATAATGATCTGCGGTTTGCTCATGTTCTTCCTCTCTATACACGATCCTTGTTGCCTACGGATCGATGTCAACGGGTATGCGACACAATATGCTGGACGACGCGCTCTGCATCCCTCCCGACGCCATGAATCTGCCCCGATGAGGCCGCGTAGAGGAAGTGCAGGCCGACGAAGTACAGCCCCGGCTCCCTGGCAACAACCCCGCGCTCGTGCAGCGGCTCTTCCTCCCCCAAGACGGGCAGGTCAATCCATGAGAAGTTGGGGTGGAACCCTGTACACCAGATTATGTTCGCCACGTCGAGGACACGGCCGTCTTCCAATACGGGCAGCCCATCCTGTACGTCCACGGTCCTGGGGACGCGTTCGACCCCTGCAGCGACCAGGTCCTTGGGCTTGACCCGGAGCAGCGGCATGGCATGGGTCAGGAGCTTAGGGCGCATCTTTCGGCCGATTGGCGTATTCACAGTCATGACGCGGTGGAAGAGCAACCGGAGCACCAGTTGCATCAAGAGGAAACGTGCCGCTATTCCCTCGATGCGGAATGGGGCATGGCCGATGTCCTTCCCCGACAGCAAGGTTGGGTGACTGCGCACGATCTCAAGGGCGATCTCGGCCCCCGAGTTACCTGCTCCGACAATGAGAACGCCTCCTTCCCTAAGCTGAGAGGGATTCATGTACTCACTGGAATGCAGCTGGACGATGTTTAGATCCAGCTCCTGTGCAAATGGAGGCACGCGGCGACATTGCCAATTTGCCATCGCCACAACCACATGTTTGGCCTCGAACCGCTGTGTACCTGACGTCACGACGAACCGATCCCCTTGTCGTGAAAGGCAATCCACTCTAACACCTGTCCGAACTGGCAATTCGAACCGTGCCGCATAGGCTTCGAGATAGTCACCCATCTCGTCCTTAGTGGGGAATGTGTAGCCCGGGGCCGGGAAGGGCATTCCCGTCAGCCCATTGTAGCAGGCGGGTGTGAATAGGCGCAGCGAGTCCCATCGCTTCCGCCAGGCATCACCAATCCGCTCGCTGGCGTCGAGGATAGCGAAGTCGCGCCCTTGCTGTTTCAGATGGTAGCCAACCGACAGTCCGGCCTGCCCACCTCCGATAATAATCGTTTCAAAGTGTTGAGTTGGTTCACGCATCAGATTTTCTCCTTTTGTTTTGCTTACGTATCAGGCCAAAGCAGATCTGGAAGCCATTGAGCGAAGGTGCGCTGCCGTTAGCAGCATCCATGTCACAAGCGGCCACGGGTTAACAATAACTCTTACAACCGCTTTTCCTTTTAGGCTGTGGCAGGCTCAATAATGGGGATAACGCCAAGCTGCTGCATCATGCCCAGCTCGTCGAAAATCGTCCAACCTTCTACGAATTTGCCGTTGGCGAGGCGGTCAATGCTGATCCCCGTCACGACACCCTGCCTGCCTGTGGGGGGAATGCCGTGGAACTCGCCCAGGTGTGTAGCCTGGACTGTCCAGCGGGTTACCACCTTGTCCCCTTCGGCGATTTGATCCTCGATTGTAAAATTGATGTCGGGGAACGCTGTGCGCAACATGACGTAAAATTGTTTTACTTCCTCACGGCCGTCGGTATCGGCATGTGGCTGATGGTCGAGGTAGTCGCTGGCGACAAGCGCGTCAATGACGGCCAAGTTACCCTGGTTCCATACCTCCTCAATGATATGCTGAACGATCTTTTTGTTTTGTTCTGACATTGGATATCTCCTGAATAAGTAAGGTTTCTCCCTGCGGCTAACTAGCAGCGAGTGGAGGTGCTGCGGTTACTGCTGTTATAGCAGCCGAGCGAGCAGCGATCTTATCGGCAATGTACGCTGATCTCTGCCAACTCCGCCGACCAGCGACGAGGTCGCCGCCGACTGAAAGAACAAGCCGACAAAGTACAGGCCAGGCTCGGTCACTACTACGCCGCGTTCATGTATTGGCTCCCCGTCGTCCTCGAAGATAGGGAGGGCGATCCAGCCGTAGTCCGGCCGGAATCCTGTACACCAGATCACGTTCGTAACATCGAGGATACGGCCGTCCTCCAGCAAGGGCAGTCCATCGCGCACCCCCACAGTCCTGGCGTGAATGCGTTCCACACCGGCAGCCTGTAGGTCGGCCAGCTTAACCCGGGCCAGGGGCAAACCATGCCCCCGTAATTGGGCCGCCGCCTTCCGGCCAATTGGCGTGTTGACCGTCATCACCTTCGAAAAAACGAACCAGATCAGGGGCGCGACCAGCCGATCCACCAGGCTACCGGCCCGTGTTGGCTCGCTGCCCGGATGCCTGCCCGACAGCCAAACCGGGTGACTTCGTGACAGTTCAAGCGCGATTTCCGCCCCAGAGTTCCCTGCCCCTACCACCAGAACACCACCCTCTTGTAGTTGTGACGGCCGTTGGTACTCGCTGGAATGGAGCGGCATGATGTCCGGATTGAGCTTGGTAGCGAAGGCGGGGATCCTAGGACAATAGTAACCACCTGTCGCTACTACCACGTTCTCGGACTCAAATCGTCGGTCGCCGGCCGTCACAACAAACCGATCCCCTTGCCTTGAAAGCCGATCTACGCGGATGCCCCTCTGTACCGGCAGCTTGAAGCACGCCGCGTAAGCCTCGAGGTAGTCAGCCATCTCATCCTTCGCCGGATACACATACGCTGGAGCCGGGAAGGGCATGCCCGGCAGCCCGCTGTAACGCGCGGGGGTAAACAGCCGCAGGGAATCCCAGCGCTTGCGCCACGCGTCACCAATTCGCTCGCTGGCGTCCAGGATGACAAAGTCACGTCCCTGCTGCTGTAAGTAGTAACCGGTGGACAGACCAGCCTGTCCGCCACCAATAATGATGGTGTCGTAGCTAAAGGTTGTGTTACTCATCAGATGTTCCCCTTGTAATTTACTATTGGTTTGATCTGACCGTAAGAACGTTGGCATGTTAACGTTCTAACGCCCAACAACTCCCTCAGGCCACGTTGCTTCAATCGTGTAGAACTCAGTCCGCCCTGATTCGATGACGTCGGGTGAGGCGGCTTCTGCCTCTTGGACTTCAGGGTTCGAGAATATGACCTCTCTGAGCCGCTCCCACTCGGCCAGACTCTCTACCTCTAACTCCTGAATGACGGTGTCGAATGGGCCGCTCAGGTCGGTAAGAATACGGCCGCGAACATGCGGGCCAACGAACGTGCGAGCAATCTCCCCCGACTGTTTAAAACCTGCTACCACTTCACCGGCTTTGCCAAACCTGGCCTGACAGACGAATCGTATAAGAATCATGATGACCTCTCCTTTTGTTAGATTTCTTGGAGTGTAAAGCAATGGAAAGGCACCATCATGCCCCGAACGGGGTATTCCAATGGGGTATTTGTGTTCGTGGACGGGTGCGTGTGGCTGTGGGATTGACTAAGAAATCTGTTTTGACACCGCTAGCTTAGCCTAGAAGCGCTTCAAAATACCTGGCTGCCATTCATAGCGTAAATACCAGATCAGCATTAGACCGGTGGTGACCAGATAGAAAGCGTGCAGCAGCCAGATGGGGCCAGGCGGCAGATTAAACACGTAAACGGAGTGGATGACGTTTCCCACATTGGCGAGCAGGATATTTCCCAGGCTGTATGATTTCAGGTCTTTGGTTCGAAACGCTTTCAACAGCATGGGCAGCGTACTGAAAGCAAATATAGTGGTCGAGATTGTCCCGGCAATGATTGGCAGGTTAATGTCCATCGTCGTCTCCTTGTAAATTCATTCCTTCAGTTAGAACAAGGGTAGGGCAATGGAAACGCTCAGTCATGCCCGCAATGGGGCATTTTAGAGGGGTATTTTTGTCGGTGGTTGGGAGGCGACGGCCGCTCTCTTACGTGCCGAGGTCTTTGATGAAGGCTACAAGATCGGATGCGAAACGGCCGGGCAAATGCAGTTCTCTGGCTTTGGTCACGGCCTCGGTGCCGGTGCCGATGCCCAGCTTGGCGCAGAGATTGCCGACGTGCTTCTTGCTGGCCTCGCGCAGGCGGGGCCAGCTTGGCGGGAACGACGGGCTTGCGGTGTGGGTAAACGCTCTACCTGGCTGGCTGCGGTGGCGGAATAAAGCCACGCTGCTGCATCATGTCCAACCAGTCACCGATGACTCGACTGGGCGGCATTCAAGAGCAGCGTGTTTGCCACATTGACTAAGGCGGGAGACGGCCGTTAGTCCAGCAAGTCCAGTTCTCTGGCTCTGGCCGCGGCCTCGGTGCGGTTGCCAACGCCGAGCTTAGCGCAGAGGTTGCCGACGTGCTTCTTCACCGTCTCTGCGGAAATGACCAATCGTTCGGCAATCTCGCGGTTGGTCAGCCCGGCGGCGACCAATTGCAGGACTTCCTGCTCCCGAGGGGTTAGCGGTTCCGGCAGTAACCTTGCCGCAGAGGCAGGAAATGTGAGGCCACCGCTAAACGCCGACAGCAGTTTGGCAACGTAGTCCGGCACTACATTGCGCGAACGGGCTTCCTGCAATAGCCGAGCCATGGGCAATCCAAGATCGGCGAACAGGCGCACATAGCCTTCAGGTTCGGCCAGCCGCAGGGCGCGTTCCAGGGAAGTCATAGCTCCCACGTGTTCACCGCGCCGCCAGTCAGCCAGCGCCTGGAGCGTCAGGGCCTCGATCTGGATGCCCATCCGACCCTCCGCTTCCGCCGCCTGGAGCAGGGGCTTAAGCAGCGCCAGCGCCCGCTCGAGTGATGGCGTATCCCCTTTGACGATCAGTACGCGGGCCATGGTCAGTTGCGCCTCCTCACTTTCTGCCGGTCCCGCAAGTTCGTCGCCGCGCAGCATCTCATCGGCCCAATTAACGGCCGCCCGCAGCCTGTCTTGCGCCAGCCAGAGTTCGAGTTGAAAGCGGCCAAAGCGACCGGTCCAGTCTGGGAATGAGGCGTTCTCGACCAGCGGGCGGGCGCGCTCCAGGTACTCACCAGCCGCCGCGATATCGCCTGCGGTCAACTTCAGACGACCTGCAATCAGGTAACCGGCAATCATGGCCCGCACGTCGCCGCCCAGTTCAGATCGCTCCAGCCCGCGGGACAGGTGATCGCCGGCCGCCTCTAGATCGTTCCACTCGTACAGCAGTTCGCCCATCCGAATAAACACCCAACCGATGACCGGGAGTTCAAGGCGTCCCCAACTCTCCCGCCGATGGATGGCCGCCAGCGCCGTTCGCCAGGCACCGGCGGCGTTCTGTAGACGCCCCTGCTGCAGTTCGAGATCGGCCAACGCGCCGAACACGTGCACGGACTGGACTGCTAACTGCACACGGTACTCAGGCGCGTGCGTGAAGGTGGACACCTTAAGATAGCACACCTTTGCTTCCTCCCAGCGCCCATTGCGGCGGTAGGTATCGCCAAGCGCGTGGTAGATGCTGGCGCGAAAGGAGTGACTCTCTTCCCGCAAGTCCGGGAGCGCTTGGTGGGCCAGGGTCTCTGCCCGCGCCAGGTCGTTTTGGAAGCAGGCCATGAAGCATTGAACAGCCCTTACCATTGCCAGTTGCCAGCGTGTATCTTCGGTCTCCGCGCGCGTCAACCGCTGTTCAACGTCATCCAGGGTACGGAGACCGGCATCGTACGCTCCGGTAAAGAGCAAGTAGCCCACCCAGACGAGATCGAACAGGGGGTAGACGGAGTACCACGCCGCTGGGAGTGCGTCGAACCAGCGGGCCACATCATTGAGTTCGCCACAGTTCAGCTTTATATTCACATAGCGTTCGAAGATGCGAAACACCAGTTCAGGATCATCCGCGACAAGCGCGTGCTGAAAGGCCTGTTCCGGCAAGTCATGCGCCAGATACCAGCGGGCAGCGCGGCGATGGAGATCACTAACCTCATTGGGGTGATGGCGGTTCAGCTCTTCACGCAGGAAGTCAGCAAAGAGGGGATGATAACGGAACCACTCCCGGCTGTCGTCCAGCGGCACAAGGAAAAAGTTTCCTCGTTCCAGAAATTCAAGCATTTCTTGACTGCTTTCCCCTCCTATGACAGCATCGCATAGGGTACTGCACAGGCGATCCAGGATACTAGTCTGGAGCAGGAAGTGCCGCAGATCGTCCGCCAGGGGGGCAAGCACATCTTCATTCAGGTAGTCGGCGATGAAGCGATGTCGGCCGCTGACGACCAGTTTATCCGCCGCAGTGAGGCGCCGTTGGAGAGTCAATGCTACCAACTGTAGACCGGCGATCCAGCCTTCTAACTGGGCTTGCAGCCTGATGACTTCCTCATGGGTTAGATCAAGCCCCATTACCTCATTCAAAAAATCCTGTGCCTCTTCCGGCAAGAAGTTCAAATCTTCTGCACGAAATTCCATTAGCTCATGGCGAGCGCGGTAGCGGGCCAGCGGCAGCGGCGGCTCCCCACGGCCGGCCAGCACAAAGTGGAGTGTCGGCGGCAGGTGGTCGAGCAAGAAAGTCAGTGTGGTGTGGATAGAAAGATCTTCAATCAGATGATAATCGTCGAGGACAAATACAAGGTGGTCAGGTTGGTCGTTGGCCACGTTGATGAAAGCTGATAGGATGGCTTTGCTATCAGGCGACATCCCACTGAGGAGCAGGCCCAGCTTGCTCTCGCGGATACCTGGCTGAACCTGCTCCCAGGCCGCGAATAGGCAGCGAAGGAAGCGATCATGGTCGTTATCCTCTTCGCTGACTGACAGCCAAGCCACCGGAAAGCGGCTCGAACGCGCCCATTGGGTAAGCAGCGTTGACTTGCCATAACCGGCCGGAGCCGAGACCTGGACGAGTTTGTAGTGAGGGATGGTATGTTCAATGGCGTCAATGAGCCGGGTGCGGCGCACAGCGTGATAAGGTTGTGGCGGAATAAGCAGTTTGGTTGTCAGGAGAAAAGTATCCATAAAGCCACTGCCACCTTGTGTTGATTTCCGTCTACAGGCATTATACCAAATACCAACTCTGCGTGAAGCCCGCTGTTTATACAGTCGGCCCAGCAGTTTCGAAAGAGCATGACCAACCGGGCAACAGCCTGGCATCATGCTTTTCAGGTACTTGACCAAAATATTAACACCAACGATGCAACAGGACGGTTACTTTTCAATATGTTGGCAGCTACTGCTCAATTTGAGACGGAAATACGAGCCGAAAGACAAATAGATGTCATTCAAAAGGCCAAAGAACGTGGTGTCAAGTTTGGCGAGAAGAAGAAATTGAACCAACAACAAATTGCTGAGTTACAGAATCATCGTCATCAAGGGGCTCTCATCAAAACGTTGATGAAAGATTATGGTATTTCCAAAGCCAGCATCTATCGATACCTAAAAGAGGAAAACGCCGCAGAACAGTTAAGGTTTTGCCTAAAGCCGCTCCTCCGCTAGAGCAGGAGAATTTACTGATTTGTTTCCTTAGTGTACTCATAGGAGCGTTTGATCAGGCGGCGCAGTACATTGTCATCCACATCGGCAAGTTTGTTGACATAAAGGCACGACTGGCCGGTCTTGTACTTACCGAGTTCTGCCAGCGGATCCTCATGGTCGTCGAAGCGGGTCATGATATACAACGACATGCTCTGCTTACGCGGAGAAAAGCCGACCAAAGGCATATCGCCCTCACGCCCACTTTCATATTTGTAATGACAGCTGCCAAAACCCACAATGCTGCTTCCCCACATCACGGCCTCTTCGCCGGTTATTTCCTGCATCATTTCCAGCAGAGCAAAGCTGTCCTCACGGCGCGTCTTATGGTCAACACTGTTTAGAAAGTCGGTCACATTCTGGTCGGTGGGGCGGGTCTTATTCTCAGACATACAAATATCTCCTTTGGTTGGGAAAAGCTGTTGTGATTTGCTTACTTTACTCAGAACATCAGTTCTATTCTAGCCGAGGGTGTTGATGCTGTCAAACAAATACCAGAGTGGGAACGGCCGTCAAATTGGTGAAAAGCTAGTCAGAACTTGTACCGAACCGCAAGCACGGGGGCATTTGGTTTTTTGGTTAGAAGGGGTAAAGTTGTCTGGGCAAAATCGCAGCTGGCTTCTCTGGCTTCTGTTCACGGCAGGTGAACAAACGTAATACGGATTTGATGCAAGCTTGATCAGCTTGCGTCAGAAAAGGAGTTGTTGGATGACTGAAAACGTTCTTGCAAAGTTAATTGAGCACAACAACTGGGCCAATCTCCAGATTATCCAGGCCTGTGCCGCCCTGAGTGACGAACAACTCGACGCAGAGCCTGAGACCGTTACAAAAGGAAGCATTCGCCTCACCTTGCAGCATCTCCTGGAGGCACAGCAGAGTTACTGGACCCAACTGGCCAATGTGGTGCCACTCTTCAATTGGCAGGCCCCACCAGACTTCGATGAGCTACAGCGGGCCGCCAGCATCACCGGAGACGGATTGCTGGCTCTGGCAAGAGACGAGTCGAATAAATTGCAGACTACATTTCAAAAGGACGACTACACTATAGAACCCTGGGTTGTCATGGTTCAGGCAATTAACCATGCAACCGAACACCGCGAGCAAATTAAGAGTATGCTCAACTCTCTGGGCGTCACGCCGCCAAGAATTGATGGTTGGCAGTATGGCAGAGTTACTAATGCGCTCACCCAGATCACAACATAGCTATACCACTTCTCCGCGCCGACGGGACGCGGAGCGTCCCAGGCGGCATTCCAACGGAGACCGTTGGAACGAGAGGTGTGGGGGTGGGGAACGGCCGTTGCCTCACCTCCCGCCTGTTACAACTCGTTCCACGCTCTGCGTGGAATGGAAGGGGCGTGGCGCTCTGCGCCGACGGGACGCGGAACGACCCAAGCGGCATTCCAATGGAGACTGTTGGAACGAGAAATATGGCG
This sequence comes from Promineifilaceae bacterium (SeqCode), assembly GCA_041748655.1. GTDB lineage: Bacteria > Chloroflexota > Anaerolineae > Promineifilales > Promineifilaceae > Leptofilum. The sequence continues at coordinate 164,668 of JBGTCV010000143.1, read as the reverse complement.
GTGGGAAAAAACGGCCGTCAGGTTGGCGCCAATCTTGGCCCGCCCGGCGCGTCCCTTACGTCAGGGGCAGGAGCAGGGCGGCTGGGTGCGCAGGATCATGGTAGATGGTTTGGTCGGCGGCGTGCAGGGTGGTGCCCAGCATGACAGGCTCCCCTGTACCCAGGTTGCGGCTGATGCGCGGATGCGACCCGCTGGAGACCTGCAAGCGCAGCCGGTGGCCGGGCTGGAACTGGTAGGCGGTAGCCCACAAATCCACCTCAAGGCACAGGCTGCCATCTGGCTGCGGCTCGCCCCGCCCTGGCTGCACCCGGAAGAGGCCATCGCAGACGTTGAGGGAACGGCCGTCCAGCTGCACATCGCATAAACGGCCGTAAAAATCCGCATATTCCAGGTTGGATCGCACGTACAGCCGCAGCCGCACTGGTCCGATAACGGTCAGCGGCGCGGTGAGCGGTTCCGTGGTGTAGGTCAGCACGTCGGGGCGGGCTTCCAGCGGGCGGTTGTCTACCTGGCCCGCTTCGGTAGAGAGCAGCGCCCCGCCTAAATTCGGCGTAGGATTGGCCGGATCGTAACGATAATGGTCCGGCGGCGAACCGGCAGGTGGTTGGCTGGGAGCCAACTGGCCCATCCTCTGCAAATAGAACGGCGTTTCCTGCGCGGGCGGCGGCCAGGCGGCGTAATCGAGCCATTTTTTGGCCCCTTGCAGGTAGAGTTGGACGGGAAACGGCCGTAATGCCTCTTTCTTGCCCTTCAACTGCACCTCAAACCAGTTTAGCCCCTGCCGCACCGCAGCAGCCATCCCGGCCTGATCCATATGCGTCCACGGCCCGATGGTGAGGTACGGCTGATGCCCGGCGGCACGCAAGGCGGCGTAATCGGCCAGCTGTTCTTTCAGGAAAATGTCGTACCAGCCCGCCACCAGATGCATCGGCACACCAATTTTGGGGACGCTGGAACGAAAATCGATGGCCTGCCAGTACGGCGCATCGGGCTGGAACTGGGCGACCCAGGTGCGGTAAAACGGCTGGGGATGACCCAGCACCGCTTCATCGACCGTGGCCAGGGGCAGATGCGTCCAGCCTGCGGCCACCCGCTGGTTTTGCACCGGGGCGTAGTAAGAAAGGCCCACCTTTTGCCAGACGGGCAGCGAGCGGTCCATCATCGCTTCCAGCAGCAGAATCCAGCGCAAGGTACGGTCCAGCCAGATGAAGCCCTGCTCGTTTGGCCCGCCCAGGTTCGAGTGGGTGATGGCGGGCAGCAGGGCGTGCAGGTGGGGTGTGCCCGTCGAGGCAGCGGCCCACTGCGCGTAACCGACGTAGCTCTGGCCCCACATGCCGATACGGCCGCTGCTCCAGCTTTGTGCTGCAATCCAGGCCAGCGTCGCTTCCCCATCGGCGGCTTCGTGGACGTAGGGTTCAAACTCGCCTTCCGAGCCAAAACGACCGCGTACGTCCTGGCAGAGCACGTTGAAGCCGCGCTCGGCAAAGAGGGTGGCAAAGAACTGGTTGATGCTTTTACGGCCGTACGGCGTGCGAATCAGCACCGTGGGTGCGTTGGCCAATCCGGCCGGGCGATACAAATCGGCCGTCAGCTTGACGCCATCGGGCATGGAAATGACGATATTGTTTTGCGTGTTGATCTTGTTTTGGGGTGGCGGCAGCTTGAGCAGCCGGGCAATCAGCTGGCGGCGATTCAGGTAAACAAAGCCACCCGCCGCCGCTAAACTGAGGATGCTAAACCATTTTTTTAGGGCGTTTGTCTTTTTCATGGAGTTTGCCATTGCTTTGCTTCCAGAAAAATGAGGTTGGTTTGCAGGCCGTCTGCTTGCCAGGAAATGATGAAGCCCTTGGTGAAATCTTGCAGGGTCACGTCGGCGGCTTCTCTTTCTACATCCTGAGGCGGCCCCAGTTTGGTGGCAACGGCCGTATTTGTGTCGTATACGTAGCCAATTGCACCCTTGAGCAGCTCGTTTACCTCGAACCCTGCCAAACCGGGCTGATTCACCAGGAACGCTTCTGCGGTGCGGTCGTTGGCCAGCAGGTAGACGGTGTCGGTATCCTGACGCCAGAGCATGCGGCCGTTGGCAAACGGCTGCCAGACGCTTTGGGGTTGAACCACGCCGCCGACGGCACAGCCCAGGCGGAACTGGTGTGTGGCGTACAGCGCTGCCCAGGCGGGGTTCACGGGTGCGTCGCAGCTTTGTGGGGTGGGGGTTTGCTGGATCTTTTGGGGCGTGGCAACGGCCGATAGCAACGACAAAACACCCACCAGCTCTCGATCAAAATCCACCTCCAAAAAACCGGGCAGCAGCACAAAAATAACCGGATACCCCTCGCTGTCCAGCCAGTTGCTTACATCTCCCGTTAAATCTAGATTAGCCAAAACCTCAGGACGGGAAATAAATTCATAGCCAGTGGGAATGGCGTAATAATGCACCAGGCTGGCAGAAATGAGGCTGTGCTCTTCGCAACCGCCGGGGGCAACGGAGCCGACGGTATTGCGTCTGGCGCCCCAGAACAGGACGGCATCCGGCTGGTTTTGCTCAATGAAGTTTTTTAGCAGCTGCGTTTCTGGTTCGGAGAAGACGGCTGTTCCCCCACTGCCCTCAACCTTCTGCCCAAAAACTTCTGCATCAGGTACCCACCGACAGTCCCAGTTGCGGTTCAGATCCACCCCGTTGGCGTTGAGGCGACCAGCCACGGTGCCAGGTGACAAAGGGGCATCTGGGCTGAGGTTGGGGATGATGTAGAGGGTGACGTTATCGGGAACGGCCGTTAAATTAGCCGCAAAATAATCAATCAGTTCCTGTGTCAGCACCACGGTGTTGGGCGCATAGCCGTAATGAATACCGCCAACCATCAGCAGCAGTTCTGGCCCGTTGCCAAAGCGCACCAGTTCAATATCGCTGCCACCCGCCGATTGGCCCAGCACAATCGTTTCTGGGCCACGAAAGTCGGCGGGACGGGTGTTGGTCGGTGTGGCCGAGGCGGTGGCAGTGGGCGTAGCGGTAGCGGTTGCGGTGAGCGTGGGCAAAATGATGGAGGCGTCCAGGTTGTTATAGGCGGCAATGCGGGAGAGCTGCGTAATGGCAGGAATCAGCGCCACGTCATCCGACAGTCGGGCCGATTGGCCGTCGATCAACTCAACAGGTTCAGCCTGGTCGGTCTGACCCATCTGGCACATTCCGACCAGGCAATCTACCTCCCAGCTGCCAGCCGACTGGCTAAACTCCACCCCAATAATGCCCACAATCAAATCTGCCTGGTAGCCATCGGCATGATAAATATGCACAGATTGGTCTGACTTAACCAAAATGCGCCCTTGCTGAAGCTGTAGAACGGAATTTTCGTCATTATCAACGGCCGTTTCTACCAAAACCGTCGTGTTTGCATCCAAAATAATGCGGGTAAAGTTGGGCAGCAGCAGCTCGATGGCCCCCTGCCCGGTTTGGAAAAGGATGTCACTGAGGAAGGAGATACGGCCGTTTTCCGGCAGCTGCTCCAGGGTGTCTCCATTTCGCCAAATGGCGCTGTTGTCGTGCTGCAACACCAGGATCATATCGGGGATGGGTGTGGGGGCTCTTGGGGTATCGGTGATGGCGGGCAGGGGAGAAAAGACCGCTCTGACTTCAGGCGTGGCGCTGTTGGCCTGCCTCAACATATTGCCACCCAATAAAGCCAGCACCGCCAGCAGCACAATGCCTAAACCCCCCGCCAACAGCTGCCAAAGACGCGCCCCGCGTGGAGATGCCGTCGTCTCCGGCAAAGTAGGCGTCGGCACCGTGCCCGGCGTGTCTGAATCAATCGCTGGGATCGGTTTGAATTCAAAATCATCTGCCGCTTCGATCAGGGCAAGCTGCACCCTTTGATATGTTGAAGGGGATTGCAGCGCCGCTTCCAGCGCTTTGGCCATCTGGCTGGCCCTGACATATCGATCATTGGGCTTTTTGGCCATTGCCTTGCGCAAAACTTCATCCACTTCAACCGGTATGCCGTCCGTAAAAGCATATACTCTGGGAATTTCTTCGTTCAGGTGCCCTTGAAAAATAGTGTGCAAATTGCCGGTAAACGGGGGGCGGCCTGTTAACATTTCAAACACCACAACACCAAGCGCATAAATATCGGACCGATGATCCAACTCTTCGCCCCGAATCTGCTCCGGACTCATATAAAACGAGGTGCCCAACTGGCCTCCACGAGTAAAACTTTCATCCGCTGCGGTATCTTTTACAATCCCAAAATCCGCCAGATAAGCGTAGCCATCCTGATCCAGCAAGATATTCCCTGGCTTCAAATCTCGATGTATCAGACCGCGATCATGGGCTGCATCCAGCGCCGAGGCGATACGGCGCGTAATTTGGTACACATCTTCACTGGGCAAACGCTCCTGCCGAATTTTGTCTGCCAGTGAACCGCCCGTCATGTAGCGCATCACCAAAAATGGGGTTTCGTCTCCTGCTGGCAGGCTGAAATCATACAGTGGCACAATGAAGGGATGCTCCAGACGCGCCACGGTGCGGGCTTCCAGCTGAAACCGTCTGAGGTGCTCTCCTTTCAGGTTGTGTACTGGCAGCATCTTGATGGCAACATCACGCTCGGTCTGGGTGTCGTAGGCTCGAAAAACTTCGCCCATTGCACCACTACCGATGCTTTCGCCAATGTTGTACCGCTCTAATTTCTGTGTCATCGTCTTTGCAGTTGGTGTTTGATTATTAGACTATATCGGAAATAAGAATTGATCCACAGATTAACGCAGATTTCGCAAATTTTTTGCCTTTAATCTGCGTGCGCCATTTGCGCCAATCTGCGGATTATTTTTTGACATAACGTTAATTCCAATAATGTCTATTCTCTGCCGAGATGTGGAACTGTACAATCCACTTACTTGGGAACAGGGACAGTATAGCATAATCCAGGAGTCAGTTTACAGTTCTTTTGCGGTGGATTTACGGCCGTTCCACCCCACCCCCAGCCATTTTCTTCACCAGCCGCACCGAGAACAGCGTAAACAGCAGCATCCCCAGCAGCCGCCCACCGGAACTGAGGCCAAAAATGAGCTGGTAGCTGACGCTGTCGGCCAAAAAGCCGCCCAGCAGTGGCCCAATGACGGCGCTGGAGAAAACGGCCGTTTGGTACAAAGCCACCGCCCGGGGACGCTGCTCATCCGGCGTCAGCGTCAGCAGCAAATTGAAGTTGGCCAGGTTGTAACCCGCCCACAAAAAGCCGCCAAAGGTGTTGATGATCCCCACCTGCCAATCGGCCGTGATGAAGACCCAGGCCAGCGGCAGGCCAGGAATCAGAAAGCCGGTCACCAGGGCAACCCAGAAAGCGCCGCGTACGTCCAGCAGCCGACCAAAAACGCGCTGCCCCACCAGCGCCGTCAGGCTGCTGACGCTGGCCAGCAAGCCAATCGTCGTAGCCGTCGATTGGAACGTGTTCACCAGATAGACGTTGAAAAAGGGGGCGGCCACCTGTAAAGACATATTCCAGACAAAGGCGCTGGCCACCAGCCCCAGATAACCGGGTGACTGGCGAATGGCTCGCCGCAAATCGCCGCGATGATGCGCCGCTTGCTGAGCAGCTTTGGCCGGAGGCTCCTCAATGCGCTGAAAGCTGAAGGTGCTGACCATGCCAAACAAAAAGGCCAGAAAAAAGACAATCTGGTAGCCGAATTGATCCAGATCGGCCCAGCCGTTGCCCAAATTGATGATGCGACCAGCCAGCGGGGCAACCACTAGAGCGGCCAGGCCCATCGCTGTGTTGCGGCTGCCAAAGTAGCGCCCCCGGATGGTGTTTGGCACCAGATCGGCCACCAGAGCGGTCCAGCCAGGGTTGGCCAGATTACCCATGAAGGCGCGTAGACCGTTCAAAATGATGATGGCGGCGATAGCCAGCACGGGCTGGGTAATGACAAAGGGCATCATCGCCAACAGCAGCAGCAGGATGCGGGCCAGGCCGCCGCCGGTCCACACCACCACGGGCTTGCGTTTGCCCACCCATTCCACCAACCGTGCGCCTGGGAAAAGCGCCAGAGCGCCGAGCAAGTTGGCAACGGCCGTCATCGTGCCGACCTGCCCATTGGTAGCGCCATATGCCAACACAAACAGCGTCACAAAACCGAGGTAAAAGTTTTCGCTGATGGCAGCAAACAGGCCATCGAGCCAAAAGTAGCGCAGGCTGCGCACGGTTCGCCAGGATAAATCTTCCCCTTGATGAGACAGACTCTCGTCCAGGGGTTTGACGATGGCGGCCCAGTTCAGGCGGTGCGGCCGTAAATAATCGACATTTGCGCTGACCCGGCGCTGAATGAAGTTTTTGCGCCAACGCCGGGGTGGCTGTGGGGGAGGTTTGTCAGACATGGCCTGATTATAGGTGAATCGAACCAACTATTCGATTATTTTGAAATTTTGCCACAGAGCGCTTTGGGTGATGCGTGAAACGTGAAACGTGACCGGGGCTAAATCACGTTTCACGTTTCACGCATCACTCAGGCTCAATCACACACAAAAGAATGACAAATATCAGCGGGAAATGAGGGGGAGGTAGGTGGGGATGCCTGGCCAGAAGTCGGTGTTGTAGCGGGTGGCGGGGTCGCCGAAGAGGGTGAAGGTGTCTAGCAAGTCCAGGTTGGTGGGGCGATTGGTGAACAGGTTGAGCTTGCCGGAGAGTACGGCCGTTCCCAACTCCACCTCTCCGTCCACCAGCAGCGACTGCAAAAAGCCACTGGCCAGCGCATCATGGCCGGTGCCGACGCCCAATCCGGTGGAACCCCAGACCGCCACCGCCCCGCCGTTCGGGTGACGCAGCAGCGCCTCATCCAGCGTGTCCCAGTATGGCTGGGCAAAGGAGCCAGTGAAGCAGGTCATCTGCAAAACCACCGGCAGCCGCCCCCCGTTACTCAAATTGGCCACATCATCCAGATGAAAGAAGCGCTCCGCCCCCCATTGGTGAATGGAAGAGTGGCCGGTGTACACCAGCAAGCCAGTGCCATTTTGCCAGCTTTGCCGCACCTGTGTTTGCATCGCCGCTTCGCTAAGCTGGGTCGGATTGTAGTTGAGGCTGCTGGCCTGCCACGGGTCTGTCACGTAATTTTGCGCCAGGCTGGCCGAGTGAGCGGCAAAGTTCCCAGCGCTGTCGGCATCATCGGAAATGAAGGTGACACGGCCGTTCCAATCCCCAAAAAATGGCTTTGTTTCGTAAGCCACAATCTTGCCCACCACGGTTTGCGCCTGGGCCAGGCTGTTCACCGGCAGGCGGCCAATCAGCATGTCGGGCAGCAAATCGTCGCCATCGACGGTGACAAAGCGATTGTCGGCGGCGACTTCACCCGCCGAGGGATCGGCTTCGGCCAGGTAAGGGGGCAGCCAGGTTTTCTGTGAATCCGGGCGGTACTGTTTGGGGTCGCTGGTGCCATCGCCAACCAGCAGGACGTAGGTGGGGGCGGGCGTGGCGGCGTGGTAGAGGTAGCTGAGGTAGCTGCGGATCGCTTCGGGGGTGAGACGGCCGTACCCAAACCAATCATACACCGCCTGCACATCCACCACTTTGACCGACAGCCCCTGGCTCTGCCGCAAATTCACCAACGGCGACAAAGCCGGGATGAAGCTGGCGTGGCTGATGACCACGTAATCGGCGCTGCCGGGCGGCAGAGAACGGGGCAGGCGCAGGGCCGCAGGGGCGTGCAGGCTGCTGCTGGTTGTGAGGAGATAGCTGTGGCCCGCCCCATCTGGATCGCCCCAGCTAACGCTGCTGCCCTGCAAAACAACACCCGTGAGCCGGGCGGGCGTGGCGGGATTGGTGATGTCGTACAGGCGCAGTCCGGCGCTGCTGCTGAGGGCGGCGGTGTAGGCGCGGCGGGCGTTGGCTCCCTGAACAAACTGCTGCTGGCTGGCGGCAAAAGGTGCGCCGCTGTACCGGTAGCGCACGCTAAAGCCGTCGAGCAGCACGCCATCGATGCTAACGCCGGGCACGACGGGCACGGTAAGGCCGAGCGTGCTGCTGGCTTTCAGGCTGCTGGCGGGCAGGGAGAGGGTGTGGGTAACGGCCGTTTTGCCATCCCAGCTCACCCGTCCCAGCCCGCTGCCGTTAAAGCTCAGGTCCAGATGATGGTCTGGCGCGGCGCTGAGGGAGGTGAGGCCAATGCTCCACACGGTGAGCTGGGCGGGCTGATTTGTATTGACATAAGGTAATTCAACGGTAAAGCTGGCAGACGGCCGTCCTGGCTGGCGCAAATCTTCCCAGACCCAGCGGTCGCCATCCCGCCCGGCGGGTAGGCCGCAGAGGCAGTCGGGGGTGTAGATTTGGTTTTGTTCGGCAACGGCCGTTAGCCAGAGCAGGCCGCTGTTGAGGCCGTCGGGAGAGGCTGCCTGGCTTTGCATCCGGCTGCCGGGGCTGCCGCCCGCAGTGAGGGTGTAGACGTCGTTGGCCTGCCAGCGGCTGAACCAGGGGGCGGCGTAGAAGCGGAACGATTCGCCCGGTTCAAACTGGGCGTCGCCGTCGCCCAACCATTCGAGGGGGCGCGGCTGGCCATCGTACCAAAGCTGCAAGTTGGCCGGATTGAGACTGCCCACGGGGAAGCCTGCCGCCTGGAGATCGGCGTAGGTAACGGCCGTTATGCCCGGTTTGGCCACCTCGATAAAAATGGTGGGATCGGCTGATTCAGGCCTGGATGTTGAATTGGCGCTGGGTATGACAGCCAGCTGGCCTGGATTGATGATTTGGGCGGCAACGGCCGTTTGCAGCAGATCGGGCGCAGCAGCAGCGGGGCGAGCAAAACCCGGCGGGCTGTTAAACTGGATGGTAGCGGAAATGGATTCTGTGAGGCGCAGCTGGCCATCTACAAGCTGCACGGGCCGGAAGGTGAGCCGGGCCAGGCGCACGCCGCGCAGCACGCCCGCTTCAGCCAGGCTGAGGACGGGCAAATCAGCCAGTGCGGGATCGAGGCTGAGGTTGGGCGGGAACGGCCGTTCCCCCACCCCATTTTCGCTAAATTCCAGCGTTGGCTCGCCCTCCGGCGGCAGCGCCAGCAGCAGAGAGGCGGTGAGGTCGTCGTTGAAATTGGGCAGGGAGAGAGTGATACGGCCGTCTTCCTGAACCGTTTCCACAAGTTCCGGCGTATGCCACACGACCTGCACGCCATCGGGTAGCAGGCTGATTTCTGGCTCTAAACTGACAGCGGAGATGGTTGACTTGCCACTCCAGATGAGCCAGCCCAGGCCTAGCAACAAAAAGAGAAGGCGACCTTTTGTTAAGCGTGTCATTAACCCTCACCCCAGCCCTCTCCCTGCGAGGGAGAGGGAGCCACGTCCCCTCCCCCTGCGAGGGGGAGGGTTAGGGAGGGGGTCGGCTGCCAAGGCAAATCTAGCATATCCAAGCCACGTTCCATTCTTTTTAGTTGCCGCCGATGACCAGCGGCAGGTACAGGTAGATGAACTGCGTGACGTTGACGGTAATCGGACCGTGGACTTCAATAGCGCCGCTGGGTGCGGTCTCCACGTCTTCCAGCCAATAGTAATACAGGCCGTCGGCCGGAACCGTGTCGATGTAGCTGTAGCTGGCCCCGGGACCGCTGCCGACGGGAAAGGCCGATGGCTCAAAGTGAATCTTCGTGGCTTCGTCAAAGTCCTCGCTGCTGCTGCGGTAGAGGTTGAAACCAAAGTTGTCTACCTCGGATGCAGTGACCCAGTTGAGGCGTACCTGTTGACTGCCGATATTGGTGGCGGTGAAGGAGATGAGTTCAACGGCCGTTGGCGTCGTCACAAAGCCCATATCTACGCTCAGATTGGTGTTGTTGTTGTCGTCGCCATCGTCGTAATTGTGTGGCTCCTGATTGTAATCCAGCCGCACCGGCAAGCTGATGATGCCCGTCAGCCACGGCTCCACCTCGTCGATGCCGTTGTCGTCGGTGTCGGAATCATTGTTGGGGTCTTCATGGCCGGGACTGCTCCAGTAACCAGCCAAAGCGCCGCCGGGCTGGAAGTTTTCCGCGCTGACCAGCACCCGGTATTCGCCGGGGTAGAGGTTGGTGAACTGGTAGAGGCCGCTGCTGTTGGTCGTCGTGCTGATGGGCTGATTGGTCACCGGATGCAGCACGGGGTCGCCAGTGCCGTCCAGCAGGTAGACAACCACACCACTCGCGCCCGGCTCGCCGGGGTCGATGCGGCTGTTTTCGTTGGTGTCGAACCAGATGAAGTTACCCAGCGTCAGCAGCTCGAAGAAGCCAAAGTCGATGGTAAGATTGCTGTCGGCATTGGCGTAGCTGCCGTCTTCGTCCGCGCCTTCGTTGGTAGGTTCGCCGCCGATGGTGAGGGTGACGGGGAAGCTCACGATACCGCCATTGGCCGGGTCGGGATTGTTACGGCCGTTATCGTCCGTATCGCTCTCATTCAGATCCGGGTCCGGCGTGGGGTCTGGCAAAACGTGGCTGAGGCTGCTGACAAAACCGTACAGCGGCGCATCCCAGGCGGCAAAGTTGCTGGCCGCCACGCGCACGATGTAGTCGCCGGGGGGCAAGCTCTCGAACAGATAGCGCCCCGTGGCATCGGTGATGGTGGTCATCGGCAGGCCAGTCTGCGGTGAGACAAACGGCTGCCCACTGCCGTCCAGCAGCTCCATGAAGATGTTGGGGATGCCCTGTTCGCCCGCGTCCTGCACGCCGTTGTTGTTGGTGTCGTACCAGACGCGGTTGCCCAGGCGGACGGTTTGGTAGAGGCCAGCGTCCCAGGTGGGGTCGTTTTCGCCTGCGTTGAGGGTGGTAACGGCCGTTCGCCCAGTCATCGGATCCGCATCTGAATCATCCAGGTCGGAGGTGCCGCGGTTGGCCAGAGTAAGCGCATACCCCGTGGGCGGCACAAACTCAACAAAGTAATCACCCGGCAGCAAGTTGGTGAACTGGTAGAAGCCGACAGCGTCGGTGGTTGTGGTATCGACCAGCGTGCCATCGCCAGTGTATAGATTGACCGTCACGTTTTCCACACCAACTTCGCCTGCATCCTGAATGCCGTTGACGTTGACATCCAGCCAGACAAAGTCGCCCAGGCTGGCGGTGGAGGGGGCGCTGGGCAGGTACAGCCCGGCGTCCCAGGTGGTGTCATTCTCACCCGCCACCAGATTGGTGACGATGGTTTGGCCAAACGTGGCGCTGAAGATGTTGGGATCGGCGTCTGAATCGAGCGCGTCATCCCCACCCTGATCCTGCTCTGTAAAGATGTAGCCGGTTGGTGGCTCAAATTCCACAAAGTAGTCGCCGGGGACGAGATCGATGAACTGGTAGAGGCCGTTGGCGTTGGTCGTGGTGGTGGCTACAAAGTTACCCAGGCCATCGTACAGATTCACGGTGACGTTGGCCATGCCCGGTTCGCCCACGTCCTGTATGCCGTCTTCGTCGGCATCAAACCAGACGAAGTTGCCGATGGCAGCCAGCGCCGGATCGAGCGGCTGGATGAGGCCCGCGTCCCAGGTGGTGTCATTTTCACCTGCCACCAGGTTGGTCACAGCAGTCTGCCCGGTAACGAGATCGGCGTCGGAGTCGGCGGCGGGGTCGCTGCCCTGGTTTTGCAGGGTGAATTCATAGCCTGCGGGCAGGCTGAACTGCACATAGTAGTCGCCTGGCGTCAGGTCAATCAACTGGTAGAGGCCGTTGGCGTCGGTGGTAGTTGTGTCTACAAAGTTGCCCAGACCATCGTACAGTTCGACCGTCACGTTGGCCACGCCCGGTTCCCCCACATCTTGAATGCCGTCACCGTCCAAATCTTCCCAGACGTAGTTGCCAATAGCGGCCAGGGCGGGGTCGAGCGGCAGTATCAGCCCGGCATCCCAGGTCACATCATTTTCGCCGGGGGTGAGGCTGGTAGGAATGGTTTGCCCCGTCACCGGATCCGCGTCGGAGTCGGCGGCATCGTCTGCCCCCTGGTCTTGCAGGGTGAATTCGTAGCCGGTGGGCAGGATGAATTGAACGTAGTAGTCGCCAGGAGTGAGATCGGTGAAGAGGTAACGGCCGTTCAAATCGGTCGTTGTCGTCATCACCAGCGTATTGCTTATATCATAAAGCTGCACTTCCACATCCGGTACGCCCGGTTCACCCACGTTTTGAATCCCGTCCCCGTTCAAATCTTCCCAAACATAGTCGCCCAGACGAGCGATGGCGGGTACCAGGCCAGCGTCCCAGGTGAGATCATTGTCGCCCGCTGCCAGCGTAACGGGGATGGTGCGTCCGGTGGTGGGGTCCACGTCGGAGTCGGTGGCGTCGCTGCCGCTGGCATCCTGAATGGTAAAGGCATAGCCGTTAGGCAGAACCACTTCAACAAAGTAGCTGCCAGGCGGCAGATTGGTGAAGCTGTACAGACCGCTGGCATTGGTGGATATGCTGTCCAGCAAATTGCCGCTGCCATCGTACAGGCGCACCGTCACGCCGATGACGCCGTCTTCGTTGAAATCTTGCGTACCGTTGAGGTTGGCATCCAGCCAGACATAGTCGCCCAGGCTGGCAGGCGGCGTGTAGAGGCCACCGTCCCAGGTGAGGTCGTTTTGGCCAGAGGTGAGCGTGGTGACGATGGTTTGGCCAGTGGTGGGATCGATGTCGCTGTCCAGTGCGTCGTCGCTGCCCTGATCCTGGCTGGTGATGGTGTAGCCAGCGGGGGGCACCACCGCCACGTAGTAATCGCCAGGAACCAGATTGGTGAAGCTGTAGTTCCCGTAGGCATCCGTCGTGGTGCTGTCCAGCAGGTTGTCGCTGCTGTCGTACAGATTCACAGCGACGTTGGGTATACCAAACTCGTCGGCGTCTTGCAGGCCGTCCTGGTTGGCGTCCAGCCAGACGAAGTCGCCCAGGCTGGCGGGGTCGATGTAGAGACCGGCGTCCCAGGTGGGATCATTTTCACCGGGATCGAGGGTGGTGACGATGGTTCGGCCAGTCGGATCAATGTCGCTGTCCAGCGCATCATCGCCCCCCTGATTTTGCAGGGTGATGGTGTAGCCCGTGGGCGGCACAACTTCGACGGTGTAACTGCCGGGGGGCAGGTTGGTGAAGCCGTACAGGCCAAAGGCGTCGGTGGTGGTGGTGGCGATGAAGGTGCCGCCGCCGTTGTACAGGTTGACGGTGACGTTGGGAATGCCAAATTCATTGGCATCCTGAATGCCATCCTGATCCGCATCCAGCCAGATGAAGTCACCCAGGCTGGCCGGTTGGGCGTAGAGGCCACCGTCCCAGGTGGTGTCGTTTTCACCGGAGGTGAGGGTGGTAACGGCCGTTGCCCCCGTGGTCGGATCGATGTCACTGTCCAGGGCATCATCACTGCCCTGATTCGGGTCTACGATGGTGTAGCCAGCGGGCGGGGTGACCACAATGTAGTAATCGCCGGGGGGCAGGTTGGTGAAGCTGTAGTTGCCATTGCCATCGGTTGTCGTCGTGTCCAGCAAATTGTCATTGCTGTCGTAAAGCTGCACCGTCACGCCGCCAATGCCGTACTCGTCGCCATCCTGAATGCCGTTTTGGCTGGCATCCAGCCAGACAAAGTCGCCGATGCTGGCCGGATCGATGTAGAGACCGGCGTCCCAGGTGGGATCATTTTCGCCGGAGGCCAGATTGGTGTTGATGCTGAGGCCGGTGGCTGGGTCGATGTCGCTATCCAGCGCGTCGTCACCTGCGTCTTGCGTGGTGATGGTGTAGCCTGCGGGCGGCACCACCTCGATGTGGTAATCGCCGGGGGCCAGATTGGTAAAGCTGTAATTGCCGTACGCATCCGTCGTGGTGGTGGCGATGAAGGTGTCGCTGCTGTCGTACAGGTTCACCGTGACGCCGGGAATGCCAAACTCGTCGGCGTCTTGCAGGCCATCCTGGTTGGCATCCAGCCAAACGAGATCGCCCAGGCTGGCGGGCAGGATGTAAAGACCGGCGTCCCAGGTGGGGTCGTCTTCATTAGGATCGAGGGTGGTGATGACAGTTTGTCCAGAATCGTTAATATCGCTGTCCAGCGCATCATCTGCGCCCTGGTCCTGGTCCGTGATGGTGTAGCCAGCAGGCGGGGTGACGACGATGTAGTAATCGCCGGGGGGCAGGTTGGTGAAGCCGTAACGGCCGTTGCCCAGGGTGGTGGTCGTGTCGATGAGATTGCCGCTGCCGTTATATAGCGCCACCGACACGCCACCAATACCCAGCTCGCCGCCATCCTGAATGCCGTTCTGGTTGGCGTCCAGCCAGACAAAGTCGCCAATGCTGGCGGGCGGCGTGTAGAGGCCACCGTCCCAGGTGGGGTCATTTTCGCCAGACGCAAGATTTGTGACGATGGTGCGCCCGGTGATGGGATGGATGTCGCTGTCCAGGGCATCATCTCCGGCATCCTGGTCGGTGATGGTGTAACCTGTGGGAGGCGTGACGACGATGTAGTAATCGCCGGGGGGCAGGTTGGTGAAGCTGTAGCTGCCGTCGAAGGCGGTGGTCGTCGTGTCCAGCAGGTTGTCGCTGCTGTCATACAGATCGACGGTGACGCCGGGCACGCCGTACTCGTCGCCGTCCTGGAGACCATCCTGGTTGGCGTCCAGCCAGACGAAGTCACCGATGCTGGCGGGGTCGATGTAGAGACCGGCGTCCCAGGTGGGATCGTTTTCACCGGGATCGAGGGTGGTGACGATGGTTCGGCCAGTCGGATCAATGTCGCTGTCCAGCGCAGTATCGCCCCCCTCGTTTTGCAGGGTGATGGTGTAGCCGGTGGGCGGCACAACTTCGATGTAGTAACTGCCGGGGGGCAGGTTGGTGAAGCTGTACAGGCCAAAGGCGTCGGTGGTGGTACTGCCGCGCGGGTTGCCGTCGTAGTCGTACAGGTTGACGGTAACGCCGGGGATGCCAAACTCATCGGGGTCCTGGATACCGTCTTGATTGGCGTCGAGCCAGACGTAGTTACCGATGCTGGCGGGCTGGGCGTAGAGGCCGCCGTCCAGGGTGAGATTGGTTTCACCGGAGATGAGGGTAGTTACGGCCGTTTGACCCGTCGTTGTGTCAATATCGCTGTCCAGTGCATTGTCTGCCCCCTGGTATTGCGGGCTGATGGTGTAGCCGCTGGGCGGCTCCACTTCTACGATGTAATCGCCGGGGGGCAGGTTGGTGAAGCTGTAGCTGCCATCGGCAGCAGTGGTCGTTGTGTCGATCAGATTATTGCCGCCGTCGTACAGGTTGACGGTGACGTTGTAGAGGCCAACTTCGCTGCCGCCGTCCTGGATGCCATCGTTGTTGAGATCGTACCAGACGAAATCGCCGATGCTGGCGGGCCGGTAGAGACCGGCGTCCCAGGTGGGATCATGCTGGCCAGAGACGAGGGTGGTCGTAGCAGTCTGGCCGGTCGTCGGATCAGCGTCAGAATCGCTTGTGTCGGCTCCCTGGTTTTGTTGGGTGATGGTGTAGCCGGTGGGTGGGGTGAATTCCAGATAGTAATCGCCTGGAATTAAGTTGATGAACTGGTAAGAGCCATCGGCCAGGGTTGTCGTGGTGCTGATGACGCTGTTGCTGGAGTCGTACAGAGTGACGGTGACGTTTTCGATGCCGGTCGCGCCATCGTCCTGCTGGCCGTTGCCGTTCACGTCTTCCCAGACTAAGTCGCCAATGGAGGCGGAGACGGCGTCGGTGTCGGTGTCTTCGTTGTTGTCCGGGGTGGGATCGTCGCCGTGGGTGTTGTCGTCGCGGGCAACGGCCGTATTCACCACACTCGTCGCCACCGGCGGGCGGGTCGCGTCAAAGATGACGGAAAAGTCTACCGTGGTTGACGCGCCAACCGCCAGCGTGCCCAGATCGTAGGTGCAGATGCTGCCCGCACTGCCGTCTGGCAGACAGGTCCAGCCAGCCGTACCGGCGAAGGTGGTGTGGGCGGGGACAGTTTCGGTAATGGTGACGCCGGTGGCAACGGCCGTTCCCTGATTTTCAATCGTCAGCGTGTAGGTGATTTGCTGGCCAGGGCTCACCACGGTCAGGCCGTCTGTCTTGGTCAGCACGATGTCCGGCACGATGACGGTCAGGTCGTCGCTGTCGCTCACGTCTGGCTCGTCCCGCTCCTGGCTGTCGTCGCCGTCGGCGGCGGCGCTGTCCAGCGTGGTGGCCTGGGTGACGGTAGCCGTGTTGGTGAGGGCGGGCGGGCTGGGCAGCAGGCTGGCATCCAGGGTCATCTGGAAGGTGAAGGTGGCGCTGCCGCCTGCGGCGATGCTGCCGCCGGTGTAGCGCACAATCGTGTCGCCGCCGGAGGGCACGGTGCTGAAGGTGAAGCCAGCGGCGGTGGTGCCTTCGGTGATGGTGTGGAATTCATTGTTGTCAATCGGGTCGTCGATGATCACGTCAAAGGCGGTGCTAGTGCCGATGTTGTTCACGGTGAGCGTGACGTTAATGGTGTCGTTGGGTGAGGCTTCATTGGCGCTGAAGCTTTTGACGATTTGCATCTGCGGCTCGACGACGGTGACATCCACCGGGGTGACGTTTTCTGGCGTGCCGCTGCCAATTTGCACCGTGGCGTTGTTGGTGAGGGTGGTTTGGCCGGGATCATTGCCCACGTTGCCGGGCACGTCCAGCACCACAGCTTGCAGCCGCACGCTGAAGCTGTTGTTGTCCGGATCGTTGTCGTCTGGCACGGTGAAGATGCCAAAGGTGAAGGTGACGCTGCCGCCGCTGCCGCCAACCGGGGTGATAGTGGGCGCGGGCAGGCTGCCACTGAAGCCGGTGTCATCGACAACGGCCGTTCCCGGCACATACTCCAGACCAGCAGGCAAATCATCCACAATTTCCAGCGAAGGAATCGTGCCCTCCGGCACCATAACGGTGAGGCTGTAGGTGATCACCTCGCCGATGGTGACGTTGCTGCCGCTGGTGTGGCCAGCGGAAGTGCCGACCAGCGCCTTGACGGTGCTGGTGCCATCGACGGTGAGGTTGGCGGTATCTTCGACTTCGTAATCGTTGAGCGCGCCGCTGTCGAGCAGATCAATGCCGTCGGGGTCGCCGCCGCCGTCCCGCTCCTGATCAGGCGTGCCGTCCAGGGTGCTCCAGGTGGCTGCGGCGGTGTTGGCGATGGTTTGGCCGGGAACGGCCGTGCCGTCAATCGTAGCCGAAACGGTGAGGGTGATGACGCTGCCCTGGGGGAAATCGAAGCTGCCTGCGGCCGGGACGCGCAGGCTGCTGCCAGTGAGACCGAAGCCAGGGTCGGGAATGCCGCTTACGGCCACGGCCACGCTGTCCACCGTGAGGGTGCTGGGCAGGGTGTCGGTGATGACCACATCGAAGGCGTCGGCGGCGGTGCTGGCGGCGTGGCTGAGTACGATCTGGTATGTAATCTCGCTACCCGCGTCCATGGGATCGGGAATGGGGGCAACTAGCTGCTTGTCAATCGCCAGGACAGGTTCCACGATGGTGATGTTGACCGAATCACTGAGGGTGGTGGTGCTGTCGTTGCGGGTGTAGCTGAGGCGGGCGGTGTTGGTCCGCGTGTTGCCGTTTTGGTTGCCAATTTCGTTGAGGAGAACGGCCGTTACCCGCACCTGAAAACGATTATTGTCTGCGTTGTTATCGGCCGTGGTGGTGGTATGGCCAAAATCCAGGGTGAGATCATCGCCGCTGCCACCAGGGGCAGTGACAACGGGGTCGGGCAGGCTGCCGTTGAAATCGGCCGTGAGCAAGCTGCCAACGGCTGCGGTGGTGGTGATAATCTGGTGGCTCTGGTAAGCCAGCCCGATTGGCAGGTCATCGACCAGTACCAAATCCTGGGCCACGCCTTCAGGTAGGGTGACCAGAATATCGTAGGTCAGCATCTGGCCGATGGTGTAGCTGGTGGGCGAGATTTGTTTGTCGATGGCGGGCGTGCTCAGGGAGACGTTGGCGTCATCGCTGTCGAAATGGTCATTGACACCGCCGTCGCCATTGCGCTCACCGGTGGTTGTGCCAGACGCGCCAGGGGTGTCGGAGCCGGTGGGGTTGACGGTGGTGCCGTCACCCGGCAGGCTGGTGTAAGTGAGATTGGCGGTGTTGGGGATGGTTTGGCCGACGGGGGCGGTGTCGTTGACAACGGCCGTAACCGTCACCGTCACCACATCACCCGGATCGAGCTGATCTACAGTAACATCCACCAGATTGCCAGCACTGTTGTCGATGACGGTGGCATAACCTGGTGCGGAGACGTTGACCGATTGCAGGGTCAGGTTGCTGTCCAGCGTGTCGGTGATGAGCAGATCGAAGGCGGCGACGACATTAGCTGCGCTGCTGTTGCTAGCAGTGAGAGCGTAGACCACGGTGTCGCCCGCGTCGGTGGGGGTGGTACTCATTGTTTTATCTAACGTGACGCTGGGTTCCACTACCATGATCGGCACGTTGGGCGTGGTGTAGCTGAAGGTGTCGTAGGTGACGGTAAAGTTGTTGTTGCGCACGATGCCGTGCTGGTTGGCAGAAAGGTTCATAACCAGGGCGTTGAACTCAACAATAAGGAACTCTTCGCCAACGTCGCTGTCGTTGTTGGTGACAGTTCCCAGGGTAAAGACGGGGTCGGTGCCGCTGCCGAAGGGGCCGCCACTGACGGTGAATTCGCTCCAGGTGACGCTGCTGTCGGCGGTGTAGCTGACGCTGGCGGTGCCGTCGGCCATAAATTGCAGCCGGGTGGGCAGGTTGTCGGTGATGACAAAGTTGGTGAGGCTACCTTCGGGCACTGGCACGGTGAGACGGTAACGCACGATTTCGCCGATGGCCAGAAAACCAGCGCTGGTATGGGCTTCGGAGGAATCGATGACGCTTTTAACGGGCAGGTTGAGGAGCTGCACCTGGTAATCTTCAACTTCGCCGTCTACGGCCGTTCCGCGTGGCGACAATCCAGCTTCTGTACTCAAACGAAAACGGGCGTAGGTGGTGCCGGGAACGGCCGTTGCTGGCACGTTCACCACCAGCGGGGCGCTGCCAGTTGTGACAACTAGATCGCTGGCGATTTGCTCGCCGGGGTCGTCCCAATCGCCATCACCGTTGAAGTCGATCCAGGCATTGAGGTAGGCGGTTTCGCCTGCCGGAACAACGGAGGAGACGGTGAGCGTATTGTTTTGGTTGATGATCATAACAGCCGAGGGCAAAGCGGCCGTGCCGATATAGCTGGTAAACGCCACCCCATCTTCATCGTCGCCAGCCGCCAGATCGTCGCCGTGGGCGGTAAGGCTGGGGTGGCCATCCGTTTCGCCATCCACACCGCTGCCCAGGTAGAGGCCGGGCACGATGATGTGGCGGGCTGCATCGGCCGGATTGATCTGCGAGGCAGCTTCAACCGGATAACTGGCCGGGGCGTCGCCGTAGTCGGCGGCGATCCACATGCCCTGGTCGATGGTGAAATCGTCGGCGTCGTTGATGGTGAACGGATTGGTTTGGATGTAGGGGCCAAAAGTGGGGTCTGTGCCGGGGGTGATGCCGTTGGAATCCACGGCCGTATTTCCCCCCTGCTCACCCGGACTAAAGGTATAGCTTAAGCCATCCTGCGGCTGAAAGAAGCGGATGTAATAGCTGCCGTTGAGAATATTGATAAATTCGTAATAGCCAGGATCGCCGTTGCCGTCCGGGCCAGTGGTGCGGAAATCGACAAAGGTATTCGTGTCGGCGTCCCATAGTTCCACGCGCACGCCGCTGAGGCCCGTTTCTTCTGGCTGCTGAATGCCGTCGTCTTGCTGACCCACCAAATCCAGCCAAACATAATCGCCAATGGAGTAGCCGGGCAGCGTGTTAGCGGCCAGCTCGATGCCCACCCGCAGCGGTTCCGAGGGCAGCAGCTTCAGGCCGCCCCCTTCGGCGGTAAAGCCAAACGAGTTCCAGGCGACGTCGCCCTCAGCCGCATTGTTAGGCGCCACCATGTGCCAGTTAAATTCCAGCGTACCGCCACCGGTGCCGTTGTCGGGCGGCAGTTCCAGGCAGCCGCCCCCATCACAAAATTCCAGGCGAATTGCCTGCACCGTGGTGATGTCTGCCGGGGGCGTGGTGGACCAGTCGTCGGTGCAGCCTGCCGGGCCGCTGGGCAAAACTTCTGGCCGGCATGGATTGGTCGATTGGCTGTACGAAATGGTCAGCGGCAGCCCCAGCGTATCGGTGATGGGGAAGATGAGGTGAGGCCGCCACTCACTGCCCCGGTTAGAGAGATCGATTGTGCCGGTATCACCCACAAAGGGGAAGATATCGTAGGCGGTGATGTTGGTGGCGGTAACATTGCTGGTGTTGGTGATGACCATGCGCCAATCGACGGCGCCACCGGTAACGGTGTAGTCGTAATCGGTCCAGCCCGGATTCAGGTCCAGGGCGCCATCGACAAATTTTTGGGAATCCATGGCTAAAAAGGCTTCAACTTCAACCGGAGTGGTCACAAAGCAGCCAGTTTCGCCGCTGTCACCATCCTGATCGACATCGTCGCTATCGGTGTAGCTGTTGACGCCATCGCCGCCGTCGCAGGCAAGGGCGTTGTTGGTAGCGCCGTCATCCCACAGCAAAATCCCCCGGTTGTTCAAGGTTCGGGGAGTGGTGTAATCCAGCACGCGAGCGTAAAAATTGATAGTGATCGATTCGCCGGGGGCCATTTCGTAGGGGGCATCCCACTGCCAGCGCAGCAGGGTGTCGTTTTCGGCGTTGAAGGTAGGGATGAAAACATAGGTGGGGGCTGGCGCGCCATCGGTGGCGGCAAAGCTGAACCAATCACCATCGGTGATTTCTTGGGCGGTGGGCAGGCGGTAGCCGCTTTGCTGGGTGGCATCGGCAACTACAACGTCCAGCCGTTCTGGCAGCAAATCGGCCAGGGTAAGCGGGGCGATAACGTTGTTATGCGCCTGGCTGGGGTTGTACACCTGGAGGGTGAACTGGGTCACTTCACCGGGCAGCAGGCTGTCGTCGCTGGTGGTTTTGCTGACGCGGGGAATGGCGCGGGTTTCGATGGTAGTGACGTTGACGCAGTCGAGATTGGTTGAGGTGCCGGGGATGCCGTCTTCGATATAGCTGGCAACGGCCGTTGCACAATTCTGGAACGTCACGTTCCCCGCCACGCCGGGGTCGATGGTGGTGGCAATGTTGACGGTCCAGGTGGGCGTGCCGGGGGGTACATCGCCCAATTCCCAGCGGATGCGGGTGAGGTAGTCGCCGGGGGTGAGTTCGATGTCGTTGGGATCGGCAGTAACGGCCGTTGTCACCGGCACCGTTGAATTGAGCGTATACCCGTTGCCAGGGAACGGCAGCCAGACGCCAGGGCTGTCGTTGGTTTCATAAAAGCCGTTGGCCGCATCCACCACTGGGCGAATTTGAATAGAATCGACGCGCACCTGGGCGGGCAGCACGTCGGTGATGGTAACGTTAGTGGCGGTGATGGTGCCTTCGTTGGTGTAGCTAATGCTGTAGTTGACCGGGCCGCCGGGCAGCTCTTCAACTGGGCGGGCAATGTAGCTGGAGGGGCTGCCCGCACCTTTGCCGTTGCCATCATCAAAGTATGGGTTAATCAGCAGCAGACCGACTGGATCGGAGGCAATAAAGTCAGGAGAGCCATCTTCTGGCGTGCCGATAATGTCCATGATGTTGGTCACGGTGCTGCCCGCGACGGGATTATCGTCTATCGTGTCTGGATCGCCATCAGGCCCGTTGGGATCAAAGTGCACGGCAACATTCAGGGTGAGCGAACAGCCGCTGGTTACGGGAATGACATTTGGCAGGGTACCACCGAGGCTAAGCGAGGACCAAACGATGGTGTGCGTGGCTGAAATGTAGGTACCGCCACTGCTGGCGCTGACAAAGCTGGCTTCGGCGGGGAGCGTGTCGGTGATGGTGACGTTGGTGAGGTTGACGCCACCCTGGGCATCCGGGCTGCACACCTGGAGCGTGTAGTTGGTGGTGAAATCAGTGCCTATGACGCCGTCGTCAAAGTCGTTGGCCACGGTTTTGTTGATAAACATCTCAAAAGCGCCAGTAGCGGTGGCGGTGACTTGCCCGCTGTCAAACGTGCCGCCAATGGTGGTGCTGGTGGCTTGATTTACGGCCGTTGTCCCCGGCAATGTTCCTGGGGGGAAACGAACCGAAAGTTCCAGAATGCCGGTAGAGCCAGCTGCCAACGGGTTTACAAAAGTGAAGGTTACGGTGTGGCTGCCTCCGTTATAGCTGATGTTGTTAATATGGTTCACAGGGCCAGTGGCCCCCAGGTATTCCAACTCTGACGGAAGCGGGTCCGTAATGATTACATCCTCACAAGCCGTGGTAATGCTGGCACAGCGGTAAGCAATGTAATAGGTGAACTCTTCGCCAGAAGGGACGTCCAGCGCGGTGCTGCCGCCAAAATCTTTGGTGATCTCCAGCAGAGGATCGTCTTGGGCCCCTACAGAGTTTTGGGCAAAAGCAAAGCTAGCGCCAATGAACAACAATAAGCCTAGCCGCCCCAGACGGTTGGTGGTAGTTGGCTGCCAACGCCAAGGGTTTAAAACAGCAGCAAGAAAGAAGAGGAACGATATCGTGATGAGCAAGACCAATGATGCCATACTGATAATCCTTATTGATTAAATTCTCGATTTATAAGGGCAAAAAGCTTCCAACGCAGATAAAGGGATGCGGCCCTCCTGAAGACAAAACTTATGCTGAACTTCTCTCAGAATTTATGACTATTGACCGGAATGGCACCTTTATCCTATCGGCCGTTTTTTGGGGGCGGAAAATCGACTGTTTCAACGGCCGTTTCATAGGCATCTCGTCAATTAATCATCAAGAACAGTGTTATACTGTGCCTACATTTGCCTCAGGATTTCAGTTCTTTTACATTGAGAGTTTCTTTGACACCTCTTCCCCAAACAAATGTGCTTCACAAATTGCCTGTTATAAAAGTCGCCCAAAACGCGACATCTCTTTATTAGAAAATGATGGCTTGAACACAGACGTGTTTCAGGCAAAATGAGGTGGATCATGAAAAAGCAAAAACTGTTTCTTGTTTTTCTGGCCGCCGCAGCAATGCTGAGCGGATTATTGGCCTTTGTACCCGCCAACCCCCTACTGGCAGCAGACAGCAGTTGGCAGGCCACTTACTGGAACAACAAAACATTGACGGGAACGGCCGTTTTGCAGCGCAATGAAGCCGAACTGAACCACGACTGGGTAGATGGCTCGCCAGACCCGCTCGTGAACGTCGATAACTTCTCAGCCCGCTGGACGCGCAGCATCAACTTCCCCACATCCAGCGCCTACCGCTTCACCGCCACCATGGACGATGGCATGCGCGTTTACGTCAACAACGTGCTCATCATCGACTCCTGGACGGACAGCCAGGTGCATTCCCTCTCGGCCGATGTCTACCTGACCGCCGGGGACCACACCGTGAAAGTGGAATATTATGATGCCGGGGGCAAAGCGGTAGCCAAACTCTCCTGGGTACCCGTAGGCGGCACCGCACCTGTACCCATTGCCAACTGGAAGGGTGAATATTTCAACAACACCAGCCTCACAGGCAGCCCGGTTTTGGTGCGCGACGATGCCAGCATTAACTTCGACTGGGGCGTTGGCTCACCCGCCCCAACCGTAGTGGCCGACAATTTCTCGGCACGCTGGACCCGCACCCAAAGCTTTGACGCCGGCCGCTACCGCTTTGTCGCCCAGGTGGACGATGGTGTTCGCCTGTGGGTCAATAACCAGCTCATCATCAATCAATGGGTCAATGGCAACACCACCTACACGGCCGAAATCGACCTGCCCAGCGGTAATGTGCCCATCCAGATGGAGTACTTCGAGAGTGTGGGCGGTGCCGTAGCCAGGTTGAGCTGGATCAAGCTGAGCGGCAGCGGGGATTGGACCGGCCAATATTTCAACAATACCACACTTACCGGAACACCGGTGCTTACCCGCAACGACAGCCAGATCAACTTCAACTGGGGCAGCGGTTCGCCCGCCACCAGCATCAACAGCGACAACTTCTCGGTGCGCTGGACCCGGATCATGAACTTTACCGCCGGACGGTACCGCTTCACTGCCACTTCAGATGATGGGGTGCGCGTCTGGGTAAACGGCCAACTGGTCGTCAACGGCTGGAGCGATCATCAACCGCAGACCTTCACTGGCGAGATCGATTTGCCCAATGGGTTTGCCTCGTTGCAGGTGGATTATTATGAAGCCACAGGCGGCGCTCAAGTGCAAGTAAGCTGGGCGCCAATCTCCACCACAACCCCACCCCCGCCAGCGCCGCCAACGACCCCGGCACCTGTGACTGGTATTGGCACGGTTGTCAGCGCTTACCTCAACGTCCGCACAGGGCCGGGCATTACGTACAGCATCATCACCACCCTGGTAAAAAACCAGACGGTGAGCCTGACCGGCTACCGCAGCGCGGATGCCAACTGGGTGCAGATCACAATGGCCAACGGCACCAAGGCGTGGGTCAGCGGTAAGTCGTACTACCTGCAAACAAACGTGACGATTGCCAACATGCCGGTTTGGCAGGGGACAACGCCAACCACACCGGCGCCTACCAGCGGCTCCGGTACGATCCAAAATGCGTATTATGTCAACGTGCGCACGGGTCCTGGGGTAGGTTATCCGGTGATGACGGCCGTTCCCGCCGGAACCAACGTCACGTTACTGGGGCGCAACGGCAGCACCACCTGGCTAAAGCTGCGGCTGCCCAACGGCACCCAGGGCTGGATGAATGCCAATTACGTGAGCAACAGCGCTGCTTTTGCAGGCTTGCCGGTATTGGGCAACTAGATAGGCTGGGCAATTAAGAATCTATCCGAAAAAGTCACAGAGCAAAAAGAGCGGATAGAGAATTAAGGACAAGCCTCAGAATTCTCTGTGGCAAATAATCATTGGGTCATTGTCCCACTGCCTATAATATAAAACGGCGCAGAATCACTGTAAATTCTGCGCCGTTTTTTTATTTACCACCTTCACACCGTGAAACAACCGCTTTTCCGTCAACATGGCGAAGGGTGACACAACTTATTCTGCAAAATAATTGAATAACAGGTATGATTCTCTCCGTGATCCTCTGGTCTCTTTAAGCGCTCAAAGATTGAGCTCACCGAAAAACAAACCGCAGAAAGTTAAAAGCACCAGAAAAAAACTCTGAATTCTCGGAGTTCTCTGTGGCAAAAACAACCTTTTTTAGTAGACTCAATATTTGGCAGTTTTTTTGCAACTATCATTATGATGATTACTCTTTTTAATCCGCAATCTTCGGCTAATCGCAAACCCGTTTTGCCCATGTCGCTGCTGGCCATTGGCGCGGTGCTGGAAGATCGATATGCCTATTGCATCGTTGATGGCAACCTGGAGAAAGATGCGCTGGGGACGCTGCACGGCCGTTTTCAGCAAACCAGCCATCCCGCTATTCTGGCCGTCACCGTGATGCCCGGCCCCCAGCTAGAACAGGCTGTACCGCTCTGCCGCGAGCTCAAACGGCGATATCCAGAGCTGATTATCATTTGGGGCGGCTATTTCCCGACGCAGCATTGGGACGCCTGTCTGCGGGCAGCGTATGTGGATTATGTGGTGCGTGGCCATGGTGAATATGCGTTTTTGCAGCTGCTGGATTGGCTGAACGGCCGTTCCCTCCCCTTGAATGGTCTGGCAGATATTCCTGGCCTGGCTTACCGGGATGCGTCTGGCGCGCCGGTAAGCAATCCGCTGGCCCCCATTCCTCATCCCGAAAAGCTGCCGCCCTGGAACTTTGAGCAGGTTCCGGTGGAAAAATATGTGCGAGCAACTTTTTTGGGATCGCGCACGTTGGGCTATCACTCGTCGTATGGCTGTCCGTTTTTTTGTAACTTTTGCGCGGTGGTGAACATGGTAAACGGCCGTTGGCTGCCCCAATCGGCCGCTGCCGTCGCCCACATTGCCCAGGAATACCAGCAGCGCTGGGGCATTAACGCCATTGAGTTCTACGACAATAACTTCTTCACCCAGGAGGCGCGGGTGGCCGAATTCAGCCAGCGCATCATGGATTTAGGGCTGGCGTGGTGGGGGGAGGGGCGCATCGACACCCTGATGCATTACAGCGACCGCACCTGGGCTCTCATGCGCGATGCTGGCCTGAAAATGGTCTTTTTGGGCGCGGAATCTGGTTCGATGACCACCTTGAAGCGGATGGACAAGGGGGGGCAGATGAGCCCGGACAAAACGTTGGCCATCGTGAGCAAGATGAAAACGTATGGCATTGTGCCTGAGCTTTCTTTTGTAATGGGCAGCCCGCCAGAGCCAGAGCAGGATGCCCACGAGACGATGGAATTTATCCGCCAGGTAAAGGGACTGAATCCAGCGGCGGAAATTATTATGTACCTGTACACCCCCGTGCCGCTGGCTGGCAATTTGTATGATGATGCCCGCGCTGAAGGCTTTGCCTTTCCCCAGAGTTTAGACGAATGGATACACCCGGATTGGCTCAATTTTTCGCAGCGCCGCAGCGTGATGATGCCGTGGGTGAAACGGCCGTTACACCAACAGCTGTACGATTTTGAGCGCGTCTTAAACGCCTACTACCCCACCGCCACCGACATAAGGCTGAGCGGAAAACGGCGTAAGCTGCTCCGGCTGGTGTCCGCCTGGCGCTACCACAGCCGCATCTACCGCGCTCCCCTGGAACTCCGCGCCCTGAATCGGTTCATCGCCTATCAACGCCCCGAAACGTCTGGCTTTTAAAAGCGCTGACCACCCGTGGAGATAATTTACCGCAACCTGAATTGATGATAAAGGGAAAAAACGCAATAACGGCTAAAAGAAATTGGCTCTTGTTGGTCGCGCTCGTTCTGTTGGCGTTTAGCTTGCCTTTTGAGCTGGATGCTCCTTTATGGCAGGCGGGATCGTTGGCAATTACCAATGTGGAACTGCTGCTGTTTGTGACGTTGGCAGCAGCGGCCGTTTCCTTCTTCTACGCTCAAGGGGAGACAGACGCCACCGGTTTAGAAACCCGTTACCATTGGTGGCTGCTCCTGTTCGTGGTCGGGATGGTGCTCTCAACGCTGCTGGCCCCCCAGTTGCAGGTGAATGCGCTCAAAGCCACCCTGCGCCTGATTACCGGCATCTTGCTGGCCCTGGCTGTGCCCCAAATTGTGCGTCGGCCGGAAGACGGCCGTATTGTCAGCAGCGCCCTGTTAACGGCCGGGCTGATCGCCGCCTTTGTGGGTTGGTGGGAAATCAGCCAATCCGAGATCGCCTGGGCGGGCCTGTTTCGCTCCCACATCACCCGCGTTGGCTCCTTTTTGCGGCTGACAGGCACCTTTGACTACGCCAACCAGGCGGCGATGTTTATTGAAGCGACGCTGCCCTTTTTACTGGCCACCGCCTGGGCCGTCAACCAGGGGAAGCTGCCGCGCCGCGCTAAAGTTCCGCTGTTGGCTCTGCTGCTCTTGTTTACCCTGTTCTATCTGCAAGCCAGCGTGCTCACGTTAAGCCGGGCCAGCTTTGCCACCATCATCCTGGTATGCCTGCTGCTGGCTGGCTGCTTAACAGTTTCGCAGCCAGCGCATAGTCGAAGTCGGAAGATGGCGCTCTGGTGGTTGGGGTTGGCGGGGGTAACGGCCGTTTTCACCATCGGGAATACCTTATTCAGCAGCCAGTTCCGCCTGCGCCTGCAAGATGGCAACGTAGATGAGTGGTACCGAACCCAAATCGCCGTCCCCCCCACTTTGGAGATAGCAAACGGGGCAACGATTGCCGTGCCAGTGAGTGTAACCAATGAGGGCGCCCTGATCTGGCACAGCGAAGGCGAAAATCCTGTCCTGTTGGGCGCCCGCTGGATTAACGAAGCAGGCAATCAGGCATTTGGCGAACTGCGCTGGCCGTTCCCTGGCCACATCAACCCCCAGGCAACGGTGCAGATGAACGTGCCCGTCACTGCGCCGCTAGATAGTGGCAGGTACGAACTGCGCTGGGACGTGGTGCATGAACACGTGACCTGGTTTGGCAACAAGAGCGGATTATTTGCCACCACGCTGGTAACGGTACGCCCCAGCAGCGGACTGGCGGCGCAGATACAGCCCGAACCGTTTGTGTTGGCTGACAGAGCCGCCTGGGCATATGCTGGCCCGGTACCCAACCGCACCACCCTGTGGTTAGTGGGGTGGGCGATGATACGGGAACGGCCGTTGCTGGGCATCGGCCTGGACAATTATCGCCTCACCTACGGTGATTGGTTAAACCTGCCCTATTACGACAAAACGGTGCACACCAATAACTTCTATCTGGAAATGCTCGTTTCGCTGGGCATCGTCGGGGCGCTGCCATTTTTGTTCTGGTTAGGCAGCTTGCTGGCCGATATATTGCGAACCTTACGCCAGCCCAATGTGACCATATGGCAGGTGGCCACAGCGGCCGGGCTGTTAACCTTTATGGTTCATGGGTTTTTAGATTTTTTCCTTTTGTTCAACGCAACTGGCCTGTTGTTCTGGTTACTGGTCGGTTTATGGATTAGCGAGAAAAAATGGCTCAAAGGATCTCAGCCCACAATTTAGAACAGGTCGCAGCGCAAAAGAGCCTCTTCGTAGAGCTGTGCAAAAGTGGCTGCGGTGTGCGACAGGCTAAACATTTCCACGGCGCGCTGCCGTGCCAGCTGCCGCTGTTTGGGGTAAACGGCCGTTTCCAGCAGCGGTCTGATTTGCGCAGCCAGGTCGGCAGCCGTTTGCTGCGGTGGCGCAGCGGCAACCTGGGGCAAGACGCCCACCGGTGTCCCCAGAACAGGCAGCCCGCAGGCCAGCGCCTCAATCACCGCCATCCCCTGCGATTCATGGCGTGAGGTTTGCAAATAGAGATGGCCCTGAGGATAGAAGGCGGGCATTTGGGAATACGGCCGTTTCTCCACCCATGCCACACAATCCGCCACGCCATACCGGCCCGCCAATTCGCGCAGCGGCTGTGCCAACCGCCCATCCCCCGCCAGCAGCAGCCGCACGCCGGGCAGCGCTGGCCGAATTTGCCGCAAAATTTCCAGCAACAACGTCTGATTTTTGACGCCGATTAAAGAAGCGGCCTGGACGATAGTTGGCCGCTGCCAAGCGGCTGTGGGCTGGGGACGGAACAACCCGGTGTCTACGCCCAGCGGAGCCAGGCGAGATTTGGCCGCCGGAATGCCCTGTTCCCGGCAAAGGGCAAGCTGGTATTCTGACCCGGCCGTCACCCAATCGGCCCGGCGCAGAACAAAGCGAATGATCTGGCGGCGCACGGCCGATCCCTGCGTGCCGTACTGAATATCGGGCAGATAAATCAGTTCGCCGCCGCCAATGCTGGTGATGACGGGCCGCCTGATTTGCTGGGCAGCGAGAACGGCCGTTAAGCCCGGTTCGTCTACCCAAAAAGCGTGCAGGATGTCAAACGGCCGCTGCCGGTGAGCCGCCAAAATGGTGTGCACCGCTGTGCGCCAGAGGAGTACAGCGGCCAGCCCGCGCCGCGTCCCGCCGCCCAGGGCGATATGGGTCAGGCCGCCAAAACGGTAAACCCCTGCTTTCGGGTAGCGCAAGCTGAAGACCGTCACCTCGTGGGTTTGGGCCAACTGCACCGCCAGATTTTGCAGCGCCGGAATCGCCCAATGGTCGGCGTCGCGGCTGAAGCCGGGGACAATCAGGGCAATTCTCATGGCGTAATCTGGTACAGGACAAAGTCGTCGTACTGGGCGATGGGGGTCAGGCGGGTGTGGCTTTGCAGCCAGGCTAAATTTTGCGCCGGACTTTTGCCCACCCACTGGCTTTGCACATTGTCTGGGTTGATAAGGAGGTAAACAGTCGCTTCTTCCCGCACAATCTCCTGCAAATCCGCTGCCGTCAGTAAAAAAATCTCGCGGGTATCCACGGCTGTGTAATGCTGTACGGTGGCGGTGAGGCCAAACGCCAGCAGCGTGACGTCGGGCGGGAGCTGTTGGCCGATGTCCAGAGCAATCTGCCGGTTCTGGTTAGCCCAGGCGGCAAAATTACCCACGTCGCGTACCGCCCAGAGGGCGCTGCCCAGCAGCACCGCCACGCAGTACGCCAGCAACAGGGGTCGCCAACGAACCGCCAACCGCACCCACAACCAATCAAGCCCCAGACCGACCAAAACCAGCAAAGGTGGGAAAAGCGCCAGGGGGAAACGCCAGTTTTGCCAGGCCATGCCTGCCAAAAAGAGGTAGATGGTCAGCGGCCAACCGACCAATAAGGCGATGAACGTTGGCCTCTGCCACCGCACCACCCACAAACCAATCAGCAGAAACGGGGTGAAGAGGGGAAAGATGTAAGCGGGATGCCCGCCGGGCAGAAGGTAATAAAGGGCGGTTGGACGGCCGTAATCGAAAAAACCATCGCTGTTTTGCACGGCGCTTTTGAACGCATTGGCCGGATGCCAGCGCACCACTCGCAGGTCTACAGTATGCGACCATTCTCCACCGATGTCGCCGATAAATTGGCTGCCAATGAGGGCGATGCCGATGAGAAGGGCTGTGGCGGCGGCGGCAGCGCCGCGCCGCCAGGGAAGATGGGCCTCTTGCGCAGCCAACAGTGCCGCCACACCCCAGGGAATGATGAGCAAGCCATAAACCCAGCGGGTCATGATCGCCAGGGAGAGGGCAGCAGCCGCTGCCGCCAGCCAGCCCATTTGCCAGCGAGACAGATAACGGAGCAGCAGCCAGGCGGAGAGCGTGGCCCAAAATAGCCCGGCGGCGTCGGACATGGCGGCCAGACTGTAGAGGGTGAGTTCGGCGGCAACGGCCGTTAATGCCCCCGCCACCATGCCACCCAGGTAAGCCTGCGGCCGAACTGCGAGCACCAGCAGATAAACCAGGGGGGCGATGGCCGCGCCGGTCAGCAGACTGACGATTTGTCCGGCGCTGGCCTGGGAACCAATCATAGACACGGCAAGGGCGACCAGCATCGGATAGCCAATGGGCCAGGCAAAAGGAGGTGGCGATTGTCCCGCCGCCGTCGCTGCGCGCAGATCAAGCGCGTAATAAAAGTAGGCGAAGGCGTCCTGGCCGTACAGGCCGTCGAATTGGGTCTTGGCAGCCAGCGCGAGACGAACCAGGAGAGCAAATAGAAACAGCAAAAGGGGAAGCAAGGGGCGGAACCGCAGCATGAGGCTATGGTACTATATCGCCCGGCTTTGTGGTACAGTTTGGCTCATGTTACGCGGCGTGAAGCGTTTTCTGGTCCGCGCCTGGTATCGGGCGCGATTTCTGCTCTTTCAACGCCACCGGTTTGACCGGTTGGCGCTGGAGTGGGTGGCGGAACGGCCGTTTCTCATTCTCCCCCAGGTCTTCAACCCCAGCCTCTTCTGGACGAGTGAATGGATGGCGCAAGCCCTTAACGCCCAATTGATTCCCCCCAATTCGCAGGTGCTGGATATGGGCACGGGGTCGGGCGTGGGGGCGGTGTTTGCGGCGCAGTGGACGGAGTGGGTAACGGCCGTTGACATCAACCCGGCTGCTGTGCGCTGCGCCCGGATAAACGTGCTGCTGAATGAGGTAGAAGATCGGGTGGCAGTTAGAGAAGGGGACTTGTTTACGGCCGTATCCAACGAAACCTTCGACGTGATTCTCTTCAACCCACCCTACTTTCGTGGCCAGCCAAAAAACAGCCTGGATCGCGCCTTTCGCGCCGACGATGTCATCGAGCGCTTCATCGGTCAAATGCACGAACATCTCAACCCGGATGGCTGTGCTCTGGTCTTGCTGTCGTCCGCCGGGGATGAGGGCCGCTTTCTCAATCTCGTCCAGCAGCACGGTTATCAGTTACGGATCGAAGCCCGGCAGGAACTGCCTACCGAAATCCTTTCTCTCTATAAACTATGTAAGGAAGAAAAATGAGTGAAAAACATCTGGAACGAGTACGGCAAATTTGCGCCGCAATGCCCGAGACGACAGAAAGGCTCTCGCATGGCGAGCCAACCTTTTTCGTTCGCAAAAAGGTTTTTGCCATGTTTGCCAACAACCATCACAACGACGGCCGGATTGCCGTCTGGCTGCCTGCATCGCCTGGCATTCAAGAAATGCTGATCGAAACTGCGCCAGAAAAATACTTCAGGCCGCCCTATGTCGGGGTGCGGGGTTGGATTGGCATCGAACTGGAGAAGATTAGCGATGAAGACCTCGCTTTTCACATTCGGGATGGCTGGCGACTGGTGGCGCCGAAAAAGTTGCAGGTCGCTGTTTTCCCGCCTGATCAATAGAGTTTGACGCGAAAGCGCAAAGGATGAAAATCTTGGCGGCTTTGCGTTTTTGCATAGCATAATAATGTCTAATCGATTTGACCGTAATAGTAGCGGGGATGCTGCGGCCACAGCCACGCCTGAAAATTCGCCAGAAGTAACTGCGGGTAGGGTGTAAGCCGCACCCCAGCCGCCACCAATCGCTGTTGATCTTCCCCGTCCAGATACCCTTTGGTTGGGTTCAGGAACATCTCTACCCCATATTGCTGTCGGTAACTTTGAGTCATGTCGGCCACTGCCTGCGCCTTGCCAGACGGGTCGCGGTAAAAAGCGAGGCCGGTCAGGAGCAGGCTGCCGCCGGGGGCTAACTTCGTCTGAACCTGGGCCAGGTAGGCGGCTGGATCGCCAAAAAAGGCCAGGCAGCGGTTGAGAATGATGCGATCAAAAACGGGAGGCAGGGGGGACAAGTCGGTTAAATCCAGCTGGATGGCCTGCCAGTTGGTGGGGTAAAACTGTTTGGCTCCCAAGCCATCATACGGATCGGTGAAATAATCTACGGCCGTAACCTCATGCCCCATCAGCGCCAGCCGGTGGCTCAACCAACCATTCCACGCTCCAATGTCCAACACGCGCTGCGGTCGCACGCCCACCCATTGCTGCGCCACCGCCCAATCATACCGGCGCAGCCGCCACTCAACTTGCGATTGGAGCGCAGCGGCAAACGGCAGTTCCGCATACAGCGCCGGGTCCAACAGCCGCCGCCCCGTGGCGGCCCGGTATCGCGCCAGGGTATCGTTAAACCGGTGCAATCGTTGGGCAAACGGCACATCCAGCAGGGACAAAACCCCATCACGCATCGCAAAAGTGTGCCCTTTGGGGCAGCTATGCCGCTCCGGGTCAATCGGCTGGTGGCAAGTGGGGCAGTGCAAGGTCATCCCAGATACCCTAAATTGCGCAGCCGCCGGGCGACTTCGTCCGCTTCTGATTGGTTGAGTAGGGTGATGGGATCAGGTGGGGAAACGGCCGTTTGAAACACCACCGGACGCGCTCTCTGGTACGGCTCCACGATGGCTTCCCCCAACACCCGCCCATCCATATCATCCGGCACAGGGACGCCCAGCAGGTACAAAATGGTAGGCGCCAGATCAACCAGACGGGCGGCGGTAACGGTATGCCCGGCTTTAATGGCCGGGCCAGCCGCAATCAAAATCCCGTTGGCCCGATGGTCCCCGGAATTGCCCAAACGCTGCTCGGTGACAATACGGCCGTCAGCGGCAAACATCGGGTAAGCCATTGTGCGATAGCCATCCAGCACCAGGTGTAAATCTGGCCCGTGATCCAGATAGGGGCCGTGCACCGCCGCCTCCCGCACAATCATCTGCTCTACCAGGGGCTGCCCTGTAACGGGATGGCGCAAAAGGCGCAGGTGGGCCATCACCTGCGCCCGCACTGTCTCATAGCCATCTGGCTCGACGATGCCAAACGGCTGCCTTCCGTTGACGTTCAGATAGACCTGGCCGATATGCCCCAGCGAGTAGGCCGTCGTTTGCGCCCAATCCACATCGGCAAAAGCGACTGGTCGCAGCCACCGACCCGCCCAGCGCCACAGCCGTGGGCGCTTAAAAAGCGATTGCCGCCCCCACACCCGCCAGCCTCGCTTCAACTTCATCAGCCCGGTCTGGATAAAAAATTGGTTCAGATTGACAATTTGATGGGATGGGCCAAACCCATGATCGCTCATCACCAAGACCGTTGTCTCAGCGGGCATCAGGGCAATCAGGTCGGCGATGGCCTGATCCAGCCGGGCGAACAGGTCGCGCAGTGCAGAGCCATACTGCGCCGCCTGGGCCGGATCGTACCAGGGGTGGCTGGGGTCGCTGTAATGCCACAATTTATGCTGGGCAATGTCCGGCGCCAGGAAATGGACCATCAAGAAATCGGTTGAATGATCGGCGCAGAGGCGTTGGGCATACCGGCTTTGGCTGTCGCAGAGGGCATGCAGATCGGCAATGAAAACGGCCGTGTTGTCTGGCTGGTACAGGAGATCGGGCGTCAGGCGGTACGGCCCCAGCTCTTTTTGATAGGGCAGAAGCAAATCTGGCGGGTAGCAGGTTTGCCCCTGGTCGGGGGAGAGCAGGCCGGGGACCAGGTAGCCGTTGACCGGGCGCGGCGGATGGGTTACGGGCACATTAAGCACCCCCACCCGTTTGCCCGCCTCAGAGAGATAATCCCAAAATAGTTTGGCCCGAATATGGCTGCTGTTGACCATCTCATACTGGTCCAAATCGGCGGCGTGGGGACGGAAAAAGTCAAAAATCCCGTGTTTGCCCGGATTTTTACCCGTCATAAAGCTGACCCAGGCCGGAGCCGTCAGCGGGGGTAGGGTGGAACTGAGTTCACCCGATGCGCCAGCCGCTATCAGCCGGGCCAGGGTGGGCAATGTGCCCTCGGCCAGCCACGGGCTCAGCAGATCAAAGGTGGCCCCATCCAGGGCAACAACGAGTATGGGCATAAAAGTATTATGTACTCGCCAACTCGCCGACGATTAGCTGAAAAGTGGCCGGTTCGCGGCTGCGGCGCAGGCGGGCCAGCCAGGGACGCATCGCCCAGCGCAGGCCGTAATAAGGTTGAATGAACCGCCAGCGAAGCGATAACGTGGCGGCGAGCTGTTCCAGGCGGTCGTAGGTGAGGTAATTTTCATGAGGCAGGGCATTGCCGCGAAAGCCATACTGGGCGGCGAACCTCTCTTGCCGCTCTTGTACCATTTGCCGCCCGCTGCGCCCGTCCCGGTACAGGGGAGAATCCATGATGACGAGGCGACCCTGCGGCTTGAGCAGGCGCAGCGCTTCGTTTAATGTCCGTTCATAATTCGTGGCATAATGAAACGCGCCGTTGAAAATCACCAGATCGGCCTGGGAATCGGCCAGGGGCAATTGGTCAAACTCAGCCTGGAGCGGCAGGTAGGCGGCGTCATAATAGGGGTGCGTACCCAGTCCATCGACCTTATTGACCAGGAGATCAACGGCGGCAACATTGTGGCCCAGCCGAGCCAGCCGGTAGGCCAGCCAGCCATTGCCCGCACCCAGATCGAGGATGCGCTGCGGCTGCGTCTCTAGCGGCAGGAGGTGCTTTTGCAGCGCCAAAAAGCTTTGCGCTCGGATGTGCCAGATGTGGGGATAACGGCCGTTCCCATCCCGAAACGGCAGGGCGCGGTAATAAGCCGGGTCTGCACTACCCCAGCCTTCTGCCTGACGCACCTGCTCATACGCCTGCATAAAGTGGCGGAGATGAGCCGCTCGCTCTGGCAGCAAAAATCGCCAGATGCCATCTACCTGGCTAAAAGTCAGCTTATCTTGGGGACAGGTAAGGGTGTGGCCATACGGGGGCGTCCACGGCGTATGGCAAAGAGGGCAGGCCAGGGAAAAAGCAGCAAGCGGTAACATGGTTTATAATGATAACAGGAAATCTGATACCTATGGACATTCTACTGGCCCACGGTTATTTCATCGCCGAAGACGCCCACGAACAGCAAATCATGAAGCCGTACCCCACGCTGGGGCTGCTTTATATCTCCTCCCACCTGAAGGCCAAAGGGTTCGAGGTGGATTTGTTCGACGCCACTTTCCAGACAATGGCGGATTTTGTGGCCTATGTGCGAGCGAAACGGCCGTTTCTCGTCGGCCTCTACTGCAACCTGATGACCAAACAAAACATCCTGCGCATGATCCCGGTCTGTCGGGAAGTGGGGGCGATGGTGATTCTGGGCGGGCCGGAACCAGCCAGTTACGCCGCCGAATACCTGACCTTTGGCGCAGACATCGTGGTGACGGGTGAAGGCGAGCTGACGTTGGAGGAGTTGATCCCGCATCTGGGGCGAAACGGCCGTTCCCAACTCCACACCATCCAGGGCATCATCTTCCAAAACGACGACGGGCAGTTGGTGCAGACGGCGGCCCGGCCCTACCTCAAAGATCTTTCCGCCCAGCCCTGGCCCGACCGGGAAGCGATAGACATGCCCCGCTACCTGGACACCTGGAAAACCCATCACGGCCTCAGTTCCGTCTCCCTGATTACGGCGCGGGGCTGCCCCTACACCTGCACCTGGTGCAGCCACACCGTCTTCGGTCATACCCATCGCCGCCGCACCGTCGAAGAGGTGGCCGACGAAGTGGCCTGGATTCAGGCCACCTACCAGCCCGACCAGCTGTGGTACGCTGACGACGTGCTGACCATCGCCCCGCGCTGGTTCCTGCGCTACGCTGCCGAACTCAAACGGCGCGGTCTGCGTATCCCGTTTGAATGTATCAGTCGTCCGGACAGGCTGGACGAAGAGATTATCGCCGCCCTGGCCAAAATGGGCTGCACCCGGCTCTGGCTCGGCTCGGAAAGCGGCTCGCAGCGCATGTTAGACAGGATGAAACGCAAGACAGAGGTGGCTGATTTGCTAGCCAAAAGCCGACTCTTGCAAGCGGCGGGCATTGAAGTGGGCATGTTCATCATGCTGGGCTACGATGGCGAGGAGGTGGCCGATATTGAAGCAACGGCCGTTTATCTCAAACAGGCCAACCCGGACCTATTCCTAACGACGGTGGCTTACCCCATCAAAGGCACGGCTTATTATGACAAAGTAGCCGACCGGGTGACGACACCGCTGGCCTGGGCCGAACGGACGGATAGAGATTGGCAGGTAAACGGCCGTTACTCCCGCCAATTCTACAGCCACGCCACCCGCTGGCTGGTGAACGAAGTCAATCTAAGCAAAAGCTGGCGGGCAAAAGAACGAAACCCGGTACACCTGAGCAAACTGTGGCTCAACGCCCAACGCGGCCGTTGGGGCATGCGCCTCACCCAACACCAGCGCGAAACCGAACAGCCAGACAAAGCCAGCGGGCGCGGCTGGTCAACCCAAGAACGCGCCGCCGATGGCTGGTAAATCCCGTAAACAACACAAATTCACAATTATGCTCCCCTCCGCCTTCGATACCTTCGCCGCTAATTACGACGCCACCTTCACCCAATCCCCCCTGGGCCAGATGCTGCGCCAGCGAGTCTGGCGCGTGCTGGCGAACTATTTTCAGGCCGGACACAACGTATTAGAACTGGCCTGCGGCACAGGCGAAGATGCTGTCTGGCTGGCACAGCGGGGCGTGGCGGTCACGGCGACAGATGGGTCGGCAGAGATGGTGGGAAGAACGGCCGTTAAAGCCCAGCAAGCCAATCTCAGCCATCTCGTCACCCCGGTACATCGCTCCTTGCAAGAAATCGCCAAAGGGCAGGATACAGCCGATGTCTACGATGGCGCATTAAGCAACTTTGGCGGCCTCAATACCCTGGCAGATTTACGGCCGTTGGCCGCTGCCTTAGCCCAGCGAGTGCGCCCCGGTGGGCATCTAATTCTGGTACCGATGGGACCCGTGTGTCCCTGGGAGATTGGCTGGCATTTATTACACGGCGAATGGGGAACGGCCGTACGCCGCTTCCGCCAGCCCGCCACCGCCCGCATCGGCGACAATCTCATCCCCATTTGGTACCCCTCAGCGCGGCAGCTAAAGCGTGATTTTGCCCCCTGGTTTACCTGTATCCATGTAGAAAGTTTGGGGCTGTGGTTGCCGCCCAGCTACCTGGGCCATTGGGTAGCGCGTTGGCCGCGCCTGTTTGCCACGTTGAACCGACTGGAAGCTAAAACAGCGCGGCTCAGCGGCGGCTGGGGAGATCATTTTGTGATGGTCTTGCAGCGTGGGGAATACGGCCGTGTATCGTTACCCCAACCGGTTGACAATTCGCCGCCACCTGAGCAGAATTGAGGCGAAGACAGTCAACCACAGTTATTATTAATGGCTCTTCGACAAATAGTGTGCTTGACAAAGGCGTTTATCAAAGATTTCGCAGATTTACCAGATTTCTTGATCTTTTCAATCTGCGAAATCTTTGATTATGAATCATGACAACACACGAATTGATGTTGACCCTTATTCATTTTGGGGCTAAATGAACCATGCATTATCTAATCGACGGCCACAACCTCATTGCCAAACTACCAGACATCGACCTCAGCGACCCGGATGATGAGGTTCAGCTTATTTTGAAACTGCGGCAGTGGGCGGCCGTTTCCCTCAAGCGCACCGTCACCGTCTACTTCGACGGCGGCCTGCCCGGTGGCCACAACGTCAACCTCTCCAACTCCCAGGTAAAAGTGGTTTTTGTCTCCCAGGGCAAAACGGCCGATTCCCTCCTCATCACCCGCATCAACCGCGTGCCCAACCCACCCGAATACACCCTCGTCACCAGCGACCAGGAAATCATCGCCGCCGCCAACAAGCGCAACATGAAGCATATCCGCAGCGAAAAGTTCGCTCTGCGCCTGGTGAGCGACCGCGCAGAACGCACCCTGCCCGGCCCCACCATCACCGACCCGGACCCCATCCTCAGCGACGCTGAAGTAGAGCAGTGGCTGGACTTGTTTGGTCCTGTCGATGAAAAAGCGCTGCGCCGCAGCCCCAAACCCGTCCCGCCCAACCGCTCCGTGCCTGAACCGGAACCTGAACCCGAAGAAGCGGAACCAGCCACTAGCCCCAAGCCACCAGCCACTGCAAACCGCGAAAACCCCGAACTCAGCGACGAAGAGCTGCACGAATGGCTCGCTCTCTTTAGCAGCGAACCTAAGCAGGCGACACCAGCCACTAACAAACCAGCCACTAAACCCAGCGAAAAAAGCCAGCCAAGCCCCAAAAAGAAAAAATCCCCCAACCCCCACAACCTCAAAGAGGACGATCTCACCGCCTGGAACGCCTACTTTGGCCAGGATGATTAACCTATTTCGCGCTTAATCCATCTCCCAAAAACAGTGAGATGTGGTAAAATTACGAACTTACGTTCTGATAAAAATCGATCAAAATAATCTGCGCTCATCTGCGAAAACTGCGGATGAAAAAGAGGAATCCTATGCCCAAATTCCAAATTGCATCTGATTTTGTCCCTACTGGCGACCAACCTGCCGCCATCGAAAAGCTGATAGAAGGATTGGCACGCGGCGACAAGTTCCAGACCTTGCTCGGAGCCACCGGCACCGGCAAGACGTTCACCATGGCCAACGTCATCCAGCAAACGCAGCAGCCCACCCTGGTTATCGCCCACAACAAGACCCTGGCCGCCCAGCTCTACAGCGAGTTCCGCGAATTCTTCCCCAAGAACGCCGTTTCCTACTTCGTCAGCTACTACGACTACTACCAGCCAGAAGCATATGTGCCGCGTCACGACCTGTTCATTGAAAAAGAGACGCAGATTAATGAGGAAATCGGCCGTTTACGCCTGCAAACCATGGCCAACCTGATGAGCCGCCAGGATGTGGTCATCGTTGCCTCCGTCTCCTGCATCTACGGCATTGGCAGCCCGGAAACGTGGGGGCAAGTCACCGTCGGCATCGAACGGGGCGGCACCTACCGGCGCGACACCCTCCTGCGCAGCCTCGTCGCCATCCAGTACGACCGCAACGATTTGGAACTGCGGCGCGGCACCTTTCGCGTGCGCGGCGACACCCTGCAAATCTTTCCAGCTTATGCCCAAACCGCCTACTCTGTCGAGTTTTGGGGCGATGAGGTGGAGCGCATCAGCGAATTCGACGCCCTCACCGGTGAAGTGCTGCTTGACATGGCCAAAATCGACATCTTCCCTGCCCGCGAGTTTGTGACCGATGAGGCCAAGCTGGCCCAGGCGATCAACGACATCGAAGCTGAACTCAATGAACGCATCGCCTTCTTTAAGGAAAAGAAGATGCTGCTGGAAGCGCAGCGCATCGAGCAGCGCGCCAGCTACGATCTGGAAATGCTGCGCGAAATCGGCTTTACCTCCGGCATCGAAAATTACAGCCGCCATCTGGATCAGCGCCAGGAGGGCGAACCTCCCTGGACGCTGATGGATTACTTCCCCGCCAACTACCTGCTCATCCTGGACGAAAGCCACATGACGATTCCCCAGGTTCGCGGCATGTACGCCGGAGACCGCAGCCGCAAGCAAACCCTGGTCGATTATGGCTTCCGCCTGCCCAGCGCGCTGGACAATCGGCCGCTCAACTTTGATGAGTTCGACCAGCGCATCAACCAGGTAATTTGCACCACTGCCACCCCCAGCCCGTACGAGCTGGAGCACTCAGACCAGATTGTGCATCAGGTCATTCGCCCCACCGGCGTTTTGGACCCCGAAGTGGAAGTGCGCAGCGCCAAAGGGCAGGTAGACGACCTGCTGGGGGAAATCAACAAGCGCACGGCACGGGGGGAACGGGTACTCGTCACCACGCTCACCAAGCGCATGGCCGAAGATTTAAGCGACTACCTGCTGGAAATGGGCGTCAAGGTCCATTATTTGCACTCCGAAGTCCATACCATTGAGCGCACCGAAATTTTGCGCGATTTGCGCATGGGGGTTTTTGATGTGGTGGTGGGTATCAACCTGCTGCGTGAAGGGCTCGACCTGCCCGAAGTCTCCCTGGTGGCCATTCTGGACGCCGACAAGGAAGGGTTCCTGCGCTCGGAAACGTCGCTGACGCAGACGATTGGCCGGGCGGCACGGCATGTGGAAGGCAAAGTGATCATGTACGGTGACAAAATCACCCGCTCCATGCAGGCCGCCATCGACACCACCAACGCCAGGCGCGAACGGCAGGCGGCCTACAACGAAGCCCACGGTATCGAGCCGAAGAGCATCCGCAAACTGGTGCGCGACCTGACCGACGACATCTCTAAGCAGCACAAGGAAGCGGCGCTGGCTGAAGGCAAGGAGCGGTACACCACCACGGCCGATCTGCCCAAAGCAGAGCTGCACAAGATGATCACCGAGCTGGAGAAACAGATGAAAGCTGCGGCGCAGGCGCTGGAGTTCGAGAAAGCGGCCCAGCTGCGTGACCAGATCGTTGAGCTGCGGCAGATCATGGTGCTTAAAGAGGCTGGGGCCGACGGCGACATCCCCGAATGGGAGCGGCTGCGCCGTCTGGATGAAGCGGGCATCAGCTACGAAGGGGATTAGCCGCGATTGCGCGGATTCACGCGGATTTTTCTACGCTTCTCTCTGGGCAGCTCTGTGGTTTCTTAAAAACAAAGGCGATAGACGCTTTCAAAAGCGCTTATCGCCTTTGTTTTACCATTGATGTTGGGATGGCTGCCAGCCGGGCCAAATTTTATCTTCGCCTCCGTAATAAGAAACTGTAAATTGGGTTGGGCGGGCCACTTCATCAATCCGGGTTAACTCTTCGGGTGTCAAGGATACGGATAAGGCTCCTAACGCATCTTCCAGCTGCGCCATCGTGCGGGGACCGATGATAGGGGCTGTAATGGCGGACTGGTGAAGCTGCCAGGCCAGCGAGAGCTGCGCCAGCGAACAACCTTTTTCCTGGGAAACGGCCGTTACCCGCTCAATCACCTGAAAGACAGAGGAACGATAGTGCTCCTCACCAAAACCACGCCAAAATTCACTGTAGCGCGAATCTTCTGGCACTGCTTCATCTGGACGGTACTTACCCGTTAAAAAACCGCCAGCCAGGGGAGCCCAGGTAATAATGCCCAGCCCATAGCTTTGGGCCATCGGCAAAAGCTCCCGCTCAATGCGCCGGTCGAGCAAGTTATAAGGTGGCTGTTCGCAAATGAAGCGATTCAGACCATACTCTTTGGCTGCCCATAACGCCTCCAGCAGCTTCCAGGCCGGAAAGCCGCTGGTGCCAATGTAACGCACTTTGCCCGCTCGGATTAGATCATCCAGAGCGCGCAAGGTTTCGTCGATGGGTACGGCCGTATCCGCCGCATGAAGCTGGTAAAGATCGATCCACTCGGTGTTCAGTCGGCGCAGGGAGTCGTGACATTGCTCAATAAGATGCCGGCGACTGTTGCCACCCCCATTTGGCCCTGAGTGCATGGGGTAATGGACTTTCGTTGCCAGCACCATTTTGCTGCGTTTGCTGCTGGGCTTTAACGTCTCACCCACAATTTGTTCGCTGCGCCTCCGACCTTCATGGTAATTGCCTGGTTCGTGCCCATACACATTGGCTGTATCGATGAAGTTGATGCCATTCTCAACCGCATGATCAATTATTTTGGCCGCCTCACCAGCCGTGGTTCTGCCGCCAAAATTCATACAGCCTAAACAGAGGCGGCTGACCTGTACACCAGTGCGCCCAAGCGACGTGTATTCCATTGTTTTCTCCTTATGGGTAACGTTTAAAGATTGTCTGTCAACCCCTGGTAAAATTGCAGCTTATCATCCAATCTGGCCAAAAATCCCTCCAGTTCGTTAATGCGCCCTCTGATTTTTTGGCGATGGGAATCCAGAATTTCACAGCGGGCCGGAATGGAATCGCTGCCGGATTGCGTCAGTTCAACAAATTCACGAATCGTTTCAATGGGCATGCCGCTGCTGCGCAGCAGCTTGATCCAGGAAATCCAACCCAAATCTTGCTCCTCATAAAAGCGGTGGCCGCTGCCATTGCGCTGAATACCGGGCAAAATCCCAATCTCTTCGTAATAGCGCAGGGTGGAGGTCGTTACACCCATCTTCTCGGCCGTTTGCTGAATGGATAGCTTTTGCATCATGTGTATATCCTGTTTTGAATAAATTTTACAATGTACACATATTTTAACGGTTCAAGTGCGCTTGAAGTCAAGGGGCAACTTCAAACCTGATATCTAAAAAGTCCGGCTGCGCGCGATTCGCTTGTACACAAATTTCCCCATGCTATACTTTTCATTAGTTTAACTTCTTTCAGATTGTTGGATAACGGTCGTTTTGTGTCCCAAAAAACGCAGCGGTGTCCAACAATTAATCTGCGCAATCTGCGGATAAAAAATTAGGAACTATATGGACGCTATCTTAAACCAAGAGCAAGAAGAACTGCTCAAACGCACCCGCGACACGCTGGGCCAGCTGCGCGACCTGCTGGGGGATACGGCTACTGCCAAGGAAGATCGCACCGCCCTGGCAGACTCTATTCGCCAGCTAGACGACCTGTTCCTGCTGGTTGTCGCCGGGGAGTTTAATTCGGGGAAGTCGGCCTTTATCAACGCCTTTCTGGGCCAGACGCTGCAAACTGAAGGCGTCACGCCCACCACCAGCCAGATTTACCTGCTGAAATATGGTGAACTCACCAACCTGGTGCCTGGCGACAAAGGCATCTGGGTGCAAACTGCCCCCGTCGAGATGCTCAAAAAGATCAGCATTGTGGACACGCCCGGCACCAACGCCATCCTGCGCGAACACGAGGCGCTGACGGCCGAATTCATCCCCCGCAGCGATCTCGTTTTGTTTATCACCTCGGCAGATCACCCGTTTAGCGAAAGTGAACGCAGCTTCCTGGCCCAAATTCGCGACTGGGGTAAAAAGATCGTTCTGCTGATCAACAAGGCAGACATTCTTTCCAGCGATGCCGAGCGCAACCAGGTGATTGAGTTTGTGAAGGATTCGGCTAAAAATTTAGTAGGAGAGATTTCGGCCGTGTTCCCCATCTCCGCCAAGCTGGCCCAGCAGGCCAAGGCGGGCCAGCCTCAATTGTGGTCGCAGAGCGGCTTTGAGCCGCTGGAAAAATTCATCCATGATACGCTGGACGACGACGGCCGTTTCCGACTCAAGCTGCTCAATCCATTGGGCGTGGGGTTGAAACTGGTGCGCAAACAGCTCACCAGCAGCGAAGCCGACCTCGCCTCCCTGCAAGATGATCGTCAGCTGCTAAACGACATCGAGCGGCAAATGGTTTACTACGACGAAGATATGCAGCGCAACTTCAAAGCCCGTCTCAGCGAAATCGACAATATTTTGTACGCCATGGAAAAGCGGGGCAACGACTTTTTCGACGAAACGATGCGTCTGGGGCGTATTCCCGACCTGCTGCGCGCCCGCCAAATGGAGAAAGCGTTTGAGCTGCAAGTGGTAGGCGAAACGCCCCGTGAGATCGAAAGTCGCGTCAGTGAATTGATCGACTGGATGGTAGAGCAAGATTTACGCCAGTGGACGGCCGTTGCTGAACATATGGCCCAGCGCAAAGAAGCCCACGACAACCGCGTCGTAGGCCAGGCGGGTCCCAAAGAAGGCACCCTGGCCTACGACCGCCAGCGCCTCATCGACTCCATCGGCGCGGCCACCCGCCGGGCGGTGGAAACCTACGACAAGGAAAAAGAAGCGGCCGAGATGGCTTCGGCGGCGCGAACGGCCGTTGTCAACACCGGTTTGGCGGGCGTGGGCGTCGGTCTCGGCGTGCTCATCACCGTCGTGGCCCACACCGCCTTCTTTGACTACACCGGCATCTTTGCCGGGATTGCCGCCGCTGCCCTGGGACTGCTGGTGCTGCCCGCCCGCAAGCGCAAAGCGAAGGCCGAATTTGCCCAAAAGCTGGCTGAAATGCGACAAAAGCTAGTCAGCAGCCTGACAGACCAATTCACCCGCGAAATGCGGCGCGGCGCACAGCGCATTGAAAGCACCATCGCCCCCTTTGCTCGTTTTGTCCGCGCCGAAAACGACAAAATTTCCACCCAGCGCGATGAGCTGGTAGAGCTAGAAGCCCACATCAGCGGCCTGCAGGCGCAGTTGCGTTTGAAGGAAATTGCCGAGGCAAGCGGTGATCGGTGATCGGTATCGCCTCGCCCTTTTCTAGACAACAAAAAACGGCCGTTACCATCCGATAACGGCCGTTTTTATTGAATCACCGTTG
Source organism: Promineifilaceae bacterium (SeqCode) (assembly GCA_041748655.1). Classification (GTDB taxonomy): domain Bacteria; phylum Chloroflexota; class Anaerolineae; order Promineifilales; family Promineifilaceae; genus Leptofilum. The sequence goes on along the minus strand of JBGTCV010000143.1, from coordinate 119,898 downwards.
AGCGGGTTTAGCCAGTCAGGCCCTGCAAAGCGCTCAGGCCAGCGCCAGCTGTCAAACCAAGTGCGGCCAAGATAGCGCCAATAATAAGAGAGGCAATAAAAACGGCAATAAAGGCAATAACGGCCGTCATGGCAGCTTTGGCATTATCTAAATCCAGCCCCTGACGAATGGCAATAAACGTACAGACCAAGGTCCAGATCCAACCCACAAAGGAACCGCAAACCGGAATAATGCCCAAAATACCAGGAGCCTGAGCAAAACCTAAAACCCGAAGCATTTGTCCAATACTTGATTTACCACCAAACAAGGAAGTTCCCACAAAATAAGTAACCACAGACCAAACACCCCAGCTCACAAAAGCGCCAATAAGCTGGCTCAAAAAGCTGCCCAGGAAGCTGCCGCCCATAGCTGCGCTGATACCGCCCCCAATCAAACCCCCGACGATAGCTACCACAGCTACAACGATAGCCGCTTGCGAAGTTGCGCTCTCGTCTGCCTCGATCTCCTCGTAAGTGTTTACATCCAGTTTCAAAACGCCAATTACTCTGTCTAACATGTGATCCTCCTCAGGGGATTAAAAATCATTAATAAAAATCGCCAAATACCAAACATATAAACACACATAAATCAAATTGGTTGCAGATAGATCTGAAATTACCTGATTGCCACCTCCTTTTGGATAATTGGCGAAACATTAATGGAAAGCGGTACGCTGCTTCCGTCGTTGGTAGAGTCGCCAGCCGTAAAACAGGAAAAAAAACAGCAAAATCATGCCCAAAACGGGCAAAAAGATAGCCAAAATCGAGGCAAAAAAGGCCACAATGTCTTCCAACAGGCTCACCAGCCAGTTGCCGGTTCCCGCCGTTGTCGCCGTGACCACAGGCCGTGCCAGGCCTTTGACCGCGTGAACGCTCCCCGCAACCACCAATCCGGCCCCCAGCGCCAAAACCGGATGAATATCGTTGACGATGTTGGCGTTGGCAGCAAAAAGCACCGCTCCGGCAGCCGGGCGGACAAAAGTTTGAATCGCGTCGTTCACCGTATCGATGGCAGGCACTTTGTCCACCGTCATCTCGATGAGCAGCAGCACGCTGATGATGCCGATGGCCCACCAGCTGCCCATGACACTGTACGGTTCGGCTAAATTAAGCAAGGGATCATTCAGGGGAAAACGGGCGGCGAGAGAGACCAACAATAAGGGGATGTAGGCATTTAAACCGGCGCTGCCCGCCAAACCAAAAGCGCTAAACAGATCGAGCATCTTTTTCTCCAAAAACTAGAGTTTGGAGATTAGAGATTGGAGATTGCTGCCTTACCAATCTCTAATCTCCAAACTTTCAAGAAAGACCGGGAAACCCGGTAATGGTTCCCACAAAATTCAAGCGCAGCAGCGTGATGGTGCCCAACTGCACCACCGCCAGCGCAAAGCTTACCAGAAGCGGTACGGCCGTTTCCTGCCAACGTACCGCCAAACCATCCCGCTTCACCAACATCAGCAAAAAGACGGCGTTTAGCGAGGTGACAATCAACAGAACCCCGGCAACGCTCACTAGGGCCAATACGTACAAAATAGTCGCTTGGTTGCTTAGAACCAGCAAAACGGCCGTTCCCCCCAGCAAAACCACACCCCCCAGCTCCCGCGCCGAGTCAATGATGGGACGGCCGTCACCCTCCCGCCACAGCGTCTGCGCCAGCGCCGGGAAGATTAGCAGCCCCATCGCCAGCCCGGTACCCATGCCCGTGACCAGCCTCAGCCAGTTTTGCGGTTCATACAGGTAGGGAAAGTTGGGTAAAAAATGGAAAGCGGAGTTCAGGCCATCGACCCCCATCAGCCCAACAAAGCCAATCAGGGGGAGCAGAATGGGCAGCGGTGGTAAGTCGGTCCGCCGCCCCCGCCCCGCCAGAAACAGGACGCCAAACGCCAGCGCCACCCCCAGATACATGCCGGTACAGCGGGCACAGAGGGGGAATTGACGGCCGTTTATCATAAATGAGTGGGACGTCAGCCGATGGCACAGGGCCCCGCCCACATAATCCCCACCCGTCAACACCGGATCATGCACTAAATGAGCGCCGTCGGTGATGGCATACCAGCCCATCGCCCCCAGCGCCAGCAGCGCCACCCCCAGAGCCACGGCCCGGCGCTGCCGCAAATGGATGCTTAAACCATGCAAAAAAGCAGAAGATTGCTCCGTCATAAAACGTGGCTCCAGGTGTGAAAATGCCCAGTATCTCCGGGCAAAGCTGTCGGTTTTTGTGCCGTTTCGGGTAAAATAATGAGCATTATGGCTATTGTAATCAGCAGATGGCAATTTCACAACCAGAAACCGACAAAAGTGCAATAACTATTTCTCTGCCCTTCGGCGTTAACATCTAAAACAGGAGTTACCCATGCCCCAAAAACCAGACAGCTACTATCGCCCAGAATCGTTAGACGAAGCGTTGAACTTGCTGGCCAGACCCGGCAGTGAGCCGCTGGCTGGCGGCACCAAGCTATTGGCCACGGAACAGGGGTTGCCGGGAACGGCCGTTATCGACCTGCAAGCGTTGGGATTAGCCCAGGCACAACTGGTCAGTGGCGGCGGTAAAGAGGTCTTGGCCGTCGGCGCAACGCTTAGCCTCACCAAACTGAGTGCATTTTTAGCCGCCGAGCTGCCAGCAAACAGTGCCGCGTCCCTGCTGCAAACCGCCCTCCATCAGGCTGGCCCCAACACCTACCGCAACGCCGCCACGCTAGGCGGCACCGTCGCCAGCCGCCTGCCAGACAGCGAGCTATTGGCCGCCCTGCTGGTGCTGGAAGCCAGCGTCACGCTGCAAAGCCTGTCCAGCCGAAACACCGTCTCCCTGGCCGATTATTTAGGGGATGAGGAACGGCCGTCTGGCCTCATCACCACCATCACCATTCCCCTGCCCGCAGGCAGCGGAGCCAGTCACCGCGTCGCCCGCACCCCGGCCGATTACCCCATTGTCTCCATCACCGGCTGGCGCATGGCAGATGGCTCGGTCCGATTGGCAGCAACCGGATTGGCGGAACGGCCGTTTCGCCTGAACGCGGCCGAACAAGCCGCCCCAACCGATGCCGAACAGGCCACCACCGCCGCCGCTGCCGCCAACAGCCACCCCGGCGACTTCCGGGGCGATGCCAATTACCGCGCCGAAATGGCCACTGTCCTTACCCGCCGCACGTTGCACCAGCTGAATACCTGATCGCTGACTACTTTTTTGCGGATCATGGCGTGATAGGGTTTATGTTATAATTGGTATTGAAGATCAGAAACAAACTATCTTTACACCATTAAGATTACTGAATCTGTCATCGCTCAAAAGCAAGAAGCTACTCTGCAATCCGTAGCAGGAGTAAGAAGATGAAACGGTTTGAATTAGAAGAAGAAGAACGCAAAGTGTTGATTACCTTAGCCAAACGAGGCGCAATGAGCCCCAGCGAAGTGGCAGCCGAAACCTGGACGCTGCCGGGCAAAACGTTGTCGGTGCTGCGTGACTTGTCGAGCGCGGGCTTTGTCCATTTGCGCAACGACACCAACAGCCCAGACGGTATGCTGGTGGCTATCACCAGCGAGGCGCGGGTTTATCTAAACGGCAGCCTTGCCTGATCCACTTTTTAACACTCATTTCCCCACGGGATTCCATCTATGGCTGCTCCTCAACCCAATGAAATAACCTTTGGTGAGCGTACCCAAATTACGCGCGGCATGAAAACGGCCGTTGCCATCTTCCTCCTCCTTCTGGCTGCCCTTATTATCATCATTGTTTTCCCGATTACCGAAACCACACCCGCCTGGGTAGCACCGCTGCAAAGCAACGTCCTCGGCTTTGTCGCTCGCCTGGCACCCTACGTTTTGGTGGGGCTGCTGGGGGCCACCGTGGCTATTGCCGAGCTGGTTTCCACCTTCCAAACCTATCCGCGAGAAGCGCTGCGCACCCGCTGGGCCTGGATATTGATTGCGGTCAACGTCGTGTCTGCCATGATTGCCCTGGTCGTTGTCCGGGTCACAATGACAGAGATGAACCCCAGCCTACAAGTTTTGAGCGTGGGCGTGGGCTTCCAGGCGATCATCCGCACCCGTTTTGTGTTGGCCAAGCGCATTGGCGACGGCGAGGAAGGGGAAGTGGCGCTCAATCTGGGCTGGCTGTATGACCAGTTTCAGAACCTGGCCCGCACTCAAATTGATCTGGAATTGATGAACAAGCGGCGAACGGCCGTTACCCGCCTGCTTGAATATTACCCGACCATGGCCGAGCTGTACGACATCGCCTGGTACACCATTACCGCCCGCGCCACCCTTACCCGCGAGCAGGAAGAGCAGCGTAAAGCCGATCTGGAAAAGCTGCTAGATCCCAAAGCGCCAGAAAACTTCGCTAAATCCAGCATCGCCCTCGCCATTTTAGAAAATGGCGGACAGGCTTACGTGGAACTGCTGCTGACCCAGGCGATGCAAATGCTCAGCCCGCAAGCGATGGTTCTGACCAAGGCCGTCAGCAGCGACACGCTCATCTGGCAGCTGGTGGAACATTACAGCCTGGATGAGATGGTGGCTCTGGCTGAAAAATTGGGCAATTCGGAAAAAGTGATCAGCTATGTTCAGGAAGCAGCCCAGCCAGACCCAAACGCCAATATTACCAACCAAAAAGCAACAATTGCTCATTTTCTGGTGCAGCAAATTGGCACGGATGCACTGCAAAAAGCGCTGATGGAGCAAGGGCGGGGATGAAAAGAACTACTCAGGTGCAAGGCACTGGCCGCAGGCGTTTCAATTGGTTGGAACCGTTTGGCCAGTGCCTTGCACCACTCAGGCTAAGCCAGTTGGCCGGACAGGTTTTTGTTGCTTTTACGCTGTTGTTTTTGATGGCGTGCAACAGAACTGCCGTTGCCACACCCATCCCCAACGCCGTCTCTCCCCTGCAAATTACCCGCATGAATGCCGATACGGCCGTTGGCACCTCCCGCATCGTTTTTGGCCTGTTTGATGGCCCCGACCCGGTGGCTGATGCTCAAAGCGTCTCCCTGAGCATGGCACAGGTTGGTGAAACAGCAGCCGAGCCAGTGTGGCAAGGGGCGGCCGAAAATTACAGCGATTACGAAGTGCCGTACTGGGTAGCCTACCCAAATCTGCCCACTCCTGGTTTTTGGGGGGTAACGGCAGAGGTGATGCTGGCAGACGGCCGTTCTGTCACCAGCCAGTTCACCATTGAGGCCAGGGCCGAAAGCGAAGCCGTCGCCGTGGGCGATCTCGCCCCGCTGAGCCAAAACCGTACCCTGGCAACAGTGCCAGATATCAACCTGCTCAGTTCTGGCAACGACCCGGACCCAGCTTTTTACCAGCTCACCGTGGCCGAGGCAGTTGCCAGCGGCAAGCCAACCGTGGTCGGCTTCATCACCCCCGGCCTGTGCGAGACAAAATGGTGCACCCCCGTGCTGAACAGTATGGCCACCGTGCGGGACGCAGTGAGGGACGCGGCCAACTTTATCCACATTGAGGTGTACGCCGATTTTCAGGCGCTGACCTACGTGCCAGAGATGGCAGAGTGGGGCCTGGTGACCGAGCCATACATTTTTGTGTTGGATAATGAGGGGCGGGTAACGGCGTCACTGGCGGGGCCGGTGTCGCCGCGTGAGCTGGCCCAGGCGTTGGGGCCGGTGCTGCCATGAGACGATTTTGGCTGATTTTGCTGATTTTGTGGGGAACGGCCGTTTTCGTTTTCGTTCCCCGCGTTTTGGCCCATGCCGAACTGGTTTCGGCAATTCCCGCCCCTGGCAGTTCGGTTGAAGCGCTGACAGAAATACGGCTCACCTTCAGCGAGCCAATCGGGCCAAACGGGCAGATTCAGCTGCATCAGGATTTCATCTCGGCAGCGGAGCTAGAGCCTGTGGTGGACCCCAATGATGAGACGGTGTTGGTAACGGCCGTTCCACCCCTGCCAGACGGCGTTTACACGGTGCAATGGTCAGTCATCAGCAGCGATGGGCACCCCATCAGCGGCAGCTACAGCCTGGGAATTAACAGCGCCCCACCCCAGCCAGACACCCCCTGGTACCTCACCAGCTGGGCACTGTTGGCTCTACTGCTGGGCAGCTTTGGTACAGCAGCCCTCATTTTACGCCGCTGGCAACCAGCATCTGTGTCCGGCAGCGGCAAAGATCGCTAGAAAAGATCGTCCAGCGAGACATGTGCATCACAAACCGGGCAGCCAAACCAACCCTGTTCCCATTCTGCATCATTCAGCTCAATCTCGCTGTCGCAGCTGGGGCAGGTAACAATGTCGTCGGCTGAAGTCGGCACGTCCACATCCAGCAGCAGGCGAGCCTCTTCCAGGTATTGAGCCGGTACCCGGACAAAAGCTGTGCCCAGCGGGCCGCTCATAAGGCCAAACGATTTGCCTGCACTTTCCTGTACAGCCTGGGCCGGAATATCAGCCGCTTCCAGACGCTGCACCAATAGTTCAGCTACGGTGATACCATTTGTTTCCATTACGGTAGCCCACGTTGTCTCTTCCATTTTGTGCCTCCATATGTAACAAACCAGGTCGGTCAGTTGGAAACAGTATAGATGAGGGAGGAAACGGCCGTCAAACAGTTGCCATTTCTGAATCGGGCGTCTAATAAAAGTTCCACCTGAAACTGGCCATATGGCCGATGCGCCGCAATCGCATCTCTGGTTTAATTCAATTGAGCCTATCTTCCCAAATAGTTGACAATCGTGTTAGCTCCTAAACGATTGTCAACTATGATTTATGGTAAGTGACACATGGAACTTTTTTTAGCAACTCAAGATGGTGTCTGGCAGACACAACAAAATGGGGATATCTGGCAGATGGAAAGACGGGGGCTAGACGGCCGTACCGTCACCTGTATCGTCGCCCGCGAGGGGGTGATTTTGGCAAGCACCACCGACGGCATCTTCCGCTCCGATGATCTGGGAGCCAGTTGGTACGAACAAAGCCACGGCCTCACCGAACGGCACGTTCGCTGGCTGGCGTACCATCCCGATATTTCCGACCTGGAGTTTGCGGGCACGGAACCCGCGGCCTTGTTTGTCTCGCACGACGGCGGCAAAAGCTGGGTGGAACGACCCGAAGTGGCCCAACTACGCGATCGGTTTGGCTGGTGGTTGCCCTACTCGCCTGAAGCAGGCTGTGTGCGCGGCTTTGCCTTTCACGGACAGCACGCCTTTGCCGCCGTAGAAGTTGGCGGCCTACTTTGTTCTGATAATGGTGGTAATTCCTGGCAGCTGGCCGAGGGCAGCAATGGCCAGCCTGAGTTTGGTAACCCGCCCGCCGGGCTGGTTCATCCAGACGTGCATTCGATTGCCGTGCATCCCAGCAGCCACACGATGTTATATGCACCCACAGGTGGCGGCTTTTACCGCTCACAAGACGGCGGTCGCAGCTGGCAGGGCGTTTTTCTCGATTGTTACGTGCGGGCGGTCTGGGTGAACCCAGAAAACAGCGAGGAGCTGGTACTGGGACCGGCCGAAAATCCTGCAGGGGCGAACGGCCGTATCGAACACAGCATAGACGGCGGGCAAACCTGGCAGCCACTCACGAAATCGCAGAATCGCAGCATGGTGGAACGATTTGCCCATATCGGCCACAATCTTTTTGCCGTTATGTCAAATGGCGAGCTGTGGCACAGCCCCCTACCACAGCAAAACTGGCTCTCCATTCTGCCCGAAACAGTTAAAGTTAACGCCGTTTGCCAAATGCAGCCTTAGGGCTTGACCGTTTTTAACTTTTGGGTTTCGGTAAACGGTCAAGCCTTGGGGTTCGTTTCCTTATCTAAAGTTATTTGTGAACGAACCCTTAGTGCTAAATAATACCGCCGCGTTCCAGGCGAATGGCTTCAGTTAAGCGTGTCAGGTCTTGGCGATTGCGCCAATAGTTTACCATTTCGCGGGCTTTGGCGGGCTTGCTCTGACCCGGCAAGGTTTCAAAATCCATGCCTAGATCAAAGCAAAGGGTACGCAGCTCATCCAGGTCAAAAGAATCAACCAGGGCGTGGCGAATACGTGCCAGATCTGCGCCGTTTGAGGCCAGCTGCGGCGGATCGGCCTGAGGCAGTTGGGCGTACTGACGAATCCAGGTTTGGAAGATACGGCCGTTAATGTGCAGCCTGGAATCAGCGTGATATAGCAAACCATACCCACGCAGGCGACGCACAATCGCGTCGAGTTCAATGGGGGGGGAAGTTAGCTGGGTTAACGGCCGTTCTTCACCCACCGCCAGCAAAACCTGCCGCTCGGTCTCGGTAAAATTGTGCCACCATTGATCAAAATAAGGAGCCAAATCTGCCGCCAGCTGCTGCCGGGCCGCTTCCGGATTAGTTACGTTACCTGCCCGCTTATACCGAAACCATTTAGCCGCCGTTGCCTGCACAAAAAACGGCAGAGACCCCGCCAACTCATGAATGTCGCGCACCTCATCTTCAGAAAATGTAATGCCCTCTTTGGCCGCAGGCGTATCAATCAGTGAGGTCGCTTCCGTCAGCTCCAAAGCAGACATATAAATGGGGGACGGGTAAAAAATATTATAAAAAGGCGAGGTTGGCGGCAATCCCAGGCGGGAACCAAGCGTGTACAAATCCCAGTAAGAAGCAGTTACACAGGCCAGATCGTATTCCATCACGCCCGTCATCGCCCGCAGCTCCGTCAAAAATTCATGGGTAAACGCCTCCGTTCGCAAATGGTCAAACTCATCCAGCAGCAGCACAATGCGCGTTTGAGGAAATTGGCATAGATACGCTTCTACATCATACAGCTTGGTCTGGCCCAGCGGAGACTCTCTCCATAAAAAGTCGGTTTGAGCTTTGCCCAGGCTTATTTTGAGCCGCTGGAGCAGCCGGTAATAAAAATCGGAGGGCGTTTTGCACGACGACATATCCAGGTAAATCATGGTGTATTGATCACCGTTGTTCAAATAGCGGGCCATGGTGTCTGGATGGGCCACATATTGCAAAAAAGAGGTTTTCCCCGCCCGACGCACGCCTAAAACGCTAACAGATTGGGCCTGCCGCCCACCAATAATCTCAAAAAAGCGCACAACTTGTTCATGACGGCCGTAAAAGTCGGCTGGATGTTTAATTGGATGTCCAACAATGTAAGACATAAAACAAAGCCCCCAAAAAAAACTCTGTCAGATCGTAGACAATAACGACCCTAACGGATGTTTATACGCCACCCAGCGGCGCAGTAAATCAAAAGAAATAGCATATGCATAATCTTTGCTGATGAGCGTCGGTTCCCAGCCATTAGGCTGAGCCAGGCGACGCTGAATTTGCCGCTCAACCGGCACCCGCGTCAGCAACCGACGAACTTCCAGCTGCTTCAATGCTATGTTGATGGCATCTTCAGAGTAGCTAGTTTCGCGCAGCCGCGACGAAATTTCGGTGCGCGACACGTTCTCTTCACCAATATCATGTGTTCCGGCTAGCGACGCCATGACAAAACGCTCAACGGCCGTACTCTCATTCCACAAATGCTGCAAATGGCTGTCATCCTCTTCAATCACCGAGTTAATCGTTTCGCGCACGTCCCCAATCGTAATCAGCTTACTTCGCCGCCCTTGTAGATTGGTCGAACTCACCAACCGATGACAAATCAGCTGGCTAAAATACGGATGCCCCCGCGTTGTCAGCCAGATGCGATCCACCGCCAAATCATCATATTGAATCATCGGCGCAACTGGTTCCCGAATCAAGGTCTCCGTCTCTTCCCGGCTCAAGGAATCAATTTCCCGGCTGATGCCCACATGAAAAATGATGCTCCAGTAATCCTCTACCAGTTGGTTCGTGCCCGCCAGAATAAAGGTGATACGCGATCGGTGCTGCATGAGCGAACGTAAATACGGGAAAATATCAGATGACAAACGACCCCGCTCCACGCTTTCTTGCAGCTGTTCCAGCTCATCAATAATAAGCACCAACAGCCCATTCGGCGGCAGTATATCCTCAATTTCATCCAAAAATTGGTCAAACTCGCTAAAGAGCGTGCCGTTGGCAGACCAATTTTCTCGCGGAACAAGGGTTATCCCTCGTTTATGCAGGTTGCGAATAATGTGCTGGCTCAAGCGGGCAAAAAATTCAGCCATGTCACAGCCCGCCAGTCGCTGCAAATCGATATACACCGGATAAATGGGATGCCCAGGGTATTCCCGAATGGTTTTACCTCGCTTGCCGCCCACCAGTTGGTACAGCGTAGAAGTTTTGCCCATACGGCGCTGTCCATACAAAATGAGGGTATGCGGCTGGGTTTTGCCCAGCAGATTTTCCTCAATCCACATGAACACATCTTCCCGTCCTTTGTACAGCTCCTCAGAAGCAGGCGTCAGCGGCTTGCCCACTACGTACGGATTATCTATGTGGAACAGTGAACGTTCCTGCGCCTCAAAATTCACCGACTTCTCGATGAGCTGGCGATATTCATGGCCGCGCACGTCGTAATAGGTGGCCCGAATGGTAAGGCTGGACTTCTTTTCCCGTGGCTGCAACCAGATTGATACCGGAACTTCTTGCCCGGCATCCAGCGTGCCAATGGTAAAAACGGCCGAATCTCGCTCTGTCTCATACCCATTAGAAGGCAGCACTTCCAGCGTCAGGTTTTCCATCAAATTGCCAAATAGCGGATTGATAAGACGCGCCACGATGTTGGCCCGCCCACGGCTCACCACGACATCTTCGTTTTCCAGCTCAAAATCAAGCGATACCATTAAATCTGAACCTTTGGTGGCGGTGATTTCGCCCAGTTCCTGCAAAATCATGCGCGTCGTTTCAGAGATGGGCCGGTTATCGACGGTGCGCAGTCGCTCAATTTCTGCCCGCGACACCAGGATGTTTTCCCGGTCTTGGGAAAAACGCTGGGCGTACCAGTCGAACTCTTCGCGGGTAAACGGGTGGCGCGGCAGCATTTCAATTTGGAAAATGCGGAATTCGTAATCTTTAAATACATATTCACGGCGGGAGAACTGCCGCTTTTGCACCGGTTTGAACTCATGCACAATGCGGTAATCTTTCGGGTTGCGAATACCCAGCTCTTCGTGCAGCTCGCGCTGGATGGTTCTGGCGAAGGAATCGCGGTCTCCTTTCTGGTTATCAACCTTGCCGCCAATCAAATTGAACATGTTCCAGTTGCTGTTCCATTGCAGTAAATATTTGCGATCTTCGCCGCTGCCCACGGTGATGGTGGCAAAGGAACTGCGCTGGCGCAGGGTGCTGAGAACTTCGGTAAGCTCTAACGGCCGTTCCCCACCCTCTATTGCCTGTTTACCCGAAACCAGGGCACAGCAAAGCGCCAGCCGCTTGGCCCAGGGCACACTGTCTAGCCCCTTATACTTCAGCGCCGCCATGCTGTGGAAAAAGACCGCCACCGGGAAATGGTACCTGAACCGCTCTGGGCTGTACGTTTCCGCAATCTGCCGCAGAGAAAACAGAAAATAGAGCAAATTTTCTGAATACATCGGAAATTGCGTGTACAAGTTGTCGTACCATTCCGGCTGATAATCGCGCAGGCTGGTCAAAAAATCTTCGAAGGTTAATACGGCCGTTTTAAGCAGCACATTTTCCACCAGCAGGGCAAACTGCGTCGCCGTTGTCTCATCCCACAAACCCTCATCTACCATCTCTTTATACAGACGGTACAAAATATGGGTGCGGAACTCCACCTCCAGCTTGGCCAGATCAAAATAAACGTGCCCCGGCCTGGCATCGGAAAAGTCGATAAACCAGACCGGCATCTCATCACTGACTTCCACCAAAATATTGCTGGTGTTCAAATCACCATGTACCACCGGCGAGACCTGCGGGATGGGCACAATCATATCTTCCCGGCCAATCTCCCACAGCAGGCAGCGCACGTTGGTAATCGGCGACAAAAAGCGGCCCGATGCAAATTCAAAGGCATCACTATCAAAGTCGAACGGGTTTCCGGTAATCGCTTCAATATTTTCGGCCAGAATGGTCTCATCCGTAGCCACAACCTGTCCGCGTACGCTAATCCGCTTGCCCCGCCGAAACACGGGATGGGTTAGCAATTTCCGCTGCGACTCTTGCAGCCGAATTTTAAAGCGCAAAATGGGGTGATTTTTATCTTTCAGCAAGTTGGAGATTGGGTAGCGCGAAATCAAATCGTCATGCAGATACAGCACCCCTTCCTTTGTATCCAGCTCCGCCACTTCAAAACCTTCCAAAATCACGCTGGGCGTACCCCCTGCCCGTACTGCTTTGTGAATCTCGCGCAAAGCTGAATTTCCCGGCACAGAAGAGAGCGTGGTCAGCGCATCGGCCGCAATCACAAAATCTGCCTCGGTCTCCTGCGGATCGATTAGGACTGCATCAGTCAGGGTAAGGCAAGGAGGCAGCACGCGGGCATACAAGGGTGCCCAGTAGCGCAGTTCCGTGTCTGAACTGCCTGCGTACAGCTGTTCCAGGCTCAGACGCAGTTGAGACAGCACCTTGTCGATCAGCTCTTTGCGTACCCGGTTTTGGTCACGCAAAAACTGCGTCAGGGTAATGGCATCCTTGTTGGAACCAGCCAACGTATAACACGCCCCGGCCAAATGCTGGGCACGAATCATCTTGCCCTGAATCTGCCCCACCTGCCGGTTCAACCGGGGCTGAATCAGCCGCTCTTGCTTTTCCTGTACGGCTTCCAGCCGGTCGGCCACATCTATTTTTAGAATACGCTTGAGCTGGTGGGCTGGTTTAACCGTGTAAATCCGGGACCCGCTAAACCCTTCATCCATGCGGAAGATTTGCACCACATCGCTGCCCGCAAACAACCGTTTAATAATGTATCGTTCTTCCGGGTTCTGGGTAAGCGCTTCTAAATCGGTGTAGCTAAGGCCTGGTTCAATACGGGGCTTGAGCGTTTCGCTGGTGTATTGATCGAACAACTCTTGCCATTTGGTGGGCGAAAAGACGTGTGTTTGAACTTGCTCAACCAAATTAGCCACGTCGGGGGATTCTTTTAAAAAGTGCCAGGTGGCACCGGCACGCATCAGGTAGCGCATGCGATCATCAGCCTGGCTGGTGAAGACAATAATGGGCAGTTTCGGCCGTATTTCACGCGCCTGGGTCATAAACATGATGATCTCAGACAAGGAATCACTGTCTGCATCAACAAAGATGAGGTCAATATCCCGATTGAGATTGACAACGTCCAGCGCTTTATCAAAAGCGCTTTCAACGTAAAATTTAAAGATTTGTGTATGAATCAAAACATTGGCAGGGAAGGTTGGCTGTGGTTGGCTATTTGGCTGCTGGGTAAAAGCACCAGCAACACAAAGTGTTTTGAGTTTCATGACACCGCGGAATAATCCAGATGCCATTGTCACGTCTGATCCTCCTGAGGTACGCACCCAAAATAGCTGCCATTCACCTGGGTATGCAGAACCCACATGTTTACTGAATCTTCCGCTCTGTTATCTGGCAAAGGTTAGCTGAAACCAGTTTTGGAATAGCGGCAAGACGCATTGAGAAACGGCCGTTTAGGGAACACTATTTAATTAGGCACTACCATGTGAACACAGTTCATTAACTGCATCCATTATGCCTGTTACTATGACGAAATCATAGTTCACATAATGAGAAGTTGGTACTACCTTTACCCAGGGGTCATAGGCAATGGGTACTAAAACTGGTAAACCGTAAGCAGTTTTCAGTAAACAGTGCCAATTTTGAGTAAACAAAACTGCTGCTAGTTGGGCTTAACCGTTATGAAACAACTTTACTTGCTGGTAAATCTTTAACAATTGATGGGCAGATTCCTGCCAGGAAAAGCGGCGCACCTGTTCAAAGCCAGCCTGCACCATCTGGCTGCGCTGGCTAGAATCGCTGAGCAAGGTGTCCATTGCTTCACTCCAGGCAACCTGGTCTTGCGGGGGGAGTTGATGAGCGGCGTCACCGGCCACTTCGGGCAAAGAGGAGCTGTTGGAGGTGATTACGGCCGTTCCACACCCCATCGCCTCCAACAACGGCAGGCCAAATCCCTCATACAAACTGGGGAACACAAAAAGGTCGGCTTCGCTGTACAGCGTGGGCAAATCGGCATCGGCCACAAAACCAATGAAGTGGACGCGCCCGGTCAACCCCTGGCGCGCCACTTCGGCCAGCATCTCATCATACAACCATCCCTTGCCGCCAGAGATGACCAGATGGTGCGGCAGCTTGTCGGCCAGCGGGGCAAAAGCGCGAATAAGCATCTGATAATTTTTGCGGGGTTGCAGCGTGCCCACGCTTAAGATATAGGGCCAATTGTGCAGGCTGTATTTTTGGCGAACGGCCGTTATCTGCCCCACATCATCTACTGGCTGAAAACGGCCGTGTACACCACTGTACAAAACAGTCACTTTCTCTGGCGGCACCTGCCAAATACTCAGCAGATCGTTTCGAGTCGCTTCTGAATCAGCCAAAATGTGGCTGGCGCGGCCAATGGACCAGGGCACAACCTGGTTCAGATAGTTCACCAGCCGTTCGGGAAAGACGTGAGGAAAGTGAATAAAGGACAGGTCATGGACGGTGAGGAGGGTGGGAATACGGCCGTTTACCGGCGGCAGCACAAAATCGGGCGAATGAAATAAATCCAGCTCCCCTGTGACCCACTGCACCGGCAGCGGCAAACGCAGGCGATACCACAAACGGTACAGCCAGCGCTCATCCAGCAGCGCCGGATGGTAAGTGATATTGGCCGCCTGGGGCAGTGGATCGGGCACAGGCAGGTTAGCCGGCGGTTTGGCCGAAAAAAAGCGATAGCTGTTGCCAGAATCGACCGCCGCCAGCGCCTGAATAAGCTCCCGCGTGTAGCGGCCAATCCCCCCACCCTGCGTCAGCGCGGCCGTTACGTCAATGCCTATTTTCATTATTAAAGGCCATTGAGCGTGATGCGTGAAACGTGATTCAGTTTTGGTCTCGCATCACGTTTCACGCATTACTACTCAACATCATTGTAGGTCCAGTACCGGTTCACAAAAAAGTTCCAGAACATCACCACCAGCACCGCCAGCACCAGCGCCAAATTATCGCCAATGCGCACGCTGTATGGCTCCAGGGCAGCAACGGTGGCGACTAAATTGGTAAACGGCGTATGGGTATAGGTAATAATCGGCACGCGAATGATGATGCCCGCTACGCTGACAAAGGTAAAGAGCGCCAGCTGGCGGCGCACGGAACGGGAGCGGGAATCTGGGTAAGTCCAATACCGGTTCCACATAAAGTTGCTAACAATGGCCGCCACAAAGGAGAGCATACCGGCAAAGATACGAGCCAGGGAGACAGTTTGCTCATCATTTAGCCCCAGTCCTACGATGAAGTCATGTACGGCCGTTCCATTACTCAGCAGCAGTTCAAACGGCCGTAAACTCAAGTTAAAAATACCAAAATCAACAATAAAACCAATAACGCCAACCACGGCAAACTTAAAAAAGCGTTCTGCTTCTTTTTCATTCACCCCAAATCGACCTGCCATGCCGGCAACAATAGAAACCATGCTTATCCTCTTCACAAAAATATTTTCAATTCTTTTTCACCGCAAAGAGCGCGAAGTCCGCCAAGAAATCAAAGAAAAACCTTTGCGTGCTCTGCGTCCTTTGCGGTTCAAGTTTTCACTCTCTAGCAGCTGGAGCAGGCCAAACAGCGCGCCCAACTGGATGTAAATATTATTCACGTACAGCTTATCCACCAAATGATGCACCGTTAGCGCCGTCCAGACACCCAGCAAGCCCAGCGCCACGCCGCGCTGCCAGCCATCGCTGCGCCCAATGAGCCGGATGGTTTGCCAGAAAACGGCCGTCCACAGCAGCAAATAGGCCAGCAAACCAATGATACCAGTCTCGGCCAGCAAGTTTAAATAGTAATTATGGGCGTGTCCCAGCGGATACGGCCAGTTGATCAGCGCGTAATCGGCGTAGGCTGGCTCGTAATTGCCAAAGCCAACCCCCAACCAGGGATGATCTTCGGCCATCGCAAGCGCCGCCTGCCAATGGGCCAATCGCTCCAGCACGGCATAATTCTCATCGTTGATATCCTCGCCGCGCACGTCGCCAAATCGCAAATCCTGGCGAAAGCTGGTGATGCGTTCCGTAATGGAAGCGGGCACCAGCCCCACCTGCATACCACCCAGCAGCAAACCGGCCCCCAACAGCAGCAGCAAGCCACCTTGCCACAGCTTCTTGGGCCAAAACAGCAGCAAAACGGCCGCTGCCACCCCCAAACTCAGCCACGCCCCCCGACTCCAGGAAAAGATGACGGCCAGGAGGGAAACGGCCGTTACCAGCCCAATACCAAGAAAAGAAAGAGACTGGAGATTAGAGATTGGAGATTTAAATGGCCAATGCCGAACGGTTTGCCAGATGGCGGGCAGATAGCTCAGAAAGATGCCCAGAGCGAGAACGGCCGTTAAATTCACAAAGCCGCCAAATGGATTCGGTTGGTTAAACGTGCCATACGCCCGATAAAACTGACCCAGCACCAAAAAATGCTCCGGCCCGTCGCCGCGCAGGCCAAACTGGTAGATGCCCAGCGCCGCCTGGCTCAGCCCGGCGACAAACAAAGCGCCCAGCAGCCACACGATAGGCGTCACGCCACCAACCTCGCTTCGACGCGCCTGCCACAGCGTCATCCGGTCCACCACCAGCAGCATGATGGCCAACATCTCCACCCACTTCACCAGCTCTTTTAAACCAAAGCTGTAGGACGGGGCGTTGACGACGGAAACGGCCGTAATCCCCACAAAAATCGCCAACGGCACCGCCAAAAAAGTGCGCGGCACAAACAAGCGCCGCTGCCGCAGCCCATGCGCCAGCCAGGCCAGCAGGCTAAACAGCAGGTAAAACTGTCCGCTGTCCAGCAGCCCGGTTTCCGTTGCCCCCAACGGCCCCGTCAGCAGGGCGGCAAACAGCCCCACCATTGGCTCGATGAGGGTGAGCAGCAGAACGGCCGTTTGCAGCAGCAGCAGGCCAGCCTCAGCCGGGGGCAGCTGCGTCAGCACAGCGCCAATCAAGATGGCCAGCAGCACAAACCCGGCTGGCTGCCATTGGGATGTGCCAGCCAGCCGGGTAAAAATGTTGGGGGAATACGGCCGTAATTCCTGCAAAATACCTCGTAAAAAAATTACACCTTGTCGCGGAAGAAATCTAGCGTCTTGGCCAGGCCATCAGCCAGCGCCACTTTTGGTTCCCAGCCCAATACCTGCTTTGCCTTGGTAATGTCCGGACGGCGCTGCTTGGGATCATCCGTGAAGCGATCATCCGTAGGCTGTACAAACACAATTTCTGACTTGCTGCGGGCAATTTCTACCACCGCGTGGGCAAATTCCAGAATCGTCATCTCATTCGGATTGCCAATGTTCACCGGCAAATCCTCATCAGAGTACAGCAGGCGGTAAATGCCCTCCACCAAATCGCTGTAATATTGAAAAGCGCGTGTCTGGCTGCCATCGCCATACACCGTAATGGGCTGATCGGTCAGCGCCTGATGGATGAAGTTGGGCACCACACGGCCGTCATTCAGCCGCATCCGGGGACCATAGGTGTTAAAAATGCGCACAATGCGCGTTTCCAGGCCATGAGACCGCTGGTAAGCCAACGTCATCGCTTCCGCAAAACGTTTAGCTTCATCATAAACCCCACGCGGGCCGATTGGATTCACATTCCCCCAATACGTCTCCGGCTGCGGGTTCACCTGCGGGTCACCATACACCTCAGAGGTGGAGGCCAGCAGGTAGCGCGCCCCTTTCACTTTGGCCAGACCCAGCGTATTGTGCGTGCCCAAAGAACCAACTTTCAGCGTGGGGATGGGATGTTCCAGATAGTCGTTGGGGCTGGCAGGTGAGGCAAAGTGAAGAATGGCATCAATCTCGCCCGGCACGTAAATGTAGCTGCTCACATCATGCTTCATGAAACTGAACCGCTCATGCCCCATCAAATGAGCAATGTTGTCCATATTGCCAGTGATGAGGTTATCCATGCCGACCACGGTATGCCCTTCGGCAATAAAACGGTCCGAAAGATGGGAACCGAGGAAGCCAGCAGCTCCGGTAATTAATACACGCATCGTCTCTCCTTGTGTGCCCATTTGCCGATGAGGTATGGGCTTTTTTACCAGCCAGGTCAGGCGCAACTATGTACGAAAAATGGGAGGGGATACGGCCGTTCGTCCTCTGGCGTGCGTCTGTGGGCTGGCGCTCAAATTAGATGTTGTTCAGGTAGTGGTTATTGTATCTTAGCCAGAGTGGGGTGACGAACGATACGGCCGTACAATCAACAGGCGTCTTGCATACGGCTAGAATACGCCTAAACGCCATTGTACCAGCCCATTACTTACCAACCGTCTGAACACAGCCGCCGGGTTTTATACTCGCAAAACCATTCTCGTCAATGTATACTCGTTTATAAAATAAAATTTGGAGGGGTATATGCCTAAAACAACAACGGCCGTTACCAACCACAACGATCCCAACATTCACGAACGGCG
This sequence comes from Promineifilaceae bacterium (SeqCode), assembly GCA_041748655.1. Classification (GTDB taxonomy): domain Bacteria; phylum Chloroflexota; class Anaerolineae; order Promineifilales; family Promineifilaceae; genus Leptofilum. The sequence goes on along the minus strand of JBGTCV010000143.1, from coordinate 101,423 downwards.
CAAAGCGGACCACATCCGCATCAATCTGGAAGAAGACGTCACCTTCAACAAGCTCACCACCGGACTGGAAAACTATTTTTTCATGCACCAGGCGCTGCCAGAAATCGATCTGCTCAACGTAGATACCCGCACCACCTTCTTTGGCAAACCGTTGACTACCCCCCTGCTCATCTCCTCCATGACGGGCGGCACCGCCGAAGCAGGCACCATTAACCGCATTTTGGCCGAAGCAGCTCAAAGCGTGGGCATCGCCATGGGCTTAGGCTCCCAACGCGCCGCCATCGAAGACAGCAGCCTGGCCAGCACCTACCATGTGCGCCAGGTCGCCCCCGATATTTTGCTCTTTGCCAATATCGGCGCAGTGCAACTCAACTACAGCTACGGCCTCGACCAGTGCCGCCGCGCCGTGGAAATGTGCGAAGCCGACGCCCTGATTTTGCACTTCAACGCCCTGCAAGAAGCCGTTCAGCCAGAAGGTGACGGAAATTTTGCCAATCTGCTGGGCAAAGTAGAACAAATCTGCCGCGATTTGGCCGTACCGGTCATCGCCAAGGAAGTGGGCTGGGGCTTTGCCGAGGAAACGGCCCGCCAGCTGGCCAACGCCGGGGTCGCCGCCATCGATGTCGCCGGGGCTGGCGGCACTTCCTGGAGCCAGGTAGAGATGTACCGCGCCCCCACCGCCCGCCACGCCCGCGTCGCGGGCGCTTTTATTGATTGGGGTATTCCAACGGCCGTATCCATCCAATATTGCCGCCGTGCCGCCCCCACCCTGCCCATCATCGCCAGCGGCGGCATCCGCAACGGCATCGACGTGGCCAAGTGCATCGCCCTGGGAGCCAACCTGGTTGGCTTTGCCGGGGATTTCTTGCGTGCCGCCGACAAAAATGGCGTCGCGGGCGTCATCGAGATGGCGGAAACCATCACAGACGAGCTGCGCATCGCCATGTTCTGCGCCGGGGCCGAAAACCTGGCGGCTTTATCTGAAACGCAATTGCATACGCAGTTCTTTAAATAAAAGAGATTGGAGATTAACAGACCCTTCCAATCTCTAATCTCCAATCTCCAATTCCCAACTATGAACGAATTCAAACAACTTTCTGAACAAATGCGCCAGGCGGTTAACGCCGAAATGAAAGCGGTGCTCAACGCCAGCGACGCACCGCCAGACCTGTTCCACGGCATGATGCATTACCACATGGGCTGGCGGGATGAGCAGATGCAGCCAGTGGATGTCCACGCGGGCAAGCAAATTCGGCCCGTCATTTGTTTACTGGCGTGCCAGGCGGCTGGCGGCAGCTGGCAGCAAGCGGTGCCCGCCGCAGCAGCCATTGAACTACTGCACAACTTCTCGCTCATCCACGACGACATTGAAGATGCCAGCCCCACCCGGCGCGGTCGCCAGACGCTGTGGACGATTTGGGGTATGGAACAGGCGATCAATGCCGGGGATGCAATGTTTGCCTTTGCCCATCTGGCTTTGAATCGGCTGGTGGATCGGGGAGTGGCGGCGGAAACGGCCGTTACCGCCCTGCGCCGCTTCGATGAGACCTGTGTCCGCCTCACCCAGGGACAGCACGCCGACATGGGTTTTGAACGGCGAGAGGTCGTAACAGTGGATGAATATTTGGCGATGATTACGGGGAAAACGGCCGTGCTGCTCTCCCTCTGCACTGAACTGGGTGCCCTCATTGCCGGGGTAGACAGCCAAACCGTTTCCCATTACGCCCAATTTGGCCTCAACCTCGGCCTCGCCTTCCAGGTTATTGATGACATCCTTGGCATTTGGGGAGACGAAGCCGTCATTGGCAAATCCGCCTCCACCGATATTCTCACCAAAAAGAAAACCCTGCCCGTCCTGTATGGCCTCAGCCAAAATGGGGCGCTGCGCCAACTGTACAACCAGGAAAACACCGATGAAGCATTCGTCCGAGAAGCGATTGATGTGCTAAACACCACCGGCGCACGCGCCTACGCCACCGAACGCGCCACCTACTACTCCCAAAATGCCCTGCAACATCTGGAAGAAGCCCAGCCTTCTGGCTCCGCCTATGTTGCTCTGAACCAACTTTCCGCCAGCTTGCTTCAAAGAAATTTTTAACCGCCAGTGGTGCGAGGCACTGGCCAAACGGTTCCACCCAATTGAAACGCCTGCGGCCAGTGCCTTGCACCTGAGTAGGTTACGCCAAAGCAACAAAAAACGGCGACCCATTTCTGAGTCGCCGTTTTGATTTTATTCAAAAGCGTTTATTTTGCTTACGCTTCTTCGTCTGTCTCTGGAAAATCCATTTGTTCGCGGGTAGCTTCGGCAGCGGCAGCGGCGGCGATCGCCTCCAACACGGCGTCTTCTGTATTGTCATCAATCAACGCCCCAGAGAAATCAACCGCATCTTCCAACATCACTTCGTCTTCAACCGGAGCTATGCGCACCACATCTGACTTCCTGGCGTAGACTCCAAAACCAGTACCGGCTGGAATCAACTTACCGATAATCACGTTCTCTTTCAGGCCGATCAAATCATCTTCACGCCCCGCAATGGCAGCGCTGGCCAACACTTTAATCGTATGCTGGAAAGAGCTGGCGGAAAGGAAGCTGTCTGTATTCAGCGCACCCTTGGTGATACCCAGCAAAACAGGCTCTGCCTGGGCTGGCTGTCCACCCTCATCCATGATCTCTTCGTTGTTTGCCTGGAAAATTGAAGTTTCAATCAACTCACCCGGCAGCATTTCGGTATCGCCAGAGGAAGTAACCATCACTTTACTCAGCATTTTACGAATAATGACTTCGAAATGCTTGTCGTGAATGTTCTGCCCCTGCGGGCGGTAAACCTGCTGCATTTCACGCAGCAAGTATTGCGTCACGGCATCGCGGCCCAGGATTTCCAGAATGCGGTGCGGGTTTTTCGACCCTTCAGTCAACTGTTCCCCGGCGTTTACTTCCTGACCATCGGAGATGAGCAGACGCATACCGGCTGGAATTTCATTATCCCGTTCATCTTTACTTTCCCAGGTCACTTTTACAGTATCCCCATCACGCGTAACGCGGCCACCATGACGGGCTACCACTACTTCATCTTCGTTTTCGGCCAGAACGCCGCCCGCCTCAATGGCATCATTGTTGCCAATCTTCATTTCCCAACCGTCTGTAATTTCATACAAGTCATCAACCAGACGTATGTCGGTTACAAAGACATGGCGCACGCCATCAATAACCCGAATTTCGGCCAGCCCACCAATCTCTGTGATAACTGCTTCACCTTTAGGGCGCTGACGGGCTTCGAACAGCTCTTCCACACGGGGCAAACCCTGCGTAATGTCACCACCAGCAGAGGCAGTACCACCTGTATGGAAAGTACGCAGGGTCAGCTGCGTGCCAGGTTCACCAATGGACTGAGCCGCAACAATACCAACGGCCGTTCCCAACTCAACTGGCTTCCCACGAGCCAAATCAATACCGTAACATTTGGCGCAAATGCCCCGACGCATTTCACAAGTCATCGCTGAGTAAACATAGACTTCAACTGCGCCCATCTTATCAATTTTTTCAGCAATCTCATCCGTAAAATGTTCGCCTATCTGGATAACAATTTCACCCGTCTCCGGGTCGGCCACCGGCGCAGCGGCCACGCGACCCAAGATACGCTCGGCCAGGGTTTGCTTGCCAAAATTATCAACCCGCCGCACCCAGATACCTTTGGTGGTGCCACAATCATCGTCCATCACGATCATTTCTTGGGCAATATCTACCAGACGGCGTGTCAGATAACCGGCATCGGCCGTACGAAGCGCCGTATCTGCCAAACCTTTACGAGCACCATGGGTAGAGATGAAATATTCCAGTGTATCCAGCCCCTGTCGGAAATTAGATTGGATGGGTACCGGAATAATCTTACCCTGCGGGTCTGCCATCAAACCACGCATACCAGCCAGCTGAGTAATAGGGCCAAAGCCCCCCTTACCCGCGCCAGAAAGCGCCATGACAGCAATTGGGCTGGCCGGATCCATAGCATTACGCACGGCCTTCTCTACTTTGTCTTTGGCATCATTCCACTGCTCGATGGTGCGCTGATACTGTTCTTCTTCCGTCAACAAACCACGACGATATTGACGGTCAATCTCATTCACACGCCCCAAAGCGCTGTCCAGAATACCCTGACGCTCTTCGGGAATAGTGAGATCGGCTACGGCAATGGTAGTGCCAGAAATGGTTGCATACCGGAAACCAATATCTTTGATGTCGTCAACCATCTTGACGGTAACTTCATCTCCCAACAAGCGGTAAACATTGTAAACCAGGGAGTTCACACCACCTTTGTCTAATACGCGGTTCACAAAACGGTACTCTTCGGGCAGGATGAGGTTAAACAAGACACGACCAGGCGACGTTTCAATAATCCGGCGCTGTGGTTTGCCGTCTTCATAACGCTGATGATCGTCGCCAAAGTAGGTATCAGTTTCCAGCTTAACCCGGGCATGAATATCTACATAGCCAAGCTCGTAAGCAGTCTCTACTTCTTCCAGGCTGCTAAAAATAGAGCCCTCGCCTAAACGGCCGTCTACCACCAGCGTCAGGTAATACACACCCAACACCATATCTTTAGACGGGCCAACAATTGGCTGGCCATCAGATGGCTTGAGCAAATTGCGCGTGGCCATCATCAGATTTTTGGCCTCATCCACGGCTCTTTCAGACAAAGGCACATGAACAGCCATCTGGTCGCCGTCAAAGTCGGCGTTAAAGGCGGCACAAACCAAGGGATGCAGCTGAATCGCTTTGCCTTCTACCAGCATCGGCATAAACGCCTGAATACCCAGACGATGCAAAGTAGGGGCGCGGTTAAGTAAAATCGGCCGTCCCTGAATAACCTCTTCCAACACTTCCCACACTTCTGGTGGCTGGCGTTCAATAAAGCGACGGGCACCCTTTACATTGCTGGCATAACCATATTCCACCAATTTGCTAATGACAAACGGCCGAAATAGCTCCAGAGCCATCGTCTTGGGCAAACCACATTGACCCAGCTTCAGCGTCGGGCCAACCACAATCACCGAACGGCCAGAATAATCAACACGTTTACCCAGCAGGTTACGCCGGAAACGCCCCTTCTTACCCTTGAGCATGTCGGACAACGATTTCAGCTCACGACGACCCCGGCGGCTAAGCGCCTTGCCCCGTTGGCTGTTGTCGATCAAACTATCGACCGCTTCTTGCAGCATACGCTTTTCGTTGCGCACAATCACGTCTGGGGCACCCAGCTCCAGCAGTCGCTTGAGGCGGTTATTCCGGTTAATGACGCGACGATACAAATCGTTCAGGTCAGAAGTGGCAAAACGGCCGCCGTCCAGCTGAACCATCGGGCGCAAATCTGGCGGAATAACGGGCAGTACGGTCAAAATCATCCATTCAGGCCGGTTACCGCTCTTACGCAGCGATTCAACCACCTGGAGCCGCTTGGTGGCTCGTTTGGCCGCTTGCTTGGAGCGCGTAGTGCGAACCTCACGCCACAGCTCACGGGACAGCTTGTCCAAATCCATTTTTCGCAGAATGTCGTACAATGCTTCAGCGCCCATATCGGCCCGAAACACATTACCGAACTTGCTCTTCAATTCCCGGTAATCATTTTCGTTCAGGAAAACCATTGGCTCCAGGCTTTCCAGCTGTTCCCGATTAGCCTGTGCTTGCTGCCGCAAACGAACCAGCTTTTGGGCCAATTCATCACGCAGATCAAAGCCAACGGCAGCCGCTTCAGTACGCAGCTCTTCGAGCTCTTTCTGCATTGTCGCAACTTCGCTCTGATGATCTTCTTCGCTTTCTTTTTGGACTTCGTTCAAACGTTCTGAGGTAACTTCCTGCACCAGGACACTGTGCTCACGCCCTACCGTTTCCCCAGCTTTCACAATCACGGTACCGCCCAAAACAATATTCTCGCTGGCGGCCGAACCTTTTAAATTATCCAGGCGGCGCTCAATCGCTTGCGCCTCGGTTACAACTTCGTCGGTCGAAGCCGAAAGCCGTTCGTCAAAAGATTCATTAAGCGTTTGCAAACTGGCTTCCAGTTCGCGCAAGCGAACCTGAGCGTCGGAGGTGGCGTCACCAATATTGGATTGCAAATCATCTTCAAATCTGAGTTCAGCTTCCGCCAATTCTTCTTCTAAACGCTTGAGGGCACGCTGGCGAGCTTCTTCATCGACACTGGTGATGACATATTGGGCAAAATAAAGAACGCGATCCAGGTTTCGGCGAGAAACGTTCAGCAGCAGACCCATATGGCTGGGGACGCGCCGGGTGTACCAAACATGAGCCACGGGAGCAGCCAGTTCGATATGCCCCATTCGTTCACGCCGTACGGCCGAACGAGTGACTTCTACGCCACATTTATCACAAACAATACCCTTGTAACGAACGTTTTTGTATTTGCCGCAGTAACATTGCCAATCTCGTGTAGGGCCAAAAATTGCCTCACAAAATAGACCATCTTTTTCTGGTCTCAAACGGCGATAGTTGATGGTTTCCGGTTTTGTAACCTCACCATATGACCATGACCGCATCTGGTCCGGGGATGCTAAACTAATGCGTAACGAGCGGAATTCTGTTGTCTCCACCAGGTGACCTCCCAAAATGAATAAGGCTCCAACCCAAAATTAAGTTTGTTTTGCACAGCGCATGCGCACGAGTAAATCAAGCTAGCTGCGTGATTTCCGTAAACACGGAAAAAGAGCGTATGGTCTGATCAGGACCAACGCTCTTAAGACTATCGTGGCAAGTTTGTTTGTATGGATCGCGATTATATCGGTATTCGTCAATATGTCAACGCTTTTACATAAAAGGTACATAAGCATGTGCAAGCCGAAGATTATACAAAATACGGCCGTTTCTGCCAAGTCCCAATTTATGTGCGTTTAACAAAAACGGTTGATGCCACCCGGCTAAACTCGAGATTCGGAACCCAACGGCCGTACAGTCGCCCCACAAAATTCGCACGAATAACTTGTGACGCCACGCGGCTGCACGGGGAGGGCGGCAAAGCAGGTGGGGCATTGTTCTGGGAATCTGGCGCTGGTAATGGACGCTGTTTCCAGTTCTTCCAAATACCCTTCTGAACGATCGCCATTAATTTCACCTGATTGAATCCGGTTGATCATGGAGGCCCAATCCTTGGAATCTTGCCCTTTCAGGTGAAAACGAGCGCGTGACAGCGGCGCAGCGGCGGCAAAAACCAGTTCCAAAATATCATCTTTGCCCATACCCAGGAAGCCGCCTTCTTCTTTATGCACGATTTGCTCAATTTCGTACACCTGCACCGTCAACATTAATTTTTGCATTATTTCAGAGTCGGCCTTAAAAATGCCAAACCGCTTTTTGGTAACAATTTCTTCCCGTTGTTCAAACAGCAGCCGCTGATCGGTAAGAAACAGAAAACCTTCTGGCCCTTCTTTTTTGCCATCCTGATGCCATTTGGCAGCGACGGCCAACAGTGGCCCTTCAGCTTGCAGCAAGTCTATCTCGGCAGAGCCAGCCATTAATTCCATCATCTTTTTTACCTGGCCCAGCTGATACTCAATTTTTTGCAGCTCGTTTTTGACGCCGTTGTACAATCCTTCCAGGGTACGGCGGGCGGCGGTGACGCGGTTGCCCAGGGTGTCTACGGCCGTATCTATCGTCTTCACCAGGGCAGCATTGGCATTGCTTAACCGGGCTACCTGGCGGTCTGTCTGGGTCAGTTCCCGGTCCAGCCGCTCGATTTGCTCGCGCCAGGCAGTCTCTACCCGGGGACGTACCGCGCTCCATTGATTATCAATAGCCACCAGCTTGTCTTCTAGCAGTCCAGAATGGACGTAACCACGTGCCCGCAAAGCTTCCACGTCAAAGGGCAGCTGGGTTAATTTGGTATCAATATCACCCACGGCCCTAAACACATCTTCCAGTTGAGCCTGCGTTACCAGTCGCCCATATTTATCCTGCACGCGCCTGATTTGAGCGGCAACTTCTGCCCCGGCTCCGGTTGCGCCGGCAGCGGGAGCCACTGGGACGGCTGAAGGACGGCGGGGAGGCGGCTTGGGGAGTGGGTTTTGCTTGATGGCGGCTTTTCGGGCATCGGCTCTGGCAGACGGCCGTATTCGTTGTTTCAGCGTCTCTTTCCTGGCAGCGCTGTCTGGCGAAGCTGGTTTTTGCGCCGCCTGTTTTGCAGCGCGGAGCATATCTACGGCGCGTCGGGGGTCTGCGGATGTTTTCTTATTGTTGTCTGCCATTTATGAGCCTCCAATTAAAAGATCAGGTGGTGGAGGTGGTTTGCCCCACTTTTAGTTTCAAATACGCTTCCATAAAATCGTCCAAACGGCCGTCTAGCACCGCCTGGGTATTACCCACTTCATAATTGGTACGATGATCCTTGACCATTTTGTAAGGATGCAGCACGTAGGAGCGAATCTGGCTGCCCCAGCCTGCATCTACATCTTCACCCTTCAGCGCGGCCAATTCGGCTTCTTGCTTGCGCTGTTCAATGGCGAACAGCTGCGCCTTCAGAATTTTTAGCGCCGTGTCTTTATTTTGGGTGTGCGAGCGCTGATTTTGGCAAGAAACGACAATGCCAGTGGGAATATGGGTGATGCGTACGGCCGTTTCATTCTTCTGCACATGCTGGCCACCCGCCCCACTCGCTTTAAACCGGTCGATGCGCAAATCTCGCTCATCGATTTCAATCTCAATATCTTCTGCCACATCGGGCCATACTTCTACCTTGGCGAAGGAGGTGTGGCGGCGGCTGGATGAGTCGTAGGGTGAGATGCGAACTAAACGATGCACGCCCCGCTCGGATTGGAGACGGCCGTATACATAACTCCCCTTTATCGCCATCATCACACTCTTAATGCCCGCCTCATCGCCAGGACTCTGATCCACAATATCCACGACCATTTCATGCGAATCGGCCCAGCGCATAAACATACGCTCCAGCATTTGCGCCCAATCCTGCGCCTCCGTGCCACCCGCGCCCGCATGAATCGCCAGAATGCAATCTTCATCATCATATTGGCCAGAAAAGAGTGTTTCAAACTCCAACTTCGCGATCTGCGCCTCTAAACTGGCCACTTCATTGGACAATTCCGCCAGCAGCTCTGGATCCTCAAAGGCAACCAACTCCTGCGCATCGGTCAGTCGGCGGCTCAACGATTCCCAAACCGTCACCTGATCCCGCAGCCGGGTCAACTCACGCATGATGCCTTGCGCTTTAGCAGAATCTTCCCAAAAGCTGGGCGCAGCCGCGACTTCTTCCAGTTGTGAAACTTTTAACGCTTTGGCCGGTACGTCAAAGACGCCTCCGCAGTAAATTCACGACTTGTTGTAAATTAGTTAATTTTTCAGCTAATTCGTCCATCACACAATTCTTCCTTTGATTATGAGATTATAGCGATCCCAAAACGATCCTGATTTCAGCTCTCTCCATGTCATTCCCACGAAGGCGAAAATCGATCATATGCTGGCAGGCAAACTAGACTAAGTCCTACTCAAACAGACCATTGATAAATTGATCGGGGTCAAAGGGGGCCAAATCTTCAATGCGCTCACCCGTGCCAATGAAGCGCACCGGCAGCCCCAGCTCTCGATAAATGGCAAAGACCATACCCCCCTTGGCCGTACTGTCTAGCTTGGTCAAAATGACGCCGGTCACATGCACCGATTCTTTGAATTTTTCCGCCTGTATCAGGGCATTTTGCCCTGTGGGGGCATCCAGAACCAGCAGCACTTCATGCGGCGCGGCGTGGACGCTCTTTTTACAAACGCCATATACCTTTTCCAGCTCGCGCATCAAGTTGAACTTGGTATGGAGACGGCCAGCCGTGTCGATGATGAGCAAATCGTAGCCACGAGCGCGAGCGGCGCGAATGCCATCGTAGGCCACCGCGCCGGGATCGCCGTTGGGCTGCCCGGCAATGATGGGCACGCTGGCCCGCTCCGCCCAGATTTTGAGCTGATCGATGGCGGCAGCACGAAACGTGTCGGCGGCGGCCAGAATGAGCTTACGTCCTTTATTCTGGTAGAGGTGAGACAGCTTGCCAATTGTTGTGGTTTTGCCAGAACCATTGACACCTACAATCATAACAACGGTGAGCTGGCGCGGCGCATCCATCTCAAAAGGCGGCGGATCGGCCAGGATATTGCGCAGCTCTTGCTTGAGCGCCTCGGTCAGCTGATCGGCGCGGTACAGCCCTTCTTTCTTCACCAGCTCTTGCAGCGCTGCAACCACGGCCAGGGTAGTCGGCACGCCCATATCGGCCTGGACCAGGAGCGCTTCCAAATCTTCCCAGGTTTCTTCGGTAATATCCCCCGTACCCAGCACGGAGACAATTTGACCAAAAACGGTGTTTCGGGTACGGCTTAATGATTCACGTATACTTTTGAACAAGTTTGTTTTCCCTTTTCGCAAAATAAATCGGTAACCGTTCAGCCTTGCCTGGAGTAAGGGCATCGCCTCGGCGCTTTGCGCCTGGCGATGCGAAGATCGTGGGGTTTTTTCAGTTTTGGGGGGTAAAATGCCCCCCAAAACTGAAAAAACCCAATCCTCTTCCCCGCACGGGGCGCGAAGCGCCCTCGTGCGGGATACCAACTGAATGGTTACATAAATCGTTTGGGCGCTGTCTATTCAGCTTGTAAACAAGCTGAACGACTGAAGCATCCCCGACATCTTTGCCCAAACTGAACCGCCTCAGCGGCTCAAGGTGACAGAATGAGTATAACGATTGTTGGGGGGGCTGACAATTGGGCTTAAAGGTCTAGCTCGACGATTTCACCGTCGCTGGTGAGCTGTTCGATGCGTAATGCGGCCGTTTCCAACTGCACGTTACATTGCTGGGCCAATTTTTGACCCTTCTCAAACAAATCCAGCGATGCTTCCAAACTCAAATCGCCAGACTCCAGCTGAGCGACGATTTTCTCCAGTTCGGCTAAGGCTGCTTCAAACGATAATTTTTCTGCTTCTTCGCTCATTTTTCCCTCCAAAATTGGATGCTGATAAACATAGATACAGGCTGATTTCTATCTGTGAAAATGCAGAGACTTCTGTGTCCCGATTTTGTTCACCACAAGCCGGCTTCAGGTTTGGGCCTGCCAGCCAAATATTCCTCGATGCGGCGGCGGGTGCCGCGTGAGACGTCTGGCGGTAGCTGCGCCAACGGGAACTGCTGCACGGCCCGAATTTCACCCTTGTCTGTCTGTCCCAGCGTAAAATCGTGGCAGTAAAAGACCGCGACGTGATCGTTTTTGTGCTGATCCGTGCTGCTGTAGACGCCAAACAAGCTGAGTTCACCCAGGTTCGCGCCAACTTCTTCGCGGGCTTCGCGGCGCACGGCCGTTTCCAACCCCTCATTCCGCTTTACCCCGCCACCTGGTAAAAACCAGCCCGTCTGGTAGCTGTGCTGCACCAGCCAGATCGACTCGTTTTCGATGAGCATCAGCTTAACGCCCAGAGTGAGCGGCCGAAAAATGCGCCAGTAGCAGCGGGCCACCAGGTAGAGCAGCCGGTATTTCAGGTTCATTGGCTGCTCTCCCAAACAAAAAAACGGAACACAGAGCTGCGCAGAGGAGGCACAGAGGGGCACGGAGAGATCATACCAATTGCTCCGCGTTGAGGGCGTTGGGTGGGGTTTGGTTGGAAAGGCCCGCGAGGAGGTTGGTTACGGCCGTATCCACCATTTTCCGCCTTGTTTCACCCGTGGCGCTGCCCAAATGCGGCACCACAACCAGCCGCTCACGATAATCTGCCAGACCTGGCGTCATTTGAGGTTCCGCCTCAAACACATCCAGCGCCGCACCCCAGATGATCCCTTCGCGCAGCGCCGTTAGCAAATCGGCCTCCTTGATGATGGGACCGCGTGCGGTATTGATGAGGCAGGCGGTGGGCTTCATCTGGCGCAAGGTTTCCAGGGTAAACAGATGGCGTGTTTCGGAAGTGAGCGGTACGTTGATGCTAACAAAATCGCTCTGGCGCAGCAGCTCCGGCAGCGTTGCCCACTCTGCACCCAGCTCTTGCTCGACGGCCGTTTTCGCCCGATTCGCCGTGTACAAAACCTTCATGCCAAAGCCCAACGCACCGCGACGGGCAACGGCTGTGCCAATCCGCCCCAGCCCCACGATGCCCAACGTTTTGCCGTACACGTCCAGCCCCAGCAGCGGCGGAAACATCTCAAACTTTTCGTACTTGCCCGCCCGCATGAAGGCATCGGCCTCTGGAATGCGGCGGGCGATGGCCAGCAGCAGGGCAAAGGCATGGTCGGCAGTGGTTTCGGTGAGTACATCGGGCGTGTTGCTGACCCAAACGGCGCGTTCGGTGGCGGCGGGCAGATCAATATTGTCGTAGCCGACGGCGACGTTGGCGATCATCTTCAGGTTGGGGGCGGCATCCAGAACGGCCGTATCCACCCGATCCGTCAGCAAACAGAGTAGACCCTCGGCGGGGCGAACGGCCGTTTGCAGTTCAGCGGGCGGCATCGGCTCGGTTTCGTTACGATAGGTCACGTTGTGCCCGGCGTCGCGCAGCGTTTGCACACCCGCCTCGCCAATATGCTGAGTGATGAGGATGTTGGCCATTGTTACTCCTAAAAAGCAATCCGCAGATTTCGCAGATTTCGCAGATTCGCGCAGATTTTTTTGAGCTCATTAATCTGCGTCAATCTGCGTTAATCTGTGGATAAATTCTTACCGTCCACGATGACGCCAAATTGGCCGTCGCGGACCTGGACGGTGAGCGGGTCGCCCGGCTGCACGTCTGCCGGGGCGCGGACGATACGGCCGTCGCCCGCCCGCACAATGGCATACCCCCGCTCCAGCGTCGCTTTGGGGCTAACGGCCGTTAGCTGGGCTTGCAGCAGGTTCAGGCGGTGGCTCGATTGGTCCAGCCGACGCTGCATGGCCCGATCCAGCCGGGATTGCCAACTGTCTAGCTGCTGCCGGTTGCTGGCCAGACTTACGCGAGGGCTGAGGTGGCCGAGCGATCGCTTGAGCGCCTGCACCTGCCAGCGATACTGCCCAATTTGCTCCAGCACGCTGTTTTTCATCTGCTGCTGGATGGCGTGGAAATACGGCCTTAACTCGCTCACGTCTGGCACCGCCAGCTCGGCCGCTGCCGAAGGGGTCGGGGCGCGTAAATCGGCCACAAAATCGGCAATGGTGAAATCAACCTCATGCCCCACGCCGCTGATAATGGGATGCTGGGCGGCAAAGATGGCGCGGGCGAGGGTTTCATTGTTGAAGGCCCACAAATCTTCCATGGAGCCGCCGCCACGGGCAATGATGATGGTGTCGAGGTCGTTACGGCCGTCCAGCCAGCGCAGCGCCCGCACAATTTGGGGCGGCGCATCCGCCCCCTGCACCAGCGTGGGCGCGATCAGCACGGAAACGAGCGGGTAGCGGCGGCGCAGCACGTTGATGATGTCGCGCAGCGCAGCCGCGTCGGCCGAAGTAACAATACCGATTTTGCGCGGAAATTGGGGAATGGGCTTCTTGAATTCAGCATCAAACAGCCCTTCGTCGGCCAATCTGGCCTTGAGTTCTTCAAAGGCGGCGGCCAAATCCCCCTGCCCCAATGGTGACATCTGTTCGGCGTAAAGCTGGTAGACGCCGCTGGCTTCGTAAACGGAGATACGGCCGTTCACCACCACCGCGTCCCCATCCTGCGGCTGAAAGCGAATCCGCTCCGCCGAGGTACGCCACATGACGCATTTTAGCTGCGATTTGTCGTCCTTCAGGGTGAAGTAGAGATGACCGGAGCGGGCGCGGGTAAAGTTAGAAATCTCGCCGCTCACCTCGACATCCTGCAAGCGGTAATCAATTTCAAACAGCTCCCGAATATATTGCGTCAGTTCGGAAACGGTCCACGACTCTGAGGAAAAGTTGGTGCTGCGTAAAAATGTCATTTTTTATTTACCGCAGAGAACGCGGAGAACGCTGAGGCTTTCTGGGTATTCTCAATCTCCGCGTGCTCTGCGCTCTCAGCGGTTTGCTCATTTATTTTCGTTTTGGGCGCGCCACTCATGGTATTCTGGCACATCTTCGCCCACAGACCAAAAGAAAAAGTAGGCGCCCATTGGCCCCATGAACTTAAACTTCTTGCAAAACTGCTTGGAGCGCTCATCGTAGGTGTGACCGTCTAGCGTGCGCAGGTAGGCGTGGAAGGAGCCGTGTTGGGCGATGAGTTCCTGGCAGATACGGCCGTTTGTGAGGGTAGCTTCAATTTTACGGCCGTTTCGCACAATCCCCTTATCCTCCAACAATCGCTCCACATCAACCGGGGTAAAGGCCGCCACCTGATCTACATCAAACTGATTAAACGCCCGCTGAAAGCCGGGCCATTTGCTGCGGATCACCTGCCAGCTAAAGCCCGCCTGAAACACTGCCTGCGTAATTTTTTCAAAATAACCAGCATCATTTTCCGGCACGGCACGGGGGGGAATTTCGTACGGGGTTTCAGACACAAGACTCTCCTTTTGTATATCCAAGGATGGCTCTACTAAAAAAAGTGCAAGTAGAACATTCGCTCTAATTGTAAGGCCCTGCCCTAGAAGTTGCAACCGCTTCTTGTCAGCAGTTGAAGCTCCATGCTACAATCGCAGCAGTTCACACACATTGGAGGTGAAGATCTGGAAAGTTTAGAATTAGCTCATTTGTTGGTGGAAACATTATTAGATAAAAAGGGGAGCGATATTACGCTCTTGGATTTGCGTGAGCAGGCTGTGTTTGCCGACTATTTTCTCATTTGCAATGGCGAAAACGATCGCCAACTGCGGGCAATGGCCAGCAGCGTGGCTCAGGATGCCAAACAAAAAGCAGAGGCTCTGGCCAAAAGTGTAGAAGGTTCACCTGAATCTGGCTGGGTTTTGGTCGATTTTGGTGACTTGCTAGTTCATCTTTTTTCGCCGGAGACACGCGATTATTATGATCTGGAAGGATTGTGGGACAGTGCCCATATCGTTATGCGAATGACATGATCGGCTGATCACCATTAAGCGATAAAAAAAGCCTGCCTTCTCTGGCTGAGAAGGCAGGCTTTTTATGTTCAGGCATTGCGAATAAGAAAATTTATTCGCAAATCCACGCTTCGGTGGCGCGATTCCAGGAGACAAGTTCTTCTGGCTTGAAGAAAAGGTTGGCTTCTTTGACGCCATTTTCTGGGCTGTCGGAGCCGTGTACCAGGTTACGGCCAATCTCCATGCCAAAATCGCCACGAATGCTGCCGGGGGTGGCTTCGGCGGGTTTGGTGCTGCCGATGGTAGCACGGGCGGCGGCAACGGCGTCTTTGCCTTCCCACACCATTGCCAGCACGGGGCCAGAAGTGATGTAGGAGACGAGATCGTTGAAAAACGGCCGTTCCCTATGCACCGCGTAATGTTGATTGGCCAATTCTTCGCTCATCTGGATAAATTTCATGCCGATCAGCTTCAAGCCGCGTCGCTCAAAGCGATGCACAATCTCACCCATCAGACCGCGCTGTACGCCATCTGGTTTTACCAAAATTAAGGTACGTTCCATGTTTATTGCTCCATATTATTGATTTTTGACGCAAAAAAAGGCAGCTTGCTTCAGCTTCGCTGCCTTTTCACATTGTAACTTACTCACTCCCAGGCCGGGATAATCCCGGTCAGAATGGGTTCAATTGTCACCCAAATAGACCAAAATCGCAAGAACTACATCTGGTCTAGTGCGGTTCGGTAGGCAGTGAGTGCTTTTTGCAGCTGGCCGTTCCGCATGTAAGCATCGCCCAACACCTGAGACAGAGCGGGCGCTTGCGGGTGTATGCTTGCAGCCTGTTCCAGTTCGGCAATGATCGTCATCATGCCAGAACCAGCGGCTACTAATGTGTTGAACTGGGCGATGGCTTCAGTGATACGGCCGTCTGCCAACGCTTGTTGAGCTGAATGAAGTTCGCCCTCATCCACGCTGTACGCGCCGCTGGAAGGTTCCGGCACTGGCTCAAACAAATTATCATCCACCTCGACCGGCGATGATCTTGGGGCCGGCGCTTTCAATGGGCCGGTGTCGGGAAGCGTCACTTCTTCCACTGGTCCAACCAGGGTGGCTTCTTCTTCAGCGGTGAGCCAGGTTTCCATGTCCACATCGGGTAAACTGCGCAGCCAGCCAGTTTGCCCCGACTTTTGGCCATCGGTGGGCTGATCAAGCCAATCAGGCAGGTCGAAGTCAATATCTTCATCAGACAGGTCGGCTTCGAGAGAAACGGCCGTTTCATTATCCTCACCTTCATCGGCCAACGTCAAATCGGGCTCCGCTGCCAGTTCTGCCAGGTCCAGATTCATCCAGTTGGGCAATTCAAGCTCTGCGTCTGGATCTGTCACGCTGGGCAGTTCATCGATGGCGGCACCCTGCCGGGCAGCCAACTGCTCCAGCCAGGCCATCGCCTCATCTGGATCGTCGGGCACATCGGCAATGATGTCTGTCTCGGTGTCGCTAAACATATCTACAAACTCAATCTCACCGGCAGCATCATCTATCTCTGCCGCGTCAGCAGGGAGTTCTTCATAGCTGCGACCATCGTCAGTGACAAACATGGCGTCTTCGCTGGGCTTGATAGGCGGTGGTTCCATTTCCACATCCATATCAAATTCGCCACTCAGCATCTGTTCCAGCCATGCTTCTGGATCATCTTCCATACCGGCAATATCAATAGCAACGGAATCGGTCTCGTCTACCGCAGCAAACAGTTCAGGCATCTCTGCTTCTTCAAGCGGTTCTGGCAAAGCTGCCAACTCAGGTTCCGGTTCGGCCTCAGGTTCGGCGGCAGGTGCATCGCTGGTCACGAACATGGCATCTTCGCTCGGTTTGATCGGCGGCGGTTCCATATCGATATCCATGTCTATGCCGCCACTCAGCATTTGCTCCAACCATGCTTCGGGATCATCTTCCATGCTGGCAAAATCAAAGGCAGCGGAATCGATCTCGTCCAGTTCAGCAGCCGGTTGATCCGACCCATCAAAGTCATAAACCTCATCGTCATCTAGCTGAATGGCTGGCGATTCTGGCGCCAGATCAACATCATCATCATCGTCGCTTGCCAGCTGGCCCAGCCAGGCGATGGCCGCATCGGGGTCATCGGGCAGGCCATCCAGAGTAAGATCGTCCAGAAGGGTATCGGCAGGGGGTTCTGCTGGCGCGGCGTCTGGTTCGGCGGTGTCGCCTGTGGCAAACATGTCGTCTTCACTGAGCTGGATGGGGGACGGCTCCACAGCCACATCCTGGTCGAGATCATCACTTAGCAGCTGATCCAGCCACGCTTCGGGATCGTCTGACATGGCGGCCATGTCGAAGTCGTCTTCGTATCCATCTTCTTCGTCGCCTTCATCATCGTCATCGGCAACGGCCGTTTCCAGCCAAACATCATCGTCTTCCAATTCTGGCTCAACCGCTGGCGCTGCTTCGGCCTGCTCAATCCAGTCGAGTGCAGCATCAAGTTCATCCTGGGAAAGGGCAAGAGGGA
Source organism: Promineifilaceae bacterium (SeqCode) (assembly GCA_041748655.1). Taxonomy (GTDB): domain Bacteria; phylum Chloroflexota; class Anaerolineae; order Promineifilales; family Promineifilaceae; genus Leptofilum. The sequence goes on along the minus strand of JBGTCV010000143.1, from coordinate 83,946 downwards.
GTACGGCCGTAACGGGTACAGCAATACCTTCTTGCAACACCTGCTGCTCCAGTCGGTTCAGCGCCAATGTCAACGTATCTGGCTCCGGCACGACAATAATCGTTTCAGGTTCCTCAGCCAAGTCTGGTTCGTCGGGCTGCAAATTCACCTGAGTAGGCGGCGCTTCATCCAGCCAATCGACTTCTAACTCTTCATCCAGCTCATCCAGCCAGGCCAGCGCCTCTTCCAGGTCAGCTTCGGCTTCGGCGATTCCGCTGCTTTCTCTAAGCGCATCGGTTACGCCAGTTACAATCGGTTCTGCTTCCGTTTCTTCTTCAAAGTCGTCGTCAGCAAACCCTGTGTCAGATTCATCTATCATCGTGTCCAGCCAACCGAGGTCTTGTTCGTCAACGGCCGTATCCAAATCAGCCATCTCTTCAAGCTGATCCGGGTCGAAGGTATCGGTCGGGCTGGCAAAGTCTGGCATTGCTTCTTCAAATTCAAACGTGTCTGCCAGGTCGTCGCCAGCAGCCAACTCATCCAGCCAGGCATGATCATCTGGCGCTTGTTCCAGCGTTTCTCCCGGTTCGGCCACGGTTTCAGCCTCATCCTCTTCTTTATCCCATCGAGATCTGTCCAGATTGTCGGTGGCCAATTGATCCAGCCAGGAGATTTCATCATCATGCGCCAGATCGTCCAGGTCAAGCTTTGGCTTGGCTTCGGCCATCGGCGCGTCTTTGGCCGACTCCGGCTCCTCTTCCGCAAATTCTGCGTCCCAATCATCCTCTTCGGATTCAGCGCTGGTCAATTCATCCAGCCAATCCATGCTGCTGGCTGTTGGAGAGGCTGACATGAGCGCTTCGGCCGAATCCAACTCTTCATCCAGCATTGTTTCGGCGATGCTGGGCAGTTCTTCAACCGGCTCGTCTTGCTGGGCAGCCAGATCCTCTAACCAGGACATGGCATCGTCCCAATCTTCCAGAGCGCCGTCTGGCTCCGTTACCTCTGCTGCGATAGGTTCTGGTTCTAACGGAGGGGCGGGTTTTTCTTCCGGCTCCTCTGGCACCGTGAGCCAATCCAGGCCAGATTCTTCAGCCATATCAAAATCATCGCGGTCCTGCTGCTGCCGAAGGGCACCGGTATCGGCCTCTAGTTGCGTAAGCCAGGTGGTGTCTTCGGCTGAGACGGGCAGGTCTTCCTCCTCAGATTCAGGGTCTACCTCAATTTCCGACGGCATTTCTGTGAGAGAAGGTTCAACTGGTTGAATATCGTAATCATACAGATTGGGTTCCGTATCGACAGCATCAGCCGCGTAATCAATGCCAGCGAGCAGTTCCGTAAGGCTCAACTCATCCGTTGGGTAATCGTCTAGCTCTGGCAAGGTAGCGTCAGTAGAAACGGCCGTTTCCGTTTCCTCATCCACTTCATCCCCTGCTTCATCTGGCCACAAATTAGCCAACATGCCCGTCAGGCCAGGTTGCGCCTCAGCCGCCGCTTCTGGCTCCTGCTCACTATCCGCTAAACTGGCCAAATCAGACAACCAATCATCCTCATCAGCGGCGAACCCTGCCTCAGCTTCCGCTTCTTCTTCTGTGTCAGAGGCAGAGAGCATGGCAGTGAGGCTAATCTCTTCCATATCGAAATGCTCTAGATCATCCAAATCGATCATATCGAAGGAACTGCTCGCCTCATCGTCGGCGGTCAAGTCATCAAACAGGAAATTGTCAATTTCATCGTCTGGCACATCTGCCAGAAGCCGAGACAAAAACTCTTTGGTGTCATCGTAACTGAGACCAGCATCACTGGCTTCGGCTTCGTCAAAAGTGAGGTTAGAGAGCAAACCGGTGAGTCCCATCTCTTCCGGTTCTTTTGGCTGGTCGGGAACGGCCGTTTCGTCCACAAAATCATCAGCAAACAAGTCGTCGTCGAAAGCGTCTGCACCAGACAGACGGGTTTCATCTGCCAGCTCTACGCCGCCAGACTGCTCTGTCAGGCTGCTATCGTCGTCCTCATCAACCCAATCAGAAAACAAAGAATCCATCTGGTCTATGGGGAGCGGTTCATCCGTCACGTCCATCTCAGCAAGCAAACCGGTCAGACCCGAACCAGCGTCGAAATCTTCATCGAGCAGCGCTTCGTCATTGTCCAGGTCTGCCAGACTAACTGACTCTTGCAGCCAATCAGGAATATCTGCCGAGGCAGAATTCCATTCATCCACCATTTCCACATCCGAATCGTCTTTGGCACTGTTCAACCAACTGGGCATGCCTTCCGTCTCAATGGGTGGTTCCGGCAAGGGGGGGGCATCCTCTTCCGGTTCAGACGTCAATTCATCCAGCCAATCGAGCGCGTCGGCTGGCTCCATTTCCGGCTCTTCTGGTTTGGGCGTCTTTTCGGGATCGTTTTCACTACTCACGGCGGCCTCCGATTCCTCTGGTAGGTCAATTTCTTCTTGATCGAGCCAATCTGGCACAGTGGTGATGTCGTCACCTTCTAATTCAGGAATGGCCAGGTTGGGGAACTCGTCTTCTTCTAGTTCATCCATTTCTAGCATGGCATCCAGGTCTGCCGCAGCAGATTGCAGCCAATCATCGGCATCACTCAGGGCAGCCAACGCGTCAGTACTGGCTTCCAGGTCTATTTCCTCGAACGTTTGCGCTTTTCCGGCAGCAGTTACGTCATCCCAGGCAAACGTCTCATCAAGGCCGTCTTCGGTCAGGGCTGCCAGCCAATCATCAGCGCCACCCAAAGCATCGGTGTCTGAGGTCACAGGGGCGGCCTCATCGGTTTCGTCTATGTTTAATACGACTGTTGGCCCAAATTCCAATTCGGCATTTTGGGAAGCGTCTTCTTCTGGCAGAGCTATCTCATCCAAAAAGGAGAGATCATCTTCCAGCCGCTCATCTTCTTCATCAGCCAACAACTCATCGTCTGCCAATGCCTCTTCAAATTCCTCTTCATCGGGCTCATTCATCCAGTCCAACATATCTTCAGGATCTAGCTGCACGGCTCCTATCTCTTCATCCGCCATTTCAGAAAGCCAGAAAGGTGTTTTAGGCTCCTGGACGACGGGTGGTTCGCTGTCGGCCCAGTTTATCAGGCTGTCATCCATTAAACTGGTGGCGTCGATCTCAATGGCAGGTTCATCATCGGCCAAAGCGTCTAGCCAGTTGGGCAAGCCTTCGGCCAGGGGGGATGTTTCGGAGGGAACGGCCGTATCGTCCAAATCCAGCCCAAAAGCAGCAATCTCCTCGTCGGAAATCTTATCTTCGTCGGCAAACCAGGCTTTATCATCTGGCTTTGTGTCTTCAAACAAATCATCGGGGATCTCTTCCATGTCCAGCGGCTGGAAGCCAGAATCGCTATCCTGGTTACGCAGATCGGCCAGCCATTCTGCACTTAGTTCACCCGTAGACAGATTGAGCGATTCCTTGGACGGGCTCTGCGAGAACCAATCGGACTCACTGGCAACGGCCGTTTCCTCATCCTCTGCCATCTCGCCAATATCAGCCAACCAATCATAGCTGTGCATGCCACTTTCTGTCTCTTGCACAACCTGATCAGGTTCAGCTGCATCGGTGGGCAGATCATCAAACCTCACCTCTTTCACCCAATCATCAGTTGGCTTGGCAGGCTTGTCTGATTCAGCCCCTCCCGTTTGCAGAAAATCAAGCGACGCTTCCGCAGGCAGTGGAAATGCCCCTTCCGTAGCAAACGTCTGGCCCTCAATTGTTTCCTTGTCCAGCAAATTTTGCGTTTGCCAGGTGAGGCCATGCAAGCGGTGTAAATATTTTTGGGCTTCGGGAATGCGCCCCGTATGCAGCCAAATTTCGGCCAAAATCGCGTTGGCCACAATGCAGTTGGGCAGCTCATCTAATATTTGCAAGCAAACTTCTTCCGCATCAATCCGCTGATCGTCGCGCCAGAGCGCTTCAGCCAGCAGCACTTGCAAATCCATCCGATCCGGCTCTTCCGCCAAAATACGCCGCAGCTCAGAGATGGCTTGTTGATACAGCTCCCCCTGCATGTACAGGCGGGCCAACGCCCCACGAGTGAGCGGTATAACGCCAGGACGTGCATCCGTTTGAGCAGCGTAAAGCTTGCGCAGTTCACCCTGAATGGCCACATTGTAGGGCTGAATTTCGTAAGCTCGTTCCAGATGCCACAACGCCTGATCGGTCTGGCGCTCCTCTTTATTAATAATGGAAAGCCCCACATGGCTAATAAAATCGTTGGGATCGGCGCAGAGGATGCGCAAAAACAGATCGTTGGCAGCGCTGTGCTCTTGTTTTTCCAGCAGCGCCTTGCCCATCACGCGGTAGGTGTCTATGTGGCGCGGATAGTTTTGTAAAATGTGTCGGCAATGTTCAATGGCTTCAACCAGGCGGTTGTCGTCGATCAGTTTTTCAACTTGCTCAACGTAGTGATGCAAAAAAATTGTTGTCACGTTTTCGCCTCTATAAATGATAAAAGAAAGCGGTACGGCTACTATCTTATTATTGTCAACCTAACATAAATATTATGCAAAGTTTCCACTAATAAATCAAGTGATGCCGTTTTAGCTGATGTAGGAGGTGAGTAATATCTTGCTCGTTGTGGGGCATAACTCCCAGTGGATCGACGATTTTGTCTTGTCCGGTGAGTGCATAGAAGGTGTTGAGAATGCCGTAGGAAAGGGCCTGAGGCTGGTAGCCCCCTTCCAGGACGAAGAGAATACGGCCGTTTGCCAATTCATCCGCCAATGTCACCAAAGCCCGCGCCATGTGGGCATACCCGGTCAGGCTCAGCCCGGCCATCGCCAGCGGGTCTTGCCAATGGGCATCATATCCAGCCGACACCAAAATAAGTTCTGGCTTAAATTGCTGAGCCAGGGGGCGGATTAGCTCGGCGAAGATACGGCCGTAACCCACATCTCCCACATTAGGTATCAGCGGCACATTGATGGTATAGCCATGCCCAAACCCGTTGCCCAACTCTTTATGATCGCCAGTCCCTGGGTAAAAAGAGCGGGGTAAAAAGAGATGCGTGGAGATAAACATGACTGAATCATCGTCGTAAAAAATATCCTGGGTGCCGTTGCCATGATGCACATCAAAATCCAGAATCAGAATACGCTTGACGCCGTGGACAGCCTGTGCCTGCCGCGCCGCAGCAGCCACATTGTTGAACAGACAAAAGCCGCTCACCCGGCTGCGTTCGGCATGATGGCCGGGGGGACGCACCAGGGCAAAACCATTTCTGACCTTACCCGTCATAATGTGATTAACGGCCGTAATCGTCGAACCCGCCGCCAATCGGGCCAACTCATAGCTTTGCGGCGTAACATACGTATCCCCATGATCCAGCGCCCCGCCCCCGCTAGACGAAACTTCGCGAACGCGCTCAATGAGGGCCGGAGCATGAACCCGGCGCAGCTGCTCTAGTGTAACAGCGGTCGGGTCCAGTAACCGTAAGTCTGCCAGCATACCTGCCTGATCTAAAAACGGTAAAATTTGGCTAATGCGCTTCTCGTTTTCAGGATGGCCGGTTTTGGTATGGGCAATGGCGGGAACATAAACTGCGGCAGTTGTCATTTCAGCTCCAAAGAGGGTAATACCTACACTCCAATCATTTGTATTATATCCTAATTAGTCCGTTAACACTGAAATTCTTGTACAATGAGCAGGAAAAATCAAAGATTTCGCAGATTGAAAAGATTTTATCTGCGAAATCTGTTGATAAAAATCCTGTTTGGTTCTGGCTTGTCCAGGTTTGGGAAATTCTGGCTGTAAGACAAGAAAAAAAAGAGGTACGGCCGTTTCCAGCCGCACCCCTACAATTTTTTTACTTCAAACAAACGCTCATAGTTTAAAACAGCAGGCCAATCAAGCCAAAACCTTTGCCGATGAGCACCACCAAACCAGCCATCACCACAGAAACCATCGACATCAGCTTGATGAGGATGTTGAGTGAGGGGCCAGAGGTATCCTTGAACGGATCGCCTACGGTATCGCCCACAACGGCCGCTTTATGCGCTTCAGAACCTTTACCACCATGATGCCCTTCTTCGATATATTTCTTGGCATTGTCCCAGGCACCACCAGAGTTGGCCATCATAATAGCCAGGGCAAAGGCAGAGGAAAGACCGCCAGCCAGCAAGCCCAAAACGCCCGGCACGCCCATCACCACACCTACCACAATCGGCACCACAATCGCCAGCAGCGACGGTGCAACCATCTCTTTCAGGGCAGCATCCGTGCTGATCTTCACACATCTGGCATATTCCGGCTTGACTGTGCCATTCAAAATACCCGGGTTTTCACGGAATTGGCGGCGCACTTCTTCCACCATGGCAAAGGCAGACCGGCCCACAGCGCTCATGGTCATGGCCGAGAAGTAAAAAGCAGCCATCGCCCCAATGAACAGCCCCAACAAGAACATTGGGTTGAGCGGATTGGCGTGGAACGCTTCTACCAACTCTGTCATGGTCATTTTAGCCACTTCGATAGGGCTATCTTCAAAGAAGAAGACGCCTTGTTTCAACAGATTGGCCCGAATGGTTTCCAGGTAAGCTGCCAGCAATGCCAAACCGGTGAGCGCAGCAGAACCGATGGCAAATCCTTTACCGGTGGCGGCGGTGGTGTTACCCAGGGCATCCAGCTGGTCGGTACGTTCGCGCACTTTGGGGTCCAGCCCAGACATTTCGGCGTTGCCACCGGCATTGTCGGCAATGGGGCCATAGGCGTCTGTGGCCAGGGTAAGGCCCAGGGTGGCCAACATGCCCACGGCGGAGATAGCGACGCCAAACAAACCATTCAGCGTACTGGCTGCCCCGCCGGTGACGTAGAAGGAAACGGCCGTTCCAAACACCACAATCATTACCGGAATACCCGTAGAGCGCATCCCCACGGCCAAACCATCAATAATCACCGTGCCGGGGCCAGTGTTTGCCTGATTAGCAATCCCCTGGGTTGGCTTATATTCTGCCGAGGTGAAATATTCGGTGACGCGGCCAATAGCAATACCCACCAGCAAACCGGTAATAATGGCAACCCACACCTGCCACCAGCTGTGAATGGTTAAATCCAGCATAATCAGCAGAGGAATAGACAAAACAGCAATCAGCGCCGATGAAATCTGCACCGTGCCTTCCAGCTTCTTCATCAGCTCTTGCATGGTGGCCCCTTCACGGGTGCGCACCAAAAAGATGCCAATCACCGACATTAACACGCCCAGGCCAGCCAGCATAAACGGGATAGCCAGGTAGCGCAGCTGTTCGTTCATCGTGCCACCAGCCGTAACAACGGCCGAAACGCCCAAAGAAGAAGCCGCCAAAATAGAGGCCACATAGGATTCGTACAGGTCAGCGCCCATACCGGCCACGTCGCCCACGTTATCGCCCACGTTGTCGGCAATGGTCGCCGGGTTACGCGGATCGTCTTCGGGAATACCGGCTTCCACTTTACCCACCAAATCTGCGCCCACATCGGCCGCTTTGGTGTAAATGCCCCCACCCACACGGCCAAACAGGGCCATGGTGGAAGCGCCCACAGCAGCGCTAAGCATGATGGTGGTAATTTTGGGCAGCGCATCTGCTTCGGGGAAGATGACAAACTTGAGCAGCAAGAACCAGATGGACATATCCAGCAGGGCAAAGCCAACCACGCTCATGCCCATCACCGCGCCCCCTCGGAAGGCGACGCGCAGGCCATCGTTCAAGCTTTTGCTGGCAGCCTGGGCGGTCCGCGACGAGGCGTTGGTGGCGGTACGCATGCCAATATACCCGGCCACGCCAGAGAAAAAGCCAGCGGTGAGGAAAGCGACAGAAACCAGCCATTCCTGAGCGCCCAAAGCAGCCAAAATAATAAAGAGAACAAACAGACCAATGAAAACCCGGCCAACCGTGCGCCATTGGGCTTGCAGGTAGGCCATCGCCCCTTCACGGATTGCCTGGGCAATCTCTTTCATCGTGTCGTTGCCTTCATCTTCTTTCATCATGTTGGTGTAGAAGTAGTAGGCAAAAACGAGTGCAACAACGGCTCCTAGCGGAGCCAAAAACCATAAAACAGGTAATGATGCAGCCGAACTTTGTGCCATAACGGAACTCAGTATCATGACATCCATAAAATCTCTCCTCTTCTGCGAAAAAATTGGTTAGCGAGTGAGTATGCGCGGCAGGGATGAAACGCATTGGGAATCATAACGGCCGTTTACGCAACAGAGCGGCGACAATTTACACATAATCCAGGTAAACTATCGCCAGCTCCAATAATCTGTTACTTATTGTTCAAAGGTAAAACTTCCCTCGGTGGGTTGAGGCAAAGTCCGCAGATTCTAACGAACGTCAGGAGGGCTGTCAACTGTTTTGTGATTTTCGGCACAAGACAAAAAGCCGGACAAAATTGCCCGGCTCTGATGTTTTTTTCGTATCTATACAGGTGCGACGCACTTGCCCTGGTGTAAAGCAGGGCAAAACTTGCTAACGTAAGTGCGTCGCACCTCTGAGACCTGTTTTAGCTGCATCAACCAGTGAGCTTACTGCCGGATGCGCGATTAGAACAAATTAGCGGAACGCCACCAACGATAATATTTGCTGCGCAGTTCATCACGAGATGGCAGCGGGAAGAAGCGTAAACCAGTGGTGTTTCCTAGATAGATACCGCTTTTAATCATGCGGTAGGGGAATTCTGGCGACTGTACCCGATTGACCATTTTTGTGTGCATTTTTTTGCTGTTCACTTCTACCAGACATTCCCGCAAATGGTGGATAAAGTTGTAGGGCAAATCCTGAACCGCCCCGTGTTCTGGATCGGCCGCTAATTCACCCAATTGCAGCTCAACAAAACAAACGGCAGGCAGATGGATCAGGCTGTTGGGGTCCTGGGTCAGGAAGCTGTGGAAGTCGGTCGGCCCAAGCGTGCTAACTACCAGTGGGTTAACCGGAGCAATTTCCTGGTACATGTGCAGGTCGCCGATGGATTGAGGAATTTCTGTTTTGGCATCCAGGCCCAGCGTTTCGCCGTAGCCTGTCACCAGGTAAAGCCGCTGCATCACGTCCAGAGGAACATGTTCCAGAACGCGATAGGTGGCAATGTAGACGGATCGTTTAGGACGGCCGTCTGGGTGGGGCACACAGCGCGCTAAACCTTGCTCAATCTGGAAAAACGGGTGGCGAAAACTGGGATCCAGCTCAACAAAACTCGCCTGGCCGTGCAACTTTTTGTGCGTGCCAACGGCGTAGTAAGTACCAAATTCATCGGGGGGCAGCATGGAGGCAATGAGGGCTTCGGGTACAAGGGACATGTATAAATGAACGGTCATAAGTTACCAACTTCCTTTTCTAAAAGGGTCAAGTCTAGCACAATCTGGTGCGTATCTTCCTTTTTTTAGGCCAAATGCAGTAGTAACAATAGGCGGATTGTGAGGGTGATTATTGTCACGTATTGGCAATGGTTAGGGAAAGCACCCCAGCTAGGACAGCTTCATGGCACCAGTATAAAAGAATATTGTCCCTTTGTCTTCCTGATTGACGGACAAATCTCAAAATTTTACCGCAGAGGGCGCGGAGGACGCGGAGATTTCTCCTTCATTTTTCTCTGCGCTCTCCGCGTTCTCCGCGGTTAAGTAAGTTTTGTCAGTCAATCAGCGTTATCTTCTAAAGCTCCAGCTTTAACTGGGCGCCACCCACTGCAATCACATCGCCAACGCTGATGATAGCGGCCGTCTGAACAGGCAGATCGTTCAGCAGCGTGCCATTTCGGCTGCCCTGATCTTCCAGCCACCACTGCCCCTGGCGACGAATAATAAGGGCATGTTCGGCGGAAGCATAGCCGTCTGGCAAAACGATGGTGTTGCTGGCAGCCCGGCCAATGCTGGTGATGGGCAGCAGGGCGTACGTTGTATCCACCGCAGGGAGTTCTGCCTCGTTGGCGATGATGCGTAAACGGCCGTACGGCCGTTCCTGTTCCGCCATCGCCGCCGCCGTGACCTGCATATCGCGGTAGATCAACCAGGCCAGCCCGCCTAAAAAGGCCAGCAGCAGCAAGCCACTCAAAATACGGAAAAACAGCAAAATAAGTTCAGGAGTCATGAGTTGGATGGCGGGCGAATTTGGGTTTCGTCATTTAGATTGCTGGCAGAACGTGAGCGCGGACGCCGCTGCGTCTCACCCTCGCCATAAATAAGCTTCACGTCGCTCAGGCTAATCACATCACCGGATTTCAACACCGTTTCGTTGATTACCTGACTGTTTACCAGGGTACGACCCCGGCGACTGACATCATAGAGAATGAAACGGCCGTATCGCCACCGAATTTGGGCATGTTGACGGCTCACCGTTGGCGCGTCCAGCACAATATCATTCTCCACGCTGCGCCCCAGGCTGGTAACCGATTTAACCAGAGGCACATGCCGCTGACCATCCACAATCAGGTACGCATCCAGCGCCGCAATTTCTGCCGCAAACCCCTCACCCGCATCCGTAACCTGCCGAATTTGGGTCGTGGCATCCGTCAGCCGTTCCGTATCCAGCGCCACAACCTTCAGCTCCCGCTGAGGCATGGCCGGATCGGCCACCAACACAAGGTGGGGGGGATGGGTCAGCGTCAGCGCCGCTCGCTGCGCCAGCTCACCCACATAGTTGGTGAGCTGGCTCATCATCTCTGGCTCAGCGTGGCGCAGGCGGTCAAAATCGGCAGGATTCAAGCGAATCTCGTACTGGGCAGGTGCCCAGCCATCTACCGTTTCATCCTCCACCGTTCGGGCCAATGCCGTGGCAATTGTCGATAGGGATAACCCACCGCCAAACAAACGGTTAAAGCTGCCTTCAACCAGCTGCTGCGCCAAAGCCTCAAATTTTTGAAAAGGTTTCTGCTTTGTCATGGTTTTTACTCACACTGAACGCCATTATAGTTTGGAAACCGACAGCGTCAATCAACCGCCGCCATCATTGCGTGGTCATAGGCATCCGGTATACTTTCCCTCATCTGCAACCAATAAATGCAGCCGATGAGCGTTTAACTGTAAAATATCTCGACGCAAAGAACGCAAAGAATTGAAGAGGCAAAGATTTTTTTAGTTTTTTCTCCTTTGCCCTTCGCGTCTTTGCGTCAAAAATTCCTAACGGCTAATTCGGCAGTTTTTCAAAAGGAAAATTTATGAGCATCGCCAAGCAAATCCGGCTGACGTCTTACGCCAGCTGCGCCGGTTGAGCGTCTAAACTGGGGCCAGGGGACCTGGCTCAAGCCATCGCGCCGCTGCGCGAGTTGTTCAAGCCGGAAGATTACCCAGAATTATTGGTGGGATTGGCTAAAGCGGACGATGCGGCCGTTTACAAGCTCAACGACAATCAGGCCATCATCACCACCACCGACTTTTTCCCGCCCGTCGTCGATGATCCGTACGATTTTGGCGCGATTGCCGCTGCCAATGCGCTGTCGGACATTTATGCGATGGGCGGACAGGTGCTGTTTGCCCTGAATCTAATCGCCTTCCCCGATAATTTGGGGATGGATGTGCTGAGCGAAATTTTGCGCGGCGGCGCAGAAAAAGTGGCCGAAGCGGGCGGCGTCATTGCCGGTGGCCACAGCGTCAACGACAAAGAGCCAAAATACGGGCTGGCCGTCACCGGTATCATCGACCCGGCCAAAGTGAAGACCAAAGGTGGGGCACTGCCGGGAGACATGCTGCTGCTGACCAAGCCGCTGGGCGTAGGCGTTGTTACGACGGCGCTGAAAAATGGCATTACAAATGAGGATGATGTGGCAACGGCCGTTGCCAGCATGAAAACGCTCAACAAAAAAGCCGCCGAAGCAGCCCAGCTGGCCCAGGCCCACAGCCTGACAGACATTACCGGCTTTGGTCTGCTGGGGCACGCCCACGAAATGGCCCATCTGGGTCTGGTCGATTTTCACATTCAGCTAGACAAGCTGCCCTGGCTGCCCGGCGCGCTGGATTACGGCGCAGCGGGCGCGTTCCCCGGCGGCATGGGGCGCAACCTGGAATATTTCGGCCCGTGGGTCAAATTTGGCAGCGGCGTCAGCCAGCTGGTGCAGGATATGCTGATGACCCCGGAAACCTCCGGCGGCCTGCTGGTGGCCCTGCCCGCGGATCAGGTGGACACATTTATTGAACATTGTGAAACGGCCGTACCTATCGGTCACGTCACTAAAGGCGAAGGTTTTATTTACGTGAATTAGCATGGAATGGGAAGCATTCTTGAACCATCCCGAAGTAAAAAATTCAAAATATCATGTTTCCGCAGGACAATATTTGCTCGGAAAAGTTTTACACGATGTTTCGGATTGCTTAACTAGCTTTAGGATTCTTGCGAACATGGCAGCCTCCAGGACGGATATTCCTGCTGATGTCCAAAATTGGTTAACTAGGTGGCTTCCAATATTTGAAAACTGGATAAAAATATTACACTCTTTTTGGAAATATGAAGAGACAGGCAGCGAAGATTTTCCAGGTATCTTTCAAAAAATATGCTCTATACTTTCAGATGCTCATTTACCCTCTTTAGAAGTAGAAGGCTTAACTCTGCCACAGGAAAAAAATTCAAAATATATTATTGTATCGAGTATCAACAATGTGGTTCGTTTGAACCTAATTTATCAGGATCTACTTACTAAAAAGTATCTGCGCCTTTGGAAAACTGATTACAAAGATTTGCAAAGTAAGATCTAGAACCTAATTATCTAATTACTCAATTGACCAATCTCCCACAAAATTATGGATCGTACTGTACCCACTTCCGGCAACGAAGAAATTAACCTCTACCTACGCACCTACTACTCCCTGCTGCGCAGCAGCCGCGAGGTGCAAATTAAAACCCTCATCGAAGCGCACAAGCGGATGAATTCGGCGCTGCACGTGCTGGCCGATGAGCCGCGCCCCGATATGGCTGCGTTCATCTACGCCATTTTACGCATGCCCGCCTGCCTGGATCAGCTGCGCCTGGTCATCATGGGGCAGTCTGAGCAGGTGTTTGCCCAGCATGGCTTTCCCAAAGTAGAAAGCTGGCAGCATGTTAGTGCCGTCGGCCGGCGTCGCCGCAGCTTTTTCGACGGCAAAGACCAGCTGGCGGTCTATATCGCCAGCCGCTCCGACATTGACGACATCGTGCCCATTTTGGTAGCGTACCAGATTGAACGGCGCAAGCTGAGCCAGCTGCTGAACAAAGAGAACGTCATCAAAGAACTGGAACGGATTCGGGACATAAAAGGCGGGCTGCCATCGGGCAACAGCCTCATCCGGCTGGGCCACATGACCGGGATTCCAGCGGAAGATTTGGCTCGATTGTGCCAGGTGTGGGGGAATGAAACGGCCGTAAACTTCCTAAACATCGCCCAAACCAAACAAGAGCTGTCGATTCGCTCCCTGGCGGGCTCGCTGGCCGATTACAAGCGGGCCACGCGCCGCTGGTGGCGCAACGTAGAACGCCATCTGCCCGATATTTTCATGCCAGACCACCCCGTTTATTTTGTCTCCAGCAATACCCACAGCCTGCCCAACCTGCTCAGCGGCTACGCCCTGCACATTGAAGAGCGTATTCATGTCTTCATTCAGGAAAACGGGGCAGAAGATTTGCAGCAAGAATACCACGACATTTTAGAACGCAACGTGCCCAGCAGCCGGGAAAATTTCTTATATTACGCCCTGAAAAAGCTGGAGCAGATCGACCCACAAGTAACGGCCGTTCGTCTGGAAGCAGAGCGAGAGGCCGGGCTGATTCGCGTCCCCAGTGAACATGCCTTTGATATCGAAGTGCAGGTCATCCCCCTCAGCAAGCTCAGGCTGGATGGCATGGATGAACGGCTGCGGCTGCCCGGCATTGAGAAACTGCAAAAAAGCGAGGCACTCATCATCAACATTGATTATCCGCTGGGGATGGCGGCTTACCAGGTGCTGACAGAGATTGCCCGAAACGTTGCTGCGGTACGCGGTGTGTACATCATGGGCAAGGCGGCGACGCTGAACGGCCGTATCGGCGACGTTATGATCCCCAGCGTGGTCCATGACGAACATTCCCTCAACACCTACCTCTTGGACAACTGCTTCGCCGCCGACGACGTTGCTCCCCACCTGGTCTACGGCACCGTGATGGACAACCAGAAAGCGATCACCGTACCGGGCACTTTTCTGCAAAACGAAGGGTACATGTCGGTCTTCTACCAGGAAGGGTATACCGATATGGAAATGGAAGCAGGGCCATACCTCAGCGGCATTTACGAGATGGTGCGCCCCAAGCGGCACCCCGCCAATGAGCTGGTGAACCTGTACAACAGCCCGTTTCCCGTGGGAATTTTGCATTACGCCTCAGATACGCCGTTCAGCAAAGGTAAAAATTTAGGCTCGCAGAACCTCTCTTACTTTGGCATGGACCCCACCTACGCCACGATGGTGGCCATTTTGCGGGCCATTTTCGAGACGGAGTTAGGGCACATCTAAGACCTCGTTCCACGCTCGGCGTGGAATGCAGTTTCGGGCGCTCTGCGCCCAGGACGCGGAGCGTCCAACCGGCATTCCAACGGAGACCGTTGGAACGAGTAAATAGGTAATTGAGTAATTGAGTAATTGGGTAATTACTCAATTACCCAATTACTCAATTGCAATTCTTCAGGGAAAAAACGATGCAACAACCATCCATTTTTCTGGAGCGGCTAACGGCCGTTCGCCACAAACTCGCTGAATGGGAAGTAGACGGCGTATTGATTGGCAGCCCCACCAACCGGCGCTGGCTGAGCGGCTTTACCGGCTCCAACGCCCAGCTGCTCATCACCATCGACCAGGCGCTCATCGCCACCGATTTCCGCTATCTGACCCAGGCCACCCGGGAGGCGCCGGACTTCACCCTGTTCAAGCACCAGCGCACCGCCGCCGAGACCCAAGCCTTTTTTGCCGAAGCCAGAGCGGCCCGAATTGGGGTGGAAGCCAAACACGTTACCCTGGCCCAAATGGAGGAGTTGGAAGCCGTCGAGAGGATCACTTGGGTGCCGCTGCCCACCACGCTGGAACCGATGCGCCGGGTGAAAACGGCCGTTGAAATCCAAACCATCCAAAAAGCGTGTGCCATCACCGACGGCGTCATGGACCTGGTGCCCCACTTCGCCTGCGTGGGCCTGACCGAAACCGAGGTTGCCTGGGAGCTGGAAAAAGCGATGCGGCAAGCCGGGGCCGAGGCGCTGGCCTTCGACGTCATTGTCTCCAGCGGCCCCAACAGCCCGCTGCCCCATCACCATCCCGGCAGCCGCCGCTTGCAGGCGGGCGACGCGCTGATTGTGGACATGGGGGCACAGGTGGACGGCTACAAAAGTGATTTGACTCGTTCGTTTTATCTGGGCGCAGAGGCGACGGCCGATTATTGGGCGATTTACGAATTGGTGCTGCGGGCACAAACGGCCGCTTTCCAACAAGCCACACCCGGCATGAGCCTCAAAGCCATCGATGCCCTGGCACGGGACGTATTTGCCCAGGCCGGGCACGCCGACCATTTTGGCCACGGCCTGGGGCACGGGCTGGGGCTGGAAATTCACGAAGACCCCTTCCTCTCTCCCCGCGCTTCCGAGGAGGATTTCATCGCGGTGGGCACCGTCGTCACCATCGAGCCAGGCTGCTATATTCCCGACGGTATCGGCATCCGCCTGGAAGAGACCGCGCTCATGACGGAAGCAGGTCTGGTGTCCTTGACACACTGCCCCAAAGAACCAAACATTGCTTGAGAAATGGTCAAATACCAAACGTTGCTCAGTGAAATCAGTTTTCAACGCGCCGGCGATTATTTGCATTCGGTTCAAGGCGGCAGCCAGCCGGGACGCTTTTTGCAGGAAAAATTGGCTGGGCTAGATTTGGCTTCGCTAACGGTCGAATCCTTTCTGGAGCAGCTGGTGCGCACCAAACGGCCGCAAATCTTTGCCGAAAGCGCGGTGGTGGGAGATGGCTCCGACTGGAATCTGACCGAGCTGGGGCTGCTGGGCGACATCGCCATCGCCGCCCCGGTGACGATTTTTGACAACGGCCGTCACGCCAACCCCGATGTCCACAATCCCCCCTTCAACGGGATGCTGCTGTTTGTGCCGGGGGCGCTGTTACGGAACGGCCATTTCGACAAGCTCAACAGCGTTGAGCCGCTCAATGCAAGCTGTTCCCACACCCCCGCCGACTGGCATGAAGTGGTCAACGCAGACGGCCAAATCGACCAGGAAGCGTATTACCGGCTGTACGAACGACGGTTGCTCCCTTCATTTTTGTACGCCAATGAGCAGATAGGGCAGCAGGGCCAGCAGGCGCTCATCACCGTACCGGGGCTGGGCTGCGGCATGTTTGCCGGGCCGTTTCAGGGTCAGTTGGGGGAAATGCTCAAGCAAACGCTGCACCGCATCCTCAACGAACATGGCCACCGTTTCTCGCATATCAAGGCCATTTATTACGATCCGTACCAGGAGTGCCAGAATGAGCGGTTTGAAATTGAGGGGATCAGTTTGCTGGTACGGCCGTTAACCCACGACAACCAGACCAAACCCCAGCTCTGCCACCCCACCACCTACGCCGAACCCGGTGATGACTTCACCAACTGCCAGCTGGTCAGCGTGGTGGCCTGGGACCATGTCTCCTGGCCCGGCAACGATTTTTACATTGGCTCACGAGCCACAGATGATGGGGTGAAGGGAGCGGCAACGGATGTAACGGCCGTAATGACTGGCGTCCCTGGCCGCTACAATCCGCAAATCTTTCAGTTCGAACCGCCAGCAAACCATCGCACCTGGAATGAACTCATCCAAGACCGGAATCTCAAACTGTTTCTCCGCGACACGCTCCGCATTTTTCCGCCTAAGCTATAATTTTGAACAATGGATATTGGTGTTTTGCTCATTCACTGCTACAATCGTCTTACTTTTGTCTTACTTTTTGAGTTGGAGGCAAGCGATGGAAATCACAAAGATGTCCAGCAAAGGACAAATCATCATTCCCAAAGCAATTCGCAAGGCACATAATTGGCAGCCAGGTCAAGAAATCGAAGTGATTGATATGGGGGACAAAATCATTTTGCAACCCAAAAGTCCTTTTCCAAAAACCGAATTGGATGATGTGGCAGGCATTCTGGCGTATTCGGGGCCGACAAAATCAATTGAAGAGATGGAAATGGCCATTGCCGAAGGGGTAAAGCAGACTTATGACGCTAATTCCTGATACAAATCTGCTCGTTCGCCTCCTGACAAAAGATGATCCCATACAGTTCCAATGGGCAAAAGCTATTTTTGCGAAGGAAAACATTCTTATACCCACCACGGTTGTGCTAGAAACGGAATGGGTCTTGCGCTTTGCCTACAAGTTCGACAGTTCTGCCATTTTTACAGCATTCAGCCAGCTTTTTGGCTTACCCAATGTGAGGCTCACCGAACCAAATCGTGTTCAGCTAGCAATGGAATGGTCGCAAGCGGGATTGGATTTTGCGGATAGCCTGCATCTGGCAACCGTAGAACCAGGCCAGCAGTTTTCCACGTTCGATAAAAAACTTATATCGAAAGCCAAAAAAGTTACAAACGTGCGGATTATTTCCCCAGAAGCAATTAGCTAGTCAAAATTTTTCGATAAATCTCAACGAATTCCGGCACCACCACCCGCCAATCATACTGCCGGGCAAACTGTTGGGCCGCCTGCCCCAGCCGCTGGCGCTCTTCGGGATGATCGAGCAGGTGCAAAACGGCCGTTCCCATCCCCACTCCATCATCCACCAACAGCAGCTCCCGATTGTGCTGCACCGGGAAGCCTTCGGCGCCAACGGCCGTACTCACCAACGCCTTGCCTGCGGCCATCGCCTCAATTAGCTTGAGCCGCGTGCCGCTGCCTACGCGAAACGGCAGCACAAACACTTTCGCTCCCGCCAGGTACGGCTCCACCCGATCCACCCAGCCGGTGAGCGTGATGCCCGGTTTATTCTGCAAATGGGCCAGCCGGGCATGTGGCTTTTGCCCGACGATGGTGAAGGTGGTAGACGGCCGTTCTCGTCGAATCATCGGCCACACCTCAGCCACAAACCAGAGCACCGCATCCACATTGGGCCGGTAATCCATCTTGCCGCTAAACACGATGTCGCTGGGAATGAGTTCCGCTTCTTCTAGCTGGAACTGCGGCACGTCCAGGCTGTTGGGAATGACGGTGATGAGGGTTTTGCCGTCGGTGAGTTTTTCCAGGTGAATTTTGTCGGGGTGGGAAACGGCCGTCACCCAATCCGCCTGCTGGCACGCCCACCGCTCAAACTTGCGCAGGCGGCGCACCTGCTCGGCTGAGTAGGCTGCCGCCACCCAGCGGCGCGGCTGGCACAAATCGGTGAGGAAGTTGCGCCGCTGCAGCTCCGTTTCCGCATTGTGGTCATCGAACACAATCTTGCTACCCGGGCTGGCGTGGCGAATCGTCGGCAGGTAGCGAGCCAGCTCAATCCCCTCAATTTGCACAACGTCAAACGCATCCGCCTGGAGCATTTGCAGCAGCTTGCTGTTGAACGCGGGGCTAAACAGCCGGTGGGCGATATCTGGGCGGCGGGTACTGACCAACTGCTGCAACCGTTTGGCCATGCTGCGCTGCGGCACGGGGATCGTTTCGATTTGTTGACACAGTTCGGCGAGCGGAGTGATTTGGGTGGAAACGGCCGTTTGCCCCGGCTCTAAAAAGCTCAGCAAAGAGACCTCGCACGCCTGCGCCAGCCCCCGAATGATGTGGAAATTGCGCAAACTGGTCCCCTGGTGCGGCGGGTACGGCAGTTGTGGTGTTAGCAGTAAAACCTTCATAAGAATTTGGAACACAGAGTTACACGGAGGAATCACAGAGTTTCACAGAGAAAAGTTATCCTCTCAAAATCTCTGTGCAACTCTGTGTCTTCTCTGCGGCCCTCTGTGTTCCGCTTTTAATCCTAATCAACAAACAGCTTCATAAATCTCTAAAGTCATTTTGGCCGCTTTTTGCCAGGTGAACGTCTTCGCCTGAGCATATCCCCTGGCGATCATCTTCTCACGCAGGGCAGAATCGGTGAGCACGCGGTGCAGGGCGTCGGTCCAGGCCGCTTCGTCGTCCAGCGGCAGCTGCAAGCCCGCCTCACCCACCACCTCCGGCAGCGATCCGCGATTGCTGACGATGACCGGGCAGCCGCAGTGCATCGCTTCCAGGGCGGGCAGGCCAAATCCCTCGTAGTGGGAGGGTGTTACCAGCACACCCGCCGCGTGGTAAAGATGGGCCAGCTGCTCATCAAAAATGCCGGTCAGGTGGCGCACTTTCTCATGCAAACCCAGCTCATCAATGGTGGCGAACACTTCCTCGTACAGCCAGCCCTTGCCGCCCACCAAAATCAGCGGCACGTCAATTCCGCCCTCTTGCAGCAGCGCATCGTAGGCACGAATAAGAAACGGCAGGTTTTTGCGTGGCTCCAGCGTGCCGACAAACAAAATGAAGTCGCGGGGCAGGTTATGTTTTTGCAGAGTGGCGGTTACGGCCGTTTCCCCATACCCTCGCCCATACAGCGGATTGGCCGCCAGGTGTACCGTCGTAATTTTTTCCGGAGGCACGTGCAGCTGCTCAATCAAATCATGCCGCGTGGCGTGGCTGTCGGCGGAGATGTGGTCCGCCATCTGCACCGCCCGTTCGATCTGGTCGGCATAGTAGGCCATGCTGTCTTGCGTTAAAAATTGGGGGTAAAAAATAAAGTTCAAATCATGCACGGTAATGATTTTGTGCCGACCGCCCCACTGCGGCGGAATAAAGTCTGGGCTGTGCAGCACGTCCAGCCGATGCGGCAGCAGCTCCAGCCCCAGCGCCCACCGCTCCAGCCGGTGATGGCACGGCGTCAGCACATTTTTGCGGCGAAAATTGGCGGCTGATGGGGTGTGGGAACGGCCGTCTCGCCTCATGTGAAACAGCGAATACCGGTTCTCCCCGTCCACCGCCGCCAGCGCGGGCAGCAAGTGCAAAATATATTGGCTAATGCCCCCCATCTGGTAAAACGGCAGGCGAACATCAATTCCGATATGCATGGCGGGATTATACTACCGGTGAACGGTAATCAGTAGGTCGGTAATCAGTGGGTCAGTAATCAGTGGATCAGTGTTCAGCGCAGGATAAATCCCCCATAGCCTGGGGATTTATCTCCAGGTATTCGACCAGGCGCCTTGAAATCCAGCATAAACACAGTATGATCAACCAAAAATGGATTGTGCATTTATGATCAAACAGAAAAAGTGGTGGATTGGAGCCGGATTGCTGGGAACGGCCATTTTCCTCCACAACCAGCAGTTAACCAAATTAGCCCGCAAAACAGACACACTCACGGCTCAGGCAGTGGATGAACTGAATGCGGCCCATCCCACATTAAACGCGGCCTGCCATTTTATTGAGGTGGATGGACTATTTTTGCACACGCTCATCGCCGGGCCAGCAGATGGGCCGCTGGCGGTGCTGCTGCACGGCTTCCCGGAGCATTGGGTCTCCTGGCGCAAGCAGATTCCGGCGCTGGCCCAGGCGGGCTACCGCGTCATTGTGCCAGACCAGCGGGGGTACAATCGCAGCAGCAAGCCGTGGGGGATACGGCCGTATCGCCTGGACGCGCTGACAAAGGATGTGGCAGGTTTGATTCATAAATGTGGTAGGGAAACGGCCGTTATCATCGCCCACGACTGGGGCGGCGGTGTCGCCTGGCAGTTTGCCGCCGACTACCCGCACATGACCGACAAGCTCATCGTCATGAACGCCCCTCACCCCAAAGCGATGGGACGAGAGTTCCGCAAGGGATGGGAACAGCGGCTCAAATCGTGGTACATGCTCTTCTTCCAGCTCCCCCTGCTGCCGGAACTTATCTTCACCCTCAACCCGCGCCAGACCGCCCGCCAATCGTTCCAGCAAATGACCCTTCAGCCCGACGCCTTCTCCTCCGACGAAGTGGAGATGATGGCCGTCGCCATGAGCCAGCCCCGTGCCATCACCAGCATGATCAACTGGTACCGCGCCGTACGCTACCGGCCCGCCAACAAAGCCAGCCTCATCGCTGCCCCAACGCTGCTAATCTGGGGCGAACAGGATTTTGCCCTCAGCAAATCACTTACCTATGATCTGGAAAAATGGGTGCCCCACATCCAGCGGCATTACATCCCAAACAGCAACCACTGGGTCCAAAACGAAGCGGCAGAAGAAGTTAACAGCGCCATGTTGGCTTTTCTTGGCGGGGGAAAAGTGAAAAGTGAAAAGTGAGAAGTGAAAAGGGGGAAGGAGGAAGGGATAGCTCAATATTCTCCCCTCTTCCTTTTTCCCTTGTTCACTACCCCTTCAACGCCCCCGCCAGCAGGCCGCGCAAAAAGTAGCGGCCCAGGAAAATATAGACGAGCAAGGTGGGTACGGCCGCTAAAAATGCCCCGGCCATCTGTACATTCCACTCGATAATCTGGCTGCCCGCCATATTGTTTAGCGCCACCGTGATTGGCCAGCTTGAGGGATTTGTCAGCACCACGGCGAAGAGGAAATCGTTCCAGGCGGCCGTAAATTGCCAGATCAGCACCACCACAAAGCTGGGAATAGAGATTGGCAGCAAAATGTGCCAATAGGTCTCCAGCAAGCCCGCCCCATCAATACGGGCCGATTCAATTAGCTCTTTAGGCACCGAAGCATAATAGTTGCGGAACGTCAGCGTCGTAATGGGAATGCCGTAGATAACATGCGTGAGCACCAGACCGGGCACCCCACCGTACAAATTGATTTCCCGCATAAACTGCACCAGGGGAATCAAAATACTTTGGTACGGAATAAACATACCAAACAACAAAAACGGGAAGATAAAGTCGGCTCCCTTAAACTTCCAGCGGGCCAAAATAAAACCGTTGATCGAACCCAGCATCGAAGAGATAAAGGCAGCAGGAATAACCAGCCGGATGCTGTTCCACAAAGCGGGGGCTAACTGTTGAAAAGCGGCCGTAAAATTGTCAAAATGAAGCCCCGACGGCAGCCGCCACATCGTTTGCAAATTCACTTCAGCAAAGCTCTTAAACCCGGTATTCAGCATCAAATAGAGCGGAATCAGGTAAAACACGGTCGCTAGCAGCAGCGGCAGGTAAAGTAGAAAGCGGAATGTCAGCTTTTTACGGACGCGAGGGGGAGTAATCGTTGTCACAGGTCAGCCTCCGTGCGCAGGGTATACCATAAATAGGGAATCACCAGCACCGCCACGCTGAACAGCAGCATCATGCCAATGGCAGCCCCCCGATTGTAAAAATTACCGTCAAACGTCGTGGTCCACATATAAATCGCAGGCACATCCAGCGCCACCTGCTTGCCAGCCACCGCCACAATCAAATCAAACACCTTCAGGGAAATATGCCCTAAAATAATCATGGCACTGAGGGTAATCGGCCGTAGCAGCGGCAAAATATGGTACCGGTAAATCTCAAACTCGCTAGCCCCCTCCACCCGCGCCGCTTCCCGCAGCGATTCAGGAATCGCCCGCAAGCCGCCCAGGTAAAGCGCCATCGTATACCCAGACATCTGCCAAATCGCCGGAATGGCAATGGCGGCAATGCCCCACTGCGGCGTTGTGTGCCAACGGCTAATCAAAAAATCAAGTCCAAGGTTGTCAAACAATAAATTGAGGCCGCTAATGCGGGAACCCTGCGCTGGGTTCATCAACCAGCGCCACACCACACCCGTAACAATAAATGAAATCGCCATCGGAAAGAGAAACAGGCTGCGGAAGAACGATTCACCACGCAGCCCCTGATCCAGCAAAATGGCCAGTCCCAACCCCAGCAGCAGCGAACCGCCCACAAACAACACCGTAAAAATAATCGTGTTGCGAATATCAATCTGAAAACGAGGGTCTTTTAGCAGGTTGGTATAGTTGATGAGCCCTGCCCACTCATAATTTGGCAGCAAGCCTACCCATTGACTCAGCGAAACCCGCCCTGACCAGCCGATAAAGCCATAAACAAAGATAAAAACAGCTAAAATTGATGGGGAAACCAGGGCAACGGCAAGCAGTTGGTCTTTGTTGTAGCGCATTGCATCTCCTTACATAAAAATGGGGTAGGCACAGGCGTGCCTACCCCATCTCAAATCAGTTTAGCTTATTGACAAGGGCCAGATGCAGCACAAGTCGTTACCAGAGCAGACTGGAAGGTGGCGACATTGCCATTAGCCAGGAAGAGACCCATTGCCGTGTCGATTTCTGATTTCCAGGAATCGTTAGCCACTGTGCCGTGAGTCAAACTGCCGACGACGCGGTCGCTGGCCCAATCATCCATAGCAGAGAGCAGGTATTCGCCGTACAGGCTGCGGTCTGCATCGCTGCGGGCGGGGATGGAGCCTTTAACCGGGTTGAAGGCGTCTTGCCCTTCAATGGAGCCAGCCACGGTGAGCCAGGCGATAGCAGCGTCACGATGGGGTGCGCCCTTGGGCAGCACGAAGCTGTCGGACAGGAACTGGAAGTTACCATCAGTACTGGGAACAGGTGCCCAACCGTAGCCGGTGTTCGGCTCGAAACCAACTTCGCGGAAGAACCCTTCAGCCCAGTCGCCCATTACGTTGAAGGCGGCATCGCCAGAAAGCACCAGTTGGGAGGCATCTTGCCAGCTCAGAGCAGAAGCGTCGCTGTTAGTGTAGGTCAGCACTTTGGCAAAATCGTCTAAAGCAGTTGTAACCGCAGCACTGCCCCAATCACCAGAACCATCCCACAGCGCTTCGTATGCATCCGGGCCTAAGGAGGCCAGCAGAATCGTCTCAAAGAGGTGCAAAGCAGTCCACTGTTCGCCCATTGCCAACGGTGCATCCATGCCGGCTGCTTGCAGCGCATCCATGGTGGTATACCATTCGGCTAAAGTTGTGGGAACATCCAGGCCACTCTCAGCCAGCACGGTGGGGTTGTACCAAAGGACGTTGGCGCGATGAATGTTTACCGGCACGGAGTAGATGTTGCCATCCTGGGAGATCAGGGGGATTAGCGTGTCGGGCATTACTTCCAGCCAGCCGTTTTCTTCAAAGAGGAAGTTCACCGGTTCCAGCTGATCGGCGGCAACGTAGGTGCCGATGAGTTCCTGACCTGCATGACCTTGCCAGCTGTCTGGAGCATCACCAGCCTGGAGGCGAGTGGCCAAAACGGCGCGCGCGTTGGTGCCTGCACCACCAGCAACGGCCGCATTTTCAAAAGCGATGTTGGGGTATTTTTCGGCAAATACTTCAATCATCGCGTCTAAACCGGCTGCTTCACCACCACCGGTCCACCAGGAAAAGACCTCAACCGTATCGGCCATTTCTTCCATGGTTTCTTCAGTATCGGTCGTCGTGTCGGCGGCAGTGTCTGTGGTATCGGCGGCTTCTGGTTCATCGGTGGAACCACCACAAGCGGCGAGCAGCATGGCCAACAGGAGCAATAAAATAAAGGGGGTAAATTTACGTGACATATTCTCTCCTCATTTTGTGCAAAAGCGGGTTATGGGTTATTCAAGCGTTGCAAAATACCGCAGCTTTTGCATGTGGGTAAATAATGAATCGTTGCGGTGATGGGCATGGGAAGCAGGTTGCCCAGGTGCAAGAAGTTCTAGAACTATAACAAAAGGGCAGCCCTAAATTCAAGAGGGTTTCAGCCAACTATGTGACATGAATGTGACATAGTTGGGCAAGGGAGATTGGAGGTAACAGTTTAGCTCTCCCCTGGAACAGAAGACAAATAACTGTATTGTAGAAGGGTGACACAAAAGTCGAGTCTCTACTTTTGCTGCTTCAGCCATACCCGGAAGAAAATCGGCATCAGCAAAGCAAGGACCGCCAGTAGTCCCCCAACCCAACCGGGCAAATTAACAGGTTCTGCTTCTAGCAGAGGAGCAGCCGCCACAGTTAACGGCAGCAAAAGCAAACAAAAAGCAAAATAGAGTGCCAAACGAAGCTGTTTTTTCATTGACCGATTCCTTATTTAATGAAAGCGGAGAATTTGTACATTCTCCACTTGAGTCAAACAATATCGTTGCAAACATCATTATAGACCCACTCCTTTTATTTGGCAGCAGAAACTTTGGAATTGCATTGTAATTTATTTCGTAATGTTGCTTGGCTATAAATGGGGACAAGGTTTGCAAAAACCTTGTCTGGGTAGGACTTGACAAACATCCCAGCAGCAACGCAGATTCAACGCAGCCGCACCGCAGCGAACAACTTACCCGCTCAGGAGCCAACATCGTAGACGCATTGCAACAACATCATAACCGCATCGACGCACGCATTGTTACCGCATCATTGCCTTGAAAAGACCCTACCCAGATCGAGGAAAGAGCTTAGGCCATCATTATTTTCGTTCCCAGCGATAAATCTTCGGTCTAAGCTCTTTTTTCTTGTATCGTCGCCAGCAGCGCCTGCAAACCCAGCGCATAGCTGCGCCAGCCAAACCCCGAAATTTGCCCCACACAGATAGCCGCCAAAACTGATTTTTGCCGAAATTCTTCACGCGCGTGAATATTGGACAGATGCACCTCAACGACCGGCAAATTCACGGCAGCCAGGGCATCGCGCAGGGCATAGCTGTAATGGGTGAATGCGCCGGGATTGATAAGAATGCCATCAGCCCAGCTCCGGGCTTCGTGAATGGCGTCAATTAAGGCACCTTCGTGGTTGGATTGGAAAAATTGTACCGAGGCGTGGGCGGTTTCTGCCTGTTCCGACAATAAATTATTGATGTCGGTTAGGCTGAAACGGCCGTATACCTCCGGCTCTCGACTACCAAGCAAGTTCAAATTAGGGCCATGTAATACCAAGATTTTTATCGACATGTGGCTTACCTGTATATATCATAATGATGCCAAGATGCGAGTCAACCCACGAGTGTAAGTTCTTACCGCCATTTTAACAGCAGGCATGATTTTACAAGATAAATGGGAAAATATTGCCAAAATGTGTAACAATGCCACGCATAAACAATAAATGTAGGTCTTGCCGGATAAAATGAAATCTTTTAACCAAAACCCCAAACGCTTAATACAAGCCAACATCGTATCGCAAGCCATCAAAAACTACTTCTTACCCACACCCACAAACCATGAATACGCAGCTCAGAATTCCGATCTGAACCTGTTGCTTGTGCAAGGTCGAGATCGCATCCTGACGGTGATGCTGCGCCTATCTTCACTAATCGGCACCCTGATCATTCTCTCCATTATGGGTGACCTGCTAAAACGACAGCGCTGGGATCTGGTTCTGGTCTACCTCACAGGTACGATCACAATTGGTTTCATCAGCCATCTCCGGCAGATCAGCTACAGGGCGCGCGCCCTCACCTTTTTGGGCATTCTTTATATGCTTGGCGTGGTAGATTTATCCTTTTTTGGTATTGCCGAGGATTGGCGGCTTTATTTTTCTGCCTTTTCAATTTTGGCGGCGCTTTTCCTGGGATGGCGGGTTGGGTTTGTTGCCTTACTCATCAGTCTGGTCACCTTTATCATCCTGGCCTGGCAAATTTCTGTTGGGAACATTGTCATTACCGCTTCCGCTATGGAAAGCCCCATTCCCAGCCTGGAGAACATTGTTGCTTTCAGCCTGGTTTTTGTCGTGATCAATGCCGTCATCATTTCGGCAATCATCACCGTCCTCAAGGAATTTGAAAAGGCAACAGTAAAAGAGCAGCAGGCCGTCATCAAATTGGAAGAGCGAACGGCCGATTTAGAAAATTCCCTGATTCGTGAACAACAAATGGCCCGTGAGGTTGTCTTTGCCTTGCAGCGCGAAGAGGAGCTCAACAAATTACGCTCTAAAATCATCACGAGCGTATCCCACGAATTCCGCACCCCGTTGACAGTTATCAACAACTCAGCCACCATGCTGGATAAATATTACGATCGCCTCTCCGACAGCAAACGGGAAGAACAGTACAGTCGCATTCGCCAATCCATTTTCTACCTTACCGAATTACTACAGGATGTCTCACTGGTGGAAAGTGCGCAAAACAAAGCCGTACATCCTCAGCAAGAACTGATTCAATTTGGCCAATTGTGCCAGCGTCTCACCAGGGAACTCAAACAAGAAACGGCCGATTCACCCAACCTGGAAATTGAGTTCAATGGGGCTGAGATGGCTCCTCTCACCCTGGATTATTTTCTCCTAAAACAAGTCGTTTTAAACCTGGTAACCAACGCACTTAAATTTTCCCCGCCACAGATGCCCGTTCATCTGCATATGGCTTATGAGACTCACCTGGAAATAACTATAACCGATCAGGGCGTTGGCATTCCCGAAGCTGAAAAAGACAAGATTTGGGAGCTTTTTTACCAGGGCAGCAACACAGGTTCGCACAGCGGTCTGGGTTTGGGACTTTACATTGTCAGGCAGCTTCTGGAAACAATGTCTGGCACAATAACCCTGACAGATAATCCCGCTGGCGGCACAATCTTCACGATACAGCTGCCCGTTAACGCCCCAACGATCAAGCTCGCCAGTTAAAAAGCAAAATTTTGCCCGTTGACGCATGGCGCACTGTTTGTTAACATCAGCCGCTGTTAACTTATTCAGGCAAGGCGATTCGTTCATGCAAATTTTTATGCCAATCGACTCCTCAAATAGCTTTATGATGGCTGGCATGCCTTGCTGTATGTTGTGTATCAAGCGGGGGCAGTTTTGTACCCGATTGGTACCGTCAGCGCGTTAAACTTCCACTCACGCGCCACGACTTCCCCCGCGACCCCACGAATTTAATCAGCTAACAGCCAGCTTTGTCTGTGTTGAGGCTCGTTTGCTCTATGGAAGGGTAAACGGCCGTATCTTACCCAAACAGTTAAACCGAACAGCAACATACCCTTATGCCATTAGTCGCCCATTCGCCACTTCCAACCTTTGACCAGCTGCGCCAGCAGGGGCAAGAAATTCTCTCCCTGGAACACGCCCTGCACCAGGATATTCGCGAACTGCACATCGGGCTGCTCAACATGATGCCTGATGCCGCCCTCACCATAACCGAGCAGCAGTTTATGCGGCTGTTGGGCAACTCCAACCAGATTGCCCAGTTCTACGTCTACCCCTTTTCCATTCCGGGCCTGCCCCGCAGCAGCAAAACCCAGGCGTACATCGACGAATATTACACCACCTTCGAGCAGCTCAAGCAGGAAGGGCTAGACGCGCTGGTGATCACCGGGGCCAATGTGGCCAATCCCACGCTGGAGCAGGAACCGTTCTGGCAGCCACTGCAAGAAGTGATCGGCTGGGCCACGGAAAATGTGACCTCGGTGATGTGCTCTTGTTTAGCTACCCATGCTTTGATGAAGCAGCTGTATGGCATCAAGCGGCAGCCGCTGCCCGCCAAAAAGTGGGGCGTTTACCCACATCGCATCGTCAACAAAAGCCATCCGCTGCTGCGCAACATCAACACTAGGTTCGATGTGGTCCATTCCCGCCACAACGCCATCACCCGGGCGCAGCTGGAGGCGGCGGGGCTGGCCATTTTAGTGGAAAGCGAAACGGGCGGCGTGCATATGGCGGTCAGCCCAGACCAGTTTCGGCTGGTCTACTTTCAGGGACACCCGGAATATGATCACAACAGCTTGCTGAAAGAGTACAAGCGGGAAGTGCTGCGGTTTGTGGCGGGCGAGATCGATACGTATCCACCCCACCCGGAGAATTATTTCCCGGAAACGGCCGCTGCCATCGCCGACGAATATCAAGCCATCATTTTAGCCAGCCAGGAAGCCAATACCCCCATCCCCCCCTTCCCTGAAGCCGCCATCGAGCAGCATCTGGACAACACCTGGGGCGACACGGGCAAAGCGTTGTTTAACAACTGGCTGGGCCTTGTTTATCAACTGACGGCGCTGGAACGGAAACGGCCGTTCAGTCCCGGCATCGACCCAAATAACCCACTCGGACTGCGCTAATTTACAAACGAGCCACAGAGGGCACAGAGAAACAAACTTGTTCAGCACACGCGGTGCCTCTGCGGTAAAAATCTAGGAGCAACAACGATTATGAAAGCAGCAACTATCGGTATCCACGGCGGCTATGTAACAGACCCCACCACCAAAGCGGTGGCGGTGCCCATCTACCAAACCGTGGCTTACGAATTCGACAACGCCCAGCACGGGGCCGACCTGTTCAACCTGGCCGTGCCCGGCAACATCTACACCCGCATCATGAACCCCACGGCCGATGTGCTGGAAAAGCGCGTCGCTGAGCTAGAGGGGGGCATCGCCGGGCTGGCCGTCAGCGCGGGCAGCGCCGCCATCAACTACGCCATCCTCACCATTGCGGAGGCGGGCAGCAACATCGTCACCGTGCCGCTGCTCTACGGCGGCACCTACACCCTGTTTGCCCACATGTTCCCCAAACTGGGCATCGAGGTGCGCTTTGCCGCCGACGACAGCCCGGCCAGCCTGGAAGCGTTGATTGATGAGAAGACTGCGGCCGTTTTCTGCGAAACCATCGGCAATCCGGCAGGCAATATTGTAGACATTGAAGCAATCGCCACGATGGCCCACAAACACGGCGTCCCCGTCATCGTGGACAACACCGTCGCCACCCCCATCCTCATCCGCCCGATTGATTACGGCGCGGACATCGTGGTCCACTCGCTAACCAAATACATGGGTGGGCACGGCAACTCATTGGGCGGCGTCATCGTCGATTCCGGCAAATTCCCCTGGGCCGAACACGCCGACCGCTTCCCCATGCTCAATACGCCAGAAGCCGCTTACCACGGTGTGGTCTACACGGAAGCGCTGGGACCAGCGGCCTACATTGGCCGCGCCCGCACCGTGCCGCTGCGCAACACCGGCTCCGCCATCAGCCCCTTCAACGCCTTCCTCATCTTGCAGGGAATCGAAACGCTCGCTTTGCGGATGGAACGTCATTGCGACAACGCCATTGCCGTCGCCAACTATCTAGACAACCACGACAGCGTTGCCTGGGTCAGCTTTGCCGGGCTACCCAGCTCGCCGTATTATGAACTGGCGCAAAAATATACCGACGGCAAGCCATCGGCGCTGCTCACCTTTGGCATCAAGGGCGGCTTTGAGGCCGGGGTAAAGTTCTACGACGCGCTGAAGCTGTTCAAACGGCTGGTGAACATTGGCGACGCCAAATCGCTGGCGGCGCATCCCGCCTCCACCACCCATCGCCAGCTCACCGAAGTCGAATTGCTGGCTGCAGGCGTCACCCCCGATGCGATCCGGCTCTGCATTGGCATCGAGCATATCGACGACATTTTGGCCGATTTGGAACAGGCGTTGGCCGTAGCAGCGTAGTAATTGAGTAATTATGTAATTGAGTAATTGGGGCGTGATACCAATTACTCAATTACTCAATTACCAAATTACCTCCGCAGGAGGATTTTCATGCTTGAATGGACAAGTTTGGCGACGTTTATGCTGGGGGTGGGTACGGCCGTTTCCGGCAGCAAAACCAGGTAAGTGACACATGATTAACGTTTGTGCTCAATGCGGCAGCTATCGTTCAGACAAAGAAATCCGGCAGAATCCCAGCCGGGCGATCTGTCCTGACTGCGGCCACAGTCATCCATTTCTGCAGCTCCCACTGTTTATTGTTTGTGGAACGAGTGGTGGTGGAAAAACGGCCGTTTGTCACCAGCTCCAAAGAGATATTCACAACTTCATCCCGCTGGAGGCCGACATCTTATTCCGCGCCGAAATCAATCATTCGCAGGAAGCCTTCCGCGACTTCAACGAAACATGGCTGCGCGTTTGCAAGAATATTGGGCAAGCAGGTAAACCGGTGGCATTGTTCCATGCCGGTGGACTACCTCAGCACATTGAGCCGTGTACCGAACGGCGCTATTTTGACACGATCCATTACCTGGCCCTGATTGCCGATGACGCGGTGATCGCCACTAGGCTGGAAGCCCGACCCCCCTGGCGTGGCTGCGCGCCGGCCTTCATCGCCGAACAGATCACCTACAATCAGTGGCTGCGGCAGGAAGGTCCACGCCACCAACCGTCTATTACCATTCTCGACACAACTGAAACTACCGTTGCCGAAACCAGCAATCAAATTCTTCGTTGGATTCATGAGAAGTGGCCAAAAGACAATGCCTGACAAGAATTACATAGCCGACTTGTTCCAAGCAAAGCCAGTCCAATGGGGCCTACGCGGCGATCCATACCTCTGGGACGCAATGCAAAACCATTTTGCCCAAACGCCGCTACCCCACAGCGCAGAACAGGTAGCCCAGCTGCTGGCCCAGGCGTTTGAAACATTAACGGGCCAGCCCATCACGGCCGAAAAGCACTTTTTTGTGGAGCAGTTTGCCCACGGCGGCATGTCTGGGGGAATAGTCTCACCGCAGTTTTGGCGGGAAACGGCCGTTCCCCTGCTGCAAGCCCGGTTTACAAAAACCAACGAGTAAGTTGAGGAAGCAAAGCAAATGGCTTTCCGCTATGCCACCGAAAAAGAAGATTATAGCGACTTCGCCAGCGGGCAGGTTTTTTACAGCATCCCTGGTCAACCCGCCTTCCCCGTGCGGCTGGCCAGCGAGATTTTTCAGCGCTGCCTGGCCTTGCTGCCACCAGAAATAGCGTCTGCACCTGTTACCCTGTACGATCCTTGCTGTGGCTCAGCTTATCATCTGGCAGTATTGGGGCTGTTGCACCGTGCCCATCTGGCCAGCCTCATCGCTTCGGACATTGATTCGGAGGTTGTTAAAATTGCTACGCGAAATTTATCCCTTTTAACACCCCAGGGCCTGGCTGAGCGTCGCCGGGCCATCGCCGCTGATTGGCAACGGTTCGGCAAAACATCCCACCAGGCTGCACTGGATAGTGCAGACCGCTTTGGTGAGCGCCTGGCGAACACCCCCACCTTCCCTACCCGCTCCTTTGTGGCTGATGCGACCGCGCCGAGGGCTATCGCTGCTGCCCTGACCCAGCCTGTTGATCTGGTCATTAGCGATTTGCCGTATGGGCAGCTGTCTGAATGGCAAGGTGTGGGTCGGCACGATCAACCCACCTGGCATTTTTTGGAGCAGCTGCAATCCGTGCTGCATTCCCACAGCGTGGTGGCTTTGGCGACGACAAAAGGAGCAGTGGTGGCACATGAGGGGTTTGCACGATACGGCCGTTTTCGCCACGGCAAACGGCTGATCACTTTCCTAAAGCCCCACTACCCATCTCAACAGATAAATCCGTTAGTCCCATAACTCCTCTTTTACCTGCATTACAAATACAACTTAATGTAAAGGTTAAGGTAAACGAAATACTATACTGTTTTTGAAGCTGTCCATTTGCAGCTCATTTTTGCCAGTTAACAATTCAGAATATACAACTGCTCTGCCTGAAAAAAGCCGGTATTTTTTTATGCCTAAAGCCAAGCAAAAATAGAAACAAACAGCTTAACTTAACCGGCGACCTTCCAGGCGCTGTACATTTTCAGTTTCCGTCATGTTTCACCAGTTCCACCGTCCAAAAAAGCCAGAAGCTCCGCAATTATTAAACATTATTATGGGTTCAGCCGCTCACCTTATTAGACATTATTGGAATTAACGTTATGTCAAAACAATCCGCAGATTTCGCAGATTAACGCAGATTAAAGGCAAAAAATCTGCGAAATCTGCGTTAATCTGCGGATCAATTCTTATTCCGATATTGTCTATTGAATTTTTTTTAGATTGAGCCAAACGTCAACGCCAGAACAGCGTTTGGCAACACGGGGGGAAATAATGGAATCGCCAAATTCACTCAGCCTTGCAACGAACACACCTGCTCAGCTAACCAGCATCGTCGAGACCAAAGCGCAAGCTGTAGACTCGCTGGTATGGGCCAATGGCCCACAGGTAGCGCCGCCACCTTTTACGGCCGTTCACCTACACTCCTGGCTCCACCGGACGCCCCAAGGGAGTGATGATTCCCCATCGCGCTCTGATTAATTTCACCCAGGCAGCCATTGCCCTATACAACGTAGCCGAACCAGATCGCGTACTCCAGTTTGCCACCATGCGTTAGCAGATGAAGCAGAATCGATCCGGTTGGTGGCGTATGTGGTGGGACCGCTCGCGCCCACCGATTTGCGCCCAAGCCTGGCCGCCATCCTGCCAGATTACATGGTTCCAGCCACCTTTGTCCAGCTGGAGCAGCTGCCCCTCACCCCCAACGGCAAGCTGGATTCAGCCAAACTACCTGCACCAGAAGCCACGGCTGCGGCGCGGCAAGCCGGGTACGTGCCCCCAAATGACGCATTGGAAAACCAGCTGGTCGATATTTGGGAAGCGGTGCTAAAGGTGCAACCCATCGGGATTCATGACAACTATTTTGAGCTGGGCGGGCACTCCCTGCAAACCATCGCCTTGTTTGCCCAGATTGAGCGTGCCTTCAACCAAACCATTCCGCTGGCGATCATTTTTCAAGCGCCTACCATTGCCGAATTGGCCGCCGCGCTGCGCCACAGGGGAGAATCGCCCGTCTGGTCCCCCCTGGTACCCATATCGGCTTCGGGGAGTAAACGGCCGTTTTTCTGTGTGCATGGCGGCGCAGGTCACGTTTACCATTATCGGGGCCTGGCTCGCCATCTGGGGCCGGACCAACCCTTCTATGGCTTACAACCACGAGTTCTCCAGGGCACCCCAAGTCATTATTCCAGTGTAAGGCGCATGGCTCATGATTATGTCAACGAGATTCGTAAGCTTCAGCCAGAAGGACCATATGCTATCGGCGGTTTCTGTTTTGGCGGCATCGTTGCCTTTGAGATGGCCCAGCAGCTGACCCGAATGGGTCAAGAGGTAGCGTTGGTTGCCATCATCGACGCCTTCAGCCCCACCTACAGCAGCAGCACAGACAGCTTCAGCCCGGTACCGGCAGCGCCGCGCCCTGAATCCAGCCGGTGGCAGCGGCACGCCGCTGAAATTAAAAAGCAAGCGGGTCTATTCAATAAGCTGGCCTACATAAACAAAAGCATGACGGGACGGTTCCGGACGACGACACAGTCCATCACCAGCCGGTTAGAAAATCTGGAATATTTCTGGAACCGGCTGCTGATACATTGGTATGGGGTTGTTAAACGGCCGTTACCCCTCTGGCTGCGAAACTTCCAACTTCTGGAGGTCAATCGACACGCCAAAAAGGAGTACATACCGGAAATCTATCCAGGAGATCTGTCCATTTTCCGGCAGGTCGAAGAAACCGAAGAGGATATCGCACCAGATATGGGCTGGGGCCAGCTGACGTCAAAATCTGTCCACGTTCACACTATTCCCGGTGGCCATCTGTCACTGCTCCAGGAGCCGCATGTGCAGCAGCTGGCCCAGCTCTTGCAGGCCAGTCTGGAGGCCAGCCATTCATCATCTTTAGCTCTGCTCCGGCATCCTCAGCCATTGATGGAGCACAACGACTGAAAAAGCCAGCGCCATCCCGGTGAGCATGGCAACGGCAAGGTTTAGAACTATTCGCGGGCTCACAGGTTGTTGTGGTACGGCCGAACGACTGGCCAGACTAACACCGCCGATCGTGTCTTCTGTAGAAATACGTTCTACATCCACGCGGCGCACCAGGGCCGTGTAGGTCTCCTCGGCTTCCTGTTGGGCTCGCTGAAGCTGCAGTTGTTCGGTATAGACCGCCTGTCGTTCTTGTTGTAGAACCAAAATTTGCGGCTCTATTTCCGCCACCATTTCTTCATTCTGCGTTTGCTGCGCGTCCAAACTGCTGATCAGGCCAGCCAAAAAATTCAGTTGTTCCCCTCGGTCGGCTCCGGTTAACGGTGTTTCCGCTGCCATTTGTAACTCTACATTGGTGGGGGTTTGGGCATCGTAGGTACGCAGCTGCAAACTGAGAGCCGTTAGCTGATAAGCCAGGGGGGCTTCTGCACTCCCGGTCTGGGTCGTTAACTGCGTCTGCAGCTGTTCTGCATCGCGCCGTAAAAAGACCAAAATGCGCTGTTCGGCCAGCAAATCTGCCAGAGTTCTAGATAAGGCTTCAAGTCTACTTTGCAAAACGGCCGCTCGATTCATCCCCTGGTATATTATCAACGCCTCTTCGGCAGTTTCTAAATTGGTGCGAGCTGTCGCTAACTGCGCCTCAAAAAAGTTCAGGCGTTCGGCATTCGCAATGCCATAGGTGTCATTCACCCAGGGCACAAATAAGTCCGCCCAGGTATTGACGATATAAGCCGCCGTCTGGGCATCGCCGTATTTTGCCGTCAGCTGAATCAGGCCGCGATCGCCGCCCGCTTCGGCTGTTAACAGCTTGCGTAAACTCTCCACGGTTAACGTCTCACCATCCGGTAAGGCCAACGTGGCTAGCAGCTGCTGCAACATCTCATCACTGATAGCGAGGTCTGGATACGCTTGCAGTGAGAGCATGGCTCCATTTACCGAGGTAAAGTTGGGATCGAATGTGCTCTGAGTCAGTGAATTGAGTACCACTTGCTGGGGTGACGTGACGACCATCAGTGCGGTAGCTTCATAGGTGGGCGGCAAACTGATTGAGACAAGGAAGGTGGTGATACCTACAATAATAACGAAAACGATGATCCAATAGCGGCGCTTGAGTAAGGCCTCTATGTACGGCCGTAAATCGATTTCCTCTTCCAACGGTTACTCCTTTAACTACCCCCTCTAGGCTCAACCAGGTTGCGAGATTTATTAACTCGATTGCAAGTTATTGGCGTGACAAATAGAGAATACTCCGTACACTGCCAGCGAGCAAACCACAATATCGCAAAACAGAGGCGAACATCTATTTTCCCCAAAATCAACCAACTGTATAATGCTGTTTTCACCATGGCAATTGCGTGTGCATCAGCACCAGGCTCGTCAATTTAATATTCAAAATTTCCAGGAGGCATCATGACCCAACAACAACCCCCAATTGAAGAAACCCGTCAGACAAAAGCACGGCGCCTGCCCGATGTGGCGGCCGCCGAGCGCACCCTCAGCGATGTAAATACCAGCGTCGCCGTCCTGCGCACCGAGGCGGACCGGGCCCGCGGCCTGTTTGGCTTTGGGCGGCGCATTCTGGTACCGCCGGATGAGATTCACGTGGTGGTGGGAGACGGCCGTCACAGCCTCACCCTCTCCAACGAACGCAAGGTGTTTGGTCAATCGGCCGACCGGCCCGCCAAATATTGGCTCAACCCCATCAGCCAGGTGATCAAGCTCAAAACAATCAGCTTCACCGTGCCCATTCACGGCCATCAGGACGAAGGAGTAGAGGCGCTGGACAGCAGCAAGGTGAGCTTCCGCCTGTGGGCACATGCGGTGGCCAAGCTCAACCCAGACAAGGCAGAAATTGCCGCCCAGCGTGTCGGGCTGGACACCACCGGCCTCATCTACACCATCACCAAGGTCGGCACGGCCGAACTGGTTGCCGCCTCTGCCACCATGAACATGGAAGAGATCATCGCCAACCGGCAGGAGCTGGCGGCCATCGCCTTCCCCAAAGTGAACCAGATTTTGTCTGAGCTGGGGTACGATTTGGCCCTGCTCACCATCACCCGGCTGGATGGCGTAGCCTACAGCAAACTGATCGAGCAGGCCGAATCCCGCATCTCCAAAGAGACCGGGATCGCCACCAACCGGGAGCAGCTGGCCGAACTGACCGACATGCAGGCCCGCGAGCAGCAGGAAGCGGAAATCCGCGCCCAAACGGAGAAAAAGCTGGCCGAAGAGCGGCTGGACGCACAACGCGAGGTCGAAACGGCCACCATCAGCCAGCAGGAAGCGCTGGACGTGCGCCGCCATGAGATGCGCGTCTTGCAAATTAGCCGGGAGAAAACGGCCGCTGCCGCCGGGCACGAAGCAGAAATGGCCAAAGTGGAACTCAGCCAGCAGCTGGGTGAAGCGGAAGCAGAGAAGGCGGCCCATCTGGCCCAAATCGAAGCAGAACGGCAGGCACAGCTCCGCGCCATCCAGCAAAAGCGGGAAGCCGAAATCAAACTCGCCTTAACCGAGGCGGAAGCAGCCCGTATGGCCATTGCTCAGGCCAAAGAGATTGAGCGAATGGCTGCCCTGACGGAAGCGGAAGCGTCCCGCCTGCGCCGCGAAGAGCTGGCCGAAGCGGAACGCGCCCGCGAGATTGCCCTGGTGGAAGCCAACAAAGCGGCCGAATCGCTCAAGCTGGCTGCCGAGGCAGAAGCTCGTGCGGTGCAGATCAAGGTCGATGTGGAAACGCAGTCTGAGCTGGTGCGCGCCGAAGCGGAAGCAACCGCCACGGAAAAGCGGGCGCAAGCGGCTAAAATCCGGGCTGAGGCGACCAAAGCGGAAACGGCCGCTTCTGGTCTGGCCGAGGTAGAAGTAGACGCCGCCCGCGTGCAGGTAGCCGAAAAGCAGGTGGCTGTCACCCGCGCCGAGGGTCTGGCGCAGGCCGAAGTGGCCAAAGCCCAGGCCGAAGCCGAAGCAGACAAATTGCAGCGGATCAAAACGGTGGAAATTGAAGCGCAGGAGAAGCTAGCGCTGC
The DNA here is from genome assembly GCA_041748655.1 of Promineifilaceae bacterium (SeqCode). GTDB lineage: Bacteria > Chloroflexota > Anaerolineae > Promineifilales > Promineifilaceae > Leptofilum. The sequence goes on along the minus strand of JBGTCV010000143.1, from coordinate 46,597 downwards.
TGTATGGGCAGGCGCCGGTGCTGGTTGATCTGGAACGGCTGCGCATCCAGCTGACCCACCAGGAGCGCATCGCCACCATTCAGGCGGAAACATCGCTGAAAGCGTTTGAGGCGATTGCCCCCAGCCTGAAGGTCCACATCTTTGGTAACGGCGGCCAAACGGGCCAGATTTTGGCCAACGTCATGGCGCTGTCGCACGGCCTGACGCAGGTGAGTGAAGAGTCGCCGCTGGTAGGGCGGCTACTGGGCCAGAGCGAAAATGGCGCAGCCGCGCCGCTGGTGTCGGCCAGCTGGCTGCCACAGCTGAACCAGTTTGGCCCCTATTTACAGCAGGTGCTGGGCGAAGTGAATCCCCGGATGCTGTCCAGCCTGAAGGTGGCGGATGTGGTGGAGCGACTTGGCACGGTCGTCGCTGGCCAGGAGTCGCTGACGTCGGCGCTAACCAATCTGAAAGCCGATGCCTCGTTCCGGGTGATTGGCGACCTGCCGATTAGCCCGCTGCTGCGGCTGCTGGGTTTGGGGCAGAGTGAGGCGGTGGAAGAAATTCCGGTCGCCTAATCGTTGGCTAAAATCTTAACCGCAGAGCACGTGGAGGACGCTGAGGATTTTTTTCTGGCGAACTCTGTACGCTCTGCGCTATTTTTTCTGATGTCATACCCGCGAAGGCGGGTATCCATTTTGGGGTATGAAGGTGGATTCCCGCTTTCGCGGGAATGACAGGTGAGGGTTTCTTTTTCTTCTTCAACCAGTGTTTTAAAGTGAGGAGTGAGCATCCTCAGATGCGAACGGCTCTGTTCCAAACGCATCTGAGGATGTTCACTCCTCGTTATGATTTATTCAAAGTAGGGCCATTCGATTTCGTCCAGGCAATCGGTGTTGGGCGATTGATCGGGATTGGCCAGGAAGTCGTCGGTGATAGCGACGGTGCAGTCGGCGGTGGTGAGCAGGGAATGGCCTGCGCCGGGCACCACAAACAGGTAGCTGTTGGGCAGGGTGGCGGCGGTGAGCCAGGCCCAGCGGGGGGGCGTGGCCACGTCGTACTGGCCCGCCAAAATGAGCGTGGGGATGCTGCTGGAAACGGCCGTATTATCCACCACCGTTCTGGGGCTCCAATAGCTGCACAGGCTGACCATATCAAAGGTGTTTTGCAGCAGAGCGCCTTCCAGCTCTTCGGGGATGTTGCCGACAACGGCCGCTTCCACCCGTTCATAATCCCCCAGCACATACTCGTCGTAGCAAATAACCGAATTGAACATCCCCTCGCTGTCGCTGCGATCTTCGTCGCTCTGAAAGCGGGGACGGTAGCCATCTTCGCCGCTGATCTCAGCCAGGGCATCAAAATTGTCGTTGGCCACTTCGTAGATGACGTAGGGCAGCAGCGGAATAAGCGCGGTGTCGCTGAAGGCGCTGCTGAGGGCAAAAACGAGATCGTCACCGAAGATTTCGGCCGTTTCATCTTCATTAAGGCGCTGCACCGTCTCTAAAAACACCGCTTCCAGGTCAGGATATTCCTCGCGACAGTAGTCGTCTTGCTCGCAGTCGGCAAACAGCTCGGTGAGGGCATCGGTGAAGCTGTACACTTCATCGACGGGCGTGTCGGCGTTGGGCGGGAAGGGAGAGTCTAGAATAACGGCGCGGATGCCTTCAGGATGGCTGCGCATCACTTCCAGCGCCAGGCGCGTGCCGTAGGAGATACCCAGCAAATCCCACTCGGCCAGCCCCAGAGCCAAGCGCAGGGCGGCTACGTCGGCCCCGTTTTCCGGGGTGTTGTAAGCGGCCAGGTTGATGCCCTCCGCCACCAGCCGATCAAAGCAAACGGCGTCCGGGTTTTCATCCTCATCCAGTTCGGCAAATTCGGGGCAATCCAACGTGGGTTCAGAGTAGCCGGTGCCGCGCTGGTCCAGCAAGATCAGGTCGCGATTTTGCATAAAGGGGAAGTCCCACCCTTCTGGATCGGCGGCGTAATCGTCCAGGGCGCTGCCGCCTGGCCCGCCAGCCAGGTAGATGAGGGGCGGCTCGGTGGCCCCGCCTGGCGCGGCCACAATAGCGACAGCCAGCCGAATGGTGGGGCCGTTGGCGCTGCTGCGATCTTCTGGCACGGTAAGGTAGCCGCATTCAACGTCAGCGCCGCGTGGGGTGGCAAAGGGGCAGTCGCTGGATTGGAAAGTGCCGGGGAGGGAAACGGCCGTCTCCCCCACCCCATCTTCATCATCGAAAAATTCGTCGTCGGAAACGGCCGTGTCTTCAAATGAATCATCAAAATCTTCGTCAAACTCGTCGCAGGCGACCAGCGCCAGGCTTAATAGCAGCAAAAGTAACCCAAATTTTTTCATCGTTTCATCTCGTTTGGTAGATTTGGTAATAAATGTGGTCGATCTTAGCAGAAAACAGACCAAACGGGGATAAACCATGCGTCCTGTCAACCATCATTTGCCCTCAAATAATTGTTGACAAAAATCATCCATATTTCCGCCAAATGTCACGCACCCAATATCTGTGACCTGAAACGTTTTTCAATCTTGGTATAATCGGGGGCAGTGAACCTAAACTCAGAAAAGAAACCTGGTTGACTGACAAAACTTATTTAACCGCAGAGAGCGTGGAGAGCGCAGAGAAAAATGAAGGAGAAATCTCCGTGTCCTCCGCGCCCTCTGCGGTAGAAACCTGAGATTTGTCCGTCAATCAGGAAAAGAAACTGTATTACAGGAGTAGAAGATGTCCGAACAAGACAACAAAAAAATCATTCGCTGGCTTTTGGTAGTGTGCGGCCTGATCATGATCATGGTGGTATTTGGCGGCTACGTGCGGCTGACGCGCTCTGGCCTTTCCATTGTGGAGTGGAACCCAATCAGCGGTGTCATCCCCCCCATTGGCGATGCCGCCTGGGAAGCTGAGTTTGCCAAGTACCAGCAAACGCCCGAAGGGATGTTCATCAACCACAATATGTCGCTGGATGGATACAAGCGCATATTTTATGTCGAGTACATTCACCGGCTGATTGCCCGCTTTGCGGGGCTGATTGTAGTGATTCCCCTCTTTTATTACCTGTATAAAGGGATCATCCCCTGGCGGAAATCGTTTGTCTATTTATCGATTGGCGCGCTGTTTGGCTTTCAGGGGTTTCTAGGTTGGTATATGGTCAGCAGCGGCCTGGTGGAAAATCCGGCCGTGGACCATTTCCGGCTGACCACTCACCTGCTCATGGCCCTCTTCTTGCTGGCGCTGACGATGTGGACGGCGCTGCGACACCTGCATGGCTTCCCCAAAATGATCAAGGAAGGGCGCGGCTCGCTGCCGTATCTGCTGTCGGCGCTGACGCTGGCGGTTCTGGTGATTCAGATCACTTACGGTGGTTTTGTGGCGGGCTTAAAGGCGGGCTGGATTTCTAACACCTGGCCACTGATGGGCGGTCGCTGGATTCCCAACACGCTTTTTGCCCAGTTTGACACCTGGTGGCAAAACCTGATTTCTGCTCCGGTGGGGGTGCATTTTGTACATCGCTGGTTTGCCTTTGTGGTGCTGGGAGCCGCCATCTGGCTGTACTTCATCACCCGACGTCATGCGTATTCGGCCAACGTACACAAAGCGGTTGTTTACTTTTTGGGTCTGGTAGCAGTGCAAATTGCCCTGGGTGTCATCACCATCTGGTTTAGTATGCCGCTGATTCTGGCGCTGTCGCATCAGGCGGTGGGGCTGCTGCTGTTTATGGTGGCGGTTTACATTCGGTATGAAATTGTACACACGCCTATTCCTGAGCAAGTTGAGGAACGAGCAACGGCCGTTGCCCAAACTGGCGACTGACAGCTAACCCTCGGGTGCAGGCAATAACGACATTCTCAGGCGCGTCGGACTTGCCTGGGATTATTCGTGAGCCGTCACATGCCCCCATGTAATCATCCTCATCTTCCAAGGGTGCTGAGGTGCCCATGCTCCAGATGCCAATTTTGAGACTGGGACACTTAATTACCCCCTTCCCATCTCCCATACGCCAGACACCATTTGGCCCAGGTTCAATGTCATCACCTTGTCGTTTATAAGTGTACGAGACGTCCACCCGAGTCACCGAAGTTGGCGGGCTAACATTGAGGGACAGCAACTGAAGGCGTTCTTTTTGATCATGCCGGTTGGAAAAGTAGGCAAGGAGTTCCTCCCGACCAAAAGTTACAAAGTGACGCCGGTCATTTTCACTGCCGACGTCTCCGGTCATTATTGTGTCGGAATACCAGCCCGCTTGCCCATGCACGCTTAAGTGAGGCTCAAAAAAGGAAGCAAGCTGCTCTTGATTACCACCGTTGTAAGCCGTAAAGAAGCGTAAGACCAAAGCGGCTACTTCACGAGGGCTACAGTTTTCTGGGTAGTTATCGGTACCACCGACCACAATAATATTGTCGGGTGATGATGGGGCAACTTCTTCAGAATCCTTTTGCATTTCTGAGTTGGTGGTGTTTTCCTCCGTACTCGGTGCGTTTGGTAACGAAGATGTTTGATTGCAAGCAGCTATCAGCAAAGCAAGAGGGGTAAGCAAAACAATATATAAAAATCGGGTTATCGACATATGAGGAGCCTCAACAAAAAGGTCCTACTGCTTGAGAGCGAATACAAAAGTTATGGGTAGACCAAGTGAATGTCTTGTGAAACTGTTTTATCATTTGTTTCCTTCATTGCGCGCATGCACCATGATCTTAGCAGGCAGGTCATCAAACACGACATTATATGATGCATCTTGGGCTACTATTTCGGGGATATTTCCCAATTGCTGTGTTCCCATGCTCCACACAGAAATCCTCTTTTCTGGACAAGTGACCATCCCTTTGCCCCTGGCAACTCTGATGGGACGCTCAGGTGTCGTTGGCAAATCATCTGCCTCGCGCGCCAGAGTAAAAGTAACAGCCATACCATCGTGCCAGGCCGGTCCAGCTACAGAAATCTCCAATAACCTTAAACGCTCGCCCTGAGCATGGCGCAAAGTGATGTATTCGGCCAGCTCATCCCTGCTGGATGTCTCGAAATAAGTTGCTGGGTCAACCTCAATACCTTTAGCTACGCCGTCTGTGTACCAGGTGAATTGGTCAGCAAAGAATTGCTCTAACTCAGCCACATCGCCAACGTTATAGACCTCCATAAAGTGGTTGACAAACGCTACAATTTCTTGAGGGTCACAGCCTGTGGGAAAGGACCCAACATCACCAACAAAAATTATATCCGGGTCAGGCACTGCTGATTCTGGTGTATGCGCAGAATTTGTAGCCAAAGTACAAGCAGACATTGTTAAGATAGTCAACAGCAGTAGAAGCCTTGTTGGTATAAGGTGGCTGATCAAAAAGTGAGTCATGAAATTTCTCCTATCAAGGCGGGCTTCCCTTACGCGCTAAGAAAGCGCACCTACCCTTTACAAAGAGTACACCGCCCCGGCCGGATTGGTTTCATTTTGCCAGACAGAGAGATACACAGGCCGCTTCATCAAGCAAATTTAGGTGGATACTAGAGTTTTGTGATGATCATACCATGATCCTTATAATACCTCATGGTAAAAGATGAGTTTGAAGGAGTCAACGATGGAAACAACTAACAGTGTAATTTGGCATATCGGCACGATGGGTTTTAGCTACAAATCGTGGCTTGGCCCATTTTACCCTGCCGGGATGCCCGCCAAAAACCGGCTGTCCCACTACAGTACTCTGTTCGACACGGTCGAAATCGACAGTTCGTTTTACGGCGCTCCCCGCCCGGAAGTGATCGTGCGCTGGTACCAGACAACGCCAGAAAATTTTACTTTTTGCTTAAAGACGCCAAAGGCCATTACCCATGAAGCCAGTTTGGTTGAGGGAGTTGATGAGATGCTGGCTTTTGTGGCAACGGCCGTTCTCCTCCAACAAAAGCTTGGCTGCATTTTGCTCCAATTTGCCCCTGATTTTACCTTCGAGCAGGCTGACAATCTCAATCAGCTATTGAGCCAGCTACCTGATAATGTCCGTTTTGCCGTGGAGTTTCGTAATGATTCCTGGGCGGTGGAGGAAACGGCCGCACTGCTCCGGCAGCATGGCGTTTGTTGGGCAGCAGCAGACTACCTTTACATGCCCAAAACCATCGTGCGCACGGCCGACTTCTTGTACCTGCGCTTCCTGGGGCGGCACGGACAATACGCCACCAAAGATAAAGAAATGGTGGACAAAACGGCCGAACTGCAACAATGGCACGAGAAGATCCAACCCCACTTGCCTGAGGTGAATACCATCTATAGCTTTTTCAACGACGACTATGCCGGATTTTCCCCAGCTTCAGCCAATCGATTCAAAAGGGTAGTGGGAATGGATGCAGAAAATATACAACCCCCACAACAACCCCGGCTTCTGTAATTTTACCTTGTTCGTCTATTCGTAAAATTCGATGAAATAAAAAAAGCCGCTCTGTGAGCGGCCTTCGATTTTCATATTCAAATTTGCGGATGAAACATATTAGCCACCAGCTACCAATCTGGCCGTTAGCAAAGCGGCTTCGCGGGTGATGGCAAACCAGGCGCCAGGGAAAATGCCAAGAATGATGGTAGCAACGGCCGTAATCCCCACCGCCAGGCTTACACCAGGCATCGCTACAACCTCCCCTTCCCCCTCATGCATGTACATCAAGTAAACCACCCGCAGGTAATAGTAGCCAGAGATCACGCTTGTCACCACGCCAATAAGAGCCAGCCAGAGCAAATCTGCCTCCAAAGCGGCGCGGAAGACGAAAAATTTACCGGAAAAGCCACCCGTCGGCGGAATACCCGTCAGCGACAGCATAAAGTAGGCCATTGCCAACGCCAGCAGCGGACTGCGCCGGGCCAACCCCTTGTAATCATCTAACATGGTGCCTTCGTTTTGCTTGCGCTCCAGCGCCACCACCACGGCAAACGCACCCAGGTTGGTAAACAGATAGGCAAACATATAAAACAGCGCCGAACTCACCCCATCTGAACTGCCAACGCCAGCCGCTACGGCAATCATGATGTAGCCCGCATGGGCGATGCTGGAATAAGCCAGCATCCGCTTGATATTGGCCTGCGAAATCGCCACCAAATTGCCCAAAATCAGCGTGAGGGTAGCAATAATGGCCACTGCGCCTACCCAGGTTGCCCCCAAATCGGGCAGCGCGGTGACAAAGACGCGCAGCATGGCGGCAAAACCACCCACTTTGGCCCCCACAGACATAAAGGCCGTCACTACCGTGGGTGCGCCTTCGTACACGTCTGGCGTCCACATATGGAACGGAACGGCCGCTACCTTAAAAGCAAAACCCACCAGCAAAAAGGCCGCCCCGGCTAAACCGAGTGCCCCGCCGCCGCTGATATTGGCCAACACCTCTGGCAGCGCCGTCGAGCCAGTAGCGCCATAGGTGAGGGCAATGCCAAACACCAGAATGCTGGAAGAAAACGCCCCCAGCAAGAAATATTTCATGGCGGCTTCTTGGGAATCGGCGCGAGGCCAGGCCATGCCAGACATGATGTAGAGCGGAATGGAGAGCACTTCCAGCGCCAGGAAGATTAAGATGAGATCGTTGGCCATCCCCATGAGCATCATGCCGCTAATGGAAAAGAGCATGAGCATATAAAATTCCGGCCGATCCAGCTCGTGCTTGCGCAGGTAGCCTGCCGAAATGAGGATGGACAGCAGCCCGGTGAGAAGAAATGTGATGTTGAGGAAGGTGGCAAAATTGTCCACAATCAACATGGGATGGCCACCTTGCGGCGTAAACGTGCCGTAGCTGTCGCCCCACAGCAGCCAGGACTGGACCAGCGCCAAACCGAGGCCAACGGCCGAAAGCCAGGGAGCCCAGCCGCGCTTCTCTTCGGGGATGAAGAGATCAAGAATCATCAAAAGAACGCCCCACCCGGCCACAATCATGACGGGTGCAGCAACTGGCAAATATACTGTTGGAATTTGAAACTCCATAACGTACGAAGACCCTTCCTGAGATAGTTTGTACAGCTGCAAATGACGGGACAGCAGGCTGCAAAATTTGGCCGATCATACCACATTTACCTGATAAAACTACTGAAAACCTACTGGGAAGGCGTGCATAACGGTATAAGTTAGATACACTTAAGCCACCATGAAACAGACCGCACGCCAGGGTTATCTCCCCAGCTTTTCTCACCGAGCCACGCTGGCTCTTATTTTGCTGGTTTATCTGCTGATAACCATTGGCTACGGCCTCATCACCCCGCTGTTTGAGACGCCCGATGAACATTTTCACTTCTTCACCATCAACGAAATTGCCAACAGCGGCCAACTGCCCAGGATGCCAGAGAGCTATGACGAACTGCTGGGGCCAGAACCGGCCCAGCCGCCGCTTTATTATCTGTTAGCTGCCCTGCTCACCATGCCCTTCGACACGGCCGAAGCGCGGCAGCAGGTGCAGCTGAATCCATTTGCCTGGATCGGCACGGCCGAAGCGGTGGTGAACCTGAACCGCACGCTGGTAACGCCGTGGGAGCAGTGGCCGTGGCAGGGGTATGCCCTGGCGGGCCACGCCATCCGTGGCTTGTCTACGCTGCTGGGTTTGGGGACGCTGCTCTGCATTTATGCTTCGGCGCAACTGCTTTGGCCGCAAGACGGCCGTTCTGCCCTGCTCGCCACTGCCATAATCGGATTTTTGCCCCAATTCAATTTCATCCATGCCGCCATCACCAACGATACGCTCATCACTTTTCTGGCTTCGGCAGGCGTGTGGCAGCTGCTGCGACTGTGGCAAACTGGGGTGACGCGCCAGCGGCTGCTGGCCTTGGGGATTACCATCGGTCTGGCCGCACTGGCCAAAAACGCCGGGATTTTGCTGCTGCTGTACGCGCTGGGGGTGCTGTTTTTGCTGGCAGTGCGCAACTACGATGCCCGCCAAAGCAGCTGGCAGCAGGTGAGGCGATGGGTGGGGGGAACGGCCGTTTACCTCATCCTGCCCGTTTTGCTCATTGCCGGTTGGCTCTGGCTGCGCAACCAGGCGCTGTACGGCGATTTCACCGCCGCCAACCAGTTCATCGCGGTCGCCGGGGGAGACCGGGGCTACACCCTTTGGCAGGTATTGGCCGAAAGCGGCGGTTTGTGGCTCTCCTTTTTTGCCGTCTTTGGCTGGTTCAATCTGCTCGCGCCCGCCTGGGTCTACACAGTTTGGCATGGCATCTTTCTAGCAGCGGCCGTGGGGCTGGCCTGGGCGGCTTTCAGACAGCTGCCCACACTGCTCGCGCATCTCAAACCAAAGGGAGAGCCCTGGCTGGTCTGGCTGCAGCGCCAATTGGCCCAGCCGTGGCTGCCTGGTTTGCTGCTGTTTGGCTGGCTGCTGGCCGTTTATGCCGGATTGGTCACTTTTATGCTGCAAACAGAAGCGGCGCAGGGCCGGCTGCTGTTTCCGGCCATCGTGCCGATTGCGTTGGGGGTGACGGCTGGCCTGTCTCAGCTGCGCTGGCCGTTCGTTTACGGGCTGGCAGCGGCTGCGGCGCTCATCACCACGCTGGCCTGCCTGTTTGGCGTCATTGCCCCGGCCTACGCCCTGCCACAGACGGTGGCGGCGCTGCCGCCAGAAGCCACCCCGCTGCAAGTGGCGCTGGCTGAGGGGATCGAGCTGGTGGGGGCACGAGTGGAAACGGAAACGGCCGTTCCCGGCGACATCATCTGGTTTACCCTCTACTGGCAGACAACCCAACCGATCACCACGATGCCCGCCCTCAAAGTTGAGCTTTTTGGCCGCGATCTGACTGAACCGATAGGCCAGATTCACACCTTTCATGGCCGTGGCCTCTACCCACCCACTTACTGGCCCACCAACCAGATCATCGCCGACCGATTCCCCGTGCGGCTAACAGAATTTGTCGATGCACCGGTCCTGGCCCAAAGCTTTGTCCGGCTGGTGCCGCTGGCTGCGGAAAATGAGGCAGATCTGCCCAGCGCTTTTGTGGGGGCCGTCAAAATTGTGCCAGCTGAGTGGCCCGCCGCTGGTGAGGAGATTGTTCGGTTGGGGGATGATATTGGCGTAACGGCCGTTTCCCAACTCAGCGGCGAATTTCAGCGGGGCGAGACGCTCACCATCGACGTTACCTGGCAGGCCACGGGCCGACCGGGGCAGGATTACGCCACGCTGGTTCATCTGGGCGCGGCAGACCAGCCGCCGCTGGCGCAGGGGGATGCCCACCCGCGCGACGGCAGCTATCCCACGCGCCTGTGGCAGCCGGGCGAGGTCATTCAAGATCGCTATTTCCTGACGATCCCAGAGGAGCTGCCGGGCGGCTGCTATACCGTCTGGCTGGGCATGTATGAGGTGGTTGGCTTCAGCCGTCTGCCACTGACGGTGGGTGGGGCGCGCCAGCCCCACGATGTTTACCCAATCGGCGAGGTCTGCGTCGCTGACTAACCTCCCGGAGGTTTGGAACCTCCGGGAGGTTGGTTAGCCATTGAATGAGTTGTAAATGTATCCTAATTATTCGAGGGGAGATTATCTCCAGTACCCATATTTTCGGAGAGATACAATTCTCCGATATATAACAACCGCCATAGCTGCACCACAAATTAACCCCCATATTGCCCCCCATAAAGCTGTTCCAATGACACTAAAGGCTGAGGTAGCTAAAAAGTCACCCAGGAATAACCCAGCAGCAATGCCTCCAATTCCGCCCACGATTCCGCCTGGAATCATTAATACCCCGTCCATAATATCAAATGCGTCTGTACTATAACCAAGAATAACGCCAACAACTGCACCCGAAATTGCGCCCGAAAAAATGGGGCCAATGATACAGAGTAACGCGGAAAATAGAGTGATTTCAACTGGGACTAGCTGATTACTCTGGCTTGTCTCCTCAGTTAAAAAGTTTTCTGATTCCGGTTGGCCTTTATTTTGGGGTACATCGGGTGATGGTTCCACAGCAGTAATGATAGGAGGCTCAATTGTTGGGACACTGCTTTGAAATAATTCGCCTTCGCGAATTATGGCAGCAGTTATTACACCGCCCAGAACAGTTATAAACAAGGCTCCAAGTGCTCCAAGAATTTTTTTGCTCATACAATTTCGGATCCACCTAACAAAAATCTGACTATGGCTGGCGTCTTCCTATGCCACCACACTCCTGATGTGGTTGAAGGATGGGTAAAGATAAATATCGCTACCCATGATCGCGGCGGCATGAATGCCACCGCTAGTTAATGCGCCTGCTGAAGCAGGCTTGGTTTGCATTCCTTAAATGGCTTTTACTTTTTGCATTTTGCGCAGGGCGGCAAGCTGTGGATAAAATGGATGCCTCTCATTCCCGCGCAAGTTTAGTGGCAAAGACAAATCCCGAATAAGTTCATCTTCTAAATGCCACGGTTCAGGATGTTCTGTCCAAGTAACAAAAGCATTATCCGCCATCCAAGCCGACAAGATGGCCTCGTCAGGGCCAAATGTCTTACGACCACTGCTGCCCACACGATGCAGCTTGATACCCAGCTCGTTAGCCAGCAGACAGCCAAGTGAAAGGCGCAACGTAGACCCATAAGCATTGCCCCGCAAATGGTATTTGATGCGCTTGCGCAGCGTATTGGAACTTTGGGGACGGCTGGGGGCAATGCCCACGTACAACAAAGTGAGGTCATTCTGTTTGTGGCAGTCATGCGCGGGAATATAGGCAGGAAACTGCTTGAAATACCAGGCATATACCCCAGATGTTGCCGGAATAGAGCAAGGTTTTTGTTTTAGAATTTCATCACGAGACCATAGTTTGGCTGGGGTTAACAGCACTTTGTAATGTTCGTTCAACATCAGCTTTTATTCCACTTCATTCATTTTCTCAGCGAGAACAACTTGGCCTTTTTCCAATACGCGAGGATACAAAATTTTGGTAAATGCTATCATTGTCGGAATTGCTTTATCACGGAGTTCTGCCAGCGCCTCTTCACTGTCGGTAATGCTTCCCGGCAAAATACAGGCGATGCGCGACGCACGGCGATTGTTTAACCGCTGCCAACGTAATTCGCAATTTAGTTCGGCTTCTATTTCCGCTTTTTGTTCATGCAGCAGATCAAATAGACGCTTGTTTATCTCCCCATTTCCACTATCCATATAAAGCTCTATGCGCAGCACCTTTCCTCTACCAAAGGCATAATTAAATGAGCCCAGATGTTGCCCATTGACAACCACGCTTTTTATCCAGTGCCAGCTGTTACCATCAGACATATTGCGCAAGTGATCATATCCCGGTTCTTTAATAAGGCGATCAATCAATGGGCTAAAGAATTCAATATATGCTTTCTGACGCTCTTGAATGCGGGCAAACCGCACCACCTGCGTCGTCATGTTAACCGAAGCAACCCGCCAGCCAACATCTAGCCATTGCTGGGATTGGACGTGACCAACAGGGTCATTCGCCCACCAGGCACGGTGCTCATAAGCTGAAGAGGGCAATTCGCCGTCTATAATCTCTTCAATTTGGGCAAAGGTTGGTTTTATCAAATCTTTTCTGGGTGGTTGGTTTTGCAACCAGATCGCCAACGGCGCATACCGGCTTTCGTTTGGTTCCGCCTCATCTTCTACAGGAAAAATCTGCTCCGTTTCATCTATTTGGGGAGATACTTCCATTTCTTTGGCAGTGCTGGAATCAATCGCTTCCTCGGCCTCTATGCTGATGCTGCTGCCAAAGGCAGAGATGATGGCATCCTGGTATTGGGCCAGCCAGTCGGCAGAAAAGCGCAGATGATCGCGCTGTGCTGGTGATAAATCCCGGCGAAAATGGGCCAAAGCGTTGCGTGTTTCGCGAACTTTGTCCAGCAGGTTAAACAGGGCATCCCGTTCCATGGTAAAAACGGATTGATACCTGGACCACTTTTGCTTGTCTAGCAGCAGGTTGATGTAATCATACAGGGTAAGATCTTCAAATAGCCGCGTGGGGCGCTGGTTATCAAAATGTCGGTTAAAAACTGTTTCCAGCCACTCTGAATTGGGGGTCACCTTGCTTTTGTTTTCTGATTGAAGCGTTAAATAATGAATCAGGGCACGCTCAAAGGTTTGCCGTAGCGACTGACCGCTGTCTGTCATTTGCGACACATCTGCATCCAGCTTTTCCCGGTTCGTCTGGTTTGCATCAACCTGGTACGCGGCCTGGATGTAATCCTTAACCGTCGTTTCGATATCTTCCACCAGCATCATATCTTCGGCGCGGCGGCGGAAATATTCGGCCGTATCGTAGTTGGTCACAATGCCAATAAGTCGCCCTTCGCCATCGACGATGAGAACAGCATAGGTCGTTTGAAGCCTGTCTAGCAGTTCAAACAGGTCGGCGTCGCTGCGAAACGTATCGGCCCGGACGCGGGTGTGCTCTACCAGAAGTTTGTCCAGCCCTACGCCAAAATGATTCAGCGTGCGCAAAATGGATTCGTGCGTGATCATGCCCACTGGCCTGCGTTCGTCGTCGATGATGGGCAGTTGACTGAAATCGTGCTCAATCATACGCGCCAGAACGGCCGGAACCGGTTCTTTTAACCGCGCCGCAACGACATTGGGGTTTTCTTCTATGAGTTCCTGGACAATAAAAGGCATTATTGACTCCAATATGGTGCAAAATAAAATTCTTCTTTTGTGTTACACGACAACTCTATTTGAACTAAACCACCCACTCCGCTGCAATCAATTCCGCCTGCTCTAATACTGTATCGGCTGCGGCTTCTTGCATGTCTGGCGGATAGCCGTACTTCTTCAGGATTCGCTTGACCATCACCCTGATTTTAGCACGGGCGCTTTTTCTTTCTGTCCAATCAATGGTTACCGTTTGGCGAATCATCTTCATCAATTCATGCGCAATAAACGCCAGCTGCTTATCTCCCATTACTTCAACAGCGCTTTCATTGGCAGCCAGGGCGTCATAAAAAGCCAGTTCTTCTTCGCTGAGGCCAAGCGCCTCGCCGCGCTTATTAGCTGTTTGCATCTCTTGGGCAAGATTGATCAGCTCAGAGATGACTTCGGCCGTATCAATCGTACGATTTTGGTAGCGCAAAATGCTCACTTCCATCATTTCTTCAAAGGATCGCGCCTGCACCGCATTTTTGCCGGCGCGGGCTCTTATTTCATCATTAAGCAGCTTACGGAGCATTTCCAGCGCCAGGTTTTTTTGTGGCATATTTTGTACTTCGGCCAGGAATTTATCGGAGAGAATGGAAATGTCTGGATTGGGCAAGCCCGCCGCATCAAAGACATTGATTACTTCAGGCGAAGCCACAGCCTCAGAAACTAACTGCTGAATGGCAAAATCAATTTCCACATGCGTTTTGCCGTTACCAGGGGTGACCTTGGCAAATCCAGCTCGTACCGCCTGGAAAAAGGCCACCTCGTCACGAATTTTTATGGCTTCAGGATGGGGCACAGCCAGCGCAAACGCTTTAGAAAGGCGTGCCACGGCTTCCATATACCGTTTTTTACCTTCTGGTTGCTTAAGAACGTGTTCCATTGCCGCTGGAATTACCCGCAGCCGTTCTACTGGCGTGCCAGCGAAGAAGGCGGTGTAATCAAAGCGGTGCTGCCCCTGGAAAAACGCTTTGACTACTTCATATTGGCTGCGCATCAGGCTGGCGGCCTGGCTAATGGGCGAGGTGGGATTGTCGGTTTTATATCCGCCGCCTTCATCACGCAGCGTGTAGGTGTGCATTGCTTCTTTCAGGTCGCTGGCAATGCCCAGGTAATCGACAATCAGGCCACCGGGCTTGTTTTTGTACACACGGTTAACGCGGGCAATCGCCTGCATGAGGCCGTGGCCTTGCATTGGTTTGTCCAGGTACATGGTATGCATGGGTGGAGCATCAAAACCGGTAAGCCACATGTCGCGCACGATGACCAGCTTGAGGGGATCTTCGGCATCTTTGAAGCGTTCGGCCAGTGCTTTGCGGCGGGTCTTGTTGCGCACGTGAGGCTGGTAATGAGTGGGATCGCTGGCCGAGCCGGTCATCACCACTTTTAGCACGCCTTTGTCATCTTCGTCATTATGCCAATCGGGTTGCAAAGCGATAAGGTGCCGGTACAGGTCTACACAAATACGGCGACTCATGCAGACGATCATGGCTTTACCCCCGGCAGGGCCAATTTCGGGCAGCATGGCTTTCTCCCGATCCTGGAAGTGAGCGATGATGTCGGCAGCGACCTGGGTCAGTCGTTCTTCTGTGCCTACCATCGCTTCCAGGGCCGACCACTTAGACTTGAGCTTCTCTTTTTCTTCCAGCTCACGCCCTTCGGTGATTTCTTCGAAATCAGGATCAATCTCGGGGCGTTTTTCGTCCTTGAGGACGAGTTTAGCCAGCCGTGCTTCGTAGAAGATGGGCACCGTGGCTTTATCCTCAACGGCGCGGTGGATGTCGTAGACATCAATGTAGTGGCCAAAGACCTGAGGCGTGCTGATGTCGTCTGATTCGATGGGTGTGCCCGTAAAGCCAATGAAGCTGGCGTGGGGCAAAGCATCGCGCACGTATTTGGCAAAGCCGTAGGCCAGATATGCCTCGTTGTTTTTGCTGCGTACCAGGTGCGCCTCAAAGCCATACTGGCTGCGGTGGGCCTCGTCGGCAATGAAGATGATGTTGCGCCGTTCTGAGAGGAGCGGATATTCGTTCTCGCGCCCTTCAGGACGGAACTTTTGGATAGTAGTAAAGACAACACCACCAGAGGCAACCTGTAACAACTGCTGTAAATGGTCGCGGTTCTCGGCCTGTACGGGCTGCTGGCGCAGCAGTTCCTGGCCGCCAGCAAAGGTACCAAAAAGCTGGTCATCCAGATCGTTCCGGTCGGTGAGGATGATGAGGGTGGGGTTTTCCATGGCTGGCTGTTGGATGACCTTACCAGCGTAAAAGAGCATAGAGAGGCTTTTACCGCTGCCCTGCGTGTGCCAGACAACACCCACTTTGCGGTCGCCTTCGGGGCCAGCGGCTTTGACGGTTTCATCGACCGCTTTGTTAACGGCGTGGTATTGGTGATAGGCGGCCATCTTTTTGTTGATTTTCGTACCGTCAACCTCAAAAACGGTGAAGGAACGGATGAGATCGAGGAAGCGATAGGGTGTAAACGCGCCCTTAAGCAGAACTTCTAACTCCAACTCATGCGGAGCAGCCAGTGTTTGGCCATCTATGGTGCGCCATTGTTTGAACCATTCCATCCCGGCGGTGAGTGTGCCGTGGCGGGCCTGGGGACCATCGGCAATAACCAGGCCGCAGTTGGTCACCATGAGGCTGGGAATGTCTTCTTTGTAGGTTTGCAGCTGGTTGTAGGCATGTTCCAGGGTGGCGTTTTCGTCGGCAATGTTTTTAAGTTCAATGACGGCCAGGGGAATGCCGTTACCAAAGAGGACGATGTCGGGGCGGCGCTTGGTTTTGGCGCGGCTGGTGAGATTGACGTCGGTGACGGTGAACTGGTTGACGGCCAGCCAATCGTTGCGGTACCACTGGTCAAAGTCGAGCAGCCAGATTTTGTCGTGTTTGGTCTGGCCGCTGCTGGTTTTATAGCTGATGTCGATGCCTTCGACCAGCAGGCGGTGAAAGGCGTGGTTATTGTGGATGAGATGGGTGGATTCGTGGCGGGAAAGTTTGCGAATAGCTTCATCAATGGCTGCAGGGCGGGCCGAGGCAGGAATGTGTTGGTTAATATTGTCTAGCGCTGTGCGCAGGCGACCCAGGAGAAGCACTTCGTCATAGCTGGCCCGTTCTGCAGATGCTTCACCCGGGGCAATATCTGGACCAAAGCGGGTCTGATAGCCAACTTCAGCCAACCATTCTAAAGCGGCCAGTTCGACAGTGTCTTCGTTAACCTTACTCACTTTTGCCTAACCATTTTTCCTAAGCCATTCAAGGGCGTCAATTGGTACAACTCCATGATGTTCGGTTTCTCCAGCATCTTCAAGTCGATCTGCCCCGGTAACAGCCACTCCAATAACTTCACCCGTACGTGATAAGACTGGGCCACCGCTATTGCCACCGATAATAGGTGTTCCAATTAATATTCTACGAATGCCTGAAATCATACGGAAACCTGTTACCTCACCGATTGAAATTATTCCAGTGTCTCCAATTCTATAGTTTGGATAGCCTGCAAGTATTACCTTATCGATTATTTCGATGTTATCTGCTGATCCTAAGGGCAAACCTTCATTCAACGACAAATCTGGCGCAGCAATCAAAGCAAGATCGAGTACCTCACTTGATTGGATGATCTTGACAGGATACTTTTTGGATATGTTTGAAGGGTGAAATATCAATAAGTTTTCAGCCAAGACATGAGCACACGTTACTAAACCTACATCAGCAACATGAAAACAAGTTCCTTGTTTAAGCTCTGTATCACTTTCAAGCACATACACATTGGAGAGAATATAATCGGGTTGGTAGATCAATTTGTTTTCTTTTTCAAGTTCTGCTGTCCTTTCACCTAGTCGCTGGATTGTTTGTTGCATTTGCATTTCACGACGAACCTGCTCTCTTTGCCGCTTTTGGTCTTCTCGTAGTTGGGCCTTCTGTAGATTTTCTTGTGCCTGGTAAAGCTTACCGTTTTTATCTGCTAGTTTTTTTAAGAGGTCGCCCTTTTTCTTGGCAATATCGGCAAGCTTGTTTTCTAAACGGTTTATCTGATTCATTTTTGAACGAAGCGAACTTGCCGATGTGTTTTTGGTTATACTGTTCTGAATCCTCAAGATTTCCTTTTGGGTGTTGGATTCATTTTTCTCCTCTTTACTCAAGTCACTCTGAACTTTAGAAATTTCACGACTTAGTTGCTGAATCTGATTGGTGTATGTAGTAATTGACATTTAATTTTCTGTCACTGAGATAATTACACACGGAGTTGGCCGGACATGTAGGGGGATAAGGGTGTCACGGAGGTCTGCTCCTACGGCCGTTCCTCCAACACCTCTCCCGCGGACGGCATATAATCAGCTGCGTCTAATGTCTTGATGCGAGAGACAAAAGTTCTGTGAAAGCCTTCCAATGTTTGTTGCAGCCAGGCATGCTGCTGCGGCCATTGGGCGCGGTTATAAAGATCGAAACTATTATTATCCAAATCAATGCGGCTTTGTTTACGTTTTACCAATTCCCGCCAGCGTAATTTGCCGCCAAACTCCTGCTCAATCACTTCTTTTTCCTCACGCAGCAAATAATAATGGGGTTTTGCTTCTGGCCCATCCAAAACAAGCTGGACACTGATACGATTTTGCTGGGTATTCACGGCAGCAACCAGATAAAAATAGGAACGACCGATGGCGAAGTTTGTCCAATGTTGGGGAGAAGGCTTTTGCGACTTCATAAAGCTGCTGTGTTCCTCTAAATGCTGGCGCAGCGCTGTCCAGTATTCTAGCTGAAGTTGCTTGGCAGGGGTAAGCTCACCTGCGTCAGTACGGCGAGAAGCAGCCACAGTTTTTGTCCAATCATTTGGCTGGCTGATAATATTGAATTTGGGAGCAACGGCCGAACTTCCAATGCGCCACAGTTCAACCTCCAGGCCAAAGAGATTGATCTCTTCCGACGTGACTTCATTGAGCCAGTCCAGGGCGGCGCGGTGTTCATCAGTAAAGCGCTCGGCAATCCAGACGATGGTGACGGTGTTCAGCCCGGCAGCGTAAGTGAGCAGCTGCCCCAAATGGCTGTGGTCGGTGCGTTCCATCTGATTTTCGATGAGCACCCATGAGCTGGTAACCGTGTTTTTGCAAACAATGTCGGCACGGAAAGGGCCAACGTTTTTCTCAACGGCTTCCAGTTCTAGTTCCAGGCCGATGGTGTCGCTGAGTAGGGCCAGGTTTTCCTCCCGGGCCAGCCAGGGGGTGAAGTGGCTAGCTTCACCCAACCAGACGGTGCGTAAGTCCACACGTTCAAGTTTGCCTAATGGAATGGTGGTCATGAAAAGGTTTCCTCAGTCGTGAGAAGCCAGGCTTCTGGGTGGCTAATCAAATATGGCATAGGAGGCCAGTTTTTGTTTGAATGTGATGTCTTGGGGATCGTTGTCACCTTCGACAAAGTCGCGATAGTCGGCTGGCGAGGCGAACTGCGACAGAATAAATTCGGGGTGAGGTAGTATGCCGTTGCGGGTGCCGATGTAGTCGCTGTAGCTGGAATAGGGCCAGTCGGCTGGATGATCTACTAGCCTGGCACGGACAGGATTTAAATGGATGTAACGGGTGAGGTGCGCCAGGTAGGCATCGCTGTCTATGTGTTTGGCTTTGAATGGTCCCTGGTAGAGTGGCCCAACACGCTTTTGTTGGCGGTTGATGGCTTTGACGTAGGAAGTGCCAAAGGGCTGCATTACTTTGTTCCCCACCTCCTCGGCTCGCAGATAAACGAGGAGGTGGTAATGGTTGGGCATGAGGCAGTAGGCCAAAATCAGGATCAGGTCAGAAATGAAATAGTCGCGCATTTTTTGGATAAAAAAGCGCCAGTTGTCTTTGTGGAAGAAGATGGGCTGGCGGTTAACGCCTCGGTTGTAGAAGTGGTAGTAGTGGCCGAGCAAGAGTGGTGGATTTTTACCGGGGCTTTTTGGTAGAGAAGCCAGGCTTTTTGATTTCATGATGACTCCTTGGTGAAGAAGCCAGGCTTTTGGTCCCGTGATGTTTCAACTTCCTTATGCAAAAGCCTGGCTTCTGGGCCGGTAGGCACGCGGAGTTGACCAGCCATGAGGCGAGGGAGAAGGGTGTCACGGAGAGAAGCTAGGATTTGAGATTCGAGATTACTATTGATCATCTGCTCAATCAGAGGCGCAATTACGGCCGTTCCCACCTCCATTACCTCTCCCGACGGCACATTGGCAAATGCTGCAGATAGATGGCTCCGCTGTATATGCCCCATTGTTGTCGCCTTACCGGCTGCAATTCTCTGAAATTCATCGAGATGATGTTTTGTCCAATAATAGTAAAACCATTTAGGGTATTGCTCTGACGTAACTTTGAAAAGGTGTTGATTAAGTGCCCCTGTGCCACCACACCATAAATCAACCAGCAAGCTACCAGACCATGAAAAGACCGCATCGCCATCATACAAAATGCAAGTTTCCTTGATATTGGGTGATGCTTGATTGCTGTTGTCGTCCACAAAACCTTGACGTAGTTCACGGATTTTCACTACTGGCAGATATTCATCACCTTCTGGTGGGTACTTTTGCAACGCAAGACCATTTTGGTAGTGAGCAATTTTATCCAGCGGCTCGACCTGCCACCCCATCGGAAGCTCACGGCCGTTTTCATCCACCACCAACTCATCCGGAAACAAATGATCATATGGCTGCGCTGGGCCGCCAGCCATATTGCGCCGCACCGGATCAAAATCCACAAACCAGGACTTGAACAAGGCCCGCGCCATCTCTTCCAGCGTGGCGTTCATCTGGCGGTTGAGTTCTATTTTGTCATCAAAGGCGGAGAGAACGGCCACTATGGCTTTTTGTTCTTTCAATGGAGGAAATGGTATAGGTATTCGTTTCAATATCCTTTGATTTAATGAAGGCATTGTTGCGCCTTGCGCATTTCGTAGAATCCATTCTCGGTATTGTGGAGAACCCAACACATAAGACATAAATTGAGAATTAAAACGTGAATTATCTAGGCGTAGTCGGATGCAGTCGCTTCCTTGTAGCCAACCTGTTTCTTTGCCAGTAATTAACGCCCTTCGATCAACTGCCCCTTTACGTCCAAAAAGAATATCACCTTCTAACAAACTGTATTTATCTAATCTTGCCCGATCTTTTTCACCAACAAAAACTAAACTCTCATGGGACAAACGATTTTCTTGAATGTTTTTTACAGCTACTACTGGAGTCCCTTGATCAACATATGAACTTGCATGCAACATTGTTCCAAACGGCCCCGTCTGAAGTTCAGCAATATTGCTTTCCTCCAGATAGTTTATACTAGCTAGCCGCCAGGTCTGAGGTAAATTCCCAAAAATAGGTTCAACTATTCCATTAGAACTCATAACCCATACCTAGCAGATTGTCTTGAATGCGTTGTTCTAAACTTCGAGAGGCCAGAAATTGTTTTTGTAGAGTGATCGTCAACCGCTCCATTTTTTCCTCAAACAGTTCGCCACCATCCTCCACATCGGCTGCGCCCACATAACGGCCAGGGGTCAGCACATAATCATGGGCAGCAATCTCCGCCAGCGTGGCGCTTTTGCAAAACCCGGGTTTATCAGTGTACAAGAAGCCTGGCTTTTTATCGGGCAAAAAGCCAGGCTTCTGGCCTTTTGGCGGCTGACCTTGCCAGGCGTGGAAGGTGTCGGCAATGCGCTGGATGTCCGTGTCGGTCAGTTCGCGCCGGGTGCGGTCTACCATGGTGCCCAGCCCGCGCGCATCAACAAACAATACCTGCTCCCGCCGCTGTTTGTTTTTGCCGCGGGCCAAAAACCAGAGGCAGGCGGGAATTTGCGTGTTAAAAAAGAGCTGCGGCGGCAGGGCCACCATGCATTCCACCAGATCCGCCTCTACCAATGCCCGGCGGATATTCCCTTCGCCACTTTGCCCCGAAGACATGGAGCCATTGGCCAGCACAAATCCCGCTCGACCTGTGGGGGCCAGGTGGTGCAGCATGTGCTGAATCCAGGCAAAGTTAGCGTTGCCCGTGGGCGGCAGGCCATACTGCCAGCGTTTGTCTTCTGCCAGCAAATTACCGCCCCAATCGCTGATGTTAAACGGGGGATTGGCCAGAATAAAATCAGCCTTGAGATCGGGGTGCAGGTCATCGTGGAACGAATCGGCGGCGTAGGGACCCAGGTTGCCGTCAATACCACGAATGGCCAGGTTCATCTGGGCCAGCTTCCAGGTGGTCGGGTTGCTCTCCTGCCCATAGATGGCAATATCGCCCACGCGCCCCTGGTGCTCCTCTACAAATTTTTCAGACTGGACAAACATGCCGCCCACGCCGCAGCACGGGTCATAGATACGCCCTTTGTACGGTTCCAGCATATCTACCAGCAGCTTGACGATCGATTGAGGGGTGTAAAATTCGCCCCCCTTCTTGCCTTCGGCGCTGGCAAACTGGCCCAGGAAATATTCATATACCTGGCCCAACACATCCCCGCCCGCCAGGGTAATGGTGCTTATGAGGTCAATCAATTCTCCCAGGCGGCGTTTATCCAGGTCCTCACGGCCGTAATTTTGGGGCAGCACACCTTTCAGCGTCGGGTTTTCCTTTTCGATGGCGGCCATCGCCTCATCAATATAAATGCCGATTTTCGACGATTTGGCGTTAGCTTGCAGCTTTTCCCAACGGGCGTTGGCAGGCACCCAAAAGACGTTTTCGGCGGTGTATTCATCCCGGTCTTCGGGATTGGTATACTCAATATCAGCTCGCGCTGCCAGATCGTCATACAATGCCTGAAAGCGATCAGAGATATATTTGAGGAAAATCAGACCGAGGACGACATGTTTGTATTCAGCCGCATCCAGGTGGCCACGCAGTTTATCAGCTGCGGCCCATAAGGTCTGTTCCAGTTTTTGGTTTGAATCTTGAGACATTAGTTGGCTCACTTCATGTAGTTTGGGTCAACTGTAATTGATTGGTATGGCAACCAGGCGATTATAGCGGCACGAAGGTGAGTCGCAAGGGTTTATTGTGAACCGCATTGAGCAAATAGTACCAGCGACTGCTTACATCGCTGCTGACGCCTTTTCTGCTGGCAAGGCTTCGCCGAGGGCTAAAGTCCCCGGCTATGAAATGGAAGGCCCAACGGGTCTTGTGTTTAGCCCCTTTGGGGCTTTCATCTTGTAGCCAGGTCGTTTACGGCCTGGCGGGTTAGGCGATAATTTGCTTTCATGCGATTGCCCTACCTACCCCTACTTATGTCAATATGTTGCGTATTCAGTTCAACAACGGCGCACCGCTGCGGCTGAACCTGTCCCGTGGCTGGCGGCCAGGGCGTGTCTGGGCAGTTTTGTGAGCGATTGGGTCAGTTGGGCTACGGCCCTTTATACCGCATCACTAAACCCGCCGCAGCCAGACCCGGCTGCTGTGGAAGGTGCTTTGTCCGGCCATGTCGCCCAAAGCATCGGAAGTCAGATCGTTGACGTTACGGCCGTCTTCCCCCCACTTGCGCCATCTCCCTTTGGGCGAGGCCACCACACCCCGCCGCACTCCATCCGTCACTTTGGCCCGCAGGTTGCACCAGCCACGGCCGTTTTCCAACCGCACCCAATCGCCAGACTGAATATTGCGTTTGGCCGCATCGTCGGGATGGATTTCTACAAACGGCTCCCCTTCCCGCGCCAGCAGCCCCGGCTGGTTGGCAAAGGTGCTGGTGACAAAGTGATGGGCGGCAGCGGAAATGAGGGTGAGGACGTCTTCGGCGGGAAAACGCTCGTTTTCCAAACGGCCGTTTAGCACCGCCCCATCCTGCCCACCAGAATCGGCTACTTCTACCCAGCCCGGCAGCGGGTCCAGCCCCATCTCGGCCATTGTTTGGGAGTACAGTTCGACTTTACCGCTGGGGGTGGGAAAACAGCCGTCAGCAAACGGCACGTCAGGGTCAATGGTGAGCGGGAGCGTGCCTTCGTGTTTGAGTCGATCCAAAGTGATCCCGGCGAATTGGGGATGGGTAACGGCCGTTGCCGTCAACACCTCGTCCAGCGCCTCATCGGCCGTCTGGTGCAGCCACGGTTCGGTAAAGCCCATTTCAGTGGCCAACAGGCCGATCAGCTCCCAGTTGCTTTTGCACTCGCCCAGCGGCGGAATGGCTGGATGATTGTAGGTCAGATAGGTGTGGCCATACGCTTTGTGCAAATCCACATGCTCCAGCTGGCTGGTAGCGGGCAGCACGATGTCGGCCAGATCGGCCGTGTCTGTGAGAAACAGTTCGTGGACCACGGTGAACAAACCGTCCCGGCGCAGCCCGTCCACCACCCGCCCGGCGTTGGGGGCAATCGCCGCCGGGTTGGAGCCGTAGACAAACAGCGATTGGATGGGCGGATCGTTTACCTCACCCAGCAGCGCCGCGCCCAGCCGGTTCATGTTCACTTTGCGCCCCGGCGGCGGGCATTCGGCCCATTTGTGGATCGCTTCGCCGTCCCACGGCACGTAGCCGCTGGTGCTGTACGCCAGGCCGCCCCCGCGACGGCCGCACTGCCCCGTCAGCGCAGGCAGGGCGCAAATCGCCCGGACAGTTTGGCCGCCCGTGAAGTTGCGCTGCAAACCGTCGGCTATTTTGATGAGTGCGGGGGTCGATTCGGCATACAGTTGGGCCAGACGGGCAATGTCGGATTCAGGCAGGCCAGTGATGTCGGCCACCCGATCCAGCGGGTATTCTGCCAGTCGCGCCCGCAGTTGTGGCCAGCCAACGGTGTGCTGCGCCAGCCACGCCTCGTCGTGCCAGCCATTTTGCACGATGCGGTGAGCCAATCCCAGCGCCAACGCGCCATCGCTGCCCGGTTTAGGGGCCAGGTGCCAATCCGCCAGCCTGGCGGTGCGGGTGCGGCGCGGATCGATGACAACGACCTGGGTGCCATTTTTACGCGCCTGAAGCAGACAGGCCATAAAGTGGGGCGCGGTGCTCACCGGGTTGTGCCCCCAGATGATGACGATCTGGCTGTGCTGCACGTCTTCGTAACGCTGGCTGCGGCGGCTGCCCAACGTGGCCTCCACGGCAAACTCGGCCGCCGCACCACAAATGGTGCGCTCCAACTGGCTGGCCCCGAGTCTGTTCCAGAAACGGCCGTTGACCACCCCCATTTGCAACAAGCCCAGCGTGCCGCTGTAGCTGTAGGGCAAAATCGCCTCCGCACCGTGCTCAGCGATGATCGCCCGCCAGCGCGTGCCAATCTCGCCGATGGCCTCGTCCCAGCTGATTGGCTGCCACTGCCCGCCCCCTTTTGGCCCCACGCGGCGCAGCGGCTGGGTGAGGCGGTCGGGGTGGTAAATGTGGTTGAGATACGGCCGTACCTTGGCACAGAGCCAGCCCTGGGTAACGGGATGATCGGGGTCGCCGTAAAAATGAATCGCCTGCCCGTTTTCCACCTCGGTCACAATACCGCAGGTATCGGGGCAATCATGCGGGCATGCCCCGCGCACAAGTTTTGTTGCCATTATTCACCTCACGCTTTATTTGTTGTGGGTGATTTTACCACTGGGCGGGGAATTTTGGCTTTCTGGGCTTTGCGGTGGTAAAGCCCTCAGCCTCAGCATGACAACGCAACTTCAACTGTCATTCTGAGTGAAGCGAAGAATCCCGCAAGGGACTTATAACAAGCGCCCTGGCTTAACCGGCGTTTTGCTGATTTGTCAGCGGGCGGGATGCTTCGGAGGACCTCAGCATGACAAGTCTACTCGCCCTGTTATTCTGGGGAGGGGAAGGTGAGGGTGAAATTTTATTTCTGCAAACATCGTGAGGCTGTAACCCCTGTGAATTCTCAAAGAAAGAGCCTCGTTAACGAAAAGTGGCGGCGCAAAAATTTTGCGCCGCCACTGTCAGACTGTTATTTGGTTTGCGGGGTGGCTGCCTATGAGCTGGTCGCTACCTGCACGCTGTTTTCTTGCAAAATGCGGTTAACATGGGGAACCTGATCCTCATTATCAACCTCAACTACAATCAACACGCCCCCGTTTCGCACAGTGCGTCTAAAATAATCCGTCTCTGTATCATCAAGATTCCAGGAAAGACCAGGTCCCGCTGAAACCGGAATGGCACCGCCAGGGCCATAACCTGAATTGGGAGCAGGCATCGCTTCGATCCTGGTACCATACCCCTCATCCCAGGAGTCGATGGTTTCAAATTCAATATCCTTCAACTTGGCGGCTGCCAGTGCATTGATTGCTTCTTCAGCTTTCTGCTGATCTTCAAACAAGCCTATGAGCGTTGTCATTTTTTATCCTTCTGCCTTCTGAGATTGGGCCAATCTTGAAGATTGGCCCAATCTGAAAAAAAAGTAACTGATTGACTGATAGATTTAATTTTTCACTGTAAAGGACCTAAAAGGCGCAAAGACAAAGACTTTTCTCACTTTCTTCTTTTCGCATTCTTGATGCACTTTGCAGTTAGAATTTTCATCAGTATCAGTCAATCAGTACTCAGTAGTATAATAACGGTGCTGCCTAGCCGAATGTGTCTTGATATATAAAAAGGGTATAAAACAGGATAGATGTGGAGGTAACTGAGCACGGCCCCTATAGTTTGAGGCTTTAATAAGGACGTGGAAAAGTGTGCTGATGAATAATGGTCTGGTTGGGCAGCAGGTGGACGAAGTTGAAGCCGGGGAGGTAGTCGGGGTCTTCACGCACAACAACATCATTGGGCCAGGCAGCAAATTGGGAGAAGAGGCTGGGAACGGCCGTATACACAATCCCATCCCGCACCGTCTGCATCGATTGGTGGACATGCCCATAAAACACCCCGCGCAGCCGCTCCCGCGCAGGCAGCAGCGCCTGATGCAGCGCTTCACCGTTCAATACCAGCATATTGGCATCCATCCAGATGGCGTTCATCGGCAAGACAGGGAAATGGATAAAAACGGTGAGGGGTGGCCCAACGGCTGTTGCCTCCGCCCGCACCAGGTCCAACTGCGCCTCAGACAGCAGCCCATGCGGATCAATTTCATCCGGTCCCCGCGCATCCAGCGCCAAAAAGCGGTGCCCCTTCACCTCAAACGCATAAGTGAGCAAATCGGGATCAGAAGACAGCGGCTGGTGCGGCCCCATTGCCATGTGCCGCCGAATATCCCTGGACCGATCATGGTTGCCCGTGACAAAATAAACGGGCATCTGGAGCTGGCTAAAAACGGCCGTTGCCCGCCGGTAAGAGCGGGCATCTGGGTCCGTCACCACATCCCCGGTATGGATTACAAAATCGGGCCGGGTGGGCAGCGTGTTGATTATCTCTACCGCCCGCTCCACGCAGGGCTGCGGCTGATGCCCATGCCGACTGTATTCGGCCGTTGGCCCAATATGCGAATCGCTGATATGAACAAAATAGACGGTTTCCGTTGGCTTTTCCATCAGGTTCCCCCAAATAAAAACGGCGCTGGCTGCACAAATGCACATCACCAGCGCCATCTAATTCAAGAGATTGGAGATAACTCAATCTCTAATCTCCAAAGCTACTGTCCGGCTACAAGCACCGAACTAAGGTCTGTTACCAGCTGCGAAACGGTACCGTCCATCAGCGCAAAATAGCCAGACGGCGCCACACCAATCCAGATGATGAACAGCAGGAAGGAAAGCATAATGGCCAATTCGCCCTTGTTTAAATCGCGCAATTTCTCATTTTTTGGATTGTCCAGTGGCCCCATGAAGACCCGTTGAAACATCCACAGCAGGTAAACGGCCGCTAAAATCACGCCCGTCGTGGCAAATGCGGTGTAAATCCAGGCATTCTCCCCCAAAGATGCCGCGCCCATCGAACCCAGCAAAATGGTGAACTCACCCACAAAGCCGTTCAAACCGGGCAGGCCCATGCTGGAAAGCGTCACAATCAGCGTCAGGGCGCTAAAGACAGGCATCACCTTCCAGACGCCACCGTACTCTTTAATCTCGCGGGTATGGCGTTGTTCATACAGCACACCCACAATAAAGAACAACGCGCCGGAGCTGATACCGTGGTTTACACCCTGCAACAGCGCCCCCTGTATGCCCTGGTTGTTTAGCGAAAAGATGCCGAGCATCACAAAGCCCAAATGGCTGATACTGGAATAAGCCACCAGTTTCTTCACATCCTTCTGGGCAAAGGAGACAATCGCGCCGTAAATAATGCCAATAATCGCCAGCACCGCAATGGCTGGGGCAAACTCAAAGGAGGCCTCTGGGAAGAGTGGCAGGTTAAAACGGATGAAGCCGTAGGTACCCATTTTTAGCAGCACACCTGCCAAAATGACGGAACCGGCCGTGGGCGCCTCGGTGTGCGCGTCTGGCAGCCAGGAGTGGAAGGGGAAAATGGGGACTTTAATAGCAAAAGCAATGGCAAAGCCGATAAACAGCCAGTTTTGCACGTCGGCAAAGGCAGATCGTCCGGCAATCAAATCCGGCACGGAGAAGGTGTTGTTGGTGATGCCCATATACAGAATGCCCAGCAGCATCAGCAGGGAGCCAGCCATCGTGTACAGGAAGAATTTGATAGCGGCGTACACCCGGTTCTGGCCGCCCCAAATGCCAATCAGGAAATACATCGGCACCAGGGTGAACTCCCAGAAGACGTAGAACAGGAACAAATCCTGCGCCAGGAAGACGCCCAACATGCCAATTTCCAGCAGCAGCATGAAGATGTAATAGTTGCGCACCTGGCTGGTGATGGCATTCCAGGAGGAGGGGACGGCCAGCATCATGATGAAGGTAGTCAGCAAAACCATCAGCACGCTGATGCCGTCCACACCCATGTGGTACTCAATGCCCCATGCCTCAATCCAAGCAAAACGATCCACCAGCTGAAGCCCGGCCACACCTGTTTCATACTGCCCCAACACAATAATCGAGAGGACAAAGGTGAGAACGGCCGTTCCCACAGCCACCCCCTTCAACGTATTATCAGATGCTTTACGCATGGTCAGCAGGAGAACAACGCCGACCAATGGGAAAAAAGTTAGAAGTGATAAAATGCCCATTCTTTCTCCAAAACATAGATCTCGCAGCTTTTCAAAAAGCCGTCAGATCTGAAAATTCTAGCCAGCAATCGCTGGCCACAAGAAGTAAGCCAAAAGCGCCACGGTGCCCAATAAAATACCCAACGCATAGGTCCGCGCATAGCCCGTTTGCGACAGCCGCAAACCACCTGCCAGCCAGCGAGCTGCTTGCCCCGCCCCGTTGACCAGGCCATCTATCCCCTGCTTGTCCAGCACGTCGGAAGTAAAGTTAGAAAATCCCACAAAGGTGTCCCGAATAACCCGCTCGTGGAAGAAGTTGTGCCACAAATCCCAGTCGATGCGGTAGGCTAAAAAGTCGGCCAGCCTGTTGAACAGAGGGATGATGCCTTTCATGTACAGGGTGTCCAGCGGCAGCACGGCCATCCACCAGATGGGGGTGCGTTGAAGTGGGTCGGGATCTTCGGCGGAAGACGGCCGTTTCCCATACACCACAAAAAAGGCCAGCGCCAACGAACCCAAGGCCAGCACCGTCGAAATCCCAGCTACTTCCGGCGACAAAACCAGGGGCGTGTGCGGCAAATGGATCAGCCCTTCTTCGGACAAATGAAACGCCCCAAGCGAATGCTCCAGCCACCCTTCCAACGCCAGCCAGATGCCGCCTGCATGATTACCATTCGCATCGGCAATCCCCTGGCTGAGGAAAGGCAAATTGAGCAAGCCACCCAAAGTAGCCAACACCGCTAATATAACTAATGGCACCGTCATGGTCGCCGGGCTTTCGTGGGCGTGATCGGCCGCTTCATGCCGCGACTGGCCAAAAAACACCATCTTTAGCTGCCGCCCCATGTAGAATGCTGTGCAAACGGCCGCAATCGTCAAAACGGTGTAAACAATCAAATTATGCTCATTGCCATGAGCCAAAATTTCATCTTTAGACCAGAAACCCGCAAAGGGAAAAATACCAGCCAGCGCCAGCGCCCCCACCATATAGGTGCGGAACGTCCAAGGCATCTTGTGCCGCAGCCCACCCATCGTGCGCATATCCTGCGGATCGAACTGATCGTGGTGATCATCATGCCCATGCGACAGGTGGTGGTGGCCATGCTCCATGCCGTGAATCACCGAGCCGGAACCGAGGAATAGCAGCGCCTTGAAGAAGGCGTGGGTAATTAGATGGAACATCCCCGCCACGTAAGCGCCCATCCCCACGGCCGCAATCATAAAACCAAGCTGGCTCACGGTGGAGTAGGCCAACACCTTTTTGATGTCAAACTGGGTAAAGGCGATCAAACCGGCAACCAGAGCCGTCGCTGCCCCGGTGAAAGCTACCAGATCGGGCGAAGAGATGCCAATGCCGGGAATGAGGGTACCGCTTTCACGAACGATCTCAAACAGCACGTTGGAGCGCACAATCAGGTAAATGCCAGATGTGACCATCGTGGCCGCATGGATGAGCGCAGAGACAGGCGTGGGGCCAGCCATGGCGTCTGGCAGCCAGACGTACAGTGGAATCTGGGCCGATTTACCGGCCGCCCCCATCAAAAATAGCGCGGTAATCGCCGTCAAAACGCCGCCCAGCGACGCTTCAAACAGACCAAACTCCACCATGTGGCCACTTTCAAAC
This sequence comes from Promineifilaceae bacterium (SeqCode), assembly GCA_041748655.1. Lineage (GTDB taxonomy): Bacteria > Chloroflexota > Anaerolineae > Promineifilales > Promineifilaceae > Leptofilum. The sequence continues at coordinate 16,480 of JBGTCV010000143.1, read as the reverse complement.
ATCGCTACCGCGCTGTCGAAAACCGGCGCGAACTCAAGCGATTTGAAGGTCCAAAAAGTAAGCGTCATGGCGATGATCATCGCCAAATCACCCACCCGGTTGGCCACAAATGCTTTGCGAGCCGCGTTGGCATTCATCGCCTCACCTTTCTCGTTCACCCGATCAAACCAGAAGCCGATCAGCAAGAAGGAGCACAAACCAACGCCCTCCCAGCCCACAAACAGCATCAGGTAATTGTTGCCCGTCACCAAAATGAGCATGAAGAACAGGAACAAATTCAGGTAGGTGAAAAAGCGGGAGAAGTTGGGGTCGCCATGCATATAGCCGATGGCGTAGATGTGAATCAGGGAGCCAACGCCGGTGACAACCAGCATCATCGTCACGGAAAGGGTGTCGATCTGCATCGCCCACGGCACGTAGAAGTCGCCCACGCGAATCCAGTCGAACAAGACGACAATTTCCGCGTGGAAGTCGTGGCCCACCAGACCCAACAGCATGGTTACGGCAATGGCCAGGGCGCTCAGCGCCATCACGCTGCCAAACCAGCCCGACCATTTTTCACCAGTTTGCCGGTTGTACTCCACAAAGCGCCGCCCAACCAGGCCGTTGAACAAAACGCCGATAAGTGGGAAAACCAAAAGTAGGGGAGCTAAACCAAATATGCCCATAAATTGCTTAATTACTCAATTGCTTAATTACCTAATTACTGAATTACAAATGGTTGTAATTGAGTAATTGAGTAATTGGGTAATTGGGTAATTTCCTCCTATTCGAACCTCAACCTTTCATCAGGTTGATTTCGTCAATATTGATGCTTCTCTTGCTGCGGAAAATAGTGACAATGAGCGCCAGGCCAACAGCTACTTCGGCCGCAGCCACGGTGATGACAAAGAAGACCAGCACCTGCCCGTCCAGGTCGCCAAGGTGACGGGAAAAGGCCACAAAGGCCAGGTTGGCTGCATTGAGCATCATTTCAATTGACATAAACACAATAATGGCATTGCGGCGCAGCAAAACGCCCAGCGCGCCCAATGAGAACAAGATGGCGCTTAAAGCAATGTACCAATCAATGGTAAGTTCCATGAGCTTAGGCCTCTTTCTTCTTTCTGCGGGTGAAAACGGCCACGCCAATAATGGCAGCCAGCAGTAAAACGCCGGTGACTTCAAAGGGCAGCACGTAGCTTTCAAACAGGCGTAGACCCAACGCGGCGGGACTGGCATCGATTACGGCCGTTTCCCCACCACCACTACCACCCAGCGTCAGCATGATGACAAAGCCCACCAGCAGCAAAACCACCAAAACAATGGCCATCCCTTGATGGTACCGTTCATTCCCCTCAACGCCGGTCATGCCTTGCAGCTGCTCGGCACCCAACAGCATGATCACAAACAAAAACAGCACCATGATCGCCCCGGCATAAACCGTAATTTGCACCATCGCAATAAACGGGGCGTTCAAGACAACATACAGTACCGCAATCGCCGTAAAGTTTAGCACCAGCCAGAGGGCGCTGTGTACCGCATTATGGCTGCGCAGCATCATAATGGCCGATGTCACCGACACCAGAGCCATTAATATAAATACAATCAGTACAGGTCCACTTCCCATTCCAGTCGCCTTTCCTTCCTTACAGCCCGACCTATTTTGGATCTTCCATATCGGGGATGGCTTTATCAAATGCGCCAGGTTCTACAGGTTGCGGGGTGGGACGGCCGTTTACCGGCACATCCACAATCAGCATCTCCTTCGTGTACAGCGCACTCGCCCGATCATAAAAGCTCAATTCATACTTGTTTTCCAGCACAATCGCCTCCGTTGGGCAGGCATCTTCGCAGTAGCCACAGAAAATGCAGCGCAGCATGTTAATCTCATACGTGCTGGCATACCGTTCACCGGGAGAGTATCGCTTTTCGTCCGTATTTTCCGCCGCTTCCACAAAAATAGCATCGGCCGGGCACGCTGCCGCACAAAGCGAACAACCAATGCACTTCTCCAGCCCGTTATCGTACCGCTTCAGCTCATGCCGACCCTTAAAACGCCGCTGTACGGGCCGCTTCACGTTTGGATAATCAATCGTCACCGGGTCCTGAAACAGATGCTTCAGCGTGGTTGCCATGCCTTTAATGAGTTCACCAATCATAGAATTCTCCGAAATTGCCGTCTACTTATCCAAAACCAATCAGTTGCAGCAATGAATCAAGCACGCCTTCTTCCTGAAGCACAATGAAAACGGCCACGATAATGAAGTTAAACACCGAAATCGGCAGCAGCCGCTTCCAGCCCATCCCCATCAATTGATCGTAACGGAAACGAGGGAACGAGGCGCGCACCCAGATCATGATAAACAGGAAGGCGATAATCTTCAAAATCATGTACAAAAAGCCCAGACCCGGCAATGCATCCACAAACGGGCCACGGTAGCCACCAAAAAAGAGCACCACAATAATCGCGCTAAAAATAATCATCTTCATATATTCTGCCATGAAGAACATACCAAAACGCATCCCGCTGTACTCCACCGAATAGCCCGCCGACAGCTCCTGCTCCGCTTCCAGCAAATCAAACGGGGCGCGCTGCAATTCCGCCATCATGCCAATGAAAAAGACAACAGCCGCAATCGGCTGCCGAAACACAAACCAGCCGTTCGCCTGGACGGCCACAATATCGCCCAAATTCATCGAATCCGCCAACATAATGGGAACCAGAATTGTCAGGCCCAGAGCCAATTCGTAGCTAATCATCTGCGCCGAGGCACGAATACCCCCCAGCACTGCATATTTACTATTGGAAGCCCAACCAGCCAGCACCACTCCATAAACACTAATAGAGGTAATGGCTAACAAAAAGAGGGCGGCAATGTTCAAACCGGGGGCAATGGCAAAATAAGGAGAAAACTGCACCCCAAAAATATTAATTTCGCCTGCCCAGGGAATCACTGCCAGCAGCACAATCGCGGGGATCACCGTCAGCATCGGGGCCAGGGTGTAGGTGATGCGGTCCACCTTGGCCGGGGTCATATCTTCTTTGAAAAACAGCTTAACTGCGTCGGCTGCTGGCTGCATGATGCCAGCCAGTAGTTTACGTTCCGGGCCACCGCCACGACGCGGCAGCGGAATGTAACCCGCCCGATTGGGGCCAATTCGGGCCTGTAAGCGGGCCAGCAGCTTGCGCTCCAGCAGCGTGGTGTAGGCAAAGCCAGTAATCACGGCCAAAGAAACGATAAACCCTACAATCAAGGCACGCAGCGCTATTTGTCCTGGTGTCATACTTTTCCTCTTAAGAAGGTAATTGGGTAATCAGGTAATTTGGTAATTAAGTAATTTGGCTCTTCAATTACCCAATTACCCAATTACTCAATTACTCAATTACATTTAGTTCTGTCAGGCCAGCCTGGTATGGCACGCCACGCAGCAGGGCAACGCCTTCTGGCGCATCTCCGTTGACGTGAAGTTTGGCCACCATCATTTTGCCATTTACCTCAACCGATACCGTTTCAGCGGCTGTCAACTGCATCGAGGTGGCATCGTTTTTATTCACAGAGAGCGTTGGCTGAGCCATGCGTGCTTTTAATAGTTCGGTATGGTTGATGAGCGTGCCGGGCGTAAACAAGGCGGCGGTTCTCACTACTGCCACGCCTGCGGGCACATTAACAGCCACATCACCCACTTCAAAATGGCCTACAGCAGCAGATTCAGCGGCTGCGGGCCACTGCATGCCCAAACCGACCCGATTTTCGTAAGCGTTGCCGCCATAGTACAGGTCGTCGCCGCCTACGTCGGGCCACTGCTTTTCCGCTTTGGCCAGGGTTCGGTAATCCATTCCATTGTACTGCGGCACCGCCTCGGCCAGATCGCGGAAAGCGAGGCTGGCGGCGAAGGGGGGCTTCTCCAGGCCGACGCGCTCGCCAATCTGGGCCAAAATTTGCCAGTCTGGGCGGGCTTCGCCAACGGGTTGGATGGCGGGGTAGTAGCGCTGCACGCGCCGCTCGCCGCTGGTGAAGGTGCCTTCGCGCTCGGCCCAGCTTTGGGCGGGCAAAACGACATCGGCTTGAGCGGCCGTTTCTGTCAAAAACAGCTCTTGTACCACCAAAAAGTCCAGCTTGCCCCGGTCGGCCATCAAACCGTCCCCAATGGGATCTGCCGCCAACACAAACAGCGCCTTTAGCTCGCCACTTTGGGCCGCATCGTAAATTTGTACGGCCGTTTTCCCAGGATTTATCACCGCCTTATAGCCCGGCTCCAGCGCCGGATGAATGCCCATATCCCAGGCACCCTGCGTGTTGTTGTGCGGCCACACCGGAATCAGGCCATTATTCGGCCGTCCCGCATGGGCTTCTTCATTTTTAATCAGCAGCAAATTGGCCAACAGTTTGGCTACGGCATCCGTTTCGTCGTAAGTCAGCCCTTCCGCGCCGTAGAAAGCGACCACGTTGTTGGCCTGCATAATCACATCAGCCGCCGCCTTGAGGGGGCTGTTATCGGCATCGGCAGCAGCAACTTTGCCATCATTCACCAGCTGGCGCACGGTGGCCACAGCCTGGCCAGGGCGGTAATGAATGACGTGGCGGGAACATTCATCCAGCCGGGTGGGGCGCAGGTTCAAAATCACCAGCGCCGCGCCGCGCTGGGCCGCCTGCTTCACGCGCAGCCACCAGATCGGCACCTCTTCGTGCAAATCGCTGGCAACTACTACGATGGCATCCCCCTGTCCCAAATTGAGCAGGTTGCTGCCCTGGCTGATGCCCACTTTGGCCACCACATCACCGCCAGCCAGCTGCCGATTGGCCAGGTCAATATCATTGCTGCCCAACCCTTTGCGAATGAGCTTTTGGAAAAAGAACATATCTTCGTTGCTGATGCGGTCGCCAGAGATGCCGGCAACGGCCGTTTTACTCTGCTGCAACTTCCCGGCCACGGTATCCAGCGCTTCTTGCCACTCCACCTCAACCAGCTCGCCATTCTTGCGCAGCAGCGGCTTCTTCAGGCGATCCGGCGCATCGGCAAAGTGATGCACAAACCGATCTCTATCCGAAATCCAGATTTCGTTCACCTGCTCATTTTGCCGGGGCATAATCCGCTTGATAACGGAACGACCACCGCTTTTGGCTTCACGGCGGGTACTGACGGTCATATTCGAGCCAGCGGGGCAGTGGGGGGAGAGGGTAGCCACGGGCGTTAACTCCCAGGGACGTGCCCCAAAACGGAAATCGGCCGTGGTCAGCGCCCCAACCGGGCAAATGTCGGTTGTGTTGCCGCTCCAATAAGAGTCAAAACCAGGGTCAGACATCGTGACAATTTCCAGACTGCGCCCCCGATTGTGGAAGCCAATCACCGGATCGGCCACAATTTCGTCCTGAAAGCGCACGCAGCGGCCGCACTGAATGCAGCGCTCGCGGTCCAGATAGATCAATTCACCCAGCGGCACATGTTTGTCCATCTTCAACTTAAAGCTGAAGTCCATGCGGCTGGTGCCTTTGCCGTGGGCCATCGTCAGGTTTTGCAGCGGGCATTCGCCGCCTTTGTCACAAATGGGGCAGTCCAGCGGGTGGCTGGTGAGCAAAAACTCAATAACGTCTTCCCGCGCCTTGGTGACTGGCTCGGTGGTGGTGCGTACCACCATGCCTTCGCTTACCTGCACGGTACAGGCCGTCTGCAAACCCCGGAAAAGCACCTGAGGTGTGCCATCGTCGTTTAGTACCGCTTGCCCGGTTCCCCGATCAATGACCGGCAGTCCAATTTCCACCAGACACATGCGGCACATACCCACCGGGGCCATCTTGGGATGGTAGCAGAAAACCGGAATAGGGTTATCAATCATCTTTGCGGCGTCTACCACTAGCGTCCCTTTGGGTACGCTCAGCTCAACGCCGTCAATCACCAAAGTAATGAGATCATCACTCATTCATAGCCTCTTTCACAAACTGTTTTACTGATCACTGGTTACTGACTAACGGGAACGGCCGTTTCCTTCACAACCTGCTTGCCATTCCCACTCACTTTCGCCTTGTATTCATCAAAAAAGTGCCGAATGGTGCTCAAAACCGGATTGACCGCAAAATCACCCAGCGCACACAGCGTCTTGCCACCAATCTGGCCCGCCACGCTCTTCAACACCTCTAAATCCTGCTCCGTGCCGTGCCCATGATGAATCCGGTGCAGCAGCTTCTCCATCCAAAACGTCCCTTCACGGCACGGCGTACACTTCCCGCATGATTCATGATTAAAAAAATGAGCCATCTTTAGCGCTGCCCACACCATGTCGGTCGTCTCATCCATCACCACCACCGAAGCAGAACCCATCGCAGACCCATACGGCGTCAACCCTTCATAGGTAATGGGCGCCTGCAGCGCATCTGCCAGCACCACCGGGCCAGAGCCACCGCTGGGCAGCAGCGCCTTGAACTTTTTACCACCGGGGATACCGCCACCATAATTTTCGCCATACACCAGCTCATGGAACGACATCCCCATCTCAACTTCATAGTTGCCGGGATTATTCACGTGCCCGCTCAGGCAGACAATCTTGGGGCCCGGGCTTTTTTCCGTACCAATTGTCTTATACCAATCCGCCCCATTCATGATGATAGGTGGTACATTGGCCAACGTCTCCGTGTTGTTCACCACGGTTGGCTTCTTGTACAGCCCCTCAACCGCCGGGAACGGTGGCTTGGACCACGGCTGGCCCAAATCTCCCTGCAAGGATGCCAGCAGCGCCGTCTCCTCACCGCAAATGTAAGCGCCCGCTCCATAATAACCAGACATCTGGCAGCTAAAATCGGTGCCTAAAATGTTGTCGCCCAGAATACCCGCTTCATAACATTCGTGCAGCGCCTCTTCAAAATGATGCCCAATGCCCATAAATTCGCCGCGCATGTAGTTATAAATCTGCTCGGCCCCAATGGCATAAGCGGCAATCAGCGCCCCTTCGATCACCTGATGCGGGTTCTTTTCCAACAGCTCCCGATCCTTGAACGTCCCCATCTCCGATTCATCGGAATTGACCACAATATATTTATCGCCAGATGCCTTGGGGATGAAGCTCCACTTCAAACCAGTGGGGAAACCCGCCCCACCGCGGCCACGCAAACCAGAAGCCTTGACGATGTCGGTAACTTCACCCGGCTGGTATTCGGTCAACACTTTCTGCAAAGCATCGTAACCACCATTAGCCCGGTACACTTCCAACTTGTGCATATTCTCAATGTCTCGGTGACGCAACAAAATATGAGCCATTACCTAACCCCATTTATAAAAAGCGTGCCAAGATTATCTGGCAAACGCAGAAATTTGTTCAACAATCGATGGTTCCGGCTTTTCGGCCGCTGCTTCTGCTCGCAAACGGGTGATCAGCTGGTCGAACTTCGCCTCATCCAGATGCTCTTCAAATTTCAAATTGCATTGCAGCATCGGGACCCGGTCGCAAGCCGCCAGACACATCACCGTTTTCAAGGTAAACAGGCCATCATTAGTGGTGCCCTCAACTGGAATATCCAGCTTGCGGCTGGCCATCTCTACAAATTCATCCGCTCCACGCAAAGCGCAGGCCAGATCATTGCAAACTTCCAGCACAAATTTACCCACCGGCTCTTCGTAATACAGCGTATAAAAACCTGCCAGGGACAAAACATGCGTCGGGTCTAAATCCAGGATTTGGGCCACTTCACGCATCGCTTCGCGGCTGGTGTAACCGTACGCCTCTTGCGCCAGATGCATGAGTGGTAAAACGGCCGATTTCTTATGCGGAAACCGGGCCAAAATTCCTTTGATCTCTTCAGGATACTTTTCAGCAAGCAACATAATCTTCTCTTCTACCTACCGGCTATTGCCGACCATGGCCAGTCATTACCGGTCAATTTCGCCCAAAACAATATCAATCGAACCAATGATAGACACCAAATCCGCCACAAACACACCCTTAGACATAATCGGCAGCGAAGCCACATGCACATAAGAGGGCGTACGGAAATGGACCCGCGCCGGTTTGGGGCTGCCATCCCCACGCAAATAACAGGCAAACTCACCGCGTGGCGACTCCACACTCTGGTACACATACCCTGCCGGAGCGCTAAACCCTTCCGTCCACAGCTTGAAATGGTGAATCACCGCTTCCATGCTGCTCCCCAGCTCAGATCGGGGCGGCGGCACAATTTTGCGGTCGTCGATATTCACCGGCCCGCTGGGCAGCTTGTCCAAAGCCTGGCGAATAATGCTTAAGCTTTCCCACATCTCCTGCATCCGGCAGCGGTAACGGGCATAGACATCTCCATCTGTAGACACCGGCACGTCGAACTCATACGTTTCATAGCCAATGTAGGGCTGCGCCTTGCGAATGTCCCAATTAACCCCAGAACCACGCAGGCTGGGACCAGTCAGCCCCCAATCCATCGCCTGCTCGGCCGAAACCACGCCAATCTCTTTGGTGCGTTCCAGCCAGATCGGGTTGTTTTTAAGCAATGCTTCGTAATCGGCAATTTTGGCTGGGAAGAAGTCCAGGAACTGGCGCACGGCCGGTTCAAACTCTTCCGGTACGTCGCGCCACAGCCCGCCGGGGCGGAAGTAGCTCACCATCATGCGCTGACCAGCGACCATCTCAAACAGGTCCAAAATGTATTCGCGTTCGCGGAAGCAGTAGAGGAAAACCGACATCGCTGCCAAATCAAGAGCGTGGGTTCCCAGCCAAACCAGATGGCTGGAAATTCGGGCCAGTTCGGTAAGAATGACGCGAATAACCTGGGCACGCGGCGTTGCCTCCACGCTCAGCAGCTTTTCTACCGCCAGAATGTAGCCCAAATTATTGGACATTGGCGACAGGTAATCCAGCCGGTCTGTCATGACCAGCGCTTTGGTGTAGGTCTTGGCCTCCATGTTCTTTTCCACGCCGGTATGCAGGAAGCCGATGTCAGGGGCCAGGTTAACGATGGTTTCACCGTCTAGCTCCAGCAGCAGACGGAGCACACCGTGGGTACTGGGATGCTGTGGTCCCATGCTGAGGAGCATATTCTCTTCAGCGTTGTCGATGGTCATGCCGGTGCCCACTTTGGCCCGCAGTTCTTCGACAGTTAACTCTTGAATAGTGTCGCCACCCGAGGGAATGTTCATAATCAGCCTCTTTGTTCCGTTTGCAGCCTGCTCACATGCCTCAATCTTTGGCGTATGGCTTTTTGGCGTCAATTTCTTGCCAGTTAAAGGAGAACTGCACTTCTTCATACCCCAATGGGTAATCTTTGCGCAGCGGATGCCCCTGCCAATCTTCTGGTAGAAAGAGGCGGCGCAGGCTGGTGTTCCCCTTGAAGCGAATGCCCATCAGGTCCCACACTTCCATTTCCAGCCAGGTGGCAATTGCCCAGACAGAAGCGGCCGTTTCCGGCCCTTCTTCCGGATCTTCTACCCAGGTGCGCAGCCGCAGCCGATGGTTATGGTCGTAAGAGTAGAGATGGTAGCTGATGGCAAAGCGGGGAAATTCCGGCAAAAAGTCGTCGGCACAAATATCCGACAGGAACTTGTAGCTTAATTGGGGATCATCTTTCAGCAGTTGGCAGACGGCTTTGAGCTGCTCTTTCCGAATATAGAGGGTTTGTTCGCCCCGGAAATCGTTACTGTCTTCGATGGCATCCGGGAAAGCAGCTTTAATTTTTTCAACAACACGTTGATCTGCATTCATACCTTTTTATCTCCAGAGTCAAAATCTCTGATTTTAAGCGTGGTCGGTGAGTTTTTCGCCACGAATTTTTTCGTGGAGGGTCATGAAGCCGTCGATTAACGCTTCGGGGCGTGGCGGACAGCCAGCAACGTAGACATCAACCGGCACGATTTCATCAACGCCCTGGACGATGGCGTAGTTGTTGAAGATGCCGCCACACGAGGCGCAGTCACCCATGGCGATGACCCATTTTGGTTCGGGCATCTGGTCATAGAGACGGCGCACCACGGGGGCCATTTTGCGGGAAACGCGGCCAGCCACAATCATGAGGTCAGATTGGCGCGGTGAAGGACGGTTTAGCTCCATCCCAAAACGAGACGCATCAAAGTGGGCTGCTTGTGAGGACATCATTTCGATGGCGCAGCAAGCCAGACCAAAGAGCAAAGGCCACATGGCGTTGGTGCGCCCCCAATTGACTAAATCTTCCAAACGAAGGGTGATAACACCCATATCACCTAATTTTTGTTCTATTCCCATTCCAGTATTCCTTTTTTCCAAACCCAGACATCACCCAAGATGAAAAGCAGCATAAAGATACCCATTACAGCCAGACCGTAAAAGCCAAGTTTACGGAAGGTAATTGCCCAGGGGACCAGGAGGATAATATCGACATCAAACAGAATGAACAGGACTGCAATGCGGTAAAATTTTACGGGCAATCGTCTTTGCGCTTCGCCGATGGCGACGATGCCGGATTCGTAGGGGATCAGTTTACTGCGGGCGTTTTCTTTGGGCTTTGGGCCGAGGTTGAGGGACAAAACGGGCAGCAGTACGGCAAAAAACAGGGCAATCCCAGTTAAAACGGCAATGGGAAGATATTCAATTAGTATTGGGTTATTTTCCATGAGCTGATTTTTTCTGTTCTGAAGCTGCGTGTTCGGCTATTTTCTTGAATGATTTGGTTGAAAATATAAGCAGCGAAATGTTTTTTTCTTCCGAAATGATCTCTGTGCATTCTATCACAAGCAATAGGGGGCGGCAACAAAGGACGGCCGTTTACACAGCCAGTTCAAGGGGTGTTTCAGGTCGGTTTCTGGCTGGTTTTTAGGCAAAAAAAGCCCAACGGCCGTTGCCAACCGTTGGGCTAAAAATTGAACAAAATCAGAGGTATTTTCTAGCTCAGATAGTCGCGCAGCGCCTTGCTGCGGCTGGGATGACGCAGCTTGCGCAGCGCCTTGGCTTCAATCTGACGAATGCGCTCACGGGTGACGCCAAAGCTGCGCCCCACCTCTTCCAGAGTGTGATCCTTGCCATCGTTCAGGCCAAAGCGCATTTCCAGCACTTCCCGCTCCCGCTCACTGAGGAAGCCAAGCACATTGCGAATCTGCTCGCGCAGCAGCTCTTTAGAGGCGGCATCCACCGGCTCCTGGGCGCTTTCGTCTGGGATGAAGTCGCCGTATTCGGTGGAATCTTCATTGCCCACCGGGGATTCCAGCGACATGGGGTCCATAGAGATGCGCTTGATGTCCCGAATTTTAGAGACAGCCTGCCGCCATTTGCGGTTAAGCACCGGATCGATGGCTTTGTCGTCTTTCAGCGCATTTTTAATCGTCTCCGACTCTTCCGGGGTAAGGAAATCCAGCTCCAGAGCCAGCTCTTCGTCGTTGGGTTCGTGGCCCAGCTTTTGCACCAGGTCGCGCTGAAGCTTGACGATCTTGTTGATGGTCTCAAACATATGCACCGGAATGCGGATGGTGCGGGCCTGGTCGGCAATGGCCCGACTGACGGCCTGACGAATCCACCAGGTGGCGTAAGTACTGAACTTGAACCCTTTGGTGTGGTCGAATTTTTCCACGGCACGCAGAAGGCCCACATTGCCTTCCTGCACCAGATCGAGCAGGTGAATACCGCGCCCCATGTACCGCTTGGCAACGCTAACCACCAGGCGCAGGTTGGCTCCAGTAAGATTCACTTTTGCATCTTCGGCCAGCTCGAAAATCATGTATTCGTTATATTTCAGCCCGACCATATCTTGGGACAGCCAGTTGCGGAAAAGCTCGATGGTAGGCAGCTCACCAGTTTGTTTGTATACGTCTGAAAGCTGGCGGGACATGTCGATGGGGAGGAGGTAAACGGCCGTAAACATATGAAAACAAGCCTGCGCCAAATCCAGCCAGGCATCTTCTTGCCCCCAATTGCCGTTGTTCAGATATAGCCGCAGGTAGGAATCCTTCCGTTTTTGCCAACCCTGCCGCAAATCACGCGCCTCCTCAACGAAGGCCAGCACGTCGATGCTCGGCACGTCCAGCAGTTTCCGGGCTTCCTCAAGGTCTTGCCAGTTTTCCAACAGATTGGTGTAGTTGGCAATCATCGCCCGGAAATCGACTTCCTCTTCCGAGTCGATGCCGTCTTTGGTGACATCATTGTTGAGCCGATCCAAAACGGTGGCGGCGGTGAGCTGGGTAGAAAGCCAGATTTCCTGATCGGCCGTAAGCAGTGGAACCTGGCCAATTTCTTTGAGGTAGGTGTGAACCGGGTCGTCTTCCACTGTGCCGGTAAGGTACCCGCCGCTATCCTCTTTTTCATCGTCATCGTCTAGATTACTGAGCAGGTTGGAGGATTCCCCAAAATCGTCCAGGGTTTCGCCATTTTCTGACACGATGCGAATATTGAGCTTTTGCAGCCGGGCATAGAGGCGTTCGGCCTGCTCTTCATCAGCAGTGGCCAATAATGCCTGAACATCCGCTTCATTAATTTCGCGAGAGCGGCGTGCTTTTTTCACCAACGCTTCAATATCAATTGTGGCGGTTTCTTCTTCTTCTTCGCTTTCGTCTTCGATATTCTCGTCGAAATCGTTGTCTAGTTCAGATAAATCCATTGTATGTTTTCCTGACCTAAATGAGGGGTTGCTTATCAATTACAGTTTCAGATTAGTGCTTTTCACGGGCTGGGAATTACCCCTGGTAGGGAAATCTTGAGACGCTAGTAACGACCGTTTAACACATCTTCGGCGCGACGGCGGCTGGTGGCGGACATGGCATCTCTGGCCCTGTTGAGCTGTAAGACAGCCAGTGGCAGCTCCCGCAGCTGCTGCTTGTAGATAGCCAAAGCTTCCATGTCATCTTCAGTCTGGGCTTCGTGAAGCAGATGCCTCACCTCACTCAAAAGCTGCCTGACTTTTGCCAGACGCCAATCCAGTACCGATAAAACAAGGGTATCGGAAATACGTTCAAGCTCTGTCTCTGGCGATTGGGGTAATGTTAGCAAGAACTTCAACCGATCCTGAAGTGTCTGGTCTAGACTATCCCACAATTCTTTAATCGTGACAACTGATGAGGCACCGATCATCTGGTACATTTGTCGCATGATGGCGCGGTCTTCGGCCATTAAAAAGTCGTCGTCTACCACTTGTGGCTGGCCACATTCGCCCAATTTTTGGTTGATGCGCCCAATAAGCTGTGGGTAGCGCGCACAATGGTGCAAAAAATCGGTCTGGCGCATATCGGTAGCCAGAGGGCCGGTAGTTCCTCTCGCTTTTTTGGGCACGGTGGTCCAACCGGCGTGGGTGGCTGGCTTTGCCTGAGCAACGGCCGTTTCTTTTACCGTGCGTCGTTCTGGCAGCGGCTTTTCCGGCAGGCGAATTTGCCGCAGCGCCCGCTCATCAATGCGCAGCGCCCGCGCCAGCTGCTGCCAGTAATGGTCCCGCTCGACGGGGCTTTGAATATCCTTGATCAGCGGCAAGATTTGGTGGGCAACGGCCGTTTTCGCCTTGGCATCGTTCAAATCCAGCCCTTCTGTGGCCACCCCAATCACGTAATCCACCACCGGTTTGGCCTGGGCCACCAGCTTCGGCCACTCCTCGGGGCTTTCCTGAATGATGTTGTCTGGATCTTTACCGGCGGGCAGCGTCATCACCCGAATGTCTGCCTGGAGCCGCCCTTCATGATGGACCAGACCCGGTGCATCAAACTTCACCTCCACTTCCCGGTCCAGCGTTTCACGCGCCACCTGCAAACTGCGCAGCGTTGCTTTGGCCCCGGCAGCATCTGCATCCAGCGCCAGCACAAACTGCTTGGTGTACCGCTTCAGCAGCCGCAGCTGCTGCTCGGTGAGCGCCGTGCCCATCTGGGCCACCACGTTGCGGAAGCCCCCCTGCCACGCCTGCATCACGTCCATGTACCCTTCCACAATCACCGCCTGCCGCGCTTCACGAATGGCCCGCTTGGCGGTGTCCAGCCCGTAGAGCAGGTGGCTTTTGTCGAACAGCGCCGTCTGGGGGGAGTTGAGGTATTTGGGAATACCGTCTTTTTCCAGGGTCCGTGCGCCGAAGCCGACGATACGGCCGTCTACGTCCCGAATCGGAATCATCAGCCGGTTGCGAAACCGGTCATACTTGCTCCCCTTATCTACATTTTCCGTCAGGATGCCCGCCGCCAGCAGCTCCTGGTCGCTGTACCCCTGCATGTTAAAGTGAGAGCGGCAGGCGTCCCAGGAATCCAGGGCAAAACCAATGGCAAACGCTTCAATCGTTTCGGCGTTCAGGCTGCGCCGGGCAACGTAATCGCGGGCCACCTCGGCCTGCGGGGCGTACAAAAAGAGCTGGTGGAAGTAGTCGGCGGCAGCTTGCAGCAGGCCAGCCTGCTTGTCATAGACCGCCTGCTTTGCCTTGTCCACCGGCGCTGCTTCTTCCACCGTTACGCCCGCCCGGTCGGCCAGATTTTTCAGCGCTTCCTTAAATTCCCAGCCTTCTTTCTTCATCACAAAGGAGAACAGATCGCCCCCTTCGGCGCAGGCGCCAAAGCAGCGCCACGTCTGGGTTTCGGGGAAGACAAAAAAGGAAGGGGTGCGGGTGTTTTGGTGAAAGGGGCAAAAGCCAGCGTAATTCCGCCCAGACCGGCGCAGGGATACGGTTTCGGAGACAAGATCGACAATGTCGAGGCGGCTTTTGATTTCTTCAGTAACAGTCATTGGTCAAGGGCAAATCGTAATCGGACAACTGCCCAAATTATACCGTACACCTTACAAATGTTCTAAATAATGGTGGGAAACGGCCGTAAAATCTACGTGAAGCTTCATTTTCATATCAAAATTTTGGCATGTTACCTATGGAACTGATCTGCATCTAAGAAATGGAACGGCCGTAAACTTTTTGGATGGAGAAAGAAAATGTCTAACACACAACGCAATCTGCGACGCGAGGTTCGTCTGCAAAAAAAGGTTCGACAAAGTAAGTTAATGCTGGCCGCCGCCCTGATCCTGATTTTGGGTGGCATAGGGGCATTGATTTGGATGAGTTTGAAAACGGCCGTTCCCCAACCCACCACCAACAGCTACGGCGCGCCCGCCCTGGCCCAGCAAGGTGGCACCGCCACCAACTTCACCCTGCCCTCTCTGGACGGCGGCGACATTGCCCTGGCCGATTACGACGGCGATGTGGTGATCATGAACTTTTGGGCGACCTGGTGCCCCCCCCTGCCGCGCCGAAATGCCCGCGCTAAACCGCTTCTACGAAGCACATCGGGACGAAGGTCTGGTGATTTTGGCGATTAATGAACGGGAGGATGTGGAGACGGTACGGCCGTTTATCCAAACCAACAACTTGAGCTTCCCCGTGCTGCTGGATTTGCAAGGCCGGGTGGCCCAGCAGTACACCACCCGCAGCTTCCCCACCACCTTCATCATCGACCGGGACGGCGTGATCCAACACGTGCAAACCGGCGAAATCAGCGAGCACGAATTGGAAGCAATTGTGCTGCCCCTGCTCCAATAATGTGAAACAGTATGCGTAAAACGTGAGAAAGCGGTTGTGACGCTGCACGTATCACGCATCATCCCCATTTTCAAACCGTCAGAATCTTTGCACCCCTGCCCCATTTTGCGGTAAAACTGAGCTGCATCTAATTCCCACGCGCCCAGCGCCACAAATCCGGAGGCTTCTATGCAGCTAGATGGCAAAATTGCTCTCATCACCGGCGGCGGTTCCGGCATTGGCCGGGAAACGGCCGTTCTCTTCGCCCAACACGGAGCCAAAATCGCCATTGCCGACCTGAACGCGGCGGGCGGGCGGGAAACGGTACAGATGATTACCGACGTGGGCGGCAGCGCCTTTTTTGTACAGACAGACGTAAGCCAGGCGGCCCATGTTGAAAATATGGTAGATGAGGTGGTAGGGGAATACGGCCGTCTCGATATCGCCTTCAACAACGCCGGGATCGAAGGGGCACCCGTGCGCACCGCCGACGTAGGCGAAGCTGAGTTCGACCTGATTATGGCTATCAACGTCAAAGGGGTGTGGCTCTGCATGAAGTTTGAGCTGCGCCAAATGCTGCTCCAGGGCAGCGGCGTCATCATCAACGCCGCTTCCGTGGCCGGGCTGATTGGGGCGCACAGTATGCCCGCCTACGCCGCAAGCAAGCACGCCGTGGTCGGCCTGACACGCACCGCCGCCGTAGAATATGCCCGCAAAGGTATTCGGGTCAACGCGGTTTGCCCGGCCATCATTCGCACCCCGATGGTGGAACGGGCCATCGCCCAACTGCCCCAGCTGGAGCAAGGGGCAATCCAGAACAACCCCAGCCGCCGCCTGGGCCAGCCGCGCGAAGTGGCCGAAGCCGTCCTCTGGCTCGCCTCCGACGCCTCCTCCTTCACCACCGGCGCAACTTTGACGGTGGACGGCGGGCTGACGGCACAATAACAGTGTTCAGAGCGTGTTTTAAAAGTTATGTTAACAAAAGAATCAAGCCCAAATGCGAGAATTGTTGCCTAATCGCCGAAGCATCAAATGAATCATGGCCAGGTAAATGA
This sequence comes from Promineifilaceae bacterium (SeqCode), assembly GCA_041748655.1. Taxonomy (GTDB): domain Bacteria; phylum Chloroflexota; class Anaerolineae; order Promineifilales; family Promineifilaceae; genus Leptofilum. The sequence continues at coordinate 36 of JBGTCV010000143.1, read as the reverse complement.
ATGCTTCACTGCTTTCAGGCAAAACTTCATAGTCTT
>JBGTCV010000142.1:0-35060 GCA_041748655.1 Promineifilaceae bacterium (SeqCode) | reverse complement strand
ATTTCAAAAGCCGGGTTGGGTACACGATGGCCTTGTTCAACATTTTGGTTCAATGGCATGGTCTGCACCCTGCTGCTGATGGATTCGTTCACTTGTCAATTGCTGAGTTCAGCTTATGAACTAGCACCAAAGGTTATATAGCAACTGAATTCGGATATAAGATACCACGATTTTATGAGGATAATCAATGCACAATTTCTTGAAAATTCAACCAGAAGTGGCCGATGCGCTGGCCGAAAACAAACCTGTGGTCGCGTTGGAAAGCACCGTTATAACTCATGGCCTGCCCTATCCCGATAATGTGCATACGGCCGTTCTCATGCAAACGGCCGTGCGTGAAGGTGGCGCAGTGCCCGCCACCATTGCCATCATTCAGGGGCAGGTACACGTGGGGCTGGCAGATGATGAGCTGGAATATTTGGGACGGTTGGCGGGAACGGCCGTACGCAAATGCAGCCGCCGCGATATCCCCCTGGCCATTGGCAACAAAGAAGACGGGACCACCACCGTGGCTGGCACCATGATTTTGGCCCACCGGGCCGGCATCCGCCTTTTTGCCACCGGCGGCATCGGCGGCGTCCATCGTGGCCATCCCTTCGATATCAGCGCCGATCTGCTGGAATTGGGGCAAACCCCCGTTACAGTGGTGAGCAGCGGGGCCAAATCGATTCTGGATTTGCCCGCCACCCGCGAAGTGCTGGAAACCCACGGCGTACCCATCATCGGCTACGGCACGGAGACGCTGCCCGCCTTTTTTGCCCGCAGCAGCGGCTTGCCGGTGGATATTCGGCTGGACACCCCCGAAGCGGTTGCCAGGGTTATGCAGGCACACCGCGCAATGGGACTGCAAAACGGCATTCTGGTTACGGTGCCCGTGCCCGAAGCAGATGCCTGCGACCCAGATATGGTGGAAGCAGCTATTGCCCAGGCAACGCAGGAAGCAGACCGGGCAGGCGTCCATGGCCCCGCCTCTACACCGTGGCTGCTGCGTCGGGTAGTGGAATTGACAAACGGCCGTAGCCTGCAAGCCAACGTTGCCTTGCTGCGCAACAATGGCTTTGTGGCAGCCAGGATTGCCCAGGCATTGGTCATGCAGTAGACATGCAGTAGTACCATCAGTCCACACTTTTTAGGTTTTTATGCTATCGTTATTTTTGACCGGTCTTGTATAATAAATATCGAGAATCGTTTGTATTTAACTTTAGAGATTGAAGATTGAGCCTGTTTCATCTTTGGTTAAACCATCTTTAAAGTGCAAAGGAATTACCGAACGATTCCCGAACGCTCAATTTGATGTGTAATAAAGCCCAATAGCCTATTGCATAAACCCAACCGAATGAGGCAAAGGTTTCACCCGAAGAGACGACTTCGATCTATTTAAGATGAGTAAAAACTTAACAGCAAAAATCAAGAAAGATTTCGAGCGGCTAAATTGGCTCCTGATTGCCTTCTTCTTGGTGATCATCATCATTATGCTGGCCGCCTTTTTTGCGGTTTACACCATGTTTCTGGATGGAGCGCTGGTCGATTGGCTGCCCGGTATGGTCATTGCCAGCCTATCGCTTCTGTTTGCCCTGTTTGTGGTTTACTATATGGTGGATCGTTACGCGGAACGAGTACAAACAACCACCACGCAGATGGTAGATACGGAGCTGCACCACCTTCGTGCGGCCAACAATCGGGCCAAATCGCTGCAATCAATGGCCTCGGTCATGCGGGCCACGCTTAGCTTTGAGCGCGTGGTGGAAGAGGCGCTAGGCGTTTGCAGCCTGGCCATTGAAGAGATGGGCATTCCCCGCCAATCATTGGTAGGGGCGGTTTTTTTGTTCAATGGCGAAGATATGATTCCGGTTGCAACACGTCGCTTGACCCCCACCGATATAGAAAAAAAACTGCAAGGCAAGCGGGGTATTGTTGGCGCAGCACTGACCCAGGCAGAGCCCGTTACAACCGATCATCCCCGCCAGGATCCAGAGCTGCGCCAGTTTGTGGCTTTCCACAACTGCCTGACGGCGACCTGCATTCCGCTGCGGGCAGGGTTCCAGATTTTTGGGGCGATTGTGATTGGGTCGGATACGGCCGTAAAGTTCGACAAAGAGCATTTTGAACTGTTCAACGGCGTGGCCGACCAGGCGGTGATTGCCCTGCAAAATGCCCAGATGTACCAACGTTTGGAAGCCGAAAAGATACGCATCATTGAAGCCGACGAAGAAGCCCGCAAGGAGCTGGCGCGTGATCTGCACGATGGCCCCACCCAAACCATCGCCGCCATCGCCATGCGCATTAACTTCATTCGGTCCCTGCTCTCTCGCGACCCGGAACAAGCTCTGGGCGAGCTGGAAAAGGTAGAAGAGCTGGCCAAACAAACCTCTAAAGAGATTCGCGGCATGTTGTTTACATTACGGCCGTTGGTCTTAGAAACTCAGGGGCTGACGGCAGCTGTCGAAACCGTTATTACGCGCATCAAAGAAACGGATGGCCTCAATATTCGCCTGGTAGGCGGGCAGTATGGGGAATTGCTCAACGAGCAAGCCCAGGGTGTCGTCTTCTCCATTGTGGAAGAGGCGTTGGGCAACGCCCGAAAATATTCCCGTGCCAGCCAGATTCAGGTGCGCTTCTGGCAAGAAGACAGTCTATTTGTGGCCCTGGTGCAAGACAACGGCGTGGGTTTCGATGTACAGGCCGTCAACCACGATTACAGTTCACGCGGCAGCCTGGGCATGGTGAACATGCGCGAACGGGCTGACCGAATTAATGGCTCGCTGCGGCTCGATTCCAGCCCCGGTCACGGCACCTCCGTCACCCTGGTGGTACCGTTAGACAAGCACGGCAGCCATATAAAAGCGTGATCCGGTAATCGGTGTTCAGTAAACAGTAAAACAGTCTATAATCCAGGATACAATCTGATTACTGACCAACTGATTACTGAACTGTGACCATCTTCACCCAATTTTTTCTCAAATATCGCTCGAACTTAACGCTTGTGGCCCTGACCTCACTGGTGGGGTTTGGTCTTTTTGGGCTGTGGTTTCCGCTACGGCCGTTTTTCAACACCCTCCCTTTGCAAGATGTGCGCAGCTTTGCCCCATCGCTGTCGGGTGGCCTGGGGTATGGACTGCTGCTGCTGGCGCTGTTTGGTCTCTATTGGCTGGCGTTCCGGGCAGTTCAGTTGGGTCGGGCGCTGCCATCGCTGGGATTTTTGCTGGGAACGGCCGTTCTCTTCGCCATCCCCCTGCTGCAAACCTACCCCATCAACGCCAACGATCTGTACCGCTACGTCATTCGCGGCCGCATTAGCAGCGTCTACGCGCAAAGCCCCTACGTCGCCCCGCCAGACGCCTTCCCCGACGATCCGTTCCTGCCCCTGGCGGGTGAATGGGCGGGCGAAACCTCACCCTACGGCCCGCTCTGGGAGATGCTGGCGGCGGGCGTCACCCACCTGACGCAAAATAATTTACTGGCCGGGCTTCTTTCATTCAAGTTGGTGGGGCTGCTGGCCCATCTGGTCTGCGGCTGGCTGATCTGGCGGCTGTTGGCCCAGGCCGATGCTGCCAAACAGCGTGGCTTTACCCTGCTCTGGCTGTGGAACCCCGCCCTGCTGCTGATGTTTGTGGTGGATGGACACAACGATGTGTGGCTGATGGTATGGCAGCTGATGGCGCTTTGGTTTTGGCGGCAGAAACGGCCGTCGCTCACCCTCTTCTTTTTGCTGCTGGGGGCGCTCACCAAGCCGATTGGCCTGCTGCCGCTGCCCTTTTTTGCGCTGGCCATCTGGCGCGAGCTGGCAAACAATCCGGCCCGGCTGCGAATTTTGGGTTGGGCGGTGTTGTGGGGCGGAACGGCCGTCTGGCTCAGCTTCTTGCCCTTTGGCTCCCCGGTGGATTTGGCCGTGCGGCTGCTGCGGGAAGCGTCCAACAATCCTGGCTTCTCGCTCGCCACATTGGTGCTGCTTGTTGCGGCGGAGCTGGGACGGCCAATCACGCCAGAATTTATTGATCTTGTAGGAGATTTGTTTAGGCTGCCGTTTGGCTTATTGGTGGTGGGTTTGTTGTGGTGGGGGTGGCGAAACGGCCGTTCCCCCCTCCGCGCCTCAGCCGATATTTTAGCCGCCTACAGCCTGCAAGCCCTCAGCTTTCGCCTCTGGTACAGCACCTGGCCCTTCCTATGGCTGCTGCTGGAAGCAGATTCAGTGGATGAGCTGCCCTCTTTCCGTCTGCGTGCCGGGCTCTGGTTCCTGCTCACCGTTCAGCTATCCGTTCTCATTTACGGCCATTTGCGCGTTTACGCCCTCGGCGGCAGTCAGCTAGCTGCTCACCTTATCGCCGTTCCCTTCGTTTTTGGGCTGCCTTTGCTGCTGGCCCGGCTCAGCACTACGCCCATTTTTCAAGCAAGCTGACGTCAGCCCACCTGAGAGTGGCTGCCCTCCCCTTGAATATAGTGAACCAACTGTTCGATAATGAAATCCTTCTCGGAGATGATATCTTCGACGACATCTCGCATCGAGACCATGCCAATCATTTTTTCCTGATCCAGCACCGGTAAGTGACGGATTCTTAACTGACTCATCAGCGCCATGCAATCATCAATCGTCTGGTTTGGCCGCACATACGCCACGCGGGTGCTCATAATTTCGCTCACAGACAGTTCCTTAGACGAGTGACCTTGCAAGATCACCTTCCGCGCATAATCACGTTCGGAAAATATGCCCACCAGCTTGTCACTCTCCATAACCGGCAGCGCCCCTACGTTTTTCTTGGCCATCACCTGCAGGGCATCATAAACGGTGTCCTGTGGCGAAAGGGTCGTCACCTCAATCTCATGCCCACGTATTAAATCTCGGACCGTTCGAACAGTTTCCATCAGGTTCTCCTTCTTATTCGCCAGGGCAACTAACGCCGTAAGAGATGCAAAATCACCTCACAAGGGCAGCATCCTGACTCAATGCTGAAAAATTGACCTCTCTCATATAAGTTAAATACACTAGCAGATGGATGCCCGGTAAGCAAGATCTGGTGTCAACTAAAAATGGCGCTGAAGCTAAGCTGCGGCTAGTTGGCAAGCGATCCCGCTCCGTGTTACCATTTGGCGCTATGAGTTCACCCAATACATTGCGTAAAAATATTTGGCAGGTTGCACCCCCAGTGCCCGCCCACGTTCAGGGACAGTTTGGCCATATTCACCCCGTTATGCTCCAGGTACTGTACAACCGGGGCATCATCAAACCGGCCGACATTCAGGCGTTTTTGGAAGGGCATTATCTGGAATCAACCGACCCTTTTTTGCTGCCAGACATGGACAAAGCAGTTGCCCGCATTGAGCAGGCAATTGACAATGAAGAAATAATCATCGTTTATGGCGATTTTGATGCCGATGGCGTCACCAGCACGGTGCTGCTGACGGAGGCGCTGCGTGGTTTGGGGGCAGATCGGAATTTGATACGGCCGTACATCCCCGACCGCGTCGATGAAGGGTATGGCCTCAACGTAGACGCCCTCACCGAACTCAAAGCCAAAGGAGCCGATCTCGTCATTACCGTCGATTGCGGCATCCGTTCTGTGTTTGAGGTGGAACACGCCAACCAGATCGGCCTGGAGATGATCATCACCGATCACCACAGCTTAGGGCCGATAATGCCGCCGGGAACGGCCGTTATCAACCCTAAACGCCCCGACTCCGCCTACCCGGACGAGATGCTGGCCGGTGTTGGCATCGCCTTCAAGCTGGCCCAGGCGCTCAAACAATCCCGCCCCGACCGCGCCACCTACCACGACGCCGACCTGCTCGATCTCGTCGCCATCGGCACCGTCGCCGACCTGGCCCCGCTGCTCAAGGAAAACCGCAAGCTCGTCATCGACGGGCTGCAATCGCTCAACAACTCCAAACGGGCTGGCATTGCCGCCCTGGCTCGCATTGCTCGCCTCACGCCCGGCAGCCTCACCGCCGAATCGATCGCCTTTGGCATTGGGCCGCGCATCAACGCCGCCGGACGGCTGGCCCACGCCTACAGCGCCGCCCGCCTGCTGGCCGCCAACAACAGCCACGACGCCAACCGGCTGGCCGAGGAGTTGGACAGGCTCAACCGGAAGCGGCAGCAGCTAACCGCCGACCTCAGCCAGCTGGCCGAAGCGATGGTCGAGCCAGACGCCCCCATCCTCATCGCCGCCGACGCCGGGTTTGTCTCTGGCGTGGTGGGGCTGGTGGCCAGCCGCCTGGCAGAAAAGCATTACCGCCCCGCCATCGTCATGGAGCAGGGGGAAGATGAGAGCCGAGGTTCCTGTCGCTCCATCGACAAATTTCACATTACCGAGGCGCTGGATGAGGTAGCCGACCTGCTGGTGCGCCACGGCGGCCACGCCCAGGCAGCTGGCTTCACCGTGCGCAACGCCAATTTGCCCGAATTTCTAAGCCGCATCACCGAAATTGCCGAGCGCAGGCTGCGCGAAGTGGAACTGACGCCCAGCCTGAGCATAGATGCCGAAATTGAGCTGGATGATGTGGATTGGGCGCTGTTTGAACATCTCCAGCAGCTGGAACCTACCGGCGCGGCCAACCCGCAGCCGGTGTTCCTGAGCCGGGGCGTGGAGGTGATCCACCACCGGGCCGTGGGGCAGGATGGCGGCCATTTGCAGCTAACGCTGGCCGCAGGCGGCATTGCCAGCTACCGGGAGATGGGCGCAATCGCCTTCCGGCAGGGTGAATGGGCCAGCCATCTACCGCAAACGATTGATCTGGTCTACAGCATTGGCGTCAACGAATGGCGCGGCAATAAAAATTTACAGTTGATGGTGCAGGATTTACGGCCGTCGCAAATTTAAAATCTACCCTCACCCCAGCCCTCTCCCTACGAGGGAGAGGGGGCTTTCCCCTCCCCATTTCAGGGGGAGGGCCAGGGAGGGGGTAAAAGTTGTGCAACTATGAAAATTCTTGTTACCGGCGCGGCCGGATTCATTGGCAGTAATTTAGCAGAAAAGCTCGCCCGGCGCGGCGATACCGTCGTTGGGCTGGACAACTTCAACGATTATTACGATCCCGCCAAAAAGCGGGCCAACGCGGCGCGGCTGGCCGCTTACCCCAACTTCCGCATGGTGGAGCAAGACATTCGCCAGCGCGAAGCGATGTTTGAGCTGTTCGCCGCCGAAAAGTTCAACACTGTGGCCCACCTGGCGGCGATGGCGGGGGTGCGCAATGCCGTTCTCTACCCCGATTTGTACGTGCAGGTAAACCTGAACGGCACGCAAAATTTGCTGGATGCGGCGCGTGCCGCAGAGGGTGTGCAAAATTTTGTGATGGCCTCTACCTCTTCGGTCTATGGCAATACAACCCAAATTCCGTTTGTGGAAACAGACCCATGCGACCGCCCTTTGCAGCCATACGCCGCCGCTAAACGGGCTGCCGAAATGTTGGGGTACGCCTATCATTATTTGTATGGGCTGAACTTTACGGCCGTTCGCTTCTTCACCGTCTATGGCCCAAACGGCCGTCCCGACATGATGGCCTATCTGGTGGCCGAAAGCGTAGCCAAAGGCAGCCAAATCCCCCTGTACGACGGCGGCCAGATGTACCGCGACTGGACCTATATTGATGACATCACCGACGGCGTGGTGGCCGCGCTGGACACGCCGCTGGGGTACGAAATTATCAACCTGGGGCGGGGTGAACCCACCCTGCTTAAAGATTTTGTAGGGCTGATCGAAACGTTGGGCGGCCGTCCGGCCAACGTCATCCACAAACCCCGCCTGGCGGCCGACTTTGTGAAAAACCAGGCTAATATCAGCAAGGCCCGCCGTTTGTTGGGCTACAACCCCCAGGTTTCAGTGGCTGAGGGTGTACAACGCTTTTGGGAATGGTATGAAATGACTACCCGTTAAACCCCGCTCTCTTGACCAAAATGTTATAATGGGGGTCACTTTTATCATCATTGATGGAGCATCTTAGTGAAATTACCGCCACATAAATTCATAACAACGCAGTCTGATTGGCGAGTTTGCCTGGAAAAATTAGAAGCCGAACCCCGTTTAGCCATCGATTTAGAAGCCAACAGCATGTATGCTTACCGCGAAGAGGTTTGCCTTATCCAGATCAGTATTCCAGACCAGGATTACATTCTTGATCCGTTGGGCATACATGACTTGAGCGGCCTGGGCCGCATCATCCAAAATCCTCAGGTAGAAAAAGTGTTTCATGCGGCCGAATATGACCTCACCTTACTCAAGCGGCAGTTTGATTGGCAGCTGCACAATCTGTTCGACACGATGTGGGCGGCCCGCATTTTGGGCTACCAGCGGTATGGGCTGGCGAGTATGTTAGAAGGCGTTTACGACATCAAGCTAGATAAACGGTTTCAAAAGTCGGATTGGTGTAGACGGCCGTTATCCCCCGAACAGCTCGTCTATGCCCAACTAGACACCCATCACCTGCTCCAACTGCGCGATCATCTGGAAAAAGAGCTGATCGCCGCCGGTCGGCTGGAAGAAGCTGCCGAAACCTTTACCGAACAAACCCACGTCAAAATCAGCAACAATGAATTTAACTCCGATGATTTTTGGTCTATCAACGGTGCCTTTGACCTGACCCGGCAGCAGCAGGCGGTGTTGAAAATGTTGGCCCATTACCGCGACCAGGAAGCCCGCCAGCGCAACCAGCCCCTCTTCAAAATATTCCACGATAAAACGCTTCTGGAGTTAGCCGAAAACACGCCGTCTAACATGTCGGACCTGCGCGATATTCGGGGCATGTCTGCCGGGCAAATTCGGCGATACGGCCGTCAGCTGCTTAATATCATCGCTGAAGGGCTGCGAGCGCCTCAGCCAGAGTTCCCTCAACGCACCCAGCGCCCGCCGGAACCCATCATCAACCGGTACGAGAAGCTGCACACCTGGCGCAAGAACCACGCCAGCAAACGCGGCGTCGAATCCGATGTCATCATTAGTCGGGATGCCTTATGGGCCATTGCCCTGAAAAACCCCAAAACTGAAGCGGAATTGCAACAGATCGAAGAGATCGGTGCCTGGCGAGGCAAAACATATGCCCAGGAGATCCTGGCGGTCTTGCGTAATAGTTGAGCTTGAACTTGTCATTCCGACCAACGGGAGGAATCTTTCAGCGGCCAAAGCAGATCGCTAGATAATGTCTATTGCCCATAAAGGAGAAATTCGATGGAGATTACATTCCACGGTGCCGTGCGAACCGTTACTGGTTCCCAACATCTGGTAGAGGTAAATGGCCTCAAAATTTTGCTCGATTGCGGCCTGTATCAAGGCTCCCGCAAAGAAACCTACGAACGGAACCAGAATTTACCCTATAACGCCGCCGAAATAGACCTTTTGGTACTCTCCCACGCCCACATCGATCACAGCGGTAATGTGCCCAATCTGGTGAAGAGCGGCTTTACCGGCGATATTGTTTGCACCTATGCCACCCGCGATTTATGCGCCATCATGCTGCGCGACAGCGCCAAAATTCAGCAGTACGACATTGAATACATGAATAAGAAGCGGGCGCGGCAAAATCTGCCCCCCATAAAGCCAATCTATACGCTGGCTGATGCGGTAGAAAGTCTGAAAAACTTTATTGGCATTGGGTATGAACGGCCGTATAAACTTGCCCCCGGTATCACCCTCACCTTTTACGATGCAGGCCACATCCTCGGCTCTGCCATTGTGGCGCTAGACATTGAAGATAGGGAAGCCGGGCGCGACGTGCGGCTGGTGTTTAGCGGCGATATTGGCCGCCCCGACCGCCCCATCCTGCGCGATCCCACCTTTTTAGACCATGCCGATGTGCTGCTCATCGAAAGCACCTACGGCAACCGGATCCACGAGGAAGTAGAGGAAGCCACCGACAAGCTGGAAAGAATTGTCAATGAAACGTACCAGCGAGGCGGCAAGCTGATTGTGCCCGCCTTTGCCGTGGGGCGGACGCAGGAGCTGGTTTACCGGCTGCACCAGCTGGTGGAATCCCGCGATATTCCGCCCCACTTGCCTATCTTTGTAGACAGCCCCCTGGCCATCGACGCCACCGGCATCTATCGCCTGCACCCGGAAGCCTATGACGAAGAAACCAACCAGTTTTTAGCCAACGGGCCGAATAGTGATCCGTTTGGCTTTGAAATGATGCGCTATACCCGTTCCACGACCGAATCCAAAGAGCTAAACTTTTTGCGCGAACCAGCGGTCATCATCAGCGCCAGCGGTATGGCAGAAGCCGGCCGCATTTTGCACCACCTGAAGAACAATGTAGAAGACCCCCGCAACACCATTCTGATCGTCGGCTGGCAGGCGGCGCATACGCTGGGACGGCGCATTGTGGAAAAACAGCCAAAAGTGCGCATTTTTGGTGAGGAGTATGAACTCAGGGCACAGGTGGCTACCATCAACGGGCTAAGCGCCCACGCTGACCGGGCCGAGCTGCTGGAATGGACGGGGCGTCTGCACAAACGGCCGTTTCACTCCTTCATTGTCCACGGCGAAGAGGAAGCGTCTCTGTCATTTGCCGAGGCGCTGCGCCTGCAACAGGGGTTTGAAAATGTAGTCGTCCCCTATATGGGACAAAAATTCAAGGTTTAGGGTGCCCGCTAGACCCAGCGGTAGGTTGGGGGAGATGACGGCGTTGTACGGCCGTATCCCCCAACCCAAAGAAAGTAATTGAGTAATTGGGCAAATTACCTAATTACCTAATCTCCCCCATCCTCCCCTTCCAAAAGTTTTCCTTATGACACAACGCATTATGCTTTTTTCATCTAGATCATATGACAGTTGTCACTCATACCCCCATCCATAAGTAATTACAATGCAAACTGTAGTTTGTGAAATATTGCGCAAATAATCAGCAGCCAACAATCAAGACAAAAGCACAAGAGTCTATATTGGGGAGCAAAATAGACCTGCATTTGCTGTGTTGCCTTGCCCGTGTGCCCCATTATTTTGCTTCTGGAGGATGAAATGGTAGATACAGCCGCTCCTGAAGTGGGTCTCGACAGGGAGACCCGCGACATGATTTTGGACACCCTCAAAAAGTATGCCGACCGTAAGCTTACCCCCGAATTTTTGCTCAACCTCGACCACCACGACACCTTTCCCCATGACGTTCTAAAAGAGCTGTACGATCCCGCTTCCATCGGTTTGCATCTGCTCTTCATTCCGGAGCAGTACGACGGGCTGGGGGGTGGCGCGTACGATATTTACCGCGTCTCTGAGCTGATGGCGACGATTGATTTGGGGATTGCCACCGGGGTATTGGCCACCTTTTTGGGGTCAGACCCAATCAGTGTGGGGGCGACCGAGGCACAGAAGGCGTATTGGTACGGCCGTATCGCCGAAGAAGCGCTGCTCATGGCCTATGGAGCCACCGAGCCCCAGGCCGGCAGTGATCTGGCCGCCATGACCACCAAAGCCGAACCCGTCGAAGAAGATGGCAACGTGGTGGGCTATCACATTACCGGGCGCAAGCAGTGGATTAGCAACGGTGGCGTGGCCGATTTGTACACCATTTTGGCGCTGGCTCCCGGCGGCCCCTCCTGGTTTGTGGTGGATGCCGATGCCGAAGGGTTCAGCAAGGGCAAGCCGGAAGATAAACACGGCATTCGCGCCAGCAATACGGCCGCTCTTTTCCTGGACAACGTGTACGTACCGGTAGACCGGCTGATTGGGCTGGAAGAGGGCAAAGGCTTGGCCCAGGCGCAAGCCGTTTTTGGCTACACCCGCCTCATGGTCGGGGCGTTTGGCTTGGGCGCTGGCTGGGAAGCGCTGCGCCGCGCCATTCGCTATTCGCAGGAGCGCATTCAGGGCGGCGCGCCGCTAAGCCAGAAGCAGGGCTACACCCACAAGCTGATCGTGCCCAACGCCGCCCGGCTGGAAGCAGCCCGCAGCTACATCGAATGGGTGGCGGAGCGGCTGGATGGCGGCGAAGAAGGGCTGCAAACGGAAGGGGCCGTGGCCAAATATATGGCCACCGAAGGGGGCAACAAAGCGGCCGAGGACGCCATTCAGGCGCTTGGCGGCTACGGCTACACCAAAGAATATATGGTGGAAAAAATCAAGCGGGACGTGCGTATTACCACCATTTACGAAGGCACCTCGGAAATTATGGAGTGGACCATTGCCCGCGACCGCTGGCAGCTGCATTTGAAGTCACGCGGTGATTTTTACAAAGAGTGGGCCAACCGGATGGCCGCCATTCACCAGGAAAACCCGGACAACGGGGCCAATTTTGCGGCGATGGCGCTGCACGCCCTGGCCGTCATTTTGGAGCAGTGCCGGGTCGATCGGCTGACGCGCAGCCAGCACGTGCTGTTTCGGCTGGGTGAACTGGTGGCGTGGGCAGAGAGTACGGCCGTTTTCGCCGAGCGCGTCATCCAGGAGCCCACCCAAGCGATCCAGCTGGACATCCCTACCCGCCAAGCCCTCTCCCGCATTTTTGGCCGGGATGCCGCACTCAAAGTAGCCGCCGACGGGCTGCGCTGGGCCATCGGGGCCGGGCAGACCAATCCCGACCTGGCCGCCGCCCTCAACTTGCCGGGCATCTACCACGCCCAGGCAGGGCAGGTGGCGGATATGGATTTTGTGGCGGACCAACTGAACAAAGTTTTTACAGCATAAGGGGAGGTAATTGAGTAATTAAGTAATTGGGTAATTGGTTGGCAAATTACTCAATTACTTAATTACCCAATTACTTCTTTTTTGGGAGTAACGAGATGGAAAACACAGCAGACCGGGCAATTGCCATCGTGGCGGTGGGGGCGCTGCTGCCGGATGCGCCGAGTGCGGCCGTTTTCTGGCAAAATGTGCTGAACAAGCGGTACAGTATCAGCGAAACCCCCACCAACCGCTGGTCTATTGCTGATTATTACGATCCCGATCCCAAAGCGCCGGACAAGACGTACAGCAAAATCGGCGGCTGGGTGCGGGATTTTCAGTTTGATTGGAAGCGATTTAGAATGCCGCCCAAAGTGGCGGGATCGATGGACGAGGGGCAGCAGTGGGCGGTGACGGTTGCGGCGGATGTTTTGGCAGATTATGGGTACCCAGAACGGCCGTTACCCACTGAACGCACCGCCACCATCATCGGCACGGCCATGGGGGGCGAACTGCATTACCAGACCAATACCCGCATCGTTTTCCCCGAATATGCCAACGCCCTGATCGGCGTCACCGAATTTCAGGCGCTGCCCACGGCGACCCGCCAGGCTATTTTGGCGGGCTGGCACGGCCGAATAGACGCCCAAATTCCGCCCATCACCGAAGATTCGATGCCGGGTGAGCTGCCCAACATCGTCTCCGGGCGGGTGGCCAACATGCTCAATTTGCGCGGTCCCAACTTCATCACCGACGCCGCCTGCGCCTCCAGTTTTGCCGCCGTGGAAGCGGCCGTGGAGATGCTCACCGAGCACAAGGTGGATGCGGTGATTGCTGGCGGCGTGGATCGCAACATGGGCATCGGCAGCTTTGTGAAGTTCTGCAAGATTGGGGCGCTCAGCGCTACGGGCACACGGCCGTTTGGCGACGGGGCCGACGGCTTTGTGATGGGCGAAGGCACGGGACTGTTCCTGCTCAAACGGCTGGCCGATGCCGAACGAGACGGCGACACGATTTACGCCGTTATTCGCGGCGTGGGCGGGGCCAGCGACGGTAAGGGCAAAGGCATCACCGCACCCAACCCGGTGGGGCAGCAGCTGGCCGTCGCCCGCGCCTGGGAAAGTGCCGGGCTGGACCCGGCCACAGCGACGATGGTGGAAGCCCACGGCACCAGCACCCGCGTGGGTGATATGGTGGAAGTGGAAAGTCTCGCCTCCGTTTTCGGCGAGGCTCAACGAGGTAGCATCGGGCTGGGGTCGGCCAAGAGCAACATAGGCCACCTGAAGGCGGGCGCAGGCGCGGCCGGGATGCTCAAAGCGACGCTGGCGCTGCACCACAAAATTTTGCCGCCCACGCTGAACGCCAATCCGGCCAACCCCAACATTGATTTTAGCCAGACGCCGTTCACCCTGCTGCACGAGGCGCGTGCCTGGGAGACGACCAACGGGACGCCGCGCCGCTGCGGCGTCAGCGCCTACGGCTTTGGCGGCACAAATTTTCATCTGGTGCTGGAGGAGTATGTGCCGGGGCTGTTGGCACAGGAACGGAAGCAGTTTGCGGTGAGTGAGAAGGTGAACGGCCGTTCCCAAACTTTTACACCGCCACCACCAGCCAGCAACAAACCCGCGCCCCCACGCGGCATTTTGGCCCTGGGTGCGAAGGATCAGGCGGGTTTAAGCCAGCAGTTGGATGCGGTGCTGCAAAAAGTGGCAGCTGGTTGGACGCCGGAATTAGGGTTGCCGGAAACGGCCGTTATCCTGGCCCCCGAACGCCTCATCATTGACTTTGGTGACCATGACGAGCTGAACGGCCGTCTGCAAAAGGCGCAGAAAGTGATGGGGATGGATTCCGCCCAGGCGTGGAAAGCGATGGAAGCCCAGGGCATCTTCCGTGGCTCTGGCCAGCCCAAGGGCAAAATCGCCTTCATGTTTCCTGGCCAGGGCAGCCAATACGTCAATATGGGGCGCGAGCTGGTTGAATTTTCGCCGCTTGTCAAGCAGGTTTTCGACGAGGCCGACGCGGTGATGACACCGATTCTGGGCCAGCCGCTGACAGCGTACATTTTTGTAGACCCCAACGACGCCAACGCCGTCAACCAGGCCACCTTTGACCTGATGCAAACCGAAATCACCCAGCCCGCCATGCTGACGATGGACATCGCCATCCTGAAACTGCTGCAAAGTTATGGTTTTAACCCAGACATGGTGATGGGCCATTCGTTGGGCGAATACGCCGCGCTGATTGCGGCGGGCGTCATGCCTTTTGCCCACGCTCTGGAAGCGTCGGCGGCGCGGGGCCAGGAAATGGCGGCGGTGGACGTGCCGGACAAGGGCAAGATGGCGGCCGTGTTGGCCCCCTACGACGAGGTGGCAGCGATCTTGAACAGCGTGGACGGCTACGTGGTTCCCGCCAATATCAACAGCCGCAGCCAATGTGTTTTTGGTGGGGGGAGTGAGGCGGTGGATGAGGCTGTGCAGCAGTTTGAGGCCAAGGGTTTCCGGGTGATGACCCTGCCCGTCAGCCATGCTTTCCACACCAGCATCGTGGCCCCGGCCAGCGAGCCGCTGCGCCGCGTGCTGGACCGGCTGGACATCAAGCCACCCCAATTACCGCTGGTGGCCAACGTGACCGGCGACCTCTATCCCACCGAAGTGGAGGCGATCAAGGATCTGCTTAAGTGGCAAATCGCTTCCCCGGTGCAGTGGGTGAAGGGGTTGGAAACGCTCTACGCCCACGGCGTGCGCGCCTTTGTGGAGGTTGGCCCTAAGCGTGCCCTGCGCGGCTTTGCCAACGACGTTTTCGCCGACAAGGCCGACGTGCTGGCGCTCATGACCAATCATCCCAAAAACGGCACGCTGGCCTCGTTTAACCAGGCGCTTTGTGGTCTATATGCGGCTGGGTACACCGGTGAACAGTATTCAGTAAGCAGTGAACAGTATTCAGTGAACAGTGAACAGTATTCAGTGGTTGTTGAACCACAGATCGAAGGAAGGGTGGATGCGATGGCTCCCCAAACAAATAGCAATGGCCTGGCCAATGCCGAAACAATTCAGCAAATCGTGGCTCAGGCAGTGCAAAATCTCCAATCCCTCGACAAGCTCGGGACAAGTTCTCCAATCTCCAATCTCCCGTACGACCGCAATCACGTGCCCGTTGGCTCCGTGGTGATTAGCGGCACCGGCCTGGGGCTGCCCGGCGCGGAAAAGTCGGTGATGGACCCGGACAACGCCCTGCGCATTTTGCACGGCGAACAGTTTGTGGACCTGATTCCCGAACGGTTCCGGCGCAAGATGGTGGGCAAACAAATCACCCGGCTGGTCAAATCGGCCGACGGCAGCGGCAGCTTTGCCCCGATTGATGACCAGAACGAGGTAATCCGGCTGGCAGGCCGCCCCGGCAGCTTTGATCTGGCCGAGGAGTACGACGTGCCGCAAAAGCTGGTCGATGCCCTGGACATCACGACCCAGCTGGCGATGGCCGCCGGGCTGGACGCCCTGCGCGAAGCGGGCATTCCGCTGGTGATGACCTATAAGAAAACAACCACGGGCAGCACCCTGCCGCAAAAATGGATGCTGCCCGAGTCGCTGCGCGACGAAACGGCCGTCATCTTTGCCAGCGCCTTCCCCGGCGGCGACCGCTTTGCCGAAGATTTTGCGCGGTTCTACACCTACCAGAGCCGCCTGGAACAGTTGGAGATGCTGGAGGATTTACGCCGCGTTACCAACGACCCAAACACGCTGCTGGAGGTCACCCGGCGCAGCAACGCCCTGCGCGAGCAGCTAACCAACGAGCCATACATCTTTGACCGGCGCTTCATCTTCCGCATTTTGGCGATGGGGCACAGCCAGTTTGCCGAGTACATCGGCGCACGCGGGCCGAATACGCAGGTGAATGCGGCCTGTGCCAGCACCACCCAGGCAATTGCTATGGCGGAAGATTGGATTCGGAACGGCCGTTGCCGCCGCGTCATCGTAATTGCCGCAGATGATGTCACCGGGGACCACCTGCTGGAATGGGTTGGCGCGGGCTTCCTGACGCTGGGTGCAGCCGCCACCGATGACCGGGTGGATGAAGCCGCCCTGCCCTTCGACAGACGACGCCACGGCACCATTTTGGGCATGGGCGCCTGCGCCCTGGTGGTAGAGAGCGAAGACGCGGTGCAGGAGCGCGGTATGCGCGGCATCGTTGAGCTGCTGAGCACCGAAACCCGCAACAGCGCCTTCCACGGCTCCCGCCTGGACGTGGACCACATTTCGCTGGTGATGAACGATTTGCTCACCAACGCCGAGCGCCGCTTTGGCCTCAACCGCTACGCCATTGCCCCGCAGCTCGTTTTCATGTCCCATGAGACGTTCACCCCGGCCCGGGGCGGCAGCGCCGCCGCCGAGGTCATTGCCCTGCGCCAGAATTTTGGCGAAGCGGCTAAGGAAATTGTGGTGGCCAACACCAAAGGGTTCACCGGGCATCCGATGGGCGTGGGCATTGAGGACGTGATTGCCCTCAAGATTCTGGAACATGGCATCGTGCCGCCCGTGCCCAACTACAAGGAAGTTGACCCGGACCTGGGCCAGCTCAACCTGAGCCGGGGCGGGCGATATCCGGTGCAATATTCGCTGCATTTGGCGGCGGGTTTTGGTTCGCAAATTGCGTTTAGCCTGACGCGGCGCATTCCGGGCGGCCCCAACCGCATCGACAGCCAGCCGCGCTACCAGCAGTGGCTGGACCAGATCAGCGGCTACGACTACGCTGAGCTGGAAGTGGTGAAACGCAACCTGCGCATCGTGGCCAAGGGCAGCCCAGGGCGACCACCGGCGCCCAGCCGCTGGCAGTACGGCACGGAGCCGGTGGTGCGCACGCAGGTGGGAGCCGGTAATCAGTGTGCAGTGAACAGTATTCAGTATGCGGTAGTTCGGGAGCCAATGGTTCGTCAACCGGAGCCTATCGTGCCGAAGCTGGAGCCTGCACCTGTAGCTGTACAGCCGGAGAAAGTGAAAAGTGAAAAGGTAGAAGTGGTAAGGGAAGAAACGGCCGTAACGCTAACTGCCCCGGAAACCACCCAATCTCCAGTCTCCAATCCTTCGGCAAGCTCAGGACAGGTTCTCCAATCTCCAATCTCCGACACCGTGATGGACAAAGTGCTGAACATCATCGCCGAGCAGACGGGCTACCCGGTGGATATGCTGGAGCCGGATTTGGACCTGGAAGCGGATTTGGGCATCGACACGGTAAAGCAGGCCGAAACCTTTGTGGCCATCCGGCAGACGTTTGACATTCCGCGTCGGGACGACCTGAACCTGCGGGATTACAACACGCTGGCCCGGGTGGTTGGCTTTGTGAAGGAGATGCGACCGGATTTGGCAGTAATCAGTGAGCCAGTGGTCAGTGAGCCAGTGGTCAGCGAACCAATCTCCAATCCTTCGGCAGGCTCAGGACAGGTTCTCCAATCTCCGGTCTCCGCTGGTGATGAAGTGATGGACAAGGTTTTGAACATCATCGCTGAACAAACCGGCTACCCCGTGGATATGCTGGAACCGGATTTGGATTTAGAAGCGGATTTGGGTATTGACACGGTGAAGCAGGCGGAGACGTTTGTGGCGATCCGGCAGGCGTTTGACATTCCGCGCCGGGATGATTTGAACCTGCGCGATTACAATACGCTGGCCAGGGTGGTTGGCTTTGTAAAGGAAATGCGGCCGGATTTAAAAGCACCGAGCCGTTTGTTGGGTGAGGTTGAGGCGGAAACGGCCGTCTCTACCCCCACCACTCCGCAAACGGCCGTTCCCCAATACGATCTGGCCAATGCCGACACCTTTCCCCGCCGCGTAGCAACGGCCGTTCTGCGCCCCGCCCTCGACCAATGTGTCCCGACAGGGGTTGTGCTGGACAACAGCAGCCGCGTCGTGGTCGCTTTAGATGATGGCGGCGTGGGCAGCGCCCTCGTGAAAAAGTTGGAGAAGATGCACGTCACCGTTCTGAAAGTAGGCGCCGCGCTGCCCCAGGCCGAACTGGCAGCGCAGCTCCAGGCGTGGCTGGCCGACGGCCCCATCCAGGGCGTCTACTGGCTGCCGGCGCTGGACGTGGAGCCAGATCTGATGACGCTGGATTTGGCGGGCTGGCGTGAAGCCACCCGCATCCGCGTCAAAAACCTGTCCATCACCATGCGCGTTTTGTACGACGTGGTGAACGAGGCAGGTAGCTTCCTCGTCTCGGCGACGCGGCTGGGTGGGCAGCATGGCTACGGTCCCGAAGGCGCAACCGCCCCGCTGGGCGGCGGCGTGACGGGCTTCACCAAGGCGTACCGGCACGAACGGCCGTCCACCCTCACTAAAGCCGTCGATTTTGAGGTTGGTGGCAAAACGGCCGCTCTAGCCGACCAGCTCATTGCCGAAACCCTCACCGACCCCGGTGTGGTGGAAGTGGGGTATGTGGATGGGCTGCGCACGGCCGTTACCCTCAGCGAACAGCCCGCCGACGACGGCCAACCGGGGCTGATGCTGAACAAGGAAACCGTCTTTGTGGTCACCGGGGCGGCCGGTGGCATTACCAGCGCCATTGTGGCCGATTTGGCCGCAGCCAGCGGCGGCATCTTCTACCTGCTCGATCTGGTGGCCGCGCCGCAGCCGAATGACGCACATATCCAGCTTTTCCGCAGCGACAAGGACGCCTTGAAGGCGCAGCTCATCGTCGAGACCAAAGCAGTGGGCGAAAAGCCAACGCCGGTGATGATTGACAAGAAGTTGATGATTATTGAGCGGTCGGAAGCGGCCCTGAGTGCCATCGAAGCGGTGGCGGCAGCGGGCGGCACGCCCCACTACTACAGCGTGAATTTGCTGGATGGGGGGGCGGTAACGGCCGTTGTCGATGAGGTTCGGGAGCGGTACGGCCGTATCGATGTCCTCATCCACGCAGGCGGCATCGAAATCAGCCGGGGGCTGGACAAGAAAGAGGCGGCCCAGTTCGACCTGGTGTACGACATCAAGGCCGACGGCTTCTTTAGCCTGCTGCGCGCCGCCGGAGAGATGCCGATCGGGGCGACGGTGGTCTTTAGCTCGGTGGCGGGCCGCTTTGGCAACAATGGCCAGACCGACTACAGCGCGGCCAACGACCTGCTGTGCAAGCTTACCAGCAGCTTCCGCACCACGCGGCCCCAAACGCGGGGCATCGCCATCGACTGGACGGCGTGGGGCGGCATCGGCATGGCCACACGCGGCTCCATTCCCAAAATTATGGAGATGGCGGGCATCGAGATGCTGCCGCCAGCGGTGGGCGTGCCCACCGTGCGGCGCGAACTGGTCGCGGGCGGCTTCAAGGGCGAGATTTTGGTCGGCGGCGCGCTGGGCATTCTCACCGAGGAGCGGCATCCCACGGGCGGCCTGGACCTGGACAAAGCAAATCAGAACGATTGGTTGATGGTGGGCCAGGTGACCGCTTACCAGCTGTACGGCGGTCTCCAGGCGGAAATCGTGCTGGACCCGAACGAACAGCCGTTTTTGTACGACCATACGATGGAAGGCACGCCGCTGCTGCCCGGCGTGATGGGCACGGAGACGTTTGCTGAACTGGCGTCGCTAATCGCGCCTGGTTACGCGGTGGTGGCGGTGGAAGATGAAGATTTTCATGCGCCGTTCAAGTTTTACCGGATGGAACCGCAGACGCTGATTTTGTCGGCAACGGCCGTTCCCGCAGACAACGAAATCTTAGTGAAAACCAGCCTGCTTTCCCGCCGCGAACTCAAAACCGGCGTGCAGGAAAAGCTGCACTTTAGCGCCACCGTGCGGCTGGCGGCCAAAGCGCCCAAAGCCAGCAAGCTCAAATTCAAAGCGCCCCAAGCCGAAGAAATGGGCATTGGGGCGGAAGAGATTTACAAAATCTACTTCCACGGCCCGGCGTACCAGGTTTTGCAGCGGGTGCAGGTAGACGGCCGTACGGCGATTGGCCTGCTGGCGGAAAATCTGCCCCCCAACGCAAATCCAGCCAACGCGCCAGAGCTGATCGCGCCGCGCCTGGTTGAGTTTTGCTTCCAGACAGCGGGCGTGTGGGAAATCCACAGTAAGCAGCAGATGGCGCTGCCGCTGGCAATTGGCCGGGTGACGGCCTACAAGCAAGAAGCCGAGGCCAAAGGCAGGCTGTATGCCATTGTTGAAGCGGTTGATGATGGCGCTGAGTTTAAGGCGCAGGTTGTAGACAAATCCGGCAGCGTGTTTGTGGAACTGGAGGGTTACCGGACGGTTCAGCTGCCGAGCGAGGTCACTTTTGGTAATCGGTAATCCGTAAACGGTAATCGGTGCAAATCGAACTGTTCACCGATTACCGACCACCGATTACCGATTACCGTCCCACTGGAAAAAAATGATTCACTGGCTCACACAATCCCACGAGACGATGCCGCAAACGGCCGTTTCCTCCCAAACCGCCACCTTCCTCAGCGACAGCGAGGCGGCGCGGCTGGCGGCGCTGCCCACCGAAAAGCGGCGGCGCGACTGGCTGCTGGGGCGCTGGACGGCCAAGCGGCTGCTGCAAACGGTCATCTGGGAGACCAGCCACACGACGGTGCCGCTGGACCTCATCACCGTGGCCAACAATGCCGACGGCGTGCCGTTGGTTGCTTCGCAGCTGCCCTTGGTGGATGGGCAGTACAGCATCTCGCTGAGCCACGCGCACGGGAAGGCGCTGGTGGCGGCCGTGGCCAAACCCAACTGGCCCATCGGCTGCGACATCGAAAAGATCGCGCCGCGCGGCGAAGCGTTTATCGACGACTACTTCACCGAAACGGAAGCGCTGCTGGTGCGGCAGGTGGCCGGGGCGCAGCGCAATTTGCTGGTAACGGCCGTTTGGAGCGCCAAAGAATCCGTCCTCAAAGCGCTGCACCTGGGGCTGTCGGTGGATATGCGGGCGGTGGCCTGTTTGATTGATCCGGGGGAACGGTTGTCTGACAGTTGGATACCCTTCAAAATTCGCTGCGACAGCACCCGCCTACCCCGCCCCGCACCCCACTTTTCTGGCTGGTGGCGGGTGATGGGCGGGTTTGTGCTGACGCTGGTGGTGGAACAATGACCCCCACCCTAGCCCTCCCCCTCTGAGAGGGAGGGAATCTGGCCCCCTCTCCCTGTGGGAGAGGGTTGGGGTGAGGGTAAAAATCAGGAAAAAACATGATCAAAGAAATGCAATATTACAAAGACGCGCTGCAAGAACGGCGTGACATTGCGGAGGGGACGGCGCAAGATGCGGCGCGGCAGCACAGCAAGGGGCGGCTGACGGCGCGGGAGCGCGTGGAGCTGCTGTTTGACCCCGGCACGTTTAACGAAATCGACTCGCTGGTGACGCCGCGTTACGACAGCTACGCCGGCGGCAAGGCGTCCCGGTACGGGGATGGAGTGATTACGGGGTTTGGACTGATAAACGGCCGTCACGCCATGGCTGCCTCACAGGATGCCGGGGTGATGGGCGGATCGTTGGGCGAAATGCACGCCAACAAAATTGTGAAGGCGATGCGCATGGCGATCCAGTACGGCTGCCCCTTCATCGCCCTCAACGATTCCGGCGGGGCGCGCATCCAGGAAGGGGTAGACAGCCTGGGCGGTTACGCCAGAATCTTCGACGCCAACTGTGAAGCGTCCGGCGTTATTCCGCAGATTTCGGTCATCATGGGGCCGTGTGCCGGTGGGGCAGTTTACTCGCCAGCCCTCACTGACTTTGTCTTTATGACCGAAAACAGCTACATGTTCATTACTGGCCCGCAGGTGGTGAAAGCGGTCATGCAGGAAGATGTGACTTTTGAAGAGCTGGGTGGCGGGCTGATGCACAGCCAGGAAAGCGGCGTCTGCCACTTTCTCACCAGCGATGACCGGCAATGCCTGCTGCGCGTGCGCGAACTGCTGAGCTATCTGCCCAGCAACAACAAGGAAGACCCGCCCTACATTCGCCCCGTCGATGACCCCAACCGGCGCACGCCGGAACTGGAGCATGTGGTGCCCACCGACCCGCACAAGCCGTACGACGTGCGCCGGGTGATTCACAGCGTAGTGGATGACGGCCGTTTCTTCGAAGTTCATCAGCTTTGGGCGGAAAACATGGTGGTTGGTTTTGCCCGGCTCAACGGCTACGTGGTGGGTATCGTGGCCAACCAGCCGATGGTGCTGGCAGGCTGCGTGGACATTAAAGCATCGATTAAAACCACCCACTTCATCCGCATTTGTGATGCGTATAACATCCCCGTCATCACCCTGCAAGACGTGCCCGGCTTTTTGCCCGGCAAAGACCAGGAGTATGGCGGCATCATCCGCAACGGGGCGCGCATGATCTACGCCTACAGCGAAGCCACCGTGCCCAAGCTGATGGTCATCTTGCGCAAGAGCTACGGCGGCGCTTACTGTGTGATGAGCAGCAAGGGGCTGCGCGGCGATCTGCTCTACGCCTGGCCCAATGCCGAAATTGCCGTGATGGGCGCGGAAGGCGCGGTCAACATCTTGTTCCGCAAAGAAGTGCAGGAAGCGGCCGATCCAGAAGCCAAGCGTCAGGAGCTCACCGAGCAGTACGAAAAGCAGTTCAACAATCCCTACGTGGCCGCCTCGCGCGGCCTCATTGACGAGGTGATCCAGCCCCGCGACACCCGCACCGCGCTGGTCCGGGCGCTGGAGCTGACGCTGTCTAAACGCGAGCACCACACGCCGAAGAAGCATGGGATTTCGCCGATGTAGCGAGTGGGCGAGTGATAAGTGAAAAGTGGCATGTTTCATTTTGCGATAAGCTAGCTTTACAAATTCGTTTTACCCTTGTCATTCCGAGGAGTCTTCGACGAGGAATCTTTCTAATTCTAGAGGAGACGACATGAGCGCAAATTCAACACCATGAATGAAAATCAACAGATTTCTCTTCATTTCTCTGCGTAACTCTGTGTCTTCTCTGCGTAACTCTGTGTTCCATTTTTCATTTTCGAAGGAGAAAGATTCCTCGGAGGACCTCGGAATGACATTGAGGTCATTTGTAAAGGACATTTCCCGCTTTTTGAACCTTGCCTGGAAAGTGAAAAGTGAAAAACTTGATCACTTAAAAACCTGAACACTTTTACCACACTGGCAAACTCGCCGACATGCAAACTGGAAGAGAAAACGATGTTCAAAAAGATTCTAATTGCAAACCGGGGGGAGATTGCGGTGCGGATTATGCGCACCTGCCGGGAGATGGGCATTGAGACGGTGGCACTGTACGATGACAGCGACATCGATTCGCTGCACGTGCGGCTGGCGGATTTTTGCGTGCGGCTGCCCACCCCGGAAACGTTTTTGGATGAAACGGCCGTTCTCCACATCGCCCAAATGCAGCAGGTAGACGCCGTGCATCCCGGCTACGGCTTTCTGGCCGAAAGCCCCACTTTTGCCCAGGCGTGTACCGCTGCAGGCATTACCTTCATCGGCCCACCGGCCGAGGTGATTGCCACCGTGCGGGCCAAAGTCAAGACGCTGGCGGCGGTGCGGCGGGCTGGTTTCCCCACCGTCCACAATTCGCCCGCCTGCCTGGACGTGCATGATTTGCCGTCCATCCGTGCCGTAGCGGAGAAGATCGGCTACCCGCTGGTGATCAAATCGTGCCACGGTGGGCGGGGGCGTGGCGAACGGTTGGTGTATAAGGCGGAACATCTGGAAACGGCCGTGCAGCGCGCCGCCGCTGAATCCCGCGCTGTTTTTGGTAACGGCTACATCTATCTGGAACGGGCCTTGCTGCCCGCCCACCAAATTGGGGTGCAGCTGCTGGGCGACCAACACGGCCACCTCATCCACCTGGGCGAGCGGGAAGGTTCGATCATCGTGGGCAACCAGAAAATCATCGAAGAAGCGCCCTCACCCATTCTGAACGAGACGCAGCGTGAAGATATTTTGCAAACGGCGTTGGCTATCGGCCGGATGTTTAATTACCAAAATGTGGGCACGGTGGAATTTTTGCTGGACGGCGCGGGCGACTTTTACTTCAGCGAGATCAAGGCGCGGATTCAGGTGGAGCATTCGCTCACCGAAAAGCTGACCGGCATTGACCTGGTGCGGCAGCAAATTGAGATTGCCACCGGGGAACCGCTGCCCTGGACGCAAGACCAGGTACCGTTTGCCGGTTGGGCGATGATGTGCCGCCTGAACGCGCAAGATCCGTGGCAAAACTTCCTGCCCAGCCCTGGTCGCCTGATTGAAGTACGCCTGCCCAGTGGGTCGCAGGTGCGCACCGACAGCTACGTATTTACCGGCTGCCGTGTTCCGCCCAACTACGATCCGCTGGTGGCTAAAGTGACCACCTGGGGTCGCAACCGGGAGGTTTGCCTGGCGCGGATGAAGGGGGCGCTAGCCGACTTTGTACTGGTTGGGACACCAACCAACTTGCCGGTTATGCAGCGACTGATGCACACCACAGCGTTTGCCCGTGCCCATTACAATACCGACTTTTTCACCAGGCCGGAATCCAACGGGGATGATTCTGAAGTGCAGCTGCGGGATTTGGCGGTGATTACGGCCGTTCAGTTCGCCCGTCGTTACCAGATGTTTAACCCAACCACGCCCGCCCGTCTGCAAAGCGGCTGGCACCAGGACAGCAGGCGGCTGCCGCAGTAAGGTGTTTGTATGAGCAAAATTTTAGTGACGCTGAATGAAAAAACGTATGAGGTAAGCTTTGATTTGCCCACGCCGCAGGAAAATCGTCTGACGGTGCAAGTGAATGGCGAAACGGTGACGGTGCAAATTCCAGACCCCACCGCCCCGGTGAATGATCATACCTGGATGCTGGTGGACGAACGGCCGTATGAACTGCTGTTCGATTCTGATTTGCGCTGGGTGTCTAGCAAAAAAGGGCTGCACCCGGTGGACGTGCGGGATTTGGAGGCGATGGCTCCCCGGCACCGCACGGGAGACGGCCGTCTCAAAGCCCCCATCCCTGGCCTCATTGCCCGCTACCTGGTCAACGTCGGCGATGAGGTCACGGCGGGCCAGCCTGTGGTCATCCTGGAAGCAATGAAGATGGAAAATGAAATCCGCGCCCCGCTGGCAGGCCGCGTGGAGGCAATTCACGTTACCGCCGGGGAAACAGTCACCCGCAATACGCTGTTGGTCGAGATCGGTTAGTCAGTCAGGCAGTAATCAGACTGAAAACTGATTTGCTGATCACCGATTACGGATTACTGAAAACTGACCCACCGCATTTGACTTTTGCCCCTGCGTATGGCAAAATCCGGCTCTGTTCGCCCCTGTAGCTCAATTGGATAGAGCGTTGCCCTCCGAAGGCAGAGGTTTCAGATTCGAATTCTGACAGGGGCACAGATAAAAATAAAGGACACAAAAAGCTCGCCAACACGGCGAGCTTTTTGTGTATTTACCGGGGGTAGACAAGCCGTTTGTTCTATGCTAGAATTAGAACAATTGTTCTAAGCAAGCGAGGATGAGCAAATGGCACACTATGTGATTACCCCAATCAATGAAAATAGAGCCAAACGGTGGGAGAAGGTATACGGCCGTACCGAACTCCCCATCAAATATCCACTGCCCCACCTGGCCTGTACCCAGCGCTGGGGGGATGTGCCGGTTTATTATTTGGATAGTACGGCCGTACCCGCCGCGCTGCTGGACCGTCTGGCCACGTTTGAAGCCCGGCGCAGTGGCACCAGCTACGCCGAAGCCCGGCTGGCCGTGCGCCAGGAATGGCTTATCCGCGCCGATGAGTGCCAACCCGCTCGCAAAGCCGTGACGACACCAGCAGTTCCCACCTGGCAGCCTGCCTTCCCCTTTTTGCAGCAAATTCCAGCACGGCCGTCGCGCCGTACCCAGCGCGCCCGGTTCATTTGAAAACACCAGTTAGACATTGGAGATTAGAGATTGGATTCATCTCCAATCTCTAATGTCCAATCTCCGGCAATCATTCCCCACCACAACGGCAATTTTGGATTCAGCAAAAATATTAGACACCCGGATTGTTCCATATTAGAATCGGGTGCAATGAAATTTTTACCCAGCCAACTTTATTACTTTCTCCGCCACCGCCCCAGCCGCATGAGCATTTTCAACTTGCTGCGCTTTTTGTTCGTGCTGGCTGCCCTGGTCACTACCTACAGCATCATTTTCCATTACATCATGGACTATGAAGGGCAGTCGCATAGTTGGGTCACTGGCTTTTACTGGACTTTGACGGTGATGTCCACCCTTGGTTTTGGCGACATTACCTTCGAATCTGACCTGGGGCGGGTATTTTCCAGCCTTGTCCTTCTCAGCGGCGTTATCTTTTTGCTTATCCTACTGCCTGTCACCTTTATTGAGTTTTTTTATGCCCCGTGGATGCGCCTACAAGCCGAGAAACGCGCCCCGACCAGCCTGCCACCCAAGACCAAAGGGCACGTCATCCTCACCTCGCTAGACTCTGTAACCAGCAACCTGATCAAAAAACTAGACCAATACCATTACGAATATATCTTGCTCGTTGGCGAATTGAGCGAGGCGCTGCGCCTGCATGACCTGGGCTACCGTGTGGTGCGTGGCGATCTGGACAGCCCAGAAACCTACCGGCGCGTGGCCACTGGCAATGCCCGGTTGGTCGCTACAACCGCCAACGACATGCTCAATACCAACGTCGCCTACACCGTGCGAGAAATATCGGAAACGGTGCCGATTATGGCGACCGCCAACTTTCGGGCTTCGGTGGATATTTTGGAGCTGGCGGGCAGCAATTACGTGCTGCAACTCGGCGAAATGCTGGGCCGGGCGCTGGCTCGCCGGGTGAGTGGTGGCGATACGCTGGCGCACATCATCGGCCAGTTTGAGGATTTGCTCTTTGCTGAATCACCGGTGGGGCAAACGCCGTTGGCCGGTAAAATGGTGCGCGAGAGCAAACTGCGCGAGCAGGTGGGGGTAACAATTTTGGGCGTTTGGGAGCGGGGCCGGTTTGAAAATGCTGGGCCGGATACGCTGCTCACGGCTGGGACTGTTATGGTGCTGGTGGGCCGGGAAGCAGATATTGCCCGATATAATCAATTATATGATCGGAATGGGATCAATAATGAGCCAGTGGTGATTATCGGTGGGGGGCGCGTGGGGCGAGCCGTGGGCCGCGACCTGCTGGCGCGTGGTCTGGAATACCGCATCATTGAACGCGCCGCCGAACGCATTCGGGATAAGGCGCGGTATGTCTTAGGGGATGCGGCCGAACTGTCTGTGCTGGAGAAAGCGGGCATCATGGAAACGGGCACGATTGTGATCAGCACTCACGACGACGACACCAACATTTACCTGACCATCTACTGCCGCCGTTTACGGCCGAATGTACGCATCGTCAGCCGGGCGACGCTGGAGCGAAATGTGGCCACCCTGCACCGGGCCGGGGCAGATTTTGTGATGTCTTATGCCTCGTTGGGAGCCAACGCCATCCTGACGCTGCTAGACCGCAGCGATGTACTGATGGTGGCCGAAGGGCTGGACGTTTTCCGTGTGCCCATGCCTGCCACCCTGGTTGGCCGTACCCTGGCCGAGGTAAACATTCGGAAAAAGACGGGCTGTACGGTGGTTGCCTGGCAAATTGACGACGAGATGACCCTGAACCCGGACCCTCACGTGCCGATGCCTGCCAGGTCTGAGCTGATTTTGATTGGCGCGGTGACGGCCGAACGAGACTTTTTGCAGCGTTATGAGGTGTAGCTTTGTAAATTGTAGCCGTGGTTTCTTCCGCGCTCTGGAAACGCGGTAAGAAACCACGGCTACAGCAAAAAAGCAAAGTGGTTTAAGAGAGTTGAGTGGGGGGTAGTTCGTTGGCGGCTTCTGGTACACGGCCGTATAACTCGGTCATTTCGTGCAGGCGTTGGGCGATGTCGGTGGTGAGCATGTGGGGTTGGTAGCGCCAGCGCCAGTAGCCCCCCACCTTGCCGGGGAAGTTCATGCGGGCTTCGTTGCCCAGACCCATTAAATCTTGCAGGGTGGCAACGGCCGTATTCGACACCGACATATACGCCAGCCGCGTCATATCCCAGGAAATGTTTTGCCCGCTAATTTGCATGTAGCGGCGAATGTGGTCTTGCTCCGCATCCGTGGCGTTACGGTACCAGCCCAGGACGGTTTCATTGTCGTGGGTGCCGGTATAGACGACGGAGTTTTTGTCGAAAGTGTGGGGCAAGAAGTTGCTGTTGCGCTCGCCGCCAAAGGCAAATTGCAGAATTTTCATGCCGGGGAAGTCGAAGGCGTCGCGCAGGGCGACCACTTCCGGGGTGATGACGCCCAAATCTTCGGCGATCAGTGGTAGTTCACCCAATTGGTCATACATTGCCTGAAAGAAAGAGGCTCCTGGCCCTTTTGCCCAACGCCCGACAACGGCCGTTGGCTCTTCTGCCGGAATTTCCCAGTACGCATCAAAGCCCCGAAAATGGTCTATACGCACGATGTCGGCCTGGGTGAAGCACATTTGCAGGCGGGTGGCCCACCATTTATAGTCGTTCTCGGCCATGCGGTCCCATCGGTAAAGCGGATTGCCCCAGCGCTGCCCCGTCTCGCTAAAATAATCGGGCGGCACCCCGGCAATGACGATGGGTGCCCCTGTTTCATCCAGGTAAAACAGCTCCGGATTGGCCCAGACGTCGGCGCTGTCGAAAGCCACAAAGATGGGAATATCGCCGATGATCTGGATACCCCGTTCGTTGGCGTATGTTTTGAGGCTGAGCCACTGCTGGAAGAAGAGAAACTGCAAAAATTTGTGTTGATTCACCTCGTTGGCCAGCTTTTCGGCCCAGCTGGCCATTGCGGCTGGTTCGCGCAGGGCGATCTCGCGGGGCCAGGTGTTCCAGACGCCACCTTCATGCGCCACGTGCTCGGTTTTCAGGGCCATGAAGAGGGCAAAGTCGTCTAGCCAACTGCTTTGTTCGCGGCAAAATTGGTGGTAGGTGGTTTGCTGTTCGGCCGTGCCGTGGCTGAGGAAATGGACATGGGCCTGCTGCAAGAGGGCGGTTTTGTATTCGATGACGGGGCCAAAATCGACGGCGTGTTGGGGGAAGGACGGGATGGGGGAAACGGCCGTTTCCGGCAAATACCCGTTGCGAATCAACCGATCCGGGCTGATGAGCAGCGGATTCCCGGCAAAGGCGGAAAACGCCTGGTAGGGTGAATCGCCATAGCCAGTGGGGCCAAGCGGCAAAATCTGCCACAACGACTGCTTGCTGGCCAGCAAAAAGTCTACAAATTGGTAGGCAGCATCGCCAAAATCCCCAATGCCATAGCGGCCAGGGAAGGATGTTGGATGAAGTAGGATGCCAGCGGCACGTTCAAAGCGCATAGTGAGAACCTTTTATTCAGAAATTTCAGATTAGATTTGGAAATGTAATTGAGTAATTGGGTAATTAAGTAATTCGGTAATTACTCAATTACCCATTTATCGTTCTGGCAATGGCCCACTCATAAAGCTGCTCATAACCAGACGCCGAGCGCTGCCAGGAATAATCTGCGGCCATTCCGTTTTGCTGGATGGTTTGCCAGCGCGGCCTGTCTACGTTGTAGACGTAGATGGCACGCTGTAGGGCGTTCCAAAAAGCATCGGCGGTATAGTCGTTGAAGCTAAAGCCGGTTTCGCCGTCCGTAACGGTATCGGCCAGGCCACCGGTGGCCCGCACCACGGGTATGCTGCCGTAGCGCATGGCGATAAGCTGCCCCAGGCCGCACGGCTCAAACAGCGAAGGCATCAGGAACATATCGCTGCCCGCGTAAATGAGCGGGGCGAAGTTGGCGTCGTAGCTGAGGTAAGCGGTCATTTTATCGGGATGGTAGGCGGCCAGACGGGCAAACATCTCTTCGTAGGCGGGGTCGCCGGTGCCCAGGACAATAAATTGGGCGTCGCCAGAGAAGCCGTTCATGAGCAGGTGAATGACGTGGCCGGTAATGTCCAGCCCTTTTTGCCAATCCAGCCGGGAGACGATGGCCACCAAGGGGATGTTGTCGCGCTGGGGCAAATTAGCGCGGGCTTGCAGAGCATGGCGGTTGTGCAGCCGCTTTTCTAAATGATCGGCGTCGAAATGGCTGGCTAAACGGCCGTCTGCCGCCGGATTCCACTCTTCATAATCCAGCCCATTCAAAATACCGTGAACATCATACTGCCGGTGGCGCAGCAAACCGTCCAATCCGGCACCGCCGGAAGGCGTCATGATTTCGCGGGCGTAGGTGGGGCTGACGGTGTTGACCAGGGTGGCATGGTAAATGCCCCGTGCCATAAAGT
Organism: Promineifilaceae bacterium (SeqCode); assembly: GCA_041748655.1. Classification (GTDB taxonomy): domain Bacteria; phylum Chloroflexota; class Anaerolineae; order Promineifilales; family Promineifilaceae; genus Leptofilum. Next base: position 4,278 of record JBGTCV010000142.1, on the reverse strand, counting down.
TGACCTCGTTGTACCCTTCCTCCGTTAGCGCGTGGCTTTGCAGCCCCAGGTAGTTAAAAATTTGCCAGTTGGTTTTGCCCTGGTGGGCCAGATTATGAATGGTAAAAACGGTGGCGATGCCGCGAAACGTTTCATACCCTTGCCCGGTGGTGGCCAGCCAGGTGAGGGCCGGGGCAGTATGCCAATCGTGAGCGTGGACCACATCTGGCTTCCACTCCAGGGCGACGGTAAGTTCCAGCGCGGCGCGGCTGAAAAAGGCGAAGCGATAAGCATCGTCGCCGTAGCCGTACAGGTTAGGGCGGTTGAACAGATTGCCTTCGGCAATAAAGTAGATGGGCACCTGGCTGTTGGGCAGCGTTCCCTGAAAAACACCTGCGAGCAGATTGCCAGCGCCGGTTGGTACGGTGAGAAAGCCAGGCATGGGGGTAACGCCGGGGTAGCCAGCCTCGATTTTGGGGTAGGCGGGCATGACGACGCGCACGTCGTGACCCATTTCGCGTAGCGCTTTAGGCAGGGAGCCGCCCACGTCTCCCAATCCGCCGGTTTTGGCAAAAGGAGCGACTTCGGCGCTGAGAAAGAGAATTTTCAATTTTTTGGACATTAAATGGCCTTTGTATTAGACAATATCGGAAATGAGAATTGATCCGCAGATTAACGCAGATTTCGCAGATTTTTTGCCTTTAACTGCAAAATCTGCGAGTTGTTTTTAACATAACGTTAATTCCATTAAGGTCTATTGCTTTTTTCTGTCTGTTAATACAGAAACGCTATTTTCCCTGTTTTTACACTTTCTTCAACTGGTTGGCGATTATCTTCTGATTTTGGTTTGGCTCCTGCGGTGATGTACAATAACAACAATATGAGGAGAGTTGCATGTCCGCTCGAAAAATGATTCCCTTTTTGTTGTTAAATATTGTGGTTTCTTCGGTGGTTATCCTGGCGATACTGTATTTGTGGGATAATCGGGATGGGCGGATGGAAACGGCCGTTTCCATTCCCACCACCATCACCCCGGCCTTTTTGCAGAATACGGCCGTGCCCCAGCCAGAACTCAGCGCCACCGAAACCCCCGAACCAGATGACGGACCGCCCGTTCACACCGTCCAGGCCGGCGATACGCTGGGAATCATCAGCCAGCTTTATTCTGTTACCGTCGAGGATATTATGGCGGAAAACGGGCTGACCAATCCGAACATTATTTCTGTGGGGCAGCGGCTGGTCATTCCTATTGGGGGCGTTTCCACACCGGAGCCAGCGGCAACGGCCGTTCCCGAAGAAGCCGTGTTGCCCACACCGATTGCCACCCAGCCGGTTGGCGCAGGGGAGGCGGTGGTGGTGATTACGGCCGTTATTGGCCCGGGCCAGCTGGCTGATGAAGCTGTTCTGCTCACCAACAGCGGTGAGGCCCCCATTGCCCTGCAAAATTGGCGGCTGCTGGATGAAGATGGCCACACCTACCAGTTTGGCCAGGTGACCCTGTTTGCCGGTTCCGACCTGCGGATTCATACAACCAGCGGCGTGAACAGCCCAACCGCCCTGTATTGGGGCCTGGGCGAAGCTATTTGGACGTCGGGTGAAACCGTGACGTTGCAAGATAACACCGGAGCCACCCGCGTAACCTACGAGGTACCCTGACATGCGTGGCTTAATCGATCGCAAAGGCGAACAGTTTGCTTATTTACAAGGCGGCACCCTCTTTACCCTGGATGGTGAACCAACCGGCCATCTACGCGGTAACTATATCGAAGATTTGGCCGGCAGCCGCATCTGGCAGGTGGTGGGGGACGGCGTCTATTCGCTGGACGGCAGCGAAACCATCGGCTTTTTCGGGGCAGAACTGGACGACCGGTACAATTTGTAACCAATGCGAGGTTAATTATGCGATTAGGCGCACATATGAGCGCGGCAGGTGGTTTATACAAAGCATTTGCCCGTGGCGAGGAGGCTGGCTGTGACTCCATGCTGGTGTTTACCAAAAGCAATCGGCAGTGGCAAGCCAAACCGATAACCGAAAAAGATGTGGAACAATACCGTAAAGCGGCAGAAAAATACGCCCACATTCATCCAGTGGCAGTTCATGCCAGCTATCTGATCAACATTGCTTCGCCCGATGAGGCACTGTGGGAAAAATCGTACCAGGCGCTGAAGGATGAGGTAGAGCGAGCAGCGGCGTTTGATTTGCCGCTGCTTACCTTCCATCCTGGCTCGTTTATTAGCGGTACGGAGCAGTCTGGCATGACGTTGATTGCGCGGGGGTTGAAGCGGTTGTTGGCGGAAACGGCCGAATCCGCCAACAATGTCACCGTCTGTGTTGAAACAATGGCCGGGCAGGGTACCAATATCGGCCGTACCTTTGAACAACTCGCCTATATTTTGTCTGAAGTAGGCGACAACGAGCGGCTGAGTGTCTGCTTCGATAGCTGCCACGTTTTTGCCGCCGGGTATGACATCCGCACCCCGGAAGCCTACGCCGAAACGATGGCCGCCTTCGACGCGACAATTGGCCTGGACAAGATTAGATGTTTCCATCTCAACGACAGCAAGCACGAGCTTGGCTCCAACAAAGACCGGCACGAACATATTGGCCAGGGCTTTATTGGCCTGGCCGGTTTTGCCAACTTTGTCAACGACCCGCGTTGGGCCGATCATCCCGCCCACCTGGAAACCCCCAAAACGGAAGAGGCTGAAGACGGCAGCGAAATTGAGATGGACCCGGTTAATCTGGCCACGCTGCGCAGCTTGATCGAGTAACCATGTTTATTGTAGATGGGCATCTGGATCTGGCTTACAACGCGCTGGTAAACGGCCGTAATCTCCAACAACCCCTGCAAAACCTGCGCGACCGGGAAAAAGGGCGGCATTCCGCAGGTATCGCCACACTCACCCTGCCCGCGCTGAAAGAGGCGGGTGTGGGCATTCTTTTTGGCACCATTTTTGCCGAGCCTGCCCAGCGGCACACCTCGGAAACGGGCTACCACAACCAGGCACAGGCGCATCAGCTGGCGATGAGCCAGTTCGACTATTACCACAGGCTGGCAGATGAGGATAAGACGATTCGCCTCGTTCGCAGCCAGGCCGAATTGACGGTGGTGGTGGATGGTTTTGGGGGAGGGGAACGGCCGTTGCTGGGCATCGTTCCCCTGTTGAAAGGAGCCGATCCTATTCGTGAGCCTCAGGAGCTGGAAATGTGGGTCGAGCGCGGCCTGCGCATTGTGGGGCCGGCCTGGGACGACACGGCCTACGCTTCTGGCTTCCAGCGGGGCAGCCGCTTGGGACTCACCAAAGCGGGGCACCAGCTGCTGGAAATGATGGCCGATTTTGGCCTGGCGGTGGATATCAGCGGTCTGAGCGAAAAGGCGTCGCTGGAGATATTGGACAGCTACCCTGGCGTGATCCTGGCTTCTCAGAGCAGTGCGCGTGCCCTGGTTACCGGCGAACGCCATCTGAGCGATACCCAAATCCAGCTGCTTGGCGAGCGGGGCGGTGTGATCGGCGTTTCCCCCTACAATCCGTATTTGCGGCGCGGCCATCGCCAAGGCGAGCCAAAGCAGTTGGTTACCATTGAACATCTTGTGGCGCACATCGACCATATTTGCCAGGTATTGGGGAATGCGGCGCATGTGGGATTGGGGAGTGGGCTAGACGGCCGTTTCGGAGCCGCCGATCTGCCCACTGGCCTGGACAGCGTGGTTGATTTGAACGCCATTGGCGCAGCTTTGCAGGAGCGAGGGTATGGGCTTGGGGAGGTAACGGCCGTACAGGCCCAAAACTGGCTTCACCTCCTTCAACGTATGCTCCCATAAAAAAGACCCGTTCAAATTTGAACGGGTCTTTTTTATGGGAGCAGCAAAAGGGCGAGGAAACCCCACGAAACCTCGCCCAATTTCTCAATAAAATTACCTGGTATGGTTAATTAATCAGGTGAACGATATTGAGAAGAGGAAGTGCACAAAGAGTGTATCACAGTGTCTTTTTAGTGTCAATACGGTGGCAACACAGTGACAATAACCTGGTGGCCAGCTGCTTGATTACAATTTAAGTCTGGGGTCCAGGGCATCGCGCAAACCATCCCCCAGATAGTTCACCGCCAACACCGTGATAAAAATCAACAAGCCCGGATACAGCGCCTTCCACGGTGCCGTGAACATATCCTTCTGCACATTTTGCAGCATGTTCCCCCATGTCGCCACCGGCTGCTGAATGCCAAACCCCAAGAAACTTAAGGCAGACTCCACCAGAATCACGCTGCCCAACCCCAACGTCGCGTTCACAATAATC